>NZ_JBNHFJ010000001.1:0-1047252 GCF_059090105.1 Arthrobacter sp. K410C
GACAAAGCTCGAGGGCCTGAGCCCGGTGCAATACCGTGCTCAGGCCCTCGCGGCTTAGGCTCTTACTTACCCAGTCCAACTTTCGGGGACCAGTTCAGAACGGGGCGCACCCTTTCTGTGTGGTGAGCACCAACTGCAGGTTCCATCTCCTGCAAATTCCGGCGCTGACACTGCGGAGTTTCACCCGGGCCGCCCTGTGGCGGAGTCCTAGACTTTCGCCATGCACCCCCTAATGGCGATCGGCTTGGTGCTCCTCACTGGCCTCGCCGGGATGGTGACCGTCCTGACGTTGCTGATTGTCTTGACCAAGGCGCGCCGGCAGCCGCCAGCTGAAGCCCGAGAAGAAGAGATGCCAGACATATCAGACGCCGCATGAGGCTGACGGGCTCGTTCCCGTGAGCTGGCTCAGGGGCATGGGCTGCCGCTATTGACTCCGGACAACCTCCGCGCTATACCTCAACTAAGTCCAGCAGCAGGCCCAGCATCAGCTCAGCCGGAGACCGCTGTGACAGCCGCCAACTACCCCAGCACACCGCATAAGTCTGCCCCTGGAGGGCGGGCGCGGGCCTCACCCACTCCCCTACGAACTCCAAGGTTCAGCCTGGGCTTACGTCCAGGCCCAATAGCCCACACCTTCCGGGCAAACGGCCGAACCCTTCAGTTCTAGGAGAGGAGTCGCAGTGGACGCGCTTCCAGCAGTGCTCCTTGTCATCGGTGCGGCCTTTGCCTGGATCGGCCTGACCGCTTTCGCCGCCCTCCACCTTCGCCGCAGACGGAACGGGTCAACACGGGTCGCTTCCGCAACGGGAGGAACGGACCACCACGTGAAGCCATGGGGCGCCCGACTTCACCGACACCGTGCCGCTGCCCGCCCTCGGAGGGTGAGCCTTCGACGGGCCCGGGGCAGCAGCACCACCCACCACTCCGGATAACCCTTAGGAGCAATCGTTGAATGCCGAAACGATCTTCGGATTCAGCCTCGGATACCTTGCCGTCCTGGTCGGCATCTTCCTCATCTACCTGCCGTATCTGATCCTTTTCGTACTGTTGCTGATAGCGGCCGGGATCCTGTATCTGCTGCTGTTGCCTTTCGCCCTGCTGGTGGGGAATCTGCGGCGACGCAGGCCGCGGCCAACGGAGGACAGCTCGTGGATCCTAACCCCGCGCGACAGGCAGCCCTCTGACCCGATCCGGCTGCCCCAACGGCACACTGCGGCGCCCCAGTGAGGTGATCCCCGCCAGAGCTGAAGGAGTGTTGCGTGACGACCGTGGGCCGGTTCCCCCAACCACTGGAACCGGCCCACGGCGGCGGCCTTCCCTGCTCGGGGCCGCCATCACCCGCCGCCACATCCTCGGGGCAGCAGGTGGTCCTAGCCCGCTTCCGGGCACGGGTCATCACCGGGTCTTGGCACGGGAGGAATAATGCCCCCAGAGGACGCGGAACGGCGGGTTAGCTCACCATCCACAAGGCGAAGGAGCTCCTGCGCCGCGGCCGACCTGTCCGTCTCGATCCTGAGGACGAACGCATGCCTTAGCCGGAGGAGTTCCGATACCGGCACGGCCGGCCGACCGGATGGTGGTTGACCTCAACGGCCCCGCGAAGGGCTACACGGTCCGCTACGTCCCGGAAATCATCCAGGACGGCACCGCGTTCACAATCCCGGTCTACGGCAACGCACGCCTGCAGGTCGTCGTGAACGCACCCTCCTACGACCAGAACGGCAACGTTACCTACAACCCGGCAGCGAAGGCTGAGCTGTCCAACGTGGCCGGCTACAAGACATTCCGGCAAGTGGTCTATGCGAATAGTTTCGAAGGTTCCACGAGTATCGGCCTGGGCGTCCGCGCCCGGCTGCCCTTCCGGGTCTTCACCTTGGACGGCCCAGGGTCCGGTTCCCGGCTGATTGTGGACGTCGCCCACTCCTGGTGACGAGCACGAAAGGTGCCGCGCTCCGCTGACCCGGGGTGCGGCACCTTTTCTGTCCGGCCAGGCTGTCCAGAGGCTACATCTGAAGCCGGAAGAAACTCTTCGGGTCGTCGGCGCCCAGTAGGCCGTGGTGGAAGACGATGGCGTCCACCGGCCGGGTGTCAACGAACAGGACCGCAACCTCCCGGGAGTGAACCACGGTGTAGCGGGTGAGGTCTTCCACCCACGAATGGATCCCGGTGTACTCCTGAACTTCCAACCCGTCACCGAGCAGGCCCCGCTCCTGAAGCAGGTCGTAGACAACATTCCAGGCGAGATCCAGTAGTTCGTGGATCGCCGCCTCAACAGTTGGAGCCGTCATAGGACCATGGTCCTCCCGGGCACCGACAGGACCGCGGAGCGACGCGCAGCTGTTAACGTGGAGGCATGACATTGGGGGATGCCGCTGTGGTGGCAATGGATCCGCGCGCACAGGCTTTTGGCTATGCGCAGCGCCGGGTGTGGGTCTTCTTTGCCTGGGGGTACGGGGCAATCATTGCGATAGCTGGCGCCGTCTATGCTGCATTGAGTGCACTCGTGGGTCAGGACCCGGAGACGGGGACGATCATGTTCCTGCTTGGTGCAGGGCTCTCAGTACTGGGCTGGCTGGTGACGTTGGGTGTCCGGTTCTCCAAAAAGACCCCGAAGCCTGCCTCCGACATCCCGCGCGTCGAGCAGGGCATCCGAATCAACCCCAAGGTCATTAAATTCTCCGTGGCCGGCGCCATCGTGATCGCTGCCGCCTTGATCCTGTTCACACCCAACGGCAGGTCTCCAGAGGTGCTCCCCATTACCGGGCTCATCGCCGCGGCACAGCTGAGCATCACCGGCGGCGTGGCCTACTCCGGGTGGCTGTTTAAGAACAGTGGCGAGCTGTACGCCCGCTGGCTGGAGCGCCGCTAAGTGGCCAACATTGAGGCCCGCCTCAAAAAGTTTTTGCGAAACGCCCACGCCAGGGTTTTCCTGATTGGCCTAGGCATGCTGCCGATCGGGTGGGTTCTTTTTGAACCCCTCGGCGGCCGTTCCAGCCAGGAGCAGTACCGCAGCAACGAGGACCTCTACACGTTGCTGTCACTGGTCGGCGTGCTGATTTTGGCCATCGGTTTGGTGTGCATCCTCGTCAGCATCTACGAGTGGGTGAGAGAGCTGTTTCGGGCAACGCGCGTGCGTTGAGCACTCCATACGCGTAAGGCTCCGGACCGTAAGGGGCCAGGGCCTTATGCGATGAGTTCCTAGTAGTCGATGGCCTTCCGGTCCATGGACTTCAGTGCGGCGAGTCGGGCTTCCACTTCGGTCTGCTCTCCGAGGTCTTCCAGGGATGCGAACTGGGCGTCCAGGGATGAGGCGGCGAGTTCCTGCTGTCCGCGGACGGTGGCTTCCTGGCGGCGGATGTTCTCTTCGTACCGGCCGATGGCCGAGGTCGGGTCTCCGGCATCCAGTGACTTGAGGGCGTCGTGGACCTGGGACTGGGCGGCAGCGACCCTGGCCCGGTTGACGAGCTGGTTCCGCTTGGCGGTCAGCTCATTGAGCTTGCCCCGCATCTGGTCCAGGCCCTGCTTGAGCTTGTCGACGACCTCGTTCTGCGCCGCCAGGCCGGGTGCCTGTGCCTTGGCGGTGGATTCGGCGGTCATCTGGCGCTGAAGGGCGAGCTTGGCGAGGGCATCGAACTTGTCGGCGTCCACACTGTTCCCGGCGGCGCGGAGCTCGTCGGCTTTGCGGGAGGCGGCGATGGCCTTGTTGCCCCAGGAGTTGGCGTCGTTCACAGCCCTGGCGTGGTCGTCCTCGGCCATGCGCAGGTTGCCGATCGTCTGTGCAACGGCTGCTCGGCTTCACGGATGTTCGCCGAGTAGTCCCGGACCATCTGGTCCAGCATCTTCTGCGGGTCTTCCGCGGAATCCAGGAGCGCGTTCAGGTTGGCCTTGGCGAGCTGGGCAACGCGGGCGAAAATACTCTGCTTCACGGGGGTCTTTCTATCGGGAATGATTCAAATTTTATGTGTACGGCAGCGCGGTGACCACACCCCGCACCCCTCGGCCCTACTACTCCCGCTGCCGGCGGCCGCGCACACGGATGACCTCGGCGATCCCGGCCAGGGCCAGCGGGAAGGCAACGGCGGCGGCCACGTGGCGCTTCAGGTCGTACGGGGAATCCAGCGTCGCCCAGCCCACCAAAATCCCCGGCAGCCCGACGCAGACGGTCACCCAGAGGGTGCTGCCTCGAAGGTGTGACCAGGTGGCGGCCGCGAGGGACAGCGCGCATCCGGCGAAGATGTAGCGGTTACCGACCCAGACCTCTTCCTGATCCGTCGAACGTGGCAGCCAGATGTGCCAGCCGGCGTGCCATATGCCGTAGCCGATCAGGACCAGCGAAGCGAGGACAAGCAGGAACCAGGCGAGCGTACTGATCCATCGCCGTTTTGCTTCTGACATGGCCTTGAACGCTGTCACCTTAGAGCGGCCCGTACCCGGCGTTGCCGTGGGGGTCACGCCAGGTGGCCAGGTCCTCTTCCACGGCTTTCCGCACGTTCGGGTCAGTGTGGAGCCGCCGACGGAAGGACTGCCGGGCCCGGCCCATCACTGTTGCGGGGGCTACGATGCACGCGCCCATGAGAGCCACGATGAGAAGGTACGCTCCGATCACTGCAACGCTTGTACCGTTCTCCACGGCGGTCGGGAGGGTTGTGGCCATACCGGCGCCAATGGCGGCGGACAGGACGGCGACTATGATGATGCCGCCGCGGGCGCTGCCAGGACCTCGTGTGATGAGCACTTTGTCCGCATTGGGCAGTCTGCCACGGACCCGCTTCCAGGCGATCAGGCCATGCACCAGGAGGGCGACACCCACGGGGCCGAGCACCAATACCGCGGCAGGGTGTCCATATACGGCTGAGAAGAATACGCCCGCCACGGCCAGGACAGGTCCGCCGGCGATCGCGCCACTCCAGGCCGCCGCCAGAGTGCCCTGGGCATCAGCCAGCTGCCGGAGGCGTGATGGGGCTTCCGTCGGAGTGACTCGGGCGAGTTCCGGGGAAAGCCAGTACTCGAGGGGGTGGGCCGGCTGCGCCGCTTCGTGAATAGGGTTCACTTTGGGCTTCCTTTCTGATCAACCGGAACAGTGGTTGCCCCACAGGTGAGTTGAAGTCCACCGGAGGTCTCCAAGCTGCAGTCCTGATCTTCCACCCGCGGCCAGCCGGAGATCTCGGGAGCGTCCCGGACCCGCTTGTAGTGGTACTCGTCGTGCTCCGTGTGGATGATGACGATGTCGCCGTCGAACCCATCCTGGGTGACAAGGACCGAGGTCCCGTCCGCGGCGGTGACTTTCACGGTGTCACTCACCCCGAACGCGCCAAGGACAGCGAAGAAAAAGTAGACGCCGAAAAAGGGAACGCAGGCCGCGGCGGCCACCCCGGTGGTCCAGCCGATGGTGCGCCGGCCGACCTTCTTGGGGACCCGGCTGATCAAGGCCGGGAGCAGGAGCGACAGCCCGACGGCCCCGGACAGGAGCGCCACAACCAGAAACCAGGAGGCGATGGAGTGCCCGGGAATTCCGATATAGAGGAGCAGTCCCTCCCGGACCGCTGCCCGGTATGCCGCATAAATGGCCTGGTACGCCCAGACGCACGGAGCCGCAGCGACGATGAGGCCGATCCCCCAGGCCTCGCGGCGGGTAAGGCGTCTCTTCCAGCCACTCACCGGCGGAACTTCAGCCGGTCGTCGGCCATGTCCGGGTCCCCGAGCCAGTACAGGAGTCTGCGGTCCGGGCCTCGGCCCTCGAAAGTCAGCTCAAACACCCGTCCACCTCCGGGTATTTGGCAGTAGACCTTGACCACTGGCTGAGCCCACATGAGTGATTGCTCCACCGACCACGTACCTACGTGGTCGGTTCGGTTCTCCCAGCGGAGTTTCGCTGTTTCGGCAAAGTCGTCGAAGAGGCCGTCAGGAACTCCATACCACGTGAGCGTCCCGTCCGGCCGTAACTCAAGGTCAGTCCTCTTCCCGTCTCCGTTGTCCGTGTGCCAGCTGCCAGTGACATCCGCTGCCGTCACGTTTTCAGGCGGCTGCGAGGGCTCCACAAGCCAGCACCCGGTGACGAGGGCGACAGTGGCGACCAGGCCCAGTACCCGCACGAGCAGCCTGCGCGGGATCATCATTTGGCGGCGGGTTCTTTGCGGCGGAAGGTCCCGGCGATAGAGAGCTTCTTGCCGTATTCGATGGAGCCGTAGCGGAAGAGGTGGACGGCGAGGTGGAGGATGAGGAGCCCGACGATGAACAGTTCGGCGATGACGATGGTGGCCTCCGTGCCGGAGAGGGTTCCGAAGCCGTTGCGGAGCATGGCGGTGACCGGTGCGGTCAGCGGGAAGTAGGTGAAGACCTGCACACGATCAGGGATTCCGGGTCGGAGATGATCAGGCTGTAGGCGTAGAAGGGGATGAACATCGCGGCCATGAGCGGGCCGAAGATGGTACCGGCTTCCTTCGCGGTGGGCATGATCGCGCCGATGGCTACGAGCACGCCGGTGAACAGGGTGAACCCGCCCAGGAGCAGCAGCGCGCCGATGATGAAGGGCCCGGGCTCGAAGACCAGGATGGACAATGGTCACGCCCAGTTGGACCTTCTGCTGCTGGCCGCCGGAGAGCTTGTCCAGCCGGGCCGTGGCTTTGTCGGCCAGGCCGACCCGCTCCAGGTAATCCTGGGACCAGGTCCGGGCCGCTGAATTGGACAGGCCCTTTAGCCAGCCGAAGTAAACCATCACGTCCAGGACGGCTTCCTTCTTGTAGAGGCCGCGCTCCTCCGGCAGGTACCCGAGGGGGGCACCGTCACGGGGTTCGAAGGTCTTCCCGCCGATGCGCAGGGTCCCGGCCGTTGGCTGGTAGATGCCCAGCAGGGCCCGCAGTGTCGTGGTCTTCCCGGAACCGTTGGAGCCGAGGAACCCGAAGGTCTCCCCTGCCCTCACATCGAAGGACAGGTCCTTGATGACCGTGGCGTCCCCGAAATCCATCCGGAAGTTTTGAATGTGCACAAGCGGCTCCGCCGCGTCCCCCAACGTCATGGCCCCAGCCTATCTGCCGTCGCCTCCGTCATTTATGACCGGCATGCGTAGCCCGATACTCACAGACGAAACGTCGCGCGATCCAAGGGCCAGGGACGTGTATGCCAAGTTTTGGACGAGGAAATCTTCGAGCTGCTTCTCCATCTGGAAGGCCAGCTGGCCCTGCAGCACGGTCGAGAGAGCCTGCACGAGGGACTCCGCGTGCGCGCCCAGTTGCGTGAGGGTGGTGACCTCGGCGTTGTGAGCCTCCAGCTGAAAGGCCGTCATGGCACCCCGGTGCTGGCGGCCAGGAGCGGGCTCATGTCGTCCCTGCAGGTCAAGCCCTTCCAAACTTAGTTGGCGCCGCGCCGATTTGATTGTCACGGCGCCAATTAACTTGTCAGTGGTGCCAACTAGGTCGTCAACTCACAGGTTTTCCAGTCCTGAATCGCCACTTCCGATCTCACAGGACGGACTTTAGAAGTCCCAGTCCTCGTCTTCGGTGTTGACGGCCTTGCCGATCACGTACGAGGAACCGGACCCGGAGAAGAAGTCGTGGTTCTCGTCGGCGTTCGGGGACAAGGCCGAGAGGATGGCCGGGTTCACGTCGGTGACGGAAGACGGGAACATCGCCTCGTAGCCCAGGTTCATGAGCGCCTTGTTGGCGTTGTAGTGCAGGAACTTCTTGACGTCCTCGGCCAGGCCCACGCCGTCGTAGAGGTCGTGCGTGTACTGGACCTCGTTCTCGTACAGCTCGAAGAGCAGCTCGAACGTGTAGTCCTTAATCTCCTGGCGGCGCTCCTCGGAAAGCGTCTCCAGTCCGCGCTGGAACTTGTAGCCGATGTAGTAGCCGTGGACGGCCTCGTCGCGGATGATCAGGCGGATCAGGTCGGCCGTGTTCGTGAGCTTGGCGCGCGAGGACCAGTACATGGGCAGGTAGAAGCCCGAGTAGAACAGGAAGCTCTCCAGCAGCGTGGAGGCCACCTTGCGCTTCAGGGGGTCATCGCCCTGGTAGTAGTCCATGACGATCTGGGCCTTCTTCTGAAGGTTCTCGTTCTCGGTGGACCAGCGGAACGCCTCGTCGATCTCCTTGGTGGAGGCCAGTGTGGAGAAGATGGACGAGTAGCTCTTGGCGTGCACCGATTCCATGAACGCGATGTTCGTATAAACGGCTTCCTCGTGCGGGGTCAGCGCATCGGGGATGAGGGAGACGGCGCCGACGGTGCCCTGGATGGTGTCCAGCAGAGTCAGGCCGGTGAAGACGCGCATGGTGAGCTGCTGCTCGGCCGGCGTCAGGGTGTTCCAGGACTGGACGTCGTTGGACAGCGGCACCTTTTCCGGCAGCCAGAAGTTGTTGACGAGCCGGTTCCAGACCTCCACGTCCTTGTCGTCCTGGATGCGGTTCCAGTTGATGGCCTCGACGTGGCTCAGAAGCTTGACCTTCTCGGTCATGTCATCCCCTCATTGTTGGGTGGTTCTCTAAGTTAAAGCGTACGACGGCGGGCGGTTGCCCGCCGTCGTAATCAACCTAAAACGGTTGTCATAGTGCGCAGCTGACGCAACCCTCAACCTCGGTCCCTTCCAGCGCGAGCTGGCGGAGGCGGATGTAGTAGAGCGTCTTGATGCCCTTGCGCCATGCGTAGATCTGGGCCTTGTTGATGTCGCGGGTGGTGGCGGTGTCCTTGAAGAACAGCGTCAGGGACAGGCCCTGGTCCACGTGCTGCGTGGCAGCAGCGTAGGTGTCGATGATCTTTTCGTAGCCGATCTCGTACGCGTCCTGGTAGTAGTCCAGGTTGTCGTTGGTGAGGTACGGGGCCGGGTAGTAGACGCGGCCGATCTTGCCTTCCTTGCGGATCTCGATCTTGGCGGCCACCGGGTGGATGGAGGACGTCGAGTTGTTGATGTAGGAGATCGACCCCGTGGGCGGGACAGCCTGCAGATTCTGGTTGTAGATGCCGTGCTCCATGACGGAAGCCTTCAGCTCGCGCCAGTCATCCTGGGTAGGGATGTGGTGGCCGGCGAACAGATCGCGGACGCGCTCAGTCTCCGGGAGCCATTCCTGCTCGGTGTACTTGTCGAAGAACTCACCGCTCGCGTACTTGGAATTCTCGAAACCGCCGAACTTCTGGCCGGTCTCGATGGCGAGCCTGTTGGACGCACGCAGGGCGTGGAACAGCACCGTGTAGAAGTAGATGTTGGTGAAGTCCAGGCCTTCTTCGGAGCCGTAGTGGACCCGCTCCCGCGCCAGGTAGCCGTGCAGGTTCATCTGGCCCAGGCCGATTGCGTGGGACTTCGCATTGCCCTCGGCCACGGACGGCACCGAGTTGATGTAGGACATGTCCGACACAGCACTGAGCGCGCGGATGGCCGTTTCGATGGAGGCACCAAAGTCCGGCGAGTCCATGGTCTTGGCGATGTTCATCGAACCCAGGTTGCAGGAGATGTCCTTGCCGACGGTCTGGTACGTGAGGTCCTCGTTGTACAGGGACGGCGTGGAGACCTGCAGGATCTCCGAGCAGAGGTTGCTCATGGTGATCTTGCCGGCGATCGGGTTGGCCCGGTTCACGGTGTCCTCGAACATGATGTACGGGTAGCCGGACTCGAACTGGATCTCCGCGAGGGTCTGGAAGAACTCGCGGGCGCTGATCTTGGTCTTCTTGATCCGGGAATCGTCCACCATCTCGTAGTACTTCTCGGTGACCGAGACGTCCGAGAACGGCACGCCGTAGACGCGTTCGACGTCGTACGGCGAGAACAGGTACATGTCCTCGTTCTTCTTGGCCAGCTCGAACGTGATGTCCGGAATGACGACGCCCAGTGAAAGGGTCTTGATACGGATCTTCTCGTCCGCGTTCTCCCGCTTGGTGTCCAGGAACCGGTAGATGTCCGGGTGGTGCGCGTGCAGGTACACGGCACCGGCGCCCTGGCGGGCACCAAGCTGGTTGGCGTAGGAGAAGCTGTCTTCGAGGAGCTTCATCACCGGGATGACGCCGGAGGACTGGTTTTCGATCTGCTTGATCGGCGCGCCGTGCTCGCGGATGTTGGTCAGCGACAGGGCCACGCCGCCGCCGCGCTTGGACAGCTGCAGCGCGGAGTTGATGCCGCGGGCGATCGACTCCATGTTGTCCTCGATGCGCAGCAGGAAGCAGGAGACGAGTTCGCCACGCTGCGCCTTGCCGGCGTTGAGGAAGGTGGGCGTTGCGGGCTGGAAGCGGCCGTCAATGATTTCATCCACCAGGCGGGTGGCAAGTTCCTCGTTGCCGCGGGCCAGGTGCATGGCCGCCATGCAGACGCGGTCCTCGTAGCGCTCCAGGTAGCGCTTGCCGTCGAACGTCTTCAGCGTGTAGGAGGTGTAGAACTTGAACGCGCCCAGGAAGGTCTCGAAGCGGAACTTCTTCTTGTAGGCACGGTTGAACAGTTCACGGATGAAGTTCATCGTGTACTGGTCCAGTGTTTCGCGCTCGTAGTACTGGTTCTTCACCAGGTAGTCGAGCTTCTCCTCCAGGTCATGGAAGAACACGGTGTTGTTGTTAACGTGCTGCAGGAAGTATTGGTGGGCGGCCTCACGGTCCGCCTCGAACTGGATTTCGCCGCTGGGTCCGTAGAGGTTCAGCATGGCGTTCAGCTCGTGATAGCCCAGGCCCTTGTAGGCGGCCGGCAACTCCGGCTTCTTGGCCCTGGTTACTTCTGTGTCTGCGACAGTCGTGTCCAAAACGTGTCCAATCCCTGGTTGACCCTGGCAACGTCTTCCGGCGTTCCCATGAGTTCGAATCGATAAAGGTGGGGTACCTGGCATTTGGCGGCGATGATGTCCGCTGCCAGGCAGTAGTTGTCCCCGAAGTTTGTGTTGCCGGCCCCGATCACGCCGCGGAGCAGCTGCCTGTTCTGCGGGTTGTTCAGGAACCGGATGACCTGCTTTGGGACGGACCCCTCTCCCCCGGTGCCGCCATAGGTGGGCACCACCAGCACGAACGGCCGGGTGGCAAGCAGGGGTGCGTCCCTGGAGTAGAGCGGGATCCGGGCCACCTCGCGGCCGAGCTTCAAGACGAAGCGGCTGGTGTTCTCGGATGCCGAGGAAAAATAGATGAGCTGGCTGTCTGTCCGGACTGGTTCCGGGCTATTCAGGAGCCGGGCCGGCGGGGACACCTCCACGCGCTGAGCCGCGTGGATCTGCGAAGCCGTGTAGCCTTGCTGTGCTGTTGGTGCTGCCGTGGGAGCCACCTCAGCTGGTTGATTGTTGCCGGCAGGAAAAGCAGGGCTCCTAGGCCACGGAGGAAACGGCCGAGAGGGCCAGTTCTTCGATCTTGTCCGGGCGGAAGCCTGACCAGTGGTCCTGGTCGGTGACCACAACGGGTGCCTGCATGTAGCCCAGGGCCTTCAGGCGCTCGAGGGCCTCGGCGTCCTGGGAGATGTCAACGCTCTGGTAGGTGATGCCCTTCTTGTCGAGCGCACGGTAGGTGGCGTTGCACTGAACACAAGCAGGCTTGGTGTAAACCGTTACGGTCATGGTCGCTGTCCCCTTTTGTCGAAATCGTCGCTGGCCCGGTGTCCCCGTCCAAGCTGTATGTCGATACTACATGTAGTGCAGACGCCTCTTTGGAACCCCAAGATGATGTATTACAAGTATGTCATTTAATGCACCGTTAATCCACAGGCAGGCCCCTTCAAAATGTCCGGAATCACGGCTTTTTCACGGACGGAATCCACACCCTGTGGAGTAGTTAGGCACAATTAACGCCCAGCGTGTCGCGCGAAAGACGGCGTGTCGTGACCTCCGTGCCGGACTGCGAAAGGGCCGAAAAGGGGCTCCGAAGTGACCTTCGGAACCCCCTTGGTGACCAACCGCACACGCCATGGCGGCCACTTGTACTGACGCCTGGAGGCACCCGACCCCCATCACCACCCCTAGTAGCTGCAGCCGCACAATTGCCTGTAGAGGGGAGGCGGCTTCTTCGCCAGCTGCTCCCGGAGTAGTGTGGGCTGGTGGTAAATCCGGTACACCTGAAGACCCTGATGGAGGTCACGCGGCTGGGCTCGTTCGCGGCTGCCGCATCAACCCTTGGCTACACGGCTTCGGCCGTATCGCAGCAGATGTCCGCCCTGGAGCGGGACACCGGGGTGGTCCTGTTCCAGCGTTCGGCGCGGAGCGTGGTTCCCACGGAAGCCGCCGTCGTCATGACCCGGCACGCAGCCAAGGTGCTGACGGACATCGAAGCGCTGATGGCTGCCGCCGCCAAGACCCAGGACAGCACCAGCCAGGAGCTCCGGCTGGGAATCTTCCCCAGCCTTGCCACATATGTCCTGCCGCGGATCCTGAAGAATCCGGCGTGGAAGAACCTGGGCATCGACCTCAGGGTGTCCGTGGCCGAACCAGGCCAGACCATTCAGGGGCTGCGCACCGGCGGCGACCTGGACCTTGCCGTGGTGTTCCAGGTTGGCCAGACCGGCGTGGCCTGGCCGGCCACCATCAACCGGCAATGGATCGGCGACGACGATTTCCGGGTGGTCCTGCCCGCCGGCTGGGGTTTCCGGCCGGACGCGAAGGTGGCGGCGGACCATCTCTCCGAGATGCCGTGGATCATGCACCATCCCGGGACCAGCGACGCCATGGTGATCGAGCGGCTCTTCGCCGGCTGCAACCTCCATCCCCGGGTGGTGGCGCACAGCGACGACTTCCACGCCAGCCTCGAAATGGCTGCCGCGGGGCTGGGGGCGGCACTGGTGCCCGAGCTCGCGCTGCGGAACAAGCCTGCCGGCGTGGTGGTCCTGGACGTTCCCGAGATCCGGCTGGCCCGCAACGTCTTCGCGCTGCTGATTAACGACAGGAAAACCGCCCGGGTGCAGCTCTTCGTCGACCTGCTGGCCGAGACCCTGGCCGGGATGCGGGCGTCGGTGAATTAGGCCTGAATGCTGGAATGCACTGCTCTTCGGGTCTATGTTGAGACTATGAGCAAGGTAGCGAGCCAGCACTTTGGAGAGATAGAGCTCAACCACGGCAGGGACCACTCCATCGCCGCGAAGCATGAGCTGCGCGGCCATCCGCTGGAACTCGACCTGAACATCACCGCCCACGACCACTTCGACGAAGCCGCACTGCGCAAGGTGGACTACCGGCTGCGGTTCCTGCCGGAACTGGTGGACGAAGTCCGGGACATGATCGCCGAGGAACTGGAGCAGGAAGGCACCAGCCCGCAGGAGTACCTGCATTTCCACTGCAATGCCCTCAAGGACGAGCACCTGCAGAAGGTCTTCGGCGTGGAGGAACGCAGCCAGCTCACCAACGCCGTGTTCCTCAAAGCATTGAAACTGGGGCATGTGGGCATCTACCCCGGCCAGCCCGAACGCTACTTCGTTTTGGATTTCACCCTCGGCGAGCACTTCACGGACGAAGTCCTGGTGGCCTCCGCGGATGAGGACGGTGTTGTTGACGACGAGATCCTCTGGGAGTCCTGAAACACCTGCTTGTTAAAGCACGACGCCGGCCGGCCACCTTTCGGTGACCAGCCGGCCGATCGCCCGCCTCTCAGGTCCGGCGCGCTGGGCGCACCGGACCTTGAGTCTCTGCGGGCTCTCTTAGTTCCCTATTTGGCCGATTCCAGCAGTTCCGCGCGGACCGTCTGGGTTGCCTTGACCAGGTTGCGCAGTGACTCTTCGGTCTCGGCGTAGCCGCGGGTCTTCAGGCCGCAGTCAGGGTTGACCCAGAGCTGGCGGGACGGGACGTGCTTCACGGCGGTGCTGAGCAGTTCGGTGACTTCCTGCTCCCCCGGTACGCGCGGCGAGTGGATGTCGTAGACACCGGGGCCGACGCCGCGGCCAAAGCCGTGCGACTCAAGGTCGTGGACAACCTCCATGCGGGAGCGGGCCGCCTCGATGGACGTCACGTCGGCGTCGAGGCCGTCGATCGCGTCGATGATCACCCCGAACTCCGAGTAGCAGAGGTGGGTGTGGATCTGGGTGGCGTCTTGGGCGCCCGCGGTCGCGAGCCGGAAAGAGTCCACGGACCACTTCAGGTAGTCGGCGTGGTCGGCCTTGCGCAGCGGAAGGAGTTCGCGCAGCGCAGGCTCGTCCACCTGGATGACCTTGATGCCCGCTGCTTCGAGGTCGGCGATCTCGTCACGCAGCGCCAGGCCAACCTGGTTGGCGGTCTCCGCCAGCGGCTGGTCGTCGCGGACGAAGGACCAGGCCAGGATGGTGACCGGACCAGTGAGCATGCCCTTCATCGGCTTGCTGGTCAGGGACTGTGCGTACTTCGCCCATTCCACCGTGATGGGGGCGGAACGTGTGACGTCTCCCCAGAGAATGGAGGGGCGGGTGCAGCGTGAGCCGTAGGACTGGACCCAGCCGTGCACCGTCACGTCGAAGCCTTCGAGGTTTTCCGCGAAGTACTGCACCATGTCGTTACGCTCGGGCTCGCCATGAACCAGGACGTCGTAGCCCAGTTCTTCCTGCAGGTCCACCACGCGCTTGATTTCATCCTTCATGAGCTGCTGGTACTGCTCGTCGCTCAGCTCGCCCTTGGTGTTGCGGGCACGGGCCGAGCGGATTTCGGACGTCTGCGGGAAGGAGCCGATGGTGGTGGTGGGCAGCGGCGGCAGGTCCAGCGCTTCCTCCTGGGCGGCTGCCCGGACCTCGTACTCGGCGCGGGTGAAGTCGGCGGCGGTCAGGGCTTCGGTGCGGACCCGCACGTCGGCGCGGCGCACGCCGTCGGCGGTGGCGCGGGAAGCGATGACGGCAGTTGCCTCGTCGATCGCGGCCTTCGCGGAGGCGGGATCCGCCAGGTAGGACGCCAGGGTCTTCACCTCGACGGCCTTCTGGTCGGAGAACGCCAGCCAGCTGCGGAGCTGTTCGGACAGCTGGGTTTCCTCGGCGACGTCGTGCGGGACGTGCTGGGTGGAGGTGGACGTGGAGACGGCGATCCTGCCGGCGGCAGCCTTCAGTGCGTCCAGCTTCACGGCCGAAGCGGCGAGGTCGTTGCGCCAGATGTTGTGGCCATCAACCACACCGGCAACCAAGATCTTGTTGCCCAGGCCCGCAAGGGCTGCCTCGGACGGAACGGCGCCCTTGAAGACGTCGATGTGCAGGGCCTCGACGTTGGTCGCCGCGAGGGTACCGAGCTGGTTGTCCAGGGAACCGTACGGCGTGGAAACGAGGATCTGGGGGCGGTTGGCGGCAGCGGTGAGGACCTCGTAGGCCCGTGCCACCCCTGCTTCAACTTCAGCGGCCGGGGTGTCCTGGTCAACGACCAGTGCGGGCTCATCCAGCTGGACCCAGCTGGCACCGGCGGCAGCGAGCTTCTCCAGTAGCTGGACATAGACGGGCAGGATGTCCTCGAGGCGGGACAGCGGCGCGAACCCGGCCGGGGCGTCGTCGGAGGCCTTGGACAGCAGCAGGTAGGTGACCGGGCCAACGATGTAGGGGCGGGTCTCGATGCCGTTGGCCAGGGCGTGGGCAAACTCGTCCACCTTGGCGGTGGAAGCCAGCGTGAACTTGGTCTCCGGACCGATTTCGGGAACCAGGTAGTGGTAGTTGGTGTCGAACCACTTGGTCATTTCCAGCGGCTGCTGCTCCTTGTTGCCGCGGGCCAGGGTGAAGTAACCGTCGATGTCGAGCTGGCCCTCGGCGTTGAGGAGCTGGCCGAAGCGGGCGGGCACGGCACCGAGGTGTGCGGTGGCGTCCAGGACCTGGTCGTAGTAGGAGAAGGTGCCGGGGACGGCTGCGGCCTCGGTCAGGCCGAGTTCCTGCAGACGCTTTGCGATGGTCAGCTGGATGTCCTTGGCTGCGGCGTCCAGGGCGGCAGCGTCGATCTTGCCGGCCCAGTAGGCTTCGATGGCCTTCTTGAGCTCGCGGCGGCGGCCGATGCGGGGGTAGCCGAGGAGTGAGGCGGACGGGAAAGGAGTGTTCTTTTCAGTCACGGCTAAGTCCTAAAGTTCGTAGTGCTGTGCATCGAAGGCACAGGGAGAAAGAGGGCAGCGCGGAGCTGCCGGACGCGGACAGCGTTCAGCTGTCAGGCCGGCAAGCGTGCTGCGTTAGCTGGCGAGCTGGCTGCGGACCGTTGAGGCCGCGCTGACGCCGGCACGGCCGCGTCGCGGAAGGGCGAGCTTGTCCAACACCTCCAGCGCGCTTTGGTGCTCGTTGAAGGTGTAGATGTGGATACCCGGCGCCCCGGCATCGAGGGCTGCGTTGGAAAGGTCGACGGTGGCGTCGACGCCTATGTGGAGTCGTTCCAGGTCGCTGTCGGCCGCCGCCAGCCTGGCCATCAGTTCGGGAGCCGGTTCCACGCCGGTCAGTTCACCCAGGCGGTTGAGCCGGCGGAGGCTGGTCAGAGGCATGACACCCGGGATGATCGGGATGGTGACCCCGGCCCGGCGAGCCCTGGTGAGGAGGTCGGCGTACTGATCCGCGTGGAAGAACACCTGGGTGATGGCGAAGTCGGCACCGGAACGCTGCTTGGCGAGCAGCACCTCGACGTCGTGCTCCTCGCTCGGCGATTCGGGGTGGCGCGCAGGGTAAGCCGCCACGCCAACGGCGATCTTTCCGGCACAAAGTAATGCCGAACGGCGCTGCTCCACCCGGCGGATGAGCTCGATCAGGTCCTGGGCATAGCGGAGCGAGCCGTCCGTATGCTGGCCGTCGCTCGGCAGGTCGCCGCGCAAGGCCAGGATGCCGCGCACCCCGGTGTCCAGCAGCTGGCCGATGACGCCCGCCAGTTCCTGCGGCGTGTTTCCGACGCAGGTCAGGTGGGCCAGTGGCCGAAGCGTGGTTTCGAGCAGGAGCCGGTTGATGAGCTCGACGGCGGTGTCCCGGTTGGATCCGCTGGCACCATACGTGACGGAGACATAGTCCGGCTCGGTGGTTTCGAGTTCACGGATGGTGGTCCAGAGCGTCTCTGCGGCTGCCGGCGAACGGGGCGGGAACAGCTCGTAGGAGAGCGCCACCGGAGCGGCGTCGGATAGATTCGGATGTGTCTCAATAAGGCTAGGTGGTGACATTTGCGTCCTTGGCTTTGGGCCATTGAGGTCTGCAGCCACAAACGTGACGGCAGTCGGCAATGAATTGAGTTTGGGGAACACACGGGAGAACTCCGCAGGACGCAGCCGCGACTGTTGCGCCTGAAATGAAGTTGTCCGTGAGCAAATGTCAGGCCCACATGGGGGCACCCACACCCTCCGGCACGGAGGATCGCTGACACGTTACCGCGGTAACTTGTATAAGACTCTAGGAGCGGGCGCCCGAGCATTCAAGTTGGCCTCCGAATTAAGACGCAGTCTTACGCCTTGTTTCATTGCTGAAACGGAATTTTCTTCGCCTGGATGGCTGCTTTCGCCTCCGGCTGCAGTCGTCCCCCGGGCCCTGCCCACACCTGGACAGTGATTGTCGCCTGCTGCAGCGCTACCAGGGTCGGTCAGGCCTCGTCTCCCCGCCGGTATCGCGCAGGTAGTCATCCCGCTCGCGGGCCGCGTTGCGTTCGCGCTCCGCCTGCCGGGCATTCTCCTCAAGCTGTTGCAGTTGGCTTTGCCGCGGAGAAGGCTGCTCCTCGGAGCTGTCCTCCTGTTGCGGGTCTCCCGGCGCCTCTGCCGGCTCCGCTGCGGCGGCAAGTTTCTCGGTCAGGCGACGCTCAGCCTCGGTCAGCTGCTTGCCGGCGTCCCGGGCATGGGCCCCGGAAAAGCATCCCGCCGGCGCAGCCTCCGCCACGTCCAGGGCTTCCGCATAAAGGGCAGCGGCCGACGACGGGTCCTCCGCCCGCAGCCTGCCGTCACCGATCATTTCAGTAGCGAGGCTGAGATTGACCCGTACGATGCAGTCGTCAAAAGAGCCGACCGGCGCGCCGGCCAGTGCGTCCTGGAAGAGGATCCGGGCGGCAGGGTAGTCTCCGGCCAGGGCTTTGGCGTCGCCGGCTGCGAACGGAGCCTTGTGCCGTTCGACGACGTTGGCCAGGTTCAACCCGTCAGCTGCCGCTCTGACAGCTGCAGCGTCTTTGGCGGCATATGCTTCCGCGGCCTGGCCGGCAAGCAGCCCAAGGCTGAAGAGCTTTGCGGCGATGCCGACTAGAACCAGCACCGGTACGGCGGACCACAGCAGAAGCCGCCGGCGGCGCAGCCGGATCCTGCTGTCCTCCGACGCGGCATGTGCCGGAATGGAAGGAATCATCGAACGTCCTCCCTGGCTTCGCCGGGGCGCCGGTCCATGCGGCTCCCCGCCGCGGCTCCGGGTGCCTTGGCGGGTTGCAGGGCGCGGAACCTGCGAATGACCACGCTGAATTCCACCAGCGCCAAGGCAAACGCGCAGGCCGCGAAGACCCAGTACAGCTCTGTCCTTCCCGGCAGCGAGGAATCATTCGAGGAAGACCCGGGGGTGCCGGGGCGGGCCTGCTGCAGCATGGGTGCAGCGGGATCGCCGGCAGCCCGGTGCACATACGGCACCTGCAGCTGCGACGCAATCTCCCGGAGCCTGCCTTCGTCGATGACCGATACTGCATCCCGCCCCTCCGCGTCCCGGACGTACCGGGAGTCCCGGGCGCCGCCGTCGGACGCCATGCCTGTGTTCTCCTTCATCCGTCCGCCAGCCGGGGTACCGTAACCGAGCACCGCTCCCCCGGACACCAGGCCGTTGCCCAGGCCCAGCGGCTGGGGTGCAGCGGAGCTGGTCTGCTCGCCATCGCCCAGGTAGAAGACGAGCCGCGGCCGTTCAGGGTGGCTGTCGCGTGCTGCGGCAAGGCGTTCGGCGAGAACCTGCCTGGCCGCGCTGATGCTGCTCCCCTTGGCGTAGGCAGTGACCTGGGGCTCGAGGACAGACGTGATCGTTTCCAGGGCAAGGGTGTCGGTGGTCAGCGGCATCCGGATGTGACCTTCGGTGTCAAACGTAAGCACGGAGAAGCGTGCACCCGGCAGCTCTGCCGCGATAGCCATGATGTCCCGCCGCACGCCGTCCATCCGGGTCCCGTTCCCGTGGTCTTCGGCCATCATGCTGGTGGTGGTGTCCACTACGAAGAACACGTTGAGGTCCGACGTCGCCGCCTGGGCTGTACCGCCGGGCAGGCCCGGACGGACCAGGGCCAGGAGCAGGAGCGCTGCCAGCAGGCCGCGGCGCAGCCAGGCACGCGAGGGCATCCTCAGGGGAATCCGCAGCCCGCTCATAGCCGCAACCGCCATAACGCGATGCACAGGACCAGCCCCGACAGGAGCGCAGCCGCCAGCGGGACCGCCGGCTCATCCGAGACAACGGCACGCGGAGCACCCTTAATTGCTGCTGTCTCCGTCTCCTCCACCGCCGACACTATCCCCGGGATGGCATCCGGATTGTCCAGCGCGTAATAGGCTCCGCCGGTGGATTCTGCGGCCGTCCGGAGCTGGGCGCCGGGCTGGCCGGAACCGGCGCCGTAGTCGAGGTCAGCCGGGTTCAGCGCGTAGACCCGTACGGCCCGGCCCGCCGCCAGCTGCGCAGCTTCCGCCAACGTCATGATGGGCTCGCCGGACAGGAGGTTGTCCGTGGCAAGGACCACCGACCGCGAGCGCTGGGAAGTGCCTGGTGCACCGCCGGCGCCGTTGTCCGGCTCCGGGAAACTGTTCAGGCAGGATGCCAGCCCGTCACCGATCAGGGACGAGCCGCGGCCGCTCCAGGTGCCGTCGAGGAACCCGGAGCTTCCGGGCTTTCCATCGAACGCGTCCCTCGCCAGCTGCAACTGTTCCTGGACGTAGCCGTAGTCATCAGTCAGGGGAAAGACCTGGATGGCCGTGCTGTCGAAAATGGTCAGTCCGATCCGTTCGCCGTCGAATCCGCGGGCCAGCCCCGCGTAGGTGTCCACCACCGCCGCGTCAGCGCTGCTCATGGAACCTGACGCGTCCAGGCACAGCATGATGTCCCGGTTGTGCTGTTCCGGCCGGACCATTGTGAGGCTAACCGGTCGGGCCGCCGCCACAGCTGTGGACACCAGGACTGACGCGCAGGCGAGTGCAGCAACCGCCAGCCACCGCCGGTGGCGGCGCAGCGCGGCCTGGTATTCCGGCAGCAGGGTGAGCCGGCCAGCGTGCGCTGCGGGCCGACGTCGGCCGCTGCCCTTGGTGCCGGCCCGGAAAGCGGCTATGCCGACGGCAGCGGCGGCGACCACCGCCAGCGGCAGCAGCCACCAGAACATCAGCCCCATGTGCTCACCGTCTCCCGTGCCCTGGCAGCGGCGTTGGCCACCGGGGGCAACGGCTCCTGGCCGAATTCACCCGGATATAACGCGCCGACGGCGGACGCGGCGGCAGGCAGCGGGTGCCGCTCCAGGTCCTGCCGGGTCATCCGGAGTGCGTCCACACCTGAGGCGTCCCGGATGAAGCTGCGCAGCAGGCGGCTGATCTCCTGATGGCTGGCACGCACGCCGCGGTGGCCGGCCGCGGCCTCGCGTTCCACGTCGTCGATGCGTTGCAGGTAGGCCGCCTTGAGCGCGGGAAGCTCAGTGAGGGGTACCGGGGGCGGGCTGTGTGCTGCCGTCCGCGGATGCCGGGTCGCAGCAAAGACGAAGACGTACCAGCTTGCCGCCACTGCCAGGAGTGCCACGCCGGCCCACATCCATACCGGGCTGTACTGGAGCGGCCCGTAGAAGTCGGGTTCAGCCGGCACGGCGGTGCCTCTCCAGGAGCGCGAACAGCGCGGTGACCACGTCCTGGCTGCCGCCCACTTCGCCTTCCGTGATGCCTGCCTGCCGCAGCATCTCCCTGCGTGCGGCATCCCGCTCGGCGAGCGCCTTCCCGTACGCGGCCACGACGGATGCGGACTGTGCCAGGTGCGCGGGTAGAAGGGTGGAGTCGGCAACGCTGTAGAAGTCCGCGACGGCGCCGCCCGGGCCGGGTTGCCTTGGCGCCAGTTCCGCGTCACGCACCGTGAGCCATAGGATTTCGTGCTGCGCGCGAAGGCGGCGCAGCAACCCGGCCAGGGCAGGGGTGGCGGCCACTTCGTCCGCGACGACGAACAGCAGGTTCCGCCCCTTCACCGTCCTGGCCACCTGATCCAGCTGGTCTTCGATCCTGCTGGGTGCCGCCCCAATACCGGAGTCCCCGTGCACCTGCCGGAGAAGCCGCTCCAGATGGGCCTCGCCCGCCTTGGCGGGAATGGAACGGGTGCCGGAGGAGTCGCCGCTGACCAGCCCCACCACGTCGCCATGCCGGTGGGCCAGGTAGCCCATCACCCCGAGTGCCATGACGGCGATGTCCTTCTTCGCCTCGCCCGTCCGGGAGACGGCCGCCATGTTGCGTCCGGTATCGGTGAGCAGCAGGAGCGTCTGGCGGCGGACCGCAACGTACCGTTTGATCAGCGGCGAGCCGTGGCGCGCCGACGCCTTCCAGTCAATGTCCCGGACCTCGTCTCCGGGCACGTAGGCGCGGAGATCGTCAAAGTCCAGGCTCCGGCCGCGGAACACTGACCCGTACTCGCCGTCGAGCAGGCCGCGAGCTTTGCGGTGGGCGAAGATCGCCATCTTCGATTTCACCCGCAGGAGGAGGCTGGCCATGCCGGCCTCAGGGGGTCTGGACGGCAGCGACGACGGCGTCGATCACCGATTCCACGGGCACCTGCTCGGCCACCGCATCGAAGTTGAGGATCAGCCGGTGGCGCAGCACCCGGTGGGCCAGCGCCTTGACATCCTCCGGTATGACATGGTCCCTGCCGTTCAGCAGGGCGACGGCCCGAGCTGCCTGGCTGAAGGCGATGCTGGCACGCGGGCTGGCGCCGAATTCGATGAATCCGGCGAGCCGCTGGTCGATGTACTGGTGGGCGTTGCGGGTGACGAAGACCAGCCCCACGATGTAGTTGATGATGGCGGGGTCGATGTAGATGCGGCGGACGATCTCCTGCACTTCGGCCACCGAATCCAGCGATGCTGCTGCCGCGGGTGCCTGCTCCGGAGTGTAGACGCCGGCGTCGATCCGCCGGATGATTTCGGCTTCCTCGGCCTGGGACGGGTAGCCCAGCACGTCCTTGAGCATGAACCGGTCCATCTGGGCTTCGGGGAGCTGGTAGGTGCCTTCCTGCTCAATCGGGTTCTGGGTGGCGAGCACCAGGAACGGTGACGGCAGCCTGTAGTCCTGGCCGCCGATCGAGGTTTGGCGCTCCTGCATTGCCTCCAGCATGGCGCTCTGGGTCTTGGCGCTGGAGCGGTTGATCTCGTCCAGCAGGACGATGTTGGCGTGGACCGGACCCAGCTGCGTGATGAAGGTCCCCTTGGCGGCGTCGTAGACCTGCGTTCCCACGATGTCGCTGGGCAGCAGGTCCGGGGTGCATTGGATCCTGCGGAAGTCCGCGCTGACCGCTTCAGCCACCGTTTGCGCCGCGGTGGTCTTGGCAAGGCCCGGGACGCTTTCCAGCAGGATGTGGCCACCAGTCAGCAGCCCCACCAGCAGTGACTCCCGCAGCCGGGACTGGCCCACGACCTTGGCTTCAAAGCTCCGGGAGATACTGGCGGCCACCTGTTGTGCCCGTGCCAGCTCCGCCGGTTCGATCCTCGCGGACGCACTGGTTTGAAGCACTGTCAATCCCCCTGGTGGCTGTTCGCGGCCGTGCCTGCCGGACGGCTGCACTCCGCCGCCATCCTATCCAAGTCCCAGGCCGGGGTTCCGGCAATGGGGACCCCTCCCCATCAGGGCTGCGCAGGTCTATCCTTTTGCCATGATTGAGCTTCCAGCCAGTTACAAGGAATTTCTTGCCGATAAGAGCGAGATGTTCGTCAGCACTGTAAGGCCTGTCCTGATGCAGTCCGCAGCAGACAAGCTCCATGGGGTCCGGGTAACCTACAACCCCGGCTCCACCGGCCACCAGGCCCACCTCGATGACAGCATTCCCTACGGGGTTGTGGTCGAGGACATCGACTGAGCAGACCCTAGCCCCGCACCGCTCCGGAAAGGGCGAAGGAACTGCCGGACCACCTTGCCACAATGATGTACAGGGCCAGGACCGGCAGTGAATAGAGGATCGAGAATGCGGCCAGCTGGCCGTACGCGACTGCCCCGTGCTGTCCGAAGAAGCTGTAGATGGACACGGCGGCGGGCTGCCGCGTCTCGGACAGCAGCAACACGAACGGGACGAAGAAGTTCCCCCACGCCTGGATGAACACGAAGATAAAGACGACGCCAAGGCCCTGGCGCATGAGTGGCAGCACGATGGTGCGCAGCGCCGTCATCCTTGAGGCACCATCCACCCAGGCGGCCTCCTCCAGGGACACCGGCACGCCATCCATGAAGTTCCTGGTCATCCAGATGGCCATGGGCAGTGTGGTGGTGGCCATGAAGAATATGGTGGCCGGCATGGAGTCCAGCAGTTCCAGCTGGACGAACAGTCCGTACACCGGAACCATGATGGCCGTGATGGGCAGGCAGGTGCCGAACAGGACCGCGTACAGGAACGGCGTGTTGAACCGGGACCGGTAACGGGACAGCGGATACGCCGCAAGCACGGCGGCCACCAGCGTGACGGCCCCGGTCCCGGCGGACAGCACCATGCTGTTCCACAGCGGCTGCAGCAGCAGTTCCGGGGTCAGGACGGCGGCGAAGTTCTCCAGCCCGGGCTGCCGCGGAACCCTGGTTTCGTGTCCGGCCTGCGGGTCCAGGGAACCCAGGACAAGCCACAGGAGTGGCAGCAGGAAGCACGCCCCCACCAGCAGCAGGACCAGGTCCGCCGGGGTGGTGCCGCGCCTGCGGCGGGGTGGCAGCGCCTGCACCCCGCGGGGCGGCAGCGTCCTGGCCGGGGCGGTCATGTCCGCGGCTCCTTCAGCAGCCGGATGTACACCACGCCGAACACAGCGCCGATCAGGATGAGCACGGAGGCCACTGCCGTCCCGTACCCGATATCACCGAACTTGAAGGCCTCCTGGTAGGCGAGGATGGGCAGCGTGGTGCTGGCGTTGGCCGGTCCGCCGGCCGTCATCACCCAGACAAGGGTGAACACCGCCAGGGTCTGCAGCGTGATCAGCATCAGGTTGGTGGCGATGCTGCCCCGGATCATGGGCAGCGTGATGAAGACCAGCCGCTGCCAGCCCCGGGCGCCGTCCATCTGGGCGGCCTCCGTTACCTCGGTGGGAACGTCGTTGAGTGCGGCCTTGTACACGAGCATGGAGAAGGCCGTGCCACGCCACACATTGGCCAGCATCACGGCCACCATCGGGAACGCATACAGCCATTCCGGCCTGCCGAAACCCAGGCTCCCGAGCAGCTGGTTGAGCGTCCCGTCCTTGCTGAAGTACGCGTAGGCGGCGAAGGCAGCCACGATTTCGGGCAGCACCCATGCGGCCACCACGGCCGTTCCAACGACGGACGAGACCGCAGGGCGTGCCCGGCGCATCAGTACTGCGATGGCCAGGCCCAGCAGGTTCTGGCCAAGCACCGCAGATCCTCCCACGAACAGGACCGTGAGCCACAGGGAGAGCGGGAAGACAGGGTCCGTGAGCAGCCGCTGGTAGTTTTCCGGGCCCACCCATTCAGGATTCCTCGCGCTGCGGCCGGTCAGTCCGGCGTTGGTCAGCGAGGCCTGGAAGGCCCAGAGCACGGGGCCGGCGAGGAACACCAGCAGGAGCAGGACGGCAGGAAGGACCGGCAGGTAGCGGACCAGCTGCCGTGCCCGGTGGCTCAGCAGCACAGGCTACTTCCGGACGGTCTTGTCGCCGCCCACTATATCCGTGACTGCTGCATCGTAGTCGGCGGCGGCCTGCTCGGGCGTCCGGCTGCCGGTGATGACCGCCTCGGTTGCCTCCTGGACCGCAGCGGAGATCCGGGGGTAATCAGACGTGGCCGGCCGGTACCGGGTGACCTTTACAAGCTCAGAGACATCCTTCACGAAGGGGTTCGCACCCTGGTAGCCGGGGTCCGCGGCGACGTCCGTCCGGACGGCGATCTGCGAGCTCTCCACGGTGAAAGCCAGGGAGTTCTTCTGGTTCAGCGCCGTGGAAAGGAACTTGAACGCCAGGTCCGGCTCCTTGGTTTCGGCGCCCACGGCCAGGGTCCAGCCGCCGGACATGCTGACTGAGCCGGGAGCGTCACCGTTCTGGGTGGGGAACGGGGCCACTCCCATGTCCTCTTCGTAGCCGGGCCAGGCGTAGCTGCCGCCCTCCTGCCAGAACGACGGCGCGTAGGAGCCTTCCACGGTGGCGCCCAGCTTTCCGTTGGGGAACCATTCGCCGAACACCTTCTTCCAGACGTTCGCGTCCAGTGCCTCCGCGGGCGTGACGGCCAGCTGTTCGTCATAGAGCGTCTTGAGGAAGCCCAGCGAGTCCTTGAACCCGGCCGAACCGACTACCCACTTCTTGGATTCCTCGTCGTAGAGGCTGGATCCGGTGCCGTAGAGCAGCTCGTAGAACCCCTGCATGACGGTGCCCTCGCCGGTTCCCTTGCCCGCGTACATGTTGAACGGGATGGCCGAGGGATCGTTGGCTTTGATCTTCCTGGCGGCGTCGAGGATGTCCTGCCAGCTGCGCGGCTGCCAGGGCTCACTGATGCCTGCGGCCGCGAGGACTTTCTTGTTGTACCAGATGGCCCGGGTATCGGTGCCGAGCGGCACCGCGTACGTGCCGCCGTCGTCCGCGCGGCCCGCTGCCTTGGCGGCGTCGTCGTATTTGTCCCAGTCCTCCCACCCCTCAAGGTGGGAGTCAAGCTTCAGGAGGTAGCCGGCGTCGACGTCCGAGCGGACCTTGAACGTGTCCTCGTAGAACACGTCGGGCGCGGTGGACGGCGAGCGCAGGGCGAGGGCCAGTTTGGTGCCGTAATCATCGTCGTTGCCCTGGATGGGCTGAAGCTCAACCGTGACGCCCTGGTTCGCCGCTTCGAACTCCTCCTTGGCTGCCTGGAACATCGTGTCCAGCGCGGTGAAGGAATCCGTCTTCTGGTAGGCGACTTTCAGGGTCTTGGACCCCTCATCCGGAGTACCCGGACTGCAGGCCGCCAAAGCAACCAGTGCCGCAGCGAATAATGACACGTTTTTCAGGGCCCGGCGACGCATGGTGCTCCATTCAGTTAATGCTGCGGACCCCGTTGTCAGCGGGCCCCAGCCGCGGCAATAAGCACATGCTAGATGGGTCGGATGCCGCAATCAAGGCACTGGTCCAATGCGTCGGATCAGCTCTCCAGGAGCAGCCGCTGGGCGCGGGGGGCAAGGGTGTGTTCAAGCACCAGCGAGGCGGCGCCAATGGCACCCACGTCCTCCCCCACCCCGGTGCCCACCACCTCGATGGGGTGGATCAGCCGGGCCGCACTGTTGGCGTCCAGCACCGGCGGGACCTTCGCCAGGAAACGTTCTGCCATGCCGCTCCAGAAGGGGCCGCCGAAGACCACCCGCTCCACGTCAAGGGTGTTGGTGACCACCGATACCGCCCGGGCAACCAGCACGGCGGACTTGTCGATGATGGCTGCGGCGCGCTGGTCACCGGCGTCGGCCAGTTCGCAGAGCCTGGCGAAGCTTTGCTGGATTTCGGCGCCGCTGTTCCCGGAACGGGAGCTGTCCAGGATCCCTGCAGCCTCGGCTTCCGCCACGAGGACCTGGGGGATGCAGGAGGATTTCACGCAGCCGCGCAACCCGCAGTCGCACTGGGGCCCGTCCGGGTCCACCACGATGTGGCCGATTTCGCCGGCATTGCCGGACGTTCCCCGCACCACTTCGTCATTGAGTACGATGCCGCAGCCGATGCCGGTACCCATGTACATGAAGACAAAGCTGCCGGCCCCGCTGGGCCCGCCGGCCCATGTTTCAGCGACAGCCGCGCTGGTGACGTCCTTGTCCATCAGGACCGAGTAGCCCGTGGCGTCCGACAGCGCGTTGCGCAGCTCCACGCGGTCCCAGCCCGGCAGGAGCGGCGGGTCCACCACATTCCCGTTGTCCAGGTCGATGGGACCCGGCGCCGCGACCCCGAGGCCGGCGATCCGGTCCCGGTCTACCCCGGAGTCCTCCACAAGCTGGGCGATCTCGGCCGCGATGGTGCTGATCACAGCGGACGGATCATTTCCTCCCGGCGTCCGGATCCGGGAGTGCCGGACAACGGCCCCCACCAGGTCAAGGACCACGAAGGTTGTCACGGCCGGATCAAGGTGGACGCCCAGGGCGTACATGCCGCGGGGGTTGAGGCGGAGGATGGTGCGCGGTTTTCCGGGCCCGGTGCCTTCCTTGCCGGCCTCCACGATGAGGTTCTGGTCAAGCAGCCGGCGGGAAATGTTGGAAATGGTCTGCGGAGACAGGCCCACGATCTGCGCGAGTTCAACCCGGCTGAGTCCGCCCGAGGACCTGCGGATGGCGTCGAGGATCACCGTGAGGTTGAAGTCGCCCATCCGGGGCAGGTTTGTTCCGCGCCTCGGTGAGGATTGGCGGATCTCGGTCACGGTGTCCCCTAAACTTCTTCGGCCACGTGGTTGTGGTGCTGCTTGAATCGTACGTTACGCGTGGACGCAGCCCCATAGGGCGCGACGGCGGTGCGGCCTACTTTGCGCATACATTTACCGGACCTTGCGTACCTTTACCGGAACTTGTGCTTGATGCTCCGGGTCACCAGGAACTTCGGGTTCTGCCCTTTGACCTCAGTGGGTCCCACCTGGCGCTCCAGCGCCGGCAGGTAGGGCAGATGCCGGTTATACACGGTCCACAATTCGCCTTCCGGAGCCAGCACCCGCCCTGCGGCTTCAATCATTTTCAGCCCGGCACCGGCATGCACGCCGGCCCCGACGTGGAACGGCGGATTGAGCAGCACCAGGTCGGCGCTGCCTGCCTCCATGGTGCTGAGCGCGTCATCCTGCAGGACGCGGATGCGCTCCTGCAGGCCGTTAGCGCGGGCAGTGGCCAGGGCGGAGGCCACGGCAGCGGCCGACTGGTCCGTGGCGGTCACGGTGGATCCGGGTGAATTCCTGGCGTACATGGCGGCGAGGATGCCCGTTCCGCAGCCGAGGTCAACAGCGTGGCGGGCCGGTTTCATGGCCGGCAGGAAGGTCAGCAGGAACCGGGTGCCGATGTCCAGTTTCGGGCCGGCAAAGACGGCCCCGTGCGCGGCGACCTCCAGGTCCAGTTCGGCAATATGCCCGACAACGGGAAAGCGCTCCGGTTCTTCGGTTGCCTTCACACCGGTGGCAAGGATGACACGGGACTTTTGCCGGGCGAGCTGCGGCTGGACCAAATCGAAGTATCTTTCCAGGACAGCATTCATACCGAGGGACATGTGTTTCACCCGGCCCCCGGCCAGCAGGATCACTCCTGCGGGCGCATGCCGGGCCACCGCAGCCACAATCTCCTCCAGCTCCGCCAGGGTCTTCGGCAGCTGCAGGAGCACGGCGTGCGCGTCTGCCAGGAGCCCGGGGCCAAGTGGCACCTGCTCAAAGGCCGGCACCGTGGCGGTGCCGCCGTCGTGCCCAGAAGCCAGCCACTCCGCCGCGTTGAGGCGCAGCGCCCGCTCCCCCGTGATCAGGTCCTGGTGCACGCGGACGGCTGCCGGCTCCAGCACCGCAAGCGCGCCGAGGGTCAGTGCGCCGTAGCGGTCACCGATGACAGCCACCTGGCTGCCCGGGACAACATGCTCCCGGGCAGTGTCCAGCAGCAGCCGGTCCGTGGCGTCCCACGCCTGGAGGTTGGGGGCCTCGACGTCGGGCCGCCGCCGGAGCAATTGGAAGACATCCTCGAGACGGTTGGTTGCCACTGATGCTGCTTTCTGCTGGTCCTGGGGCCCCGGCCTGCGCTCTTTGTGCCTGCGAGCGGGGTCAGCCCCACGTTACCGTCTCCGCTGCGGGAGCTATTCCGGGCAGTTTCAGGATGGCGGCCACGGCCGCACGGCCTGCCCGGTTGGCACCAATGGTGGACGACGACGGCCCGTAACCCACCAGGTGGACGCGCGGTTCGGCGGCCACCTGTGTCCCGTCCATGACGATTCCGCCGCCGGGACCGCGCAGGTGCAGCGGCGCCAGATGCTCAAGCTCCGCGCGGAATCCCGTGGCCCAGAGGATGACGTCGGCTCTCAGGAGACTCCCGTCTGCCAGGCGCACGCCGTCCGGCTCGATCGCCGTGAACATGGGTTGCCGCTCCAGCGCGCCGCGTGCCGCCGCAGCCCGGAGGGCGGGCGTCCAGATCAGCCCCGTCACCGACACCACGCTCTGCGGCGGCAGCCCCTTGCGGACCCGCTCCTCCACAAGCGCCACCGCGTCGTGTCCCGCCCGAGAGTCAAACTCCGCATCCCGCCACACCGGTTCCCGCCTGGTGAACCAGCTGGTGGAGGTCACCCGCGAAATTTCGTCCAAAAGTCCGACGGCGGAGATCCCGCCGCCCACGACGATGACGTGCAGGCCCGCGAACTGCTCGGCGGCCACGTAGTCCGCCACGTGGAGCTGCGTGCCGCGGAAGGTGGACTGCCCCGGGTAGATGGGCCAGAACGGCCGGGTCCAGGTGCCCGTGGCGTTGATGACCGCCTTTGCCGCCCACTCGCCGTCGGAAGTGGAAATCTCCAGCCTGCCCGCCGGGCCATCGTCTTCACGGCTGACCGAGCGGACCTTCACGGGGCGCCGGACGGCAAGGCCCAGTTCTTCCTCGTAATCCCGGAAGTAGCGGGTCAGGAATTCGGAACTCGGTTCGGAGGGGTCAACGGCGGGCTTCGCGATGCCGGGAAGGTCGCTGATCCCGTTGACGCTGGCCATCCGAAGGCTCCTCCACCGGTGCCGCCAGGCACCTCCCGGTCCTTCTTCGGCGTCGAGCACCACGTAGTGGAGCCCGCGGCGCTGCAGATGGTAGGCGGCTGAGAGCCCCGCCTGGCCCGCTCCGATCACGACGACGTCGACCCGGGCAGAATTCACTCCCCCATGATAGTCCGGCGGGGGGTTCCGGCTTTAGGGTAGGCCCAAGGGACCGGCCCGGAAGGGCACGGCAAGGTCACCCGGGGCGGCCCGGGCTGTACAGGAAGGCAGCCACCATGACGAGAGACCACGGTGCGGCAGCAAAACTGGCCAGGGCAATGGGCATCGTGCTGGGAACGGACCAGATACCACTGCGCCTGAAGGCCTGGGACGGCTCCGAAGCCGGCCCAGAGGGGGCACCCGTCCTGGAATTCCGTTCCCGCCGGGCCCTGCGCCGGATGCTCTGGTCACCAGGGCAGCTGGGGCTCAGCAGGGCTTACGTTGCCGGCGAGATCGATGCGCCCGGGGACGTCTTTGAGGCGTTCTCGGCGTTGAGTTCGGCCGGAAAGTTCGCCGAACCCGGCCCGTTCCGGCCGCCCACCCCCGCTGAACTCTGGTCCCTGGTCCGCACCGCCATCCGGCTGGGGGCCGTGGGCCCCAATCCGGCGCCACCGCCCGAGGAGGCACGGATCCAGCGCAAAGGCAGGCTGCACTCGCGCCGCCGGGACTCGGCCGCCATCTCACACCACTACGACGTCGGCAACGACTTCTACGCCCTGGTGCTGGGACCATCAATGGTTTACTCATGCGCCGTCTGGCCAGGGGATACCGGGGCTACGCGGGGCCCGGCCACAGGTGCCCGCCTCGTGGAGGGGCTGGACGCCGCCCAGGAAGCGAAGCTGGACCTTGTCTGCCGGAAACTGGAGCTGAAACCCGGAATGCGCGTGCTGGACGTGGGCTGCGGCTGGGGCAGTTTCGCACTGCAGGCGGCGGGAAAGTACGGTGCCACCGTGGTGGGCGTAACGCTTTCGGCGGAACAGGCCGTGCTGGCCCGGAAGCGCGCAGCCGACGCCGGGCTGACGGACAAGGTGGACATCCGGGTCCAGGATTACCGGGACATTCCAGACGGGCCGTTTGACGCAATCAGTTCCATCGGCATGTCTGAGCATGTGGGGCGTGAACAGACCCCCGGCTACGCGGCGGCACTGTTTGCGCTGCTGCGGCCCGGCGGCCGCCTGCTCAATCACGCCATTTCCTGGAACGCCGGTCCCACAAACCCGGACCCGGATTCGTTCATCCCCCGGTATGTCTTTCCTGACGGTGAAATGATCAGCCTCGGCGAGATGGTCACAGCCCTGGAGTCCGCCGGTTTCGAGGTCCTGGACGTGGAGGCGCTGCGCCGGCACTATGCCTTGACGCTGCGCGCATGGGTCCGGCGGCTGGAAGAGAACTGGGACCAGGCAGCCGCGCTCGCCGGGCTGGGCCGCGCCCGGGTGTGGCGGCTGTACATGGCTTCCAGTGCTCTGGGTTTTGAGAACAACCTGACCGGAGTGAACCAGGTCCTGGTGCAGCGGCCGGGCGGGGAGGAACCTCCACTGCGCCGGACAGCCTGGCTCTGACACCCACTCTGTCCTTAAAGCAGAAGAGGAACCATCCTTGACGGATGGTTCCTCTTCTTTTTCTCCTGATGGAGGATTGCGTGGAGCTGAGGGGACTCGAACCCCTGACCCCCTGCATGCCATGCAGGTGCGCTACCAGCTGCGCCACAGCCCCGAACTCTTGCCGTTCCGGTCGAATTCCCCGGAGCAACCTGACCAGCTTAATGCACTTTTGCGGCTGCGCCAAATCGGGGAAATCTTGGGGGTACGGGGGCTGCTGAGGGGGTATGAAACCCGTCCTGGGGACCGCATCCGGAGTCCGCGTACACCCAGGTAAAAAACAAAAAATCCGCCGGAATCATACGATTCCGGCGGATTTGCCCGGTGGAGCTGAGGGGACTCGAACCCCTGACCCCCTGCATGCCATGCAGGTGCGCTACCAGCTGCGCCACAGCCCCGGATTGTTGCTGCTCTTGCAAGCTTTTCCGGGTGTACCCCGAAGCAACTCAAATATCTTAGAACAGCAATTCCGAAAATTCCAAATCCGGAATATTCGCCGTGCTGGTGCGGCGGCTACTCGCCTTCGGAAGCTGCCGCTGCCTTCGCGGAGGCGTCATCACCGAGCTGGAGGTCCACCACGGGGCAGTCCTTCCAGAGACGCTCTAGTGCGTAGAACACCCGATCCTCTTCATGTTGGACATGGATCACAATGTCGGAGTAGTCCAGCAGGACCCAGCGGCCACCCGAGCGGCCTTCACGGCGCACCGGCCGCAGGTCCTGCTTGGCCAGCTCTTCCTCGATGCCGTCAACAATGGCGTTGACCTGGCGTTCGCTCGGCGCGGAGGCGATGAGGAACACGTCTGCCAGCGCCAGCCGCTCACTGACGTCAAGGGCCACGATGTCCTGGGCAATCTTGTCCGCGGCTGCCTTTGCGGCGGTGCGGGCTATGGTGATGGATGAATTCGATGCAGTCACGGGACTCCTTGTTGATTAAAAGTGTGGGGGGCTCGCCGGTCAGCTGGACATGCCGCTGACGATCAGGAAAATGCCGGAGACGAGGGCCACGATGCCGAAAAGCAGGATGCAGAGCTGCAGTACCCGGTTCCGCTTTGCCCTGGCCAGCCCGGCGGTGGCAGCGTCCAGGGGGTCCAGCCCGTAGGCCGAGCTGGCTGGGACCCTGGGCAGTTCCTCGACGAGTCCCTCGGACTGGTCTTCCGGGAAGACAACAGCCTTGGGACGGGTGGCCGCGCGGGCGGCAGCCTCGGCACGGGCGATGACCTGCGATCGGCCGGATGCGCTGTCCGCCGCAGCCTGGTTGGAACGGCTGGCCGGACGCCGCTGCTTCCCGGTGCCGGCAGGCTGGACCTTCGTACCGGGGCGGGTTGCAACGGGAACGTGGGAAGTGGCCGGGGGCTTCATCACGGGGCGGTCAACGCCGGGCACCTGCACGAACTCAAGCGGAGTGACCATGGCCAGGTTACTGGCTGTTGACGGGCCGGGCCGCACCCGGGAAGCGGTGTCTTTGGAGGCCGGATCCTTCCCCGGGACCGGTGGCGTGCCGGCCTGTTCGGCGAGTTTTTGCTTGGCCAGGGCACGGCGGTTCATGACGGCGGCGCGTTCGGCGAGGGCAATCTGCTCCGCCAGGATATCGGGGTCCACCGCTTCCGGATCCGTGGAGGCAATGTGCTCCATTTTGGCAATCTGGTTCCTGGCCTGCTCCGCGATCAGGGCCCTGGCGGCAAGGGCCTGCTCGACCGTCATTCCCTCAGGGCCGCCCGAACGGGCAGGGGCAACCGGCCCTCCTGCGGCGGCGGGCGGGTTCTTCGAGGCGAGCGGGGTCTTCGCGGCAGGCGGGGTCTTTGCGGCGGGCAAAGCAGCGCCTTGTGCTGCCTCCTCCTTCCCGTCAGTAGCGGCGGCGGGTCCGGAGGCACCGGCCGAAGGACCCACGGCAGGCGGCACGATGGGGTTGGCGGCGGTCAGCGCCTGTTCCTTGAGCTGCTGCAGGCGGAGCTGGCGGCGGGTGGGCGGACCACCGGCGGCGAGCTGGCCTTCTTTTTCTTCGAGCTCCTTGATGGTGCGCAAGGCTGCGCGGTCCCGAGCCCGGATCTGGGATGACCGCTGCATGGAGGCCGGTTCGGCAGTCTTGGCGGAAGCCGCCTCCCCGGCGGCAGCAGGAAGGCTCGCATCAGGGCCCGGGCCGGCCGGGCGCTTGGTGCCGGGCAGCGTGGCAGGCTGCCGGTCAGTGGCAGGGGCCAGCAGCTCCGGGCCTGTGGACACGGTCGCCTGCTGGGCATCCCTTGCCTTCCGGAGTTCCCGGCGGCTGCGGATGGGGGGCTGTTCCTGACTCATTGAGAACTCATTCAGTACTGGCTGGTTCACGTGCTTCGGCGGATGGCTGGTTTCGGCCCGCCGGCACCTGGGCATAGAGACCGTACTTGGCGATGTACTGCACCACGCCGTCCGGCACCAGGTACCAGACGGGGTCGTGTGCCGCTACCCGGGCCCGGCAGTCTGTGGACGAGATGGCCATGGCGGGCACTTCGAGCAGGCTCACGTCGTCCCGCCCCATGCCGTCCAGCACATGGCCCGGCCGGGTGACGCCAACGAAATGGGCCAGCGACCACAGTTCATCGATGTCCTTCCAGGACAGGATCTGGGCCAGGGCGTCCGCCCCGGTGATGAAGAAGAGATCCGCGTCCGGACGCTGCGCGCGCAGGTCACGGAGGGTGTCAATGGTGTAGGTGGGGCCGGGACGCTCGATGTCCACCCGGCTCACGGTAAACCGCGGATTCGAGGCCGTGGCGATGACCGTCATGAGGTACCGGTGTTCGGGCTCGCTGACCTGCTTGTGGGACTTCTGCCACGGCTGGCCGGTGGGGACGAAAACCACCTCGTCCAGGTCGAACTCGGCGGCAACTTCGCTGGCTGCAACCAGGTGGCCGTGATGGATGGGATCGAATGTCCCACCCATCACGCCCAGGCGCAGCCTGCGGTGGGGGCCGCTGTGGCGCAAAACGCGGGAGATGTTAGTGGCCCTGCCCGTGATCGTGCTTGTTCGGGTGCTGGCGGTGCGGATCCGCGTGCTCTTCGGTGGCAGAGTGGCGGTTGCCCAGGTTCTTATAGGAGAGTGTGACGAACATCAGCACCAGGAAGATGGCGAAGATAACCACGCCGAAGACCCACGGCTCAGCCCACAACGGCGCGAGTTCGTGTTCTTCGCCTTCGGCGACGGTCATGGCGATCTGCTGGAGCAGCATGTTCTCCCCTAGAGTTTCAAAGGTTGGTGGCAGCGGAAAAGTCCGCTGCTTTCTGGCGTCTGGTCTATGTTACCGCGTTGCTACCCGCGGACTTGGCCCTCGCCCTGCACGATCCACTTGGTGGTGGTGAGTTCGGTCAGGCCCATCGGACCGCGGGCATGCAGTTTCTGCGTGGAAATGCCCACCTCGGCACCCAGCCCCAGTTCCCCGCCGTCGGTGAACCGCGTGGACGCGTTGACGATGACGGCTGCCGAATCAACTTCGGCGATGAACCGTTCAGCGTTGGCCAGGTTGTTGGTGAGGATGGCCTCGGTGTGGCCGGTGGACCAGGCACGGATGTGGCTGACGGCCTCATCGAGGCTGTCCACCATGGCCACCGCCAGGTCGAGGTTCATGTACTCCGTGCCCCAGTCCTCATCCGTCGCCGGTTCCGACTCGATGGAGTCAGGCAGGGCGGCGCGGATGCGGTCGTCCGCGTGCAGCCGTACCCCGGCCTTGCTCAAGGCGGCAGCGACGGCGGGCAGCACGGTGGACCCGGAGTGGACCAGGAGCGTTTCAACAGTGTTGCAGACGCTGGGCCGCTGGGTCTTGGCGTTGAGCAGGATCTCCACGGCCATCTCTTCGCCGGCTGATTCGTCAATGAAGATATGCACGTTGCCCTCCCCCGTCTCGATGACGGGGACGGCGGAGTTATTGACCACTGTCTGGATGAGGTCGCGGCCGCCGCGGGGAATCAGGACGTCCACCCTGCCGCGGGCCCGCATGAGGACGTTGGCGCCGGCGCGTCCGTACGGGTCCACGGTCTGCACGGCGTCGGCAGGCAGGCCCACGGATTCGAGGGCCTCGCGCAGCACCCGCACCAGCACCTCGTTGGTGGCCTCCGCAGCGCTGCCGCCGCGCAGGATCACGGCGTTGCCGCTCTTGAGGGCCAGGCCGGCGATGTCAACGGTGACGTTGGGGCGGGCTTCGTAGATGGCGGCCACCACGCCCATGGGGACATTCACCTGGCGCAGGCGCAGGCCGTTGGGCAGGGTCTGGCCGCGGACCACGTTGCCGACGGGGTCCGGCAGGTTGGCCAGGTTTTCCAGTGCTGCCACCAGCCCGGCGATACGGGCCTCGGTCAGGGTCAAGCGGTCAAGCATGGCAGCAGAGGTGCCGTTGGCCTTGCCGGCGGCGACGTCCCTGGCGTTGGCGGCCAGGATTGCCTGGGCGTTCTCCTCCAGGGCGGCGCCCACTGCCCGCAGCGCCCGGTCCTTCCAGGCACGGTTGGCCATGGCCATCCGGCGGGCGGCGGTGCGTGAGCGATCCGCGATGGCGTGGACTGCGGCCTGGACGTCCGCATCGGAGAGCGGAACCGAAGCGGATTCCGGCGCTGCTGCAGGCGTGACCGGCTGCGCACCGGCAGCGGCAGCGTCTACGGAATTGTCAGCAGTGTTGGAAATCAGGGCCTCAGTCATGTTCCCAGTTTAGGCGAGCCCGCGGCTCAGACCAGAACCAGGTCGTCAACATGAACAACTTCGCGGTCGTAGCCGGTGCCCAGTTCCTCCCCAAGGTCCCGGGTGGACCGGCCGAGCATGCGGGGCAATTCCACGGACGAGTAATTCACCAGCCCGCGCGCCACCACGGTGCCGTCGGCACCTGCGATCTCGACGGCGTCGCCCGCTTCAAAATCCCCGTGCACCGCTGAAATGCCCGCCGGCAGCAGGGAGGTGCGGTGGTGCCGGACGGCCCGCACCGCGCCGTCGTCGAGGACCAGGCGGCCCTGCACGGACGCCACGTGCGCCAGCCAGAGGAGACGCACAGGCTTGCGCGCCCCGTTGACCGTGAACCAGGTGCCCACGTCCTCGCCATTCAGGGCGGCGGCCGCGTTGGGCGTGGAGGTGACCAGGGCGTGGATGCCGGAACCGGCGGCCATGGTAGCGGCCTCCACCTTGGTCATCATGCCGCCGGTGCCGACGCCGGCTTTGCCCGCCTTGCCGATGGTGACGCCTTCGAGGTCATGCGGGCCTTCGACCAGGGGAATCCGCTTCGCCCCGAGCGACGGCGGGCCGTCGTAGAGCGAGTCAACGTCGGACAGCAGCACCAGCGCGTCGGCCCGGACCAGGTGGGCCACCAAGGCCGCGAGGCGGTCGTTGTCACCAAACCGGATTTCGTGCGTGGCCACGGTGTCGTTTTCATTGACGACCGGAACCACGCCCAGGTTCAGGAGCCGGTTAAGGGCCCGGAAGGCGTTGGTGTGCTGGCTGCGGCGCATCAGGTCTTCAGCGGTGAGCAAAACCTGGCTGACCGTCACGCCGTGCGCGCCGAAGGCCTGCGTGTAGCGCGCCATCAGCAGTCCCTGCCCCACGCTGGCCGCGGCCTGCTGGGTTGCAAGGTCCCGCGGCCGCTTGGCAAGGCCCAGCGGGGCCAGCCCGGCGGCAATGGCACCGGAGGACACCAGGATCAGTTCCGTGCCCGCGTTGCGCTTGGCGGCCAGGGCGTCGGCGAGGGCGACGAGCGATTCCTCCGAGATGCCGCCCTTGATGCTCGTCAGCGACGACGAACCGACTTTCACCACCACCCGCCGGGCGTTGGCAAGCACACTCCTGTCCACCGAACCGGTGACCGGTTCCGTGGCGGCAGCCCTAGAACTCATTGTCTGCGTCCAGTCCACTCTCCTTGAGCGGCTTGGCAACGCGGCGGCTGCTCACGGACTCAGTCCAGATGCCGGCCTTACGCTCAGCTTCGAGTTCAGCGCGCGCGGCGGCCTTGGCATCCTTGCGTTCCTGCTGTTCCCCACGCTTCTGGTTGCGGGTGGGCCGGTCGCCGATATCGGCAAAACGGACATCCGTGCCGCGTGGCGAGGCCAAGAGTTCGGCGCCCGCCATCATGGTGGGCTCCCAGTCGAAGACGACGCCGTCATCCTCGCCGATCACCACGGTGTCGCCGGGCTTGGCGCCCTGCTTGAACAGTTCCGTTTCCACGCCGAGCTTCGCCAGGCGGTCGGCGAGGTAGCCGATGGCTTCCTCGTTGGTGAAATCGGTCTGCTTGACCCAGCGCACGGGCTTTTCGCCCAGGACGCGGAACAGCGGCTCGAGGTTCTTTTCCTCGCGGCGGATCCGGAAGCCGGTTTCGTTGACGGCGCGGGGCCGCAGCACGGCAGGCTGCACCTTGGGCGGCGCAGCTGCCACTGCGTCCCTGGCAGCCTTGACGATTTCTGCCATGGCAAAACCGAGCTGGCGGAGGCCTTCATGGCTGGTGGCGGACACCTCGAACACCCGGTACCCGCGGGATTCCAGCTCCGGCCGGACAAATTCCGCCATGTCCTTGCCGTCCGGCAGGTCCACCTTGTTGAGGGCAACCAGGCGAGGCCGGTGGTTCAACGGAACCACTTCGCCGTCCTGGCCGGCGTAGCTCATGTCCACGGCGTACTTTTCGAGCTCGGCCTCGATGATGGCGAGGTCGCTGAGGGGGTCGCGGTCCGATTCCAGGGTGCCGCAGTCAAGGACGTGGACCAGCGCGGCGCAGCGCTCCACGTGGCGCAGGAAGTTGTGGCCGAGGCCCTTGCCTTCGCTGGCGCCCTCGATCAGCCCGGGAACGTCGGCAATGGTGAAGCGGACGTCCCCTGCCTGCACAACACCCAGGTTGGGCACCAGGGTGGTGAACGGGTAATCGGCGATTTTGGGGCGGGCGGCAGACATGGCGGCGATGAGGCTTGATTTGCCCGCTGACGGGAACCCGACAAGCGCGATGTCGGCGATGGACTTCAGTTCCAGGACGATGTCCCGGGACTCACCCTCGATGCCGAGCAGCGCGAAGCCCGGCGCACGGCGCTTCTGGGATGCGAGAGCAGCGTTGCCCAGGCCGCCAATGCCGCCGGCCGCGGCCACATACTCGGCACCTTCGCCAACGAGGTCGGCCAGGACGGTGCCGTCCTTGGACTTGACCACGGTGCCGTCGGGCACAGGCAGCACGAGGGTTTCGCCGTTCTTGCCGCCGCGCCAGTCACCCATGCCGGGGCCCCCGTTGGTGGCGTGGCGGTGCGGTGCGTGGTGGTAGTCCAGGAGGGTGGTGGTCTGGTGGTCCACGCGCAGGATGACGTCGCCGCCGTTGCCGCCGTTGCCGCCGTCGGGCCCGCCGAGGGGCTTGAACTTCTCCCGGTGGACGGAGACGCACCCGTGGCCGCCGCTACCGCCGGATACGTGCAGTACTACCCGGTCTACAAAGCTGGCCACGTAAATCTCCTCAGTGCTGTTTTCGCGGCGCCGAAAGCGCCATCACGATTGTAATGCGGTTAAAAGAACAGTGGAGCGGGCCATCAGGCCCGCTCCACCGCTTTGATGCTGGTTGTTACTCTGCAGCTGCAGCAGCAACGATGTTGACGACGCGGCGACCGCGGCGGGTACCGAATTCAACGGCGCCCGGGGTCAGTGCGAACAGGGTGTCGTCGCCGCCACGGCCCACGCCAGCGCCCGGGTGGAAGTGGGTGCCGCGCTGGCGGACGATGATCTCGCCAGCGGAAACAACCTGGCCGCCGAAGCGCTTTACGCCGAGGTACTGAGCGTTGGAATCACGACCGTTGCGAGTGGAGCTCGCGCCCTTTTTATGTGCCATTTGAAATGCCTGCCTCTAAGTTCTGGGGATCTGCTAAAAACCTGAACAGTAACGAAGGTTACTGGATACCAGTGATCTTGACCTTGGTCAGTTCCTGGCGGTGACCCTGGCGCTTCTTGTAACCGGTCTTGTTCTTGAACTTCTGGATCACAATCTTCGGACCACGGAGGTCGTTCAGGATCTCAGCTGTAACAGTTACCTTGGCCAGGTCAGCAGCGGCAGAGGTGACCTTGTCACCGTCAACCAGGAGCAGTGCGGGCAGCTGAATGGTGCTGCCAGCCCCACCGGCGACGCGGTTCAGGGTAACGAAGTCTCCGACGGAAACCTTCTCTTGGCGGCCGCCTGCGCGGACAATCGCGTACACCACTTGGGAACTCACTTCTCTCGACGTTTCTAACTAAATTTGCGTGCGGAACCGGCTCTAACAGGCTGGCTTCTCGCTGTGCCTCAACGCCGTGGGGTCATAACCCAAGTGTTGGCGTAAGCACCGAAGAACTAGACTACGCTAATTTTGTCTTCGGCCGCAAATGAGGCTGGCTCCTGCGCGCCGGCTGTGATAGGAACCACAGGCCGGCCGGACAGCGGGGCCGCGCACCAACCATGGTACCGGCGGGACGGGCGCCACAGGCTCAGGCGTGCAGCCGCGGCGCGTCGAAAAAGTCCACTTCCAGGCGGCAGGACTGCTTGAAGGCCGTGACCATGTCCGCCCGCTCGGCGTCCGAGCCGCTTCGCCCGGCCGCATCCACAATGGCAATGGCCTTCCGGGTCGCTTCGGCGAAATCCTCGTCAGCGTACGTCCGGAGCCACTCCGCGTACGGGTGGCCGGCCGGTTCGCCCGCGGCGAGGAACTGGGCGTGGAGGGTCTTGCCCACCTCCGCATACAGCCAGAAGCACGGCAGGACGGCCGCGGCGAGCACCGCGTAACTGCCCGACGCGGAGGCCGCCGTGAGGTGGTCGACGTAGGACTTTGTCACGGGGCCAAGTTCGGCCTGGACGGGGCGCGTGCTGAGCCAGGATCGGTGCAGCTCGGACTCAACCTCCAGGCACTGCTGCGCGGATCCGGCCCAGAACAGCTGCTCCGCCTCCGTGGGGGCCAAGGCGCTTGCCCGTGCCAGCACGCGGGAGTAGCCGTTCAGGTAGATGGCGTCCTGGGCCAGGTAATAGGCAAATTCCTTCTCCGGCAGGCTGCCCGAGACCAGGCCGCGGATGAAGTCCAGGCGGTAGATGGCGTCCAGGTCCGCTTCAGCTTCAGTCCAGAGCAGGGCTTCGAATGACCCCGGCTGCGGAACTGCCCGCAGGTGGTGGAAGTGGTGCACGGGCCCGTTGCCGGCTCCTACCTCAAGCCGGGCGGAGTCCGCGAGCGCCCCCGCCAGCCAGGGCTTCACTTCCCGCAGCGACGCCTCCCAGTCCCCCCGCCGAGCCTGCACCGTGGCCATTGCAGAGGACAGCGAGCACCCCGTTCCGTGGCTGTTCCTGGTGGCCACCCGCTCCCCCGGTACCTCGATGACCTCCGCCCGCAGCAGGCCGGCGGTGTTGACCAGGGCGTCCGGGCATTGCGCACCTGACAGGTGGCCGCCCTTCACAAGCACGGTTGCTCCGGTGGCATCGGCCAGCTTTCGCCCTTGTTCCAGGGCCCCGGCCCAGGAATCCCGGGGTTCTTCGCCCACGAGCATGGCAAGTTCGGCCAGGTTCGGGGTGATGAGGTGGGCCAGCGGCAGCAGATCGCGGAGCGCTGCCTCGGCGGATTCCTGGAGCAACCGGTCACCGCTGGTGGCCACCATTACCGGGTCAAGGACCACGACGGCGGGACGCACCTTCTCCAGCCAGGTCCGGACCGTGGCGATCACCCCGGCGTCGCCCAGCATGCCGATTTTGACGGCGTCGATGCTGATGTCGTCACTGATGGCATCCAGCTGGCAGGCGAGGAAGGACGCGGGCGGCAGGTGGACGGCAGCCACGCCGCGGGTGTTCTGCGCGGTGAGGGCGGTGATGGCAGCCATGCCGTAGCCGCCGTGCGCCGCAATGCTTTTCAGGTCCGCCTGGATGCCGGCGCCGCCGGACGGGTCCGAACCGGCAATGGACAGGACGCGCGGCACGTCCCGGCGCAGCGCTGGCTGGGCGGGCGCGGCCTGGACGGTCGCATCCGGGATTGCGTCGGGCTGGGAAGTTTCCGCGGGCATAAAGAGGGTCGAAGACAAAGGACATCCCTTCGCCGGTACTAGCCGGACAGGTTCAACGGGTCTGGATCTCAGCCGGCCCTTCGCGCGGCACCCCGTGTCGGTTACCCAGCCTAGCCGCTGACCTGGGAGCCCGGGAAAAGTGACAGCCACCGCATGCAGGAAAGTCCCCGCCTTATGGGCCGTTCCCCCCGGAATACGGAGGGGAACGGTCCACGAGACGGGGACTTCCCGGGTTACCCAGTGGCCCTGCCTGGGCTTAAAGCTCAGAGGCAGGAACCCCCACGCCCAGGATGATGGGCGCCTCGGCGGGCTTGGGCGCGCCTTCCTTGCGTTCCTGCGAGGCCGATGCGGGTTCCGGGGCCTTGGCAGCATGGCTGTGTCCGGCGCTGGGTGCCGGAACGTTCTCGTGCTGCTGCACGCTGGTTTCGTTGGCGGCACCCTGGGCGCGGCTAGCGCTGCGGTTGCGCCGCGGCCGCCGCTGGCGGGACTGGTCCACCGTGTGGTCAGACCAGTCCTTCTCAGCTTCCGCAGGGGCAGCCGGCTGTTCCGCCTGTGCCGGAACCGCCTCGGGCCGCGTGGCTTCCTGTTCTTCCGCGGGGGTTTCGGCGGCAGGCGCCGGTTCGCCCAGGTGGGCGAAGGCTTCCGCGAGCCTGTCCAGGGTGAGGGCAGGGCGGGGCTGCTGCTCCTCCGCGTGCTCCACGAAGGGCAGGGCAACCTTCTCGCCGCCGAAGGTCAGGACAGCCGCAGGCCGTGGCGGGGTACCGGCGTCGTGCTTCTCTTCCACGGCAGGCGCCGCGGGCTGGGCCGACTGGGCCTGCCTGGCCGCCGCGACCTCGTCGTCGTGCAGGTGCGCCGCATGCGCAGCCGCCGCGATGTTGGCAAGGGCCAGCCTGGTGGCTTCAGCCTTGGCGTGGCGCTCGGCGTCGGCCGGGTCCGGGTGGACCGTGTGGACATGCACAGCGGGCGCCGGCGCAGCATCGGGTTGCTGGCCGCCGCGTCCGCGCCGCCGCTTGCGATCCGGGCGTCCCCCGGGCTGGCTGCTGTCGGTCCGCTGGCCCTCGTTCCGGTGGCTTTCGGCACGGGATTCCGGCCGGCTGTCGGTGCGCTGCACGTGGTGCTCGGCAGCAACGATGTTGGCGCGGCGGTGCTCCACGGGGTCGTCGTGGGTGACAACGCCGCGTCCGGCGCAGGCCTCGCACTGCTCGCCAAAGACCTCCAGGAGCCCGGTGCCCATGCGCTTCCGGGTCATCTGGACCAGGCCCAGGGACGTGACTTCGGCAACCTGGTGCTTGGTGCGGTCGCGGCCCAGGCATTCCACCAGGCGGCGCAGCACCAGGTCCCGGTTGGATTCAAGGACCATGTCGATGAAGTCGATGACGATGATGCCGCCGATGTCCCGGAGGCGGAGCTGGCGCACCACTTCCTCGGCTGCTTCGAGGTTGTTCTTGGTGACGGTTTCCTCAAGGTTGCCGCCGCTGCCCGTGAACTTGCCCGTATTGACGTCAACCACGGTCATGGCTTCGGTGCGGTCGATCACCAGGGAACCGCCGGACGGCAGGAAGACCTTCCGTTCCAGGGCCTTGTGGATCTGCTCGTCGATCCGCCAGGCGGCGAAGATGTCCTGGTCCTTGGTCCACTTCTCGAGCCGGCCCACCAGGTCCGGGGCAACGTAGGTGACGTAGGCCTCGATGGTGTCCCAGGCCTCTTCACCGGACACGATCAGCTTGGAGAAGTCCTCGTTGAAGACGTCGCGGACCACCTTGATGGTGAGGTCCGGTTCGCCGTACAGCAGTTCGGGGGCCAGCACCTTGGTGGAGGTGGACTGGCTTTCGATGCCTTCCCACTGGGCGCGGAGCCGGTTGATGTCGTGCGTCAGCTCTTCCTCGGACGCCCCTTCGGCCGCGGTGCGCACAATGACGCCGGCCTGCTCCGGGAGGCGGTCCTTGAGGATGCGCTTGAGGCGGTTGCGTTCGACGTCGGGCAGCTTGCGTGAGATGCCGGTCATGGACCCGCCGGGAACGTACACGAGGTAGCGGCCGGGCAGCGAGATCTGGCTGGTCAGGCGAGCGCCCTTGTGACCCACCGGGTCCTTGGTCACCTGGACCAGGACGGTGTCGCCGGACTTGAGCGCGTTTTCGATCCGGCGCTGCTTGCCTTCGAGGTTGACGGCCTCCCAGTTCACCTCACCGGCGTACAGGACGGCGTTGCGGCCGCGCCCGATGTCCACGAATGCTGCCTCCATGGAGGGCAGCACGTTCTGGACCTTGCCCAGGTAGACGTTGCCGATCAGCGAGTCCTGCTGGGTCTTGGAGACGAAGTGCTCGGCGAGGACACCGTCCTCGAGGACGGCAATCTGGATTCTGTCGTCGCGCTGGCGGACGATCATCTGGCGGTCCACGGATTCCCTGCGGGCCAGGAACTCCGCCTCGGTGATGACGGTGCGGCGCCGGCCGGTATCGCGGGACTCACGCCGGCGCTGCTTCTTCGCTTCCAGGCGGGTGGAACCCTTGACGCTGGTCACGCGGTTGCTGGCGGCCTGCTCGGTCACCGCGCGCGGGGCGCGGACACGGGTGACGGTGTTGGGGGGATCGTCGTCCCCGCCGCCGGTCAGTTCGAGGTCCTGGTCGCCGCGGCGCCGCCGGCGCCGCCGGCGGGATGTGACGCCCTCTTCCAGGAGGGCGGACGCTTCGTCGCCCTCCGCTTCGGCGTCGTCGCCGGCTTCGCCGTCAGTGGCAGCCTCCGCGTCACGATCTTCGAGGCGGCTGCGGCTGCGGCGGCCGCGGCTGCGGCGCCTGCGGCGGCCGGCGGAATCGTCGGCGTCGCCGTCCTCGGCGTCGTCCTCTTCCACATCCTCCGGGACGGCCGGAGCCGGGCGCACCACAGTGCTCAGGTCCGGGGCCTGGAACAGTACGGAAGTGGGGGAAGCCGGTTCCAGGAACAGTGAGGCAAAGGCGCTGGCAGCTTCCTTCGCAGGCTCCTCCGTTTCGGCGGGCTCCCCTGCAGCGGCGTGTTGCGGCGCGTCGCCTGCAGCGGCCGCGTCCGACGGCGCCCGGCCGGCGTCGTGGGCTGCCGGTGCCTCTTCCGGCGCTGCCTCAGGTGATTGCTCCTCGGCAGATGCTGCGGCGGGGGCACCGGTTTCTACTGCCTCGCCAGCAGTTGCCGACTCCAGTTGCGCCGGAGCAGCTTCCGCAGCGGGCGCTGCTGCAGCTTCGGCTGCCGGGGCAGCTGCCTTCCGGGTGGCAACCCGACGGCGGCGGACGGGTTTCTCTGCCACTTCCGTTTCCGGGGCAGCAGGCGCGCCCTCCGCGGTGTCAGCCGCAGCGGCTCCAGTCTCTGCGGCATCCCCGGCGAAGGCCGGGAGGGGCTCCGCGGCGTCAACCTTTTTACGGGCGCGGGTGCGGCGGTCCGGCGCCTTGGTTTCCTCGGCCGCAGCCTCAACGTTCTCCGCGGTGGCGGGGTCGGCCGGAACGATGCCTTCCGCGGCAGTACCGGCGTCGTCGGTTTTCGTTACCGCCTTGCGGCGGGTCCTCTTGGGTGCGACGGGGGCCTCGGAGGCCGGCGCATCGCCGTTAACGGCCAGGTCTTGCTCGTTTTCCATATGCAGCTACACTCCTGCCCCTGACGCACCGCCACATCCGGCACCCATTGGGGCACATATTGTCAAAACCCGCAGGCGTTGACAGAAGTCAAGTGGATACTCCCAGGTTCGCACCGGCATTGGGGTGCGGCAGCCCGTGGGAGCCGGGGGATGTCCTGAAACCCGTTGTTCTACATGCCACAACCAGGTGCCGTCCAATGGAGTCGCGGGAGTGCCGTCAGCCTTCGAAGCCTGCCCTGCTCATCATTGGCGGTCTTGAGAACAGTCCACCGGACCGGAGTCCGAATGTGGATCGGCTTCCAACCAGGTTCATTCTCTCACATCCGGACTAAATCACGGCGGAGGCGGAGGCTGCTGCCCCTTTTTCCTGGGAATGGCTTCCAGCCCGCGGCGTTACAATCGGGCTAAGGAGCACCGGACGAAAAGGACGCCAAACCAATGCCCAGCATCTCCCCCGCCAGCGGCACCGAAGCCCCGGACCGGACCACCGGCCCGGACAGCAGTTCCGCGGCCGTGCCCTTCATGGCCCGCAACCAGCCTTTCGGCTGGCTGCTGGTGATCACCGGCGCCGTCGGCTGGCTGGCCTCGGGAACGCTGGTCCTGGAAAAGCTTGCAGTGCTCCAGGACCCGAACCACACCACGGTATGCGACGTCAATCCCTGGATTTCCTGCGGGGATGTGATGAAGACGTGGCAGAGCTCCCTGTTCGGCTTCCCCAACATGTTTATCGGGATCGTGGCGTTCGCCGTCATCATCACCGTGGGCATGGCACTGCTGTCCGGCGCCACCTTTGCCCGCTGGTTCTGGGTGGGCCTGCAGACGGGCGTCACGCTCGGATTCGCCTTCGTGGTGTGGCTGTGGTCGCAGGCCCTCTACGACATCCACATCCTGTGCCCCTTCTGCATGATCGTGTGGGCCGCCATGATCCCCCTCTTCATCTGGGTGACCATCCGGAACATCAGCGCCGGAATCATCCCCATCCGCACTGGCGCTGCCCGCCTGGTGGCTGATTCCGGCTGGATCATCGTGGCCCTGCTCTACGTGGCCGTGGCCGCCAGCATCTTCTTCGCGTTCATCCAGGTGTTCGCCGGGACGTCAGGTTTCTAGCCGCAACGACAGCAAAGGGAAGGCCGGTGTTCTGATGAACACCGGCCTTCCCTTTGCTTCGTTCAGGTCCTTTAGAACCAGATCTTGATCTCCCGCTCGGCTGAATCGGTGGAGTCGGAGCCGTGCACCAGGTTCTGCTGGACCTTCAGGCCCCAGTCCCGGCCGAAGTCGCCGCGGATGGTGCCCGGGGCCGCCGTCGTGGGATCGGTGGTGCCGGCCAGCGAGCGGAAGCCTTCGATGACGCGGTGGCCCTCGAAGATGGCCGCCACCACGGGCCCGCTGAGCATGAATTCAACCAGCGGCTCATAGAACGGCTTGCCAACGTGCTCCTCGTAGTGCTGCTCGAGCAGTTCGCGGGTGGCATCCACCTTCTTCAGTTCAGCAAGGGTGTATCCCTTGGCTTCGACGCGGGCCAGGATGGCACCGGTGAGGTTACGGGCGACGCCGTCGGGCTTGATCAGGACGAGGGTGCGCTCAGTGGTCACAACTGCTCCAATGCGTTGGTGGGGTTTCGGGACAAGTCTACGGGGACCCGCCGGCAGGGTCCGGTCGGTTCAGTCCGGTTCAGGGGGTCTGCGGCTGGCCGGGCCCGGCGGCCTGGTCCGGATGGGCCGCTTCCCACTCGGCCTGCTCGCGCTCCCGCTGGGCGGCTTCGCGGTCCAGCCGGATGCCGGTCCTGATTCCGTACCACCAGGCAAGTGCGAACAAGGCCCCCACGAGGAACATGGCGGGTTCGAAGATGCCGGTCAGGATCAGCACGATCTGCAGTATCCAGCCGAGCCCGATGCCCCAGGGCTTTGACAGGACTGCACAGGCCAGGACCATGACCACGCTCAGGCCAATGCCGACGCCCAGGATCAGCGCCGGCGGAAACTCGCCGCGGCGCAGGCCGAATACCGCCAGGGTGGCGAAGAACATCACGAATGCTTCCAGGAGCAGCACCGTGGAGGCGAACATGACCTTGGTGGAGCGGCGCTTCCTGGGCATGCCTGGACGCCACTGCCGCTGTGCCTTGGTGAGCCGGGCCATCCTTACGCCTCCGTCTTTCCGAGCAGGATGCGGGCTTCCGCCACCAGCGTGATGGAGCCGGTCACCAGGACGCCGCCGGAGAGGTCGTCATTGGCTTCGGCCCGCTCCACGGCCCATTCAAGGGCGTCGTCCAGCTTCTCGGCGATGTGCACGTTGTCCTCGCCGAAGCCGAGGTCAACGGCCAGTTCGGCGAGTTCGGCGGCCGGAACGGCGCGCGGCGAGTTCGACTGCGTGAAGCAGTATTCCTCGGCAACGCCACCCAGGGATTCCTTGAGCTGGCGCAGGATCTCCTCGGCGTCCTTTTCCTTGAGCACGCCCACCACGGGAACAAGGCGGGTGAACGTGAAGGCTTCCTGCAGTGCGGCGGCTGACGCCTTGATGCCGTCCGGGTTGTGGGCGGCGTCCACAATGATGGTGGGCGCAGTGCGCACCACTTCCAGCCGGCCGGGGGACGTCACCGCGGCGAAGCCCTCCTGCAGCACCTCGAAGTTGAGTTCCTTTTCCCCGCCGAAGAATGCCTCCAGCGCGGCCACCGCCACGGCCGCGTTCTGGGCCTGGTGGGCGCCGTGCAGGGGCACCAGCAGGTCCGGGTACCGGCCGGCGATGCCCTGGATGGTGACCATCTGGCCGCCGACCGCCACGCTCCGGGACTCGACGCCGAACTCCACGCCCTCGAAGCGGAACGGCACGCCCACGTCCTTGGCTTTCTCGAGGAGCACCTGCGCGGCGTCCAGCGGCTGCGCTGCGCTCACCAGGTAGCCGCCCGGCTTGATGATTCCGGCCTTCTCCAGTGCGATGTCGCCGGGGGTGTCCCCCAGCAGATCGGTGTGGTCCAGCGAAATCGGGGTGACGACCGAGACCTGGCCGTCGCCCACGTTCGTGGCGTCGGTGATGCCGCCCAGGCCCACCTCGATGATGGCCACGTTGACCGGCTGGTCCGCGAAAACAGCGAAGCCCAGGATGGTAAGGCACTCGAAGTACGTGAGGCGCGGCTGCCCCTCCGCTTCCAGTTCGGCGTCCACGATCTGCAGGTAGGGGCGGATCTCGTCCCAGATCCGGACGAACGTCTCGTCAGCGACCGGATGCCCGTCAATGCTGATGCGCTCGGTGACCTTGGAAAGGTGCGGGCTAGTGTAGCGGCCCGTGCTCAGCCCGTGTGCGCGGAGCACGGCTTCGATCATGCGGGAGGTGGAGGTCTTGCCGTTGGTGCCCGTCACGTGGATGATCGGGTACGCCTTGTTGGGTTCGCCCAGCACCTCCATGGCCCGGAAGAGCGGAGCCAGCCGGGGTTCCATCTTGTTTTCCGGTGCCCGGCCGAGCAGTTCGGCGTAGACACTTTCCACTGAGAAGTGATCGGTCATGTCCTAAGCCTCCACTTTTTCGACGGCGACGGCGGGTTCGGCCAGGTCGGCAGGTTCCGCAGCAAGGTCCACGGTCAGCGTTTCACCCTTGACCAGGTCCGCGTTCCCCAGCAGGGCGTCCACCACGTTCTGCGGTGCCGTCACCGTGGTGCGGATCCGGTCGCTGACGTTGAGTCCGGCGTCCTTGCGGGCCTGCTGGATGGCGCGGACCATGTCGCGTGCCAGGCCTTCGGCCTCGAGTTCCGGTGTGACCTCGGTGTTGAGGACCACGAAGCCGCCGCCCGCAAGCACTGCGACGGACGCCGAACCGCGGTCGGATTCTGCCACGACGGTCTCCAGAGTGTACTCCTGGGGTTCCAGCTGGAGCCCACCCGCGGTCACGACGCCGGCATCATCCACGGACCAGTCACCGGACTTGGATCCCTTGATGGCCACCTGGACGTTCTTGCCCAGGCGGGGTCCGGCAGCGCGGGCGTTGACCACCAGCTTCTGCTGGATGCCGAACTCCTCGGGGGAAGCAGTGGCGGCGTCCAGCAGCCGGACCGAGCGGATGTTGAGTTCGTCCGCGACGACGGCGGCGAAGCCCTCCAGCGCATCGGCACCGGGTGCCACCACGGTGAGTTCCTGGAGCGGCAGGCGGACACGCAGGTTCGCTGCCTTGCGCAGGGACGAACCGGTGGAGCAGATCTGCTGCACCCGGTCCATGGCCTGGACCAGGTCCGGGTTGGCCGGGAACAGTGCGGCGTCGGGCCAGTCCGCCAGGTGCACGGAGCGGCCGCCGGTGAGCCCGCGCCAGATTTCCTCGGTGACCAGCGGCAGCAGCGATGCGGCGGCACGGGAGACAGCCTCCAGGGCGGTGTACAGGGCGTCGAAGGCGTCCCGGTCCTCGTCGAAGAAGCGCTGGCGGCTGCGGCGGACGTACCAGTTGGTGAGCATGTCCAGGTAGCTGCGGAGCTCGTCGCACGCACCGGAGATGTCGTAGGTGTCCAGCTGCCCGGTCATGTTCCGCACCAGCTCGCCCGTGTTGGCGAGCAGGTACTGGTCCAGGGTGTCCGTGTACCCGTCGTAGCGCAGCTGAGCGTCATAGCCGGCGCCGTCGTTGGCGGCATTGGTGTAGAGCGTGAAGAAGCTGTACACGTTCCACAGCGGCAGGATGACCTGCCGGACGCCGTCGCGGATGCCCTGCTCGGTGACGATCAGGTTGCCGCCGCGCAGGATGGGGCTGGACATCAGGAACCAGCGCATGGCGTCCGACCCGTCGCGGTCCAGTACTTCGGACACGTCCGGGTAGTTGCGCAGGCTCTTGGACATCTTCTGCCCGTCGGACCCGAGCACGATGCCGTGGCTGATCACGTTCCGGAATGCAGGCCGGTCGAACAGGGCCGTGGAGAGGATGTGCAGCATGTAGAACCAGCCGCGGGTCTGCCCGATGTATTCGACGATGAAGTCTGCCGGGTTGTGGGTGTCGAACCAGGCTTCGTTCTGGAACGGGTAGTGCACCTGGCCGTAGGGCATGGAGCCGGAGTCGAACCAGACGTCCAGGACGTCCTCCACCCGGCGCATGACGGACTGGCCTTCTTCGGGCGTGCGCGGATCATCCGGGTTGGGACGGGTGAGTTCGTCGATGAACGGGCGGTGCAGGTCCACCTGGCCGTCCTTGTTCAGGGGCAGCCGGCCGAAGTCGGCCTCGATTTCCGCCAGTGAGCCGTAGACGTCGGTGCGGGGGTATTCGGGGTCGCTGGACTGCCACACCGGGATGGGGCTGCCCCAGTAGCGGTTGCGGCTGATGGACCAGTCACGGGCGTTTTCCAGCCACTTGCCGAACTGCCCGTCCTTGACGTTGCCGGGGATCCAGTTGATCTCCTGGTTCAGTTCGGACATCCGGTCCTTGAACTTGGTGACCTCTACGTACCAGGAGGAGACGGCGCGGTAGATCAGCGGGTTGCGGCACCGCCAGCAGTGCGGGTAGCTGTGCTCGTAGCTTGCCTGCTTGACCAGCCGGCCCTGGGCGCGCAGGACCTGGGTGATGGGTTTGTTGGCCTCGAAGACCTGCAGGCCCACGATGTCGTGGAGGTCGCCGTGCTTGAACAGGGGCAGGAACTTGGCGCCTTCATCCACGGACAGGATCACCGGGATCCCGGCTTCCTCGCAGACCTTCTGGTCGTCCTCGCCGTAGGCGGGGGCCTGGTGCACGATGCCCGTGCCGTCGGTGGTGGTGACGTAATCGGCCGCCAGGAAGCGCCAGGCGTTCTCCATGCCGTACTTTTCGTTGTCGGCAAAGTCATGCCACAGCGGCTCGTAGGCCAGGCCCTCCAGCTCTGCGCCGGTGTGGGTGGACACCACGGCGGCCTGCGCGGCTTCGAAGCCGTCATAGCCCAGGTCCTTTGCGTAGCTGCCCACCAGGTCGGCGGCCAGCAGGAAGCTGCCGGTGACGGGCGCGTCCGCGGACGCAGCCTTGATGCCGTTCGGACCGGCCGGCAGTACGGCGTAGGTGATGGAAGGGCCGACGGCGAGCGCGGCGTTGGTGGGCAGGGTCCAGGGCGTGGTGGTCCAGGCGAGCGCCTGGACGCCCGCGAGCTGCTTCGACAGGTCCGACTGCCCGGCGGTGATGGGGAACGTGACCGTGACGGTCTGGTCCTGCCGGTTCTTGTAGACGTCGTCGTCCATGCGGAGCTCGTGGTTGGACAGCGGCGTCTCGTCCTTCCAGCAGTATGGAAGCACGCGGTAGCCGTTGTAGGTCAGGCCCTTCTCGTGCAGCTGCTTGAAAGCCCAGAGGACCGACTCCATGTACTCGACGTTGAGCGTCTTGTAGTCGTTGTCGAAGTCCACCCAGCGTGCCTGGCGGGTGACGTAGCTGCGCCATTCGTCGGCATATTTCATGACGGATGCCCGGCAGGCGTCATTGAACCTGTCGATGCCCATGGCTTCGATCTGGGTCTTGTCGGTCATGCCCAGCTGCTTCATGGCTTCCAGTTCGGCGGGGAGCCCGTGGGTGTCCCAGCCGAAGCGGCGCTCGACGCGCTTGCCGCGCTGGGTCTGGTACCGGCCCACCAGGTCCTTGGCGTAGCCGGTGAGGAGGTGGCCGTAGTGCGGCAGTCCGTTGGCGAAGGGCGGGCCGTCGTAGAACACGAACTCGTTGCTGCCGGGTTCACCGCCGGGGGCGTCGGCGCTGCGCTGGTCGATGCTGGCCTGGAAGGTGCCGTCCTGGTCCCAGTACTTCAGGATGCGCTCTTCGATCTCCGGGAACCTCACGGAGGCGGACACAGCGGCACCGCCGACGGACGACGCGCTGGTGGAAGTACTGGCTGAGGCCTTGGGGTAATACGTCATGTCGACATCCTGGGTTGAGCTTGGCGAACTGCCGGCTTGCGCCTTCTGTTCCGTTCAGGATGCGAGGACGGCTTCCGTGTTGTCCGCCGGACTCCACGCTCACCGCGGTACCACCTCACTTACCGCGTTGCGCGTTCCGGAAGGAACGTACGCGACGACGGCCACTCATTACTGCTGTGACGGGCTTACCCGTCCGGTTCTACTGGCGCGTACCGGGGATGCCAGGTTCGACAAGCCCGTCCGCGTGTTCTTCCGGAAGCTCACCGGTGATTGCCGGGTCATAGCCGGTTTCGATTCTACTATCCATCGGGCGAAGGTTTCCATTCAGCACGCCCGCTTCCCGCCGGCAGTCCCTACAATCGGAGGCATGAGTGACGCGGCCCCGGTCCCGCCCGCCCGGCTTCGTGGCGCCCGGGCATTCCGCTGGGCCTCGGCAGCCGCCGCCGCTCCCGTTGCCCTGATTGGCTTGCTGCGCGCGATTCCCGCTGACTGGCCTGTGCTGGCCGTGCAGTTGCTGGCCTTTGTTCCCTGGTTCACGGTGCCGGCCGCCGTGGCCTTCCTGCTGTCCATTCCCGCGCGCAGCAGGCCGCTGCAACTGGTGACCGCGGCGCTCCTCGGTGTCCAGGTGCTGTGGCTGTTTCCCCCGGCGACGGCTGTGCCCGAAACTGCCCACGCCGGCCAGCCGGTGGTGGAAGTGAAGGCCATGGCCATCAATGCGGAGTTGGGCAGGGCGGACGCGGCCGGCATCGTGGGCCTGGTGGAGGAACACCAGGTGGACCTGCTGGTGGTGGCGGAATACACCCGGGAACTGGCGGACAGGCTGTCCGCGGCAGGCTTGCCAGGCCTGCTCCCCCAACAGGTAGAGCATCCCTGGCGCAGGGCCGGGGGCGCTGCCATCTTTTCCTCGCTTCCGCTCCGGGAGGTGGGGGTTGTGCCCGACAGCCCGTTCACGATGCCCGTGGTCAGCGTCGACCTGTCGGCTGCGGGGCAGGAAGCGGCCCTGCGGGTGGTGGCCGTCCATACCCTCGCACCGGTGGATGACGGCCTGGCCCAATGGCGCAGCGACCTGGCGGCACTGGACCGGATCGACGCCGGGGCGGGACCGCTCCTGCTGGCGGGCGATTTCAACGCCACCCTCGACCACCGGGAGTTCCGGGAACTGCTGGCAGGGGGCGGCGGGACAAGGCCACTGGTGGACGTCTCCGCAGCCGCGGGCAGCCGCCTGGTCCCCACCTGGCCGATGCGCGGCTTCTACCTTCCCGGGGTGACGCTGGACCATCTGGTCACGAGCCCGGACATCACGGGTTCGAACTACTCGGTCCGCCGGGTGGCGGGCACGGACCACGCCGCCGTCCTGGCCACGTTGGCGGTCCGGGTGAAGTAGGCCTGGTCCTGCCCGCCCGGGCTAGCCCTTCCGGATGAGCTTGTAGTTGGAGGCCTGGGCCACCGGCCGGATGACAATCTGGTCCAGGTTGACGTGGTGGGGGGCGCTGACAGCGTACCGGACCACGTCCGCCACGTCCCCGGCCGTCAGGGGCTTCTCCACTCCCTGATAGACCTTGTCCGCAGCCTGCCGGTTTCCGAGCCGGTTGAGGGCGAATTCCTCGGTGTGGACCAGTCCCGGCGCAACTTCGATGACGCGGACGTTGTGTTCGGCTTCTTCGAGCCGCAGCGCCTCGGTCATGGCACGCTGGGCGTATTTTGCGGCGTTGTAGCCCCCGCCGCCTTCGTACGCTGCAAGGCCGGCGGTGGAGGTGAGGTTCAGCACCGTTCCCTCCCCGTTTGCACGCAGCATGGGCAGGAAGGCGCGGGTCAGCTTCATGGTGCCCAGGACATTCACCCGGTACATCCAGTCCCAGTCCTCCGTGCTGGCCTCCGCGATCCTGTCTGCGCCCCTGGCACCACCGGCGATATTGATGAGGGTGTCGATGCCGCCTGCTTCGGTGACCCGGCTGAGCAGCCGGGACACGTCCTCGTCCACGGAAATATCAGCAGGAATAGCGATTGCTCCGGTTTCGGCCGCCAGTGCCTCAAGGCGGTCCGCCCGGCGGGCGACGGCAAAGACTGTCCATCCGCCGGATGCCAGGGCGCGCACGGCGGCTTCCCCGATCCCGCTGCTCGCGCCGGTCACCAAAGCTGCTTTCTTGTGCACATCGTCAGTCATGGCACCACCCTAGCCGCCCGCTGCCCGAAGCCTGTCCGTCAGGACCCGGCAGCCGTCGTCGTCCGCCGGCGGATCGTAGATCCGTTTTACAACGAAGCCGGCTCCTTTGGCACCCATGGGCGGCATGCTGGTCCGCCGCGGTTCTGTGCGATGCAACGGAGCATGAAAGAATTGCCCAATGGCTGAAGACACGCAGGGTACAGACACGCCCACCACCGCCCCCATCAACGTTCCTGACAAGCCGGCCCTCGAGGGCCTCGAAGCTGCTCTGACGCAGCGCTGGCTGGCCGAGGGAACCTACAAGTTCAACCCCGACACCACCCGGGAGCAGGTCTACTCGATCGACACTCCCCCGCCCACCGCTTCGGGGTCGCTGCATGTGGGGCACATGTTCTCCTACACCCAGACCGACGTGCTGGCCCGCTACCAGCGCATGACCGGCAAGAACGTCTTCTACCCCATGGGCTGGGACGACAACGGCTTGCCCACCGAACGCCGGGTGCAGAACTACTACGGCGTCCGCTGCGACCCTGCCATCCCCTACAACCCGGACTACCGCCCGCCGGCCCAGCCGGCCAAGAACCAGCGGGACTTCGACGTGGTCTCCCGCCGGAACTTCATCGAACTGTGTGAAGAACTGGCAGTCGAGGACGAGAAGGTCTTTGAGAACCTGTTCCAGACACTGGGCCTGTCTGTCGACTGGAAACTGACGTACCGGACCATCGACGACAATTCGCGCGCCGCCTCCCAGCGTGCCTTCCTGGCCAACCTCGCTGCCGGCGACGCCTACATGGCCGAGGCCCCCACCCTGTGGGACATCACCTTCCGGACCGCCGTGGCGCAGGCCGAACTCGAAGACCGCGAAGTGCCCGGCGCCTACTACCGCTACCCCTTCTTCACCGAGGACGGGGAAAAGATTTACATCGAGACCACCCGTCCCGAGCTCCTGGCTGCCTGCGCGGCGCTCGTGGCCAACCCTGACGACGAACGGTACCAGCCGCTGTTCGGCAAGAAGGTCACTTCCCCCGTCTTCGGCGTCGAGGTTGAGGTCAAGGCCCACCCGCTCGCTAAGGCGGACAAGGGCTCCGGCATCGCCATGGTGTGCACCTTCGGCGACCTGACGGACGTTACCTGGTGGCGCGAACTCCAGCTGCCCACCCGCGCGATCGTGGGCCGCGACGGCCGGATTGTCGGGGAAACCCCGGAGTGGATCACCACCGACGCCGGCCGTGAGGCCTTCGCGAAGATCGCTGGCAAGACGGTCTTCAGCGCCAAGGAAGGCGTGGTGGAGCTCCTGGCCGCCGCGGACCTCCTGGAGGGTGAGCCGAAGAAGATCATGCACCCGGTGAACTTCTACGAGAAGGGCGACAAACCGCTCGAGGTTGTCACCTCCCGGCAGTGGTACATCCGCAACGGCGGCCGCGACGAGGACCGCCGCGAGCGGCTGATTTCGCGCGGCCACGAGATCGACTTCCACCCCTCCTTTATGCGCTCACGCTACGAGAACTGGATTTCGGGGCTCAACGGCGACTGGCTGGTCTCCCGGCAGCGCTTCTTCGGCGTGCCCATCCCCGTCTGGTACCCGCTGGATAATGCAGGCAACCCAAACTACGACGCACCCATCGTTCCCTCGGATGCGCAGCTTCCAGTGGACCCGATGGCCGACGCCGCACCGGGCTACGAGGAATCCCAGCGCGATGTGCCGGGCGGCTTCACCGGCGACGCCGACATCTTTGACACCTGGGCCACGTCCTCGCTGACTCCCCAGATTGTGGGCGGCTGGAGCCGCGACGAGGACCTCTTCGCCAAGGTCTACCCGTTCGACCTGCGCCCGCAGGGCCATGACATCATCCGGACCTGGCTCTTCTCCTCGGTGGTGCGTGCCGACGCACTGCAGAAGAACGCGCCGTGGAAGCACGCTGCGATCTCCGGCTGGATCCTGGACCCGGACCGCAAGAAGATGTCCAAGTCCAAGGGCAACGTGGTGGTTCCCACCGACGTCCTGGACGAGTATGGTTCCGATGCCGTCCGCTACTGGGCAGCCTCCGCCCGTCTCGGCGCCGACACTGCGTACGAGATCGCCCAGATGAAGATCGGCCGCCGCCTGGCCATCAAGCTGCTCAACGCCTCCAAGTTCGTCCTCAACCTGGGGGCCACGGAAAACTCGGTTGTTCGTGCGGACCTGGCCGTGCTCACCAATCCCCTGGACCGGGCGCTGCTGGCCCAGCTCGGCGAGGTTGTGCGGGAGTCCACCAAGGCGTTCGACAACTACGACTACGCCCGGGCGCTCCAGATCACGGAGAGCTTCTTCTGGCAGTTCACCGACGATTACGTTGAACTCGTCAAGGACCGTGCGTACGGCGCGGCCGGCGAGGCCGAGCAGGCTTCGGTGCTGGCGGCCCTGGCCACCACCCTGGACACCCTGCTGCGGCTGTTCGCGCCGTTCCTGCCTTTCGCCACCGAAGAGGTGTGGAGCTGGTGGCGCAATGGTTCAGTCCACCGCGCCGAGTGGCCCACGGGGCTGGAGGTTCCCGGCGGGGACACCACCATGCTGGCCACCGTGGGACTCGCACTGAGCGGTGTCCGCAAGGCCAAGTCCGAGGCGAAGGTCAAGCAGCGCACGGAGGTGCTGTCCGCGACCATCACGGCGCCTGAGGCATTGACCGCGCAGCTGCAGGCCGGCCTGTCCGACCTGAAAGCGGCGTCCAACGCCCGGGAGATCGCCCTTGTGGCGGGCGACGGGGAGCTGACGGTCAGCGGCGTGGACCTCGCCGTCACGGACGAGCCCGCCAAGGCCTAGCACCCGATTTCGGGCAAAGGGGAAGCCCCATCAGCGTTTTGCCGTTGGTGGGGCTTCGACTTTTCGGCCATCTGGTGACGACTTGATGGTCTGGCAGGATCCTTGGACTTTCAGGTCTTCCTACCTCGTCACTGGTAGCTTGTATCTGGCTTTGCCAAAGGCTGCGTCAGATACATGTCACTGAATCTTTGGTTCCTGCGTCCCGCTTCTTTCGAAGTGGGTAAGAACCATTGTTGTCCCGGCCGGAGGCATGCGCAAGGGCCCCGGGAGAACTACAAACGAGTAGTTTACCCGCGGCCCTTTCCGCTGCCGCATGGGGCCGTTCAGTCGAATTCCGGGCGCTCCGTGCGGCTGCGCTTAAGCTCGAAGAAGTGCGGGTAGCCGGCCAGGACGGTGGTGGCGTCCCAGAGCCTGCCGGCCTCCTCGCCCCGCGGAATGCGGGTGAGGACTGGGCCAAAGAATGCCGTGCCGTTGAAGGACACGACGGGGGTGCCCACGTCCTGGCCCACCAGCGAAATGCCTTCCTCGTGGCTTGCACGGAGCTGGGTGTCGTAAGCGTCGGTAGTGGCGGCTTCCGCCAGGGAGGCGGGCAGCCCGCATTCCGCCAGCGCCTTGGTGATGACGAGGCTGCGGTCCTTTTCGCCACCGTCGTGGATCAGGGTGCCCATGGCGTCGTACAGGGCCTTGACGGTTTCCTGCCCGTGCTCCTGCTGGGCGGCGATGATGACGCGGACCATGCCCCAGGCGTTGTCCATGGATTCCCGGTAGGAGGGCTCCAGGTCCCGCCCCTCATTGAGCACGGCGAGGCTCATGACGTGCCACACCGTTTCGATGTCGCGGACGCCCTCGACTTCCCCGATCCACCGGGAAGTGATCCAGGCGAAGGGGCACAGCGGATCGAACCAGAAGTCGGCCCTGTTCTTTACGGTTTCAGACATAGCGGATCCTTCGGTGTTGGCCGCTGCCCGCGCGGCAACCACGGCTGGCAGGGGTGTTAGGAATTATGCGTGACGTCAGGCGGACTTACGCCGCTTGGCCGCATGCGGAATCATGGTGGGCTCCGCGCCCTTCAGCACAACGTCCGCGGTGATGACCACGCTGGCCACGTCCTCCCGGCTGGGGAGGTCGAACATGACCGGCAGCAGGACTTCCTCCAGGATGGCCCGCAGGCCGCGGGCGCCGGTGCCGCGTTCCAGCGCCTGGTCCGCGATGGCGTCCAGGGCGGCGTCGTCAAAGACGAGTTCCACGCCATCGATCTGGAACATCTTCTGGTACTGCTTGACCAGGGCGTTCTTCGGCGTGGAGAGGATCTGGATCAGCGCCTCGCGGTCCAGGTTGGACACCGTGGTAATCACGGGGAGGCGGCCGATGAATTCAGGAATGAGGCCGAACTTGAGCAGGTCCTCGGGCATGACTTCGCCGTAGGAGTCCACCTTCTTGCTGGCTTCGTTGAGCGGTGCACCGAACCCGATCCCCTTGCGTCCGGACCGGGAGCCGATGATCTCCTCCAAGCCGGCAAACGCGCCAGCCACAATGAACAGCACGTTGGTGGTGTCGATCTGGATGAATTCCTGGTGCGGATGCTTCCGGCCGCCCTGGGGCGGTACCGAGGCGACGGTGCCCTCCAGGATCTTCAGGAGCGCCTGCTGCACGCCCTCACCCGAGACGTCGCGGGTGATGGACGGGTTTTCGCTCTTGCGGGAGATTTTGTCGATCTCGTCGATGTAGATGATGCCCTGTTCGGCCTTCTTGACGTCGTAGTCCGCGGCCTGGATGAGCTTGAGGAGGATGTTCTCCACGTCCTCACCCACGTAGCCGGCCTCCGTCAGGGCGGTGGCATCGGCAACCGCGAACGGTACGTTCAGCCGCCGGGCGAGGGTCTGGGCGAGGTAAGTCTTGCCGCAGCCGGTGGGGCCGATGAGGAGGATGTTGGACTTGGCGATTTCGACGTCGTCGTGGTGTCCGCCGTCCGCCAGGCTTCCGGACTTGGGTGCGTGCCCGGCCTGGATGCGCTTGTAATGGTTGTAGACGGCGACGGCCAGGGAACGCTTGGCAGGCTCCTGGCCAATCACATATTCCTGCAGGAAGTCGAAGATTTCGCGGGGCTTCGGCAGTTCGAAGCTGCCCAGGTCGGCGACCTCCGCGAGTTCCTCTTCAATGATTTCGTTGCACAATTCAATGCACTCATCGCAGATGTACACCCCGGGCCCGGCAATGAGCTTGCGCACCTGCTTCTGGCTCTTTCCGCAGAAAGAGCACTTCAGCAGATCCGTGCTCTCGCCAATCCGAGCCATATGTGAACCCCTTAGTATCTTGCTGCCGAGCAGCCTTGCACCGTCGCTGGAATCATCACCAGCCTGCGAGGACCGGTTTGTGACAACATCCACTCTAGGTCACATTAGCTCCCTAGGGTGGAAGGAAAAGGCCGGTGGGGCCAAATGAACTGGCCCGCACCGGCGCTTTACGTACTGCTACCTCGTAATTGCCTGAGGCTTGATCTTGCGTGAGTCCAGGACCTGGTCGATCAGGCCGTAGGCCTGGGCTTCGTCCGCGGTGAGGATCTTGTCACGCTCAATATCGTTGTTGACCTGCTCGGACGTCCGGCCCGAGTGGCGGGCCAGGGTGTCCTCGAGCCAGGACCGCATGCGCATGACTTCCGCGGCCTGGATCTCAAGGTCCGAGGCCTGTCCGCCCTGGCCGCCGGAAAGGGCGGGCTGGTGGATCAGTACGCGGGCGTTGGGAAGGGCCAGGCGCTTGCCCGGCGTTCCGGCCGCGAGGAGGACCGCTGCCGCACTGGCAGCCTGCCCCAGGCAGACAGTCTGAATCTCCGGGCGGATGTACTGCATGGTGTCGTAGATCGCCGTCATGGCGGTGAAGGAACCGCCGGGCGAGTTGATGTAGAGGGTGATATCGCGGTCCGGGTCGGTGGACTCGAGGACCAGCAGCTGGGCCATGACGTCGTCCGCCGATGCGTCGTCCACCTGCACGCCGAGGAAGATGATGCGGTCCTCGAAGAGCTTGGTGTAGGGGTCCTGGCGCTTGAAGCCGTAAGGGGTGCGCTCCTCGAACTGGGGCAGGACGTAGCGGCTGGACGGAAGATTACCGGCGGACCACCCGAAGTTGTAGTTCATTTTCTGTTGCTCCTGATCTGAGTGTTCGTGGTGCCGGTTTAGTTCTCGGATGCTGAATGGCTGCCGGAGCCGTTCGACGTTCCGCCGCCGCCGGAGACGGAGCCGGCGTGGGCGGCGATCTTGTCGAAGAAGCCGTACTCGAGGGCTTCCGTGGCGGTGAACCACTTGTCGCGGTCGTTGTCCTTGAGAATGGTTTCCACGGTCTGGCCGGTCTGCTCGGCGGTCAGTTCCGCCATGACCTTCTTCATGTGGAGGATCAGTTCCGCCTGGATCTTGATGTCCGACGCGGTGCCGCCGATGCCGCCGGAAGGCTGGTGCATCAGGACGCGGGCGTTGGGGGTGGCGTAGCGCTTGCCCTTGGTGCCCGAGGACAGCAGGAACTGTCCCATGGAGGCGGCGAGGCCGGTGGCGACGGTGACGACGTCGTTGGGGATGAACTGCATGGTGTCGTAGATGGCCATGCCAGCCGTCACGGAGCCGCCCGGGGAGTTGATGTACAGGTAGATGTCCTTGTCCGGGTTCTCGGCGGACAGGAGGAGCAGCTGGGAGCAGATTGCGTTGGCGTTGTCATCGCGCACCTCCGAGCCAAGCCAGATGATCCGCTCCTTCAGCAGGCGGTTGTAAATGTAGTTGTCCTGGGCCGCGGGATCGACGGTCGCCATCCGGGGGGCCTCTGGGTGCTGTGACATGTTTACTTACCTCTCGCTGGTGACGGTGACATCACTGAAAATCACTACTTGGACACTAACCGGTTTCACCGACAATTTGTTCGCGCCCCGACGGCTGTTCGCTGACGGCGCACGCTGGGCGAACGGGATGCGCCCGGACCCGGGCGGGACGCGAACGGCCCCCGGATCGAGTGATCCAGGGGCCGTTATTGCGTCGTGAGAGACTAGGCCTTTGCCTCGGCCTTGTCGTCCTCGGGGGCGGTCTCGGCGGACTCCGCCTCCACAGCCTCGGCGTCTGCAGCCTCGGCCGCGGAAGCCTCTTCGCCGCCCGGGCGGACGAAGTCGCTGAGGTCGACGGCCTTGCCGTCGGTGTCGGTCACCTCGGCCTGGCCCAGGACAACGGCCAGCGCCTTGCGGCGGCGGACCTCGGAGACCATCATGGGGACCTGGCCGCTCTGATCGATGATCTGGGCGAACTGGTTGGGGTCCATGCCGTACTGGCTGGCGGTGGAGACGATGTAGTCGATCAGCTCGTTCTGGCTGACGTTGACTTCTTCCTTCTCGGCGATGGCGTCGAGGATGATCTCGTTCTGGAAGGCGCGCGCGGTGTTGGCGCGGACCTCTTCGCGGTGCTCCTCGGTGTCGTGCTCGCCTTCACCGTGGCCGTTGCCCTCCTTGAAGTGGGCTTCGAGCTGCTCTTCGACGACGGAGTCCGGAACCGGCACCTCGACGAGTTCGACGAGCTTGTCCAGGACCTTGTCGCGGGCTTCGACGCCCTGCTCCACGATCTTGGAGTCGGCGGCCTGCTTGGCCAGGTCCTCGCGGAGTTCGGCCAGGGTGTCGAACTCGGAGGCCAGCTGGGCGAAGTCGTCGTTGGCCTCAGGCAGCTCACGCTCCTTGACGGCCTTGACCACAACCTTGACCTGGGACTCTTCGCCGGCGTGGTCGCCGCCGACCAGGGTGGTGTTGAAGATGGCGTCCTCGTCGGCGCTGAGGCCGGTGACGGCCTCGTCCAGGCCTTCGAGCATGGTGCCGGAGCCAACCTGGTAGGACAGGCCGGACGCGGAGTCAACCTCTTCGCCGTCGATGGTGGCGGTGATATCGATGGTGAGGAAGTCACCGTCGGCAGCGGGGCGGTCAACGGACTTCAGCGTGCCGAAGCGGCCGCGCAGTTCGTCCAGGGCCTTGTCCACGTCTTCTTCGGAGGACTCTGCAGCGGCAACCTCGACCTTGATGCCGGCGTAGTCCGGGAGCTCGATCTCGGGACGGACATCGACCTCGGCAGCGAACTTCAGGCCGCCGTCGGTGGCGGAGGGGTCCGGAACCTCGGTGATTTCAACCTCGGGGCGGCTCAGCGGGCGGATGCCGGATTCCTGCACGGCAGCCTGGTACCAGCCGTTGAGGCCTTCGTTGATGGCGGTCTCGAGGACGTAGCCGCGGCCGACGCGCTGGTCGATGAGCTTGGCGGGAACCTTGCCCTTACGGAAGCCAGGGACCTGGATCTGCGAAGCAACAGTCTTGTAAGCCGAGTCGATGCTGGGCTTCAGTTCCTCAAAGGGAACCTCAACGTTGAGCTTGACCCGCGTGGGGGTGAGGTTCTCGACAGCGCTCTTCACGGTCTAAGTACTCCTGGGTTTGTGGGATGGGTTTCTGCAAACGCAATGTTTTTGTCCAGGCCGTGTGGTCCGGGCCGCAGAGTCGGGGTGACAGGATTTGAACCTGCGACTTCCTGCTCCCAAAGCAGGCGCTCTAGCCAAGCTGAGCTACACCCCGTTAGTGCACAGGCAAGTCTACGGTGATACGCGCCGTGTTTGCACATTTGACACGTAGCCCATGGATTAGGTTTAGTTATATCCGGCTTGGACAGCCAGCCCGGAGTTTCCAACTGCTAATGTTGCAGATGGATCTTCCTTCGGGGACGTAGCTTAATGGTAAAGCCTCAGTCTTCCAAACTGATTACGCGGGTTCGATTCCCGTCGTCCCCTCCACAGCAAAAGGACCCCCAACCGGGGTCCTTTTGCGTTAAGCCATAACCCCCGCGCCATAACCCCCGCGCCGTCCTGGGGCACTTCGGCGGCAGGGTGGCATAAACTCCCGGCCGCGGCCGGAGTGTCCGTGTCAAATTGCCCCGGGAAGGGCGCCAGCAGGCCCTTGCTACTCCTGCTGGCAGTTGGGGCACCAGTAGAGGTTGCGTCCGGCCAGTTCGGCCATCAGCACGATGGTGCGGCACACCAGGCAGGGCAGGCCGTGCCGCTTGTACACGAAATGGGCGTCCTCACGGGAGGGGAAACTGCTGCTCCTGGCCGGGACCGGCAAACCGGCCGCGGCCGCTTTGGCGGCCGTCGTTCCATCGAGGGTCCAGTACTTTGGCGGCGTGGTGATGATGCGGCCGTCGGCCACGCCGTCGTTCATGAGGGCGACGACGTCGCGCCACAGCTTGCGCGCGGCGGTGTCCGTTACGGCGGAGCCTGGCAGCCACGGGTGCAGGCGCAGGCGGAACAGAACCTCGGCCCGGTAGACATTGCCGATGCCGGCAATGATTTTCTGGTCCATCAGCAGCGCAGCCACGGGAGTCTTGCTGCGCTGCAGGTTGGCGACAAACCGTCCGGCGTCGCCGCGGCGGTTGCGGAGTGGGTCCGGCCCCAGCCTGGCCAGCACCGCGTCTGCTTCCGCAGCGGTGATGGTTTCACAAGTTGTTGCGCCGCGCAGGTCCGCCCAGCCGTGGCTGCTGGCGAGCCGGACCCGGACCGCACCCACCGGGGCAGGCGGGCCGGCATAGGCGGCATCGGCGTCGTCATCCCCGTCCGGAAAAGCTTCCTGCTCCCCCACCCTGCGGGGCGCTCCAATGCTGGAGGCCCCGGTGAAGGTACGGTCGCCGCCGAAGCTCCAGGCCCCGTACAGGCCAAGGTGGACGTGCAGCACCAGGGAGTTGTCGAAGTGCAGGAACAGGTGCTTCCCGTGGGCTTCGGCGTTGAGCAGCGTATGCCCGTCCAGGAGCGCCGCTCCCCCGCTGAACCTGCCCTGCGGGCTGGACACGGCAAGCCGCCGGCCCGCGAAAACGTCGCCGAACTGCCGGGCCAGGCGCCGTACGGAATGCCCCTCCGGCACTACTCGATGACCTCGCCGGTGGCCTCGTAGGCAGCGATCTTGCCGATCCTGCGGACGTGCCGTTCGTCGTTGCTGAAAGGCTCGGACAGGAAGGCCTCGATGAGCTCCGTGGCTTCCTCCACCGTGTGCTGGCGGCCGCCCACGGCTACCACGTTGGCGTCGTTGTGCTCGCGGGCCAGGGTGGCCGTGGAGTGGTTCCAGGCCAGGGCTGCGCGGACGCCCTTGACCTTGTTGGCTGCGATCTGTTCGCCATTGCCGGATCCGCCCAGCACGATGCCGAGGGCGTGGACACCTGCCTGCTGGTCCGCCACCACCGCGAGGGCCGCGTTGATGCAGAAGGACGGGTAGTCGTCCTGCGCATCGTAGACCTTGGGCCCGTGGTCCACCACTTCGTAGCCCTTGGCGGTCAGGTGGGAAACCAGGTGGGCACTGAGCTCCATGCCCGCGTGGTCGGTGGCGATGTGGACCCGCGGGAAGGCAGGGGTAGAGGTCACGAGCAGAATCCGTTCAGTTGGCGGCGCTGGCGGCCGGGCCGGGAGGCACCGGCCGGTGGAATGACACGGACAAGGATACTAGGACTCCGCAGGGCCGGGCTGCTGGGGTCCGCCGCCCCTGCGCGCCCTGGCGGCCACCCGGGTCAGGACCTCTGCGAGCCGGGCCGCGGAAGCCTGGCTGCCGCTGCTGACGGCGAGGCGCTGGCCGTCCGCCTTGCGCACGACGACGGCGGGTCCGCTGCTGACCAGCATCGCGGCGGTTTCGCCGTGCTTCCGGTAGCCCCACCCGCCATAGTCAGCCGCCCGGACATCCGCCGCGCTGGCGGCAGTTATGGAGCCTGCCGGGATGTCCATCACCGGCACCACGCCGGCCAGCAAAACTTTCAGGCCGCCGCGGTCCGCCTTGACCCGGGCAAACAGGAACGCTGCCCCGAAGAAGGCCAGGACCACGAGCAGGACCCCAAGCCACGGCACGGCGATGGCGATCAGCGCCGCCGGGAACAGCGAGGCGATGCCGATCATGACGAAGACGGAGCTCCTGGCATGGACCCACAGGCGCATGCTGTCCCGGGTCAGGTCCGGGTCGAGCTCCGTGGCGATGGCGGCCTGGAGCGCCCGGTCGTCGTCCGGGGACCATTGCTGGTCCGCCTTGTAGACGAAACCCATGATCACGCCGAGGGACACCGCGGCGCCGCTGCCGAGGGCAAGGACGGTCAGGTCCACCCGCGATTCGCGGGCGTCCGCCAGGCCGGCCTGGCCAACCAGGCCGGCGGCGAGGGCACTGGTGAGGAACAGCGTGAGGAAAAGCCCGGCGCCCATCATGATCCGCCGCATCACCACCGGGCGCCCCAGCGGCACGGCCTGGCAGAGGACGAGCCAGCCGAACACCACGATCATCAGGGCGCCCGCACCAACGTAGGCGCCGAACGGGGCGAAGGCCGCGCCGCCGTCGTCCGTCCAGCGGATGGCGAGCGGCTCCGGAAGGTCACGCCGCAGCAGCAAGGCGCAGAGAATGAACGCGCCGGCCAGGACAACCGGAAACCCGACGGCAAAGCGGAGGGCCTTGGCATCCACCGAATCCAGGAACTTTCCCATGCCTTAACGCTACTCCGCACCGGCCGCCGCCGTGCCTGCGCAGCACGCGGGTGTGACCCGGGCAACGTACCGGGCCGCGCAATGCAAGAATGATCAGTGCCGGAGCTGGGTACCCCCACCTCCGCAGCAGCAACTTCTCTGGAGGTCCACTTGCCAGGCATGAACCTGACCCGCGCCGAAGCCCGTGAGCGCGCTGATCTGATCACGGTCGACTCCTATGACATCCACCTGGACCTGACCAAGGGCGGGGAGGTCTTCGGCAGCACCACCACCGTTAAGTTCTCCGCAAGGCCGGGATCATCCACGTTCATCGACGCCGTGACCCGCACTGTGCACAGTGTCACCCTGAACGGGCACGCCCTCGATCCTGCCGCCGTGGCCGACGGGGTGCGCATCCAGTTGCCGGACCTCCAGGAGCACAACGAGCTCACGGTCGTGGCGGATGCGCCCTACATGAACACCGGCGAGGGCCTGCACCGGTTCGTGGATCCCGTGGACAACGAGGTCTACCTGTACACCCAGTTCGAGGTTCCCGATTCCCGCAGGATGTTCGCCGTCTTCGAGCAGCCGGACCTCAAGGCAACCTTTGCGTTCACCGTCACCGCGCCGTCGCATTGGGACGTCATCTCCAACTCCCCCACTCCCCAGCCGTCCCCCGCAGCGCCCGGCGACGACGGCGGGGCCCGTTCGGTCTGGACCTTCGCCCCAACACCCCGGCTGTCCTCCTACGTCACAGCCTTGATCGCCGGCCCCTACCAGTCGGTCCGCAGCGAAGTATCCAGTTCCGACGGCCGGGTCATCCCGCTGGGCGTCTTTGCCCGGAAGTCGCTCATGCAGTACCTGGATGCGGACAACATCTTCGAGCTGACCCGGCAGGGGTTCGCTTTCTTCGAAGAACAATTCGGCTGCCCCTACCCCTTCGAAAAGTACGACCAGCTGTTCGTGCCTGAATTCAACGCCGGTGCCATGGAGAACGCCGGTGCCGTGACCATCCTGGAGGGCTACGTCTTCCGCAGCAAGGTCACGGAGGCACAGGTTGAGCGCCGCGCCATTACCGTCCTGCACGAGCTGGCCCACATGTGGTTCGGCGACCTGGTGACCATGCGCTGGTGGAACGACCTGTGGCTCAACGAATCCTTCGCGGAGTACATGTCGCACCTCGCCGCAGTGGAAGCAACGTCCTTCACGAGCGCCTGGACCACGTTCGCCTCGGTGGAGAAATCCTGGGCGTACCGGCAGGACCAGCTACCCACTACCCACCCGATCTTTGCGGAGATCAACGACCTGCAGGATGTCGAGGTGAACTTCGACGGCATCACCTATGCCAAGGGCGCGTCCGTCCTCCGCCAGCTGGTGGCCTGGGTGGGCCCGGAGCAGTTCATGGCGGGCGTGCGGGAGTACTTCGCCAAGCATTCCTGGCAGAACACCGAACTGAGCGACCTGATGGTGGAGCTGGAGAAGGCCAGCGGCCGCGACCTGGACGGCTGGGGGCGGCAATGGCTGGAAACGGCCGGCGTGAACACCCTCCGGCCGGAACTGGAAACGGACCCCGATGGGACCCTGCGGTCCTTCGCGATCGTACAGTCCGCAGTGGAGGAATGGCCCACCATCCGTCCCCACCGGCTCGCCGTGGGCCTCTACAACCTGAACGGTGCCGGAAAGCTTGAGCGGGTGCACCGCGAGGAGCTTGACGTCGACGGCGAACGCACGGAAGTCCCCGGCCTGGTGGGCCTGGCCCAGCCGGACCTGATCCTGGTCAACGACGACGACCTCGCCTACGCCAAGGTGCGGCTGGACCCGAAGTCACTCGCCACGGCGACAGCGCATCTGAAGGACTTCGCCTCGAGCCTGCCGCGGACCCTGGTCTGGAATTCCGCGTGGGACGCAGCCCGCGACGGCGAAACCCCGGCGCGCAAGTACGTCGAGCTGATCCTGGCCAACGTGGCGGCCGAGTCCGATTCCTCGGTGATCCTGGTGCAGCTCCGCCAGCTGGCCACCACGCTGAACTTCTATGTTGCGGAGGAACACCGGGAGGCAGCCACCGTGGCAGCGGCCGACCGGCTGTGGGGGCTGGCGTCCGAGGTCCCCGGCGGTTCCGACGCGCAGCTGCAGTTCGTGAAGTCCTTTGCACTGCTCACCAGCAGCGAAGGGCAACTGGACATGGTGGCCGGGCTGCTGGACGGCTCAGTGGTACTGGAGGGACTGGCCGTGGACCAGGACCTGCGCTGGGAGCTGGTGGCTTCACTGGTGGCCGGCGGCCGGATGGGGCAGGACGGGATCGACGCCGAACTGCAGCGCGACAACACATCCAGCGGGCAGAACGCCGCAGCCCTGGCCAAGGCGGCCATCCCCACCCCCGAAGCGAAGGCGGCGGCGTGGGAGTTGATCGTGGTCAAGGGCGAGCTTTCCAACGCGCTGCAGGGGTCTGCGGTGACCGGCTTCATGCGCGTCCATGACCGGGCGCTTCTGGAACCGTACGCCGAGAAGTACTTCGAGGCGGTGCCGGGCATCGTCGAGAGCCGGACGCACGCACTGGCCCAGCAGATCGTCGTCGGACTCTACCCGGCGCTGCTGACCACGCAGGCCACCATCGACCGCACGGACGGCTTCCTCGCAGCCCTGCCGCCCGGAAGCGCGGCGCTGCGGCGGATGATGCTGGAAAACCGCGACGGCGTCGCGCGCGCCCTTCGAGCCAGGGCCGCAGATGTGTAGCAGCACACCGGCCGGAGGTGAATGATGGGCCTTTCCGAACACCACTACGAACTGGCGGTGCAATGGACCGGCAACCTGGGTGACGGGACAACGTCCTACCGCGGATATTCGCGGGACCACGACATCATCATCCCCGGGCTGCCTGTCCTCAAGGGTTCCGCCGACCCGACGTTCCACGGTGACCGGGAACGGTACAACCCCGAACAGCTGCTCCTTGCCGCGCTGGCGCAGTGCCACATGCTTTCCTACCTGCATGTGGCCGTCAAGCACGGCGTGGTGGTGACGGACTACCGCGACGAGGCTACGGGAATGCTGCGGCTGAACCGGGACGGCAGCGGCCAGTTCGAACGGGTGACACTGCGTCCCCGGGTCACGCTTGCCGACGGCGGCCAGGCGGAGCTGGCTGCCCGGCTCCACCATGAGGCCAACCAGGTGTGCTTCATTGCCCGGAGCGTGAACTTCCCCGTGGAGCACGAACCGGTCACGCTGGTCGGCTAGCCTGCGAGGCTGCCCAGCAGGCGGGCCTCGGTAGCCGGTGCAAGTCCGGCTTTGCGTGGCCGGTCCAGGCCCCGGCTGCGTTCATCGAGCAGCGTGTCCTCAAGGGTTTCCCGCCAAGGCCGCAGGACCAGTCCTGCGGCCTTGGCGGCCTGGTTGCTGCGGGCCATGAAGCCGTCATGGCCGGGCGGGAGCCAGAGCGGCAGCGAGTCCGGGCCGGACCAGTACTCCACGCCCTGCTGCGCCAGCCACTCTCCGTTGGCCCTGGCAACGTGCCCACGGTGGCCGACAGCTTCCCGCGCTGCCTCGAGGTACCCGTCGAACGGCACCGTGTCCCCCACGGCGTTCAATGCACCGGTAATACCGTGTTCTGCGGCCAGCAGAATCCAGCCGGCGAGATCGCGGACGTCGATGACCTGGGTGGGGTGCCCGCCGATATCCGGGACGAGGACCGGCGTGTTGTCCCTGGCGAAGCGCGCCGGCCAGTAGCCGTAGCGGTCCGAGCCGTTGCCGGGGCCGCCGATCAGGCCGGCGCGGCAGAGGTGGGCCCTGCCGACGGCGGCGGCGAGGGTGGCGTCCTCGATGGCCACCTTCGATTCGCCGTAGTTTTCAGCAGTCGGCTCCACCCCGGGATCCAGCGCCGGCAGGAGTGCCGCATCCTCCGTTGCCCCGGGTACCGAGTGGTCCGCATAGGCGGAGCAGCTGGAGACAAAGGTCCAGTGGGCTGCCCGGTCCGCGAGGCACGCCAGCGCGTCCCGGGCGAAGGCCGGGTTCCGTGCGACGTCGATGACGGCGTCCCAATCCCCCGACACGCCGTCGTAGGCTTTCGCGCCCAGTGAACGGTCCGCCCTGATCCATTCGGCACCCCGCGGCGGCGCATCCGCAGCTCCGCGCGCCAGGCAAGCAACCCGGTGGCCTGCGGCGACAGCCTGGCGGACGATTTCTGCTGACAGGAAGGCGGTTCCGCCGAGGACAAGGATGCGCATTGCTCCACGCTACGGGGCTAGGGTTAAAGGAGAACAGAGCCACGCTTCAAGGAGTTTTTTCCACCTATGGTCAGTATGTTGTCAGTCCTGCCGTCCGCTGCGTCCGATCCGGGCGGCATCAGTATCACTGGGATCGTGATCAGCCTCGGCGTGGGCGTTGCCGTCTGGCTGGTGGCGACATTCGTTATTTCCCGCATCACCGGGCGGGTGGCGTCCGGAAGCAACTTCTTCAAGAACCGCAAGTTCAAGTGGGTGGCCCCCGCGCTGCGGGCGCTGGACCATGAACGGCGCGTGCAGCGCGCCGAGACCATCGGTTCCCTGCTCAACAGCGTGGTGGGCGTGCTGGTGGTGGTCATCACGGGCATGTACGTACTGCAGAACCTGGACATCAACATCGCCCCGCTGCTCACCAGCGTGGGCATCCTGGGTGTGGCCATCGGCTTCGGTGCCCAGCAGCTGATCCGCGACTTCCTGGCGGGCATCTTCATCACTATCGAGGACCAGTACGGGATCGGCGACGTCATCGAGACCAGCGAGGTAGTGGGCGTGGTTGAGTCGATGGGCCTGCGCATCACGCGTGTCCGCTCCGACGACGGCGCCATCTGGTACCTGCGCAACGGTGAGATCCTGCGGGTGGGCAACCGGTCGCAGGGGAATTACGTGCCGCTGCACGAGGGGCCGGACGGCACCACCGATCAGGGTTCGGACCATGGAGCCGAGAACACGAAGACCAACCAGAAAGCCGGAGAATAGCCATGACGATTCCTGTTGAGCCCCAGCGGCCACGCCAGCTGATGCAGAACGATCCCTTCAGCCAGCCCGGCTACACGGACAACTTCTACGACGCCGTGGGCGGACACGACACGTTCGTCAAGCTCATCGACGTCTTCTACGACGGCGTGGCGACCGATCCGCTGCTGCGCCCGATGTACCCGGAAGAGGACCTGGGGCCGGCAAAGCGCCGGTTCCTGATGTTCCTGGAGCAGTACTGGGGAGGTCCCACCACCTACGGGGAGGAGCGCGGCCACCCCCGCCTCCGGATGCGCCACATGCCGTTCAAGGTAACGCCCGAGGCCAAGGACCGCTGGCTGTTCCACATGCGCAAGGCCGTGGATGCCCTGGAGCTGCCGCCCCTGTATGAAGGCACCCTCTGGGACTACATGGAGCGGGCAGCGCTGTCCATGATCAACAGCCCGTCCGGCCAGTAGGCGGTTCCGGCCGCACCTGCCGCTAGAGCAGCCCGCTTCCGGTCCGGGCAAGGACGTGTCCGCGGCTGCCGGAGAGCCGGAACCACCGGCCGGCGCGGTACAGCTTCTGGTCGCCGTCCGCGAGGAAACCCAGGGCGAGGGCTGCGAAGGCGGCCCCCGCCGGCAGCCCGGACCCGTCCAGCTCCCTGCCCCAGACGGCGGCCCTCGCGTTGTTCACGATCATCGCGCCCGGCTTGTCCGGCACGATCCCGGCCACCTCGGTGATCCCCGCCTCGGCTGCTTCCCGCAGGGATGCATCGCTTCGCGCACCCAGCAGCTCCCAGCCGCCGCGGGGCGCGCCCACGCCCGTCCAGGACTCGGTGACGGTGGTGGGCGGAACCGGCAGCTCGACGTCGTCCTCCCCGGCCCTGGCCAGGCGGTCCAGCACAGCCGACAACGTCACTGTGACGTCCGTTTCCGACGGCGCTGCCAGCGCCATGGTGCGCAGCCCCAGGATGGTGGGGGTGGATTCACCCAGCAGGCGGGGCCGCAGCACGCACACGTACGCAGCGAGGACGGTGCCCGCGGCCTGCAGCCGGATGGCGCCGTCGTCGATCGCTTTGGCGCGCGTGGCGTAGGTCTTCAGGTCGGCAAGATCGCGGGGATCAGCGAAGCGGAAGGACGAGGTGAGGAGATCAGACACACCAAGAACACTACCGGCTGGACCGCGGTTGAGCAGTGCGGGGGCGCCGTCTAGAGTCAAACCATGACTGAAGCCGAAGCCGGACTCCTGGCGCCGCCGAACGGTGACCCCACGTTGTCGCTGATCAAACTGCTTGACCTGGGCCAGCTGGAGGGAGCCCGGACGGACGAGGATATCTTCCTTGGGCCATCACAGCAGCAGCCCCACCACCGGGTGTTCGGGGGCCAGGTCCTGGCACAGTCACTGATCGCATCCATCCGCACGGTGGACCCGGAGCGGTATGTCCATTCCATGCACGGGTACTTCCTGCGGCCCGGCGATGCCAACAAGCCCATCACGTTCGGAGTGCAGCGCCTCCGGGACGGCCGTTCCTTTTCCGCCCGCCGGGTCCACGCCTACCAGGACGGAGTGCCCATCCTGTCGATGATCGCGTCCTTCCAGGGCGATGACGAGGGCGTCGAGCACGAGTCGGTTATGCCCGCCGGGATCCCGGACCCCGAGTCCCTGCCCTCCACCGCTGACCTGCTGGGCAAGTTCGACAACCCTGTGGCGCGGCACTACGCCTACGAACGGCCTTTCGATATCCGGCACGTGGATCCGCCGCTGTACATCTCTGCCAAAGGCGACCGGGAAGCCCGCAACGCCGTATGGATGAAGACGTTCGGGCCCATGCCGGACAACGCCAACCTGCACAGGGCGGCCCTCGCCTACGCCAGCGACTACACGCTCCTCGAGTCCATCCTGCGCCGGCACGGCCTGAGCTGGATGACGCCGGGAATGAACGTCGCCAGCCTTGACCACGCGATGTGGTGGCACCGGCCCGCCCGCGTTGACGAATGGCTGCTCTACGTCCAGGAGTCACCCAGTGCGCAGGGCGCCCGCGGGCTGGCCACCGGCAAGATCTTCAACCAGGCCGGGCAGCACGTTGCCTCGGTGGCGCAGGAGGGCATGGTCCGGGTTCCCACGGATGTGAAGAGCAAGGTGGTGGGGGCTTTCCAGTCCAAGGTCCTGGAGCACCAGATCCGCAAAGCCGGCCGGGACTAACAGGCGCGACGATACGCAGGAGGCCGGCATCCCAACGGATGCCGGCCTCTTTTGCGCCTGACTCTTAGTCGCGGGTCAGGCGGCGGTGGGTCACTCGGTGCGGCTTGGCGGCATCGGGGCCCAGGCGTTCCACTTTGTTCTCCTCGTAGGATTCGAAGTTGCCCTCGAACCAGTACCACTTGGAGGGGTTTTCGTCGTCACCTTCGTAGGCGAGGATGTGCGTGGCCACCCGGTCCAGGAACCAGCGGTCGTGGGACACGACGACGGCGCAGCCCGGGAACTCGAGCAGCGCGTTCTCCAGGCTGCTGAGGGTTTCGACGTCGAGGTCGTTGGTGGGCTCGTCGAGGAGCAGCAGGTTTCCGCCCTGCTTGAGGGTCAGCGCGAGGTTCAGCCGGTTGCGCTCACCGCCGGAGAGTACGCCTGCCTTCTTCTGCTGGTCCGGACCCTTGAAGCCGAAAGCGGCCACGTAGGCGCGGGACGGCATTTCCACCTGTCCCACCTGGATGAAGTCGAGTCCGTCGGACACAACCTCCCACAGCGTCTTGTTGGGGTCGATACCGCCGCGGCTCTGGTCCGCGTAGGAGATCTTGACGGAGTCACCGATCTTGAGGTCGCCGCCGTCGAGCGGCTCCAGGCCCACGATGGTCTTGAACAGGGTGGTCTTGCCCACGCCGTTGGGTCCAATGACGCCGACAATGCCGTTGCGCGGCAGGCTGAAGGACAGTCCGTCGATGAGCACCCGGTCCTCGAAGCCCTTCTGGAGGTTCTTGGCCTCCAGCACCAGGCCGCCCAGGCGGGGTCCCGGCGGAATCTGGATCTCTTCGAAGTCAAGCTTGCGGGTACGGTCGGCCTCAGCAGCCATTTCCTCGTAGCGGGCGAGGCGGGCCTTCGACTTGGTCTGCCGGCCCTTCGCGTTGGAGCGGACCCACTCGAGTTCCTCGGCCAGGCGCTTGGCCTGCTTGGCGTCCTTCTTGCCTTGAATCTCCAGGCGGGCGCGCTTCTTCTCCAGGTAGGTGGAGTAGTTGCCCTCGTAGGGGTACAGGTGGCCGCGGTCCACCTCTGCGATCCATTCCGCCACGTGGTCGAGGAAGTAACGGTCGTGGGTCACGGCCAGGACGGCGCCCGGGTAGCTGGACAGGTGCTGTTCGAGCCACAGCACGCTTTCAGCGTCCAGGTGGTTGGTGGGCTCGTCGAGGAGCAGGAGGTCCGGCTTCTGGAGGAGAAGCTTGCACAGGGCGACGCGGCGGCGCTCACCACCGGAGAGGTTGGTGACGTCAGCGTCGGCGGGCGGGCAGCGGAGGGCGTCCATCGCCTGTTCGAGCTGGGAATCCAGGTCCCAGGCGTCGGCGGCATCGATGGCTTCCTGGAGCTTGCCCATCTCCTCGAGGAGGGTGTCATAGTCAGCGTCCGGGCTGGCCATTTCCTCGGAGATCTCGTTGAAGCGCTGGATCTTGCCGTAGATCTCGCCCACGCCTTCCTGGACGTTGCCCAGGACGGTCTTCTCTTCGTTCAGCGGGGGTTCCTGCAACAAGATGCCCACACTGTAGCCGGGGCTGAGCCGGGCCTCGCCGTTCGAGGGGGTGTCCAGTCCGGCCATGATCTTGAGGATGGTGGACTTACCGGCACCGTTCGGGCCTACAACGCCAATCTTGGCGCCAGGGAAGAACGACATGCTTACGTCGTCAAGAATGAGCTTTTCGCCAACGGCTTTTCGGGCCTTGGTCATTGTGTAGATAAATTCCGCCATGGTTCCAAATCTAGTGGGTTGGCGGGCTTAACTCATATTTGCGGCAGACTCAGGAGCCGACGAAGCACTTGCCGTTCGCCAGCACGGGCAGGACGGTGACCGTCACTGCCCCTTCCCTGACCTGGCCGATGACGCAGTCCTTGCCTTGCAGCACCGCCGCTTCGATGGCATCCGCCTCCAGGCCGGTGGGGGTACGGCTCTGGGAGACCTGAAGGACCGCGGGTGCGATGCCGGCGCCGGTCAGGGCGTCAGTCACCTGGGCGGTGGCCGGCTTGGGCGCCGCCGCCGCGAGCTGGGTCAGCACGGTGGTGACGGTCTGCTTGACTGTTTCGGTGGCCACAGCTTCGGGATTGGCTGAGGGCGTTGCCGAGGTGTCCGCGAGCGCCTGGCCGCCTGCTCCGCTGTCTCCGGCGGGAGCAGTTTGCACAGTTGACTCTTCATTGCCGGTGGCGGATCCGGCAGATTCAGTGGCGGAGCCCGGCGTGCAGGCAGACGTCAGGACCAGGACCGCCGCGCCTGCAACGAGGCGAAGCGGCAGCGAGCTGAAGCGGAAGGAGGCTGAGGGAGCAGCTGGTGAGCCGCCGGCCCAGTTAATCTGCCGGTGGTCAGGGATAAGCCGCATGCTGTCATTCTGCCACGGGCTGCGTGGCCGGGTTTGCAGCCTGGGCGGACAGGGCGCGGCCGGGGGGTGCCGGTACCCTGCCCGCCCAGGAACCTGGTGGGCGCGTTGATGGGGATAGCTAGACTCCTGATTCGGCGAGCTCCCCCGTTTCCAGATTGAGTGGTACAAGGTTGCCGTCGCCGTCCTCCACGTAGCTAGCGGCAGGATCACCGCCATCCACGTCTTCGTCCCCATCATCGGGTTCGTCGAGCGGGCCATCCGGGTGAATGCTGTGTGCCGGTCCGGGAGGGTTCCCGTGCTCTACAAGCGAGAGCGCAGGCTTCGTGGAAGAACGGGTGAAGTTGGCCGTGCCCCACATGAGGTCATGACCCACGGCATCGGCATCGATGGTGTGTGAATAGTAGACCCTGCCGTCCCTTTCCCAGCTGCGGATCTTGAGCTTTCCTACCACGATGACGGGCTGGCCCTTCCTGATGCTGCAGCCGATGCTGCCCGCAAGGTGCCGGTAGCCCTGGACCAGGAACCAGTTCGTGTGGCTGTCAGACCAGACGCCGGTTTCCCTGTCGCGCCGACGGGTGGTGGAAGCTATGCGGAAGGAGGCAGTGGCTGTTCCCCCCGGCGTGGTGCCGCTTGTGATCTCGGTGGCAACAAAGCCCCGGATCGTGATGGTGTCGCTCATCTCTTCGTCCTGTCGTCAATGGTGGTGCCCTAGCAGGCAAGACCAGCTTGCCGCCGGCGCGAGGACAGGACGAGGGCAGGCAGCTCCTATGTGGACAACTCTGCCTTCGCACCGCCTGTAGAGGGGAAGTCGGCCACGCCGGGACCGGCAGGCGCCACGGGCAGTCCCGGCAATGTAAACTTTTCGAGGCGTCAGAGTTCAGCTCCGGACGCACCCGCCTCAGTAGCTCAGGGGATAGAGCAGCGGCCTTCTAATCCGCCGGTCGGGGGTTCGATTCCCTCCTGGGGCACGCCAGATGACGCCTTCGGTTCCCGGAACCGGGGGCGTCGTGCGTTAAGCAGCACATCAGGATTGCAGCAGGTGCGGCGCCTCGATCAGTGAGCGGACAACGCTGCCGGCAGCGCCGAGGAGCGCCCCTGACTCCCCCACGACCGAAAGGGTCACCTGCTCCGGGGAAAACCTGCCGGGGGCGTACGTGCCGAGGCTTGCCAGCAGCGGCGCCCGCAACCACGGATCGAGCAAGGCGAAGTGGCCGCCGAGCACCACAGAGCCGATGTTCACTACCCGGGTGGTCGAAGCCAGTGCCACACCGAGATACCGGCCTGCACGGTCCACGGCCGTCGACGCCGCGGGTTCGTCCGCCTCCAGCGCCTGCACCAGCAGGGCCATCGACGCAGACCGCGTCCGGGTATCGGCTGCGATACCCGCGGCGGCAAGGATCGCGTCCTGTCCGGCCACCGTTTCCAGGCACCCGGTTCCCCCGCAGGAGCAGCGTGTGCCGTCGGGTTCCACCACCACGTGCCCCACTTCCCCGGCATGTCCCTCCGGGCCCGTGAACAGCTCGGAACCGATGACCAGCCCGCCACCGACACCAACTTCGCCGGAAACAAACAGGAAGTCGGAGCCGTCCTTTGGCCGGTGCCTTACCTCGGCCAGGGCTGCTGCGTTGGCTTCGTTGAAAAGCGCCACGCCGAGGGGCGCGTCCGGCAGCACCACGCCGGGGTCCAGGGACACGTTCGTCCACCCAAGGTTTGGTGCGGTGAGGATGTGTGCCGCAGCAGGGTCCACGAGACCGGGCACCGCGAGCCCTCCACCCAGAACCTCCACCCCGCGCTTCGCCGCCGCCGCCCGAACCGTCCCGGCCAGGTCCGCCAGCGCTGCCAGCACAGGGCCTGTACCCGCGGACCGGTTGTCCTGCTCCCGCACTTCATGGACCAGGAGGTTTCCACTCAGGTCAACCAGCCCCGCCGCAATGTAGTCGACGTTGATCTCCATGCCCAGGACAGCGCGGGCGGGATTGAGTTCAAGGCCGACGCCGGGGCGTCCACGTCCTTGCTGGCTTTGCCCCGCTTCGTGGAGGAGCCCCGCGTCCAACAGGTCCAGGACGAGGCTTGACACGGACGCCTTCGTCAACCCAGTGGCAGTGGCCAGCTGGGCCCGGCTCGGACGGACACCGGCCGGCGCCTTGGCAATGGCCCCCAGCACCAGCGCCGTATTGCTCCTGCGCACGTCTCCCATGCTGCCGGGCGCGCCAGCCCCGGTTGCAGGCAAAGCGGATGCCGTTGCCACGGAACCTCCTCGAAAATTTTCTCCGGCAGGGGGGCCGGACCTCTTGACCCCAGCCTACGGCGCTGCATATAGTTTAGGCAATGAACTAATTGCCGCGCTACTGCGGCACGAGTGCAAGGACGGATCAATGCCCCTCTCCCCCACCCCCGCCGACAAGTTCACCTTTGGCCTCTGGACCGTTGGCTGGACCGGTGCCGACCCGTTCGGCGTCGCCACCCGCGCCGCCCTTGACCCGGTGGAAGCCGTCCACCGCCTCGCTGAGCTCGGCGCCTACGGCATCACCTTCCACGACAATGACCTGATCCCCTTCGAAGCCACCGCTTCGGAGCGGGACCTGATCCTGAAGAACTTCCGGGCAGCCCTGGCAGAAACCGGCCTGAAGGTGCCCATGGTCACCACCAACCTGTTCAGCCACCCGGTGTTCAAGGACGGCGGCTTCACCTCCAACGACCGTTCCATCCGCCGCTTCGCCCTGTCCAAAGTCCTGCGCAACATCGACCTCGCCGCCGAATTCGGCGCCGAAACGTTCGTCATGTGGGGCGGCCGCGAGGGCAGCGAATATGACGGCTCCAAGGACCTTTCCGCCGCCCTGGACCGCATGAAGGAAGGCGTGGACACCGCCGCCGCCTACATCAAGGACAAGGGCTACAACCTGCGCATCGCGCTTGAGCCCAAGCCCAACGAGCCCCGCGGCGACATCTTCCTGCCCACCGTCGGGCACGGACTGGCGTTCATCGCCCAGCTCGAGCACGGCGACATCGTGGGCCTGAACCCCGAGACCGGGCACGAACAGATGGCCGGGCTGAACTTCACCCACGGCATCGCGCAGGCCCTCTGGGCCGGCAAGCTCTTCCACATCGACCTCAACGGCCAGCGCGGCATCAAGTACGACCAGGACCTTGTCTTCGGCCATGGCGACCTCACCAGCGCCTTCTTCACGGTGGACCTGCTCGAGAACGGCTTCCCGGGCGGCGGACCCAAGTACGACGGCCCCCGCCACTTCGACTACAAGCCGTCCCGCACTGACGGCTACGACGGCGTCTGGGAGTCAGCCAAGGCCAACATGGCCACGTACCTGCTCCTCAAGGAACGTGCCACCGCATTCCGCGCAGACTCCGAGGTCCAGGAAGCCCTCAAGGCATCCGGCGTCTTCGAACTCGGCGAAGCCACCCTTGCCCAGGGCGAAACCGCCGCGGACCTCCTCAAGGACGCCGCCGCGTTCGAGGATTTCGACGCCGACAAGGCCGCCGAGCGTTCCTTCGCCTTCGTCCGGCTGAACCAGCTCGCCATCGAACACCTCCTGGGCTCCCGCTAGGCCATGGCCCTCGTAGCAGGCATCGACAGCTCCACCCAGTCCTGCAAGGTGGTGATCCGCGACGCGGACACCGGCGCGCTGGTACGGCAGGGACGTGCCGCCCATCCGGACGGCTCCGAAGTCCACCCGGAGCACTGGTGGACAGCACTCGAGGAAGCCATCGCCCGGGCGGGCGGGCTTGACGATGTTGCCGCGGTCTCCGTGGGAGGCCAGCAGCACGGCATGGTCTGCCTGGACAGCGGCGGGGAGGTGGTCCGCCCCGCCCTGCTCTGGAACGACACCCGCAGCGCCGGAGCCGCCGCTGACCTGATCAAGACGGCGGGCGACGGCGACACTGCCGCCGGCGCCCGCTACTGGGCAGAAACCACCGGTACGGTGCCGGTAGCCTCGCTGACCCTGACCAAGCTGCACTGGCTGGCGGAGAACGAACCGGAAAACGCCGCCAGGGTGGCCGCCGTCTGCCTTCCGCACGACTGGCTGTCCTGGCGGCTGATGGGCTACGGCCCCGGCAGCGGCGAGGAAGGGCTGAAGGCCCTGGCCACCGACCGTTCCGACGCCTCGGGGACCGGGTACTACTCGACGGCGGAGGGCCGCTACCTGCCGGAGGTCCTGGCAGCCTCGCTCGGCCGCGTGCCGGTGCTGCCCAAGGTGCTCGGCCCGCTCGAAGCGGCAGGCCGGACTCCACAGGGTTCCCTCGTCGCGGCCGGCGCCGGGGACAACGCTGCGGCTGCCCTCGGCGCCGGGGCACGGCTGGGTGACGCCGTGATGTCGCTGGGCACCTCCGGCACGGTCTTTGTCATCTCGGAAACACCGGCAGCGGACCCCTCCGGGCTGGTTGCCGGCTTCGCCGACGCCGCAGGGCACTACCTGCCGCTGGTCTGTACCCTGAACGCAACGCGCGTTTTCGACGCCACAGCGGCGCTGCTGGGAGTGGACCTGCCGGAGTTCAACCGGCTGGCACTGTCCGCGGCACCCGGAGCGGGCGGCCTGACCCTGGTTCCCTACTTCGACGGCGAGCGCACACCCAACCTGCCCGACGCCACCGGATCGCTGCATGGCATCACCCGCGCGAACTACACGCCGGCGAACATGGCACGCGCCGCCGTCGAAGGCGTTGTCTGCTCACTGGCCGACGGGCTTGCTGCACTGCAGGGCCAGGGGGTCTCGGCCCGGCAGGTCCTGCTGGTGGGCGGCGGAGCCCAGTCTGGCGCGGTGCAGGAGGTTGCACCGCAGCTGCTGGGACTTGATGTTGTGCTGCCGCAGCCGGGCGAATATGTTGCCGACGGCGCCGCCCGCCAGGCCGCGGCGGCACTGGCGGGACGCTACCCGGAATGGGCGGCAGACGCCGTCGTCCTTCCCGCGGGCAAGGACGACGGCGGTGTGCTGGCCCGTTACCGCAGTTGCGCGGCACTGTACGCCTGACCTCCACCCAAAAGAAGACCCGGACCGCGCCGTATGCGCGGTCCGGGTCTTTTCTGTGGGGCGCAGGCTCCTGCCGTGACGTAGCAGGAGCCCGCGGTCTATCCAGGCATCCGGACTGTGTCAGGCGTACGGGAGGACAAGCTCCGCGTAGCGCTCCTTCACCGTGGACAGGACGATGTTGCCGTCCGTGTCCCAGATTTCCTGGTTAAAAATTTCCACTTCGATGTCTCCGGTGTAGCCGGCATCGCGCACCCAGGTGCCGATGGCGGCGAAGTCCACCACGCCGTCGCCCATGTATCCGCGGGAGAGCAGCGGATCGGCGGCGATGGGCATGTTGAAATCGCACACCTGGTAGGAGGCGATCCGGTTCTCGCGGCCGGCGCGTTCGATCTGCGCCTTCAGTTCCGGATCCCACCAGACATGGAAGGTGTCGACGGCGACGCCCACCGTGGAGGGGTCGAACGGGGCGGCGAGGTCCAGGGCCTGGCCCAGGGTGGAGATCAGCGCACGGTCCGCGGCGTACATCGGGTGCAGCGGCTCCAGCACCAGGCGGACACCGTTCTCCTCAGCGAACGGGACGAGGTCGGCAAGGCGGTCTGCCACGCGCTGGCGCGCGGCCACCACGTCCTTCTCCTCCGGTGCCAGCCCGCCCACCACGAGGAACAGCTCCCTGGTGTCCAGGGCAACGGCTTCCAGGATGGCGGCCCGGTTGTCCGCGAGGGCGGCAGCCTGGCCTTCGGCATCGGCAGCGGTGAGGAAGCCGCCCCGGCACAGGGAGGAAACCCGCAGGCCCGCGTCCTTGATCAGGCGTGCGGCCTTGTCAAGGCCGGCCTCCTCCACGCGGTCCCGCCAGGGGCCGATGGCGGGAATGCCGGCGTTGACGCAGCCCTCAACGACCTGGGCGAGGGTCCACTTCTTGGTGGTGGCGCTGTTGATGGACAGGCGCGAGAAATCACTCATACTCCCACCCCGTTGATGCGCAGGTAATCAGACATCCGGAAGGCGGCCAGGGCGGGGTCTTTCAGCAGGCCCGCCTGGTCTGCCAGTTCAAAGGTCTTGGCCAGGTGGCAGACGGACCGTCCGGAGTGCAGGCCGCCCACCATCTGGAAGCCGGGTTGCTTGCCGTTGAGCCACGACATGAACGCGATGCCGGTCTTGTAGTAGAACGTCGGGGCGCTGAAGATGTGCTTGCCCAGCTCGCGGGTGGAGTCCAGGATTTCGCGCGCCCTGGCAGCGTTTCCGGCGTCGTAGTTCTGCAGGGCCACCGAGGCGGCCGGATAGATGGCCGCGAAGATGCCCAGCAGCGCGTCCGAGTGGTGGCTGCCGTCGCCGTCGATGAGCTCCGGGTAGTTGAAGTCGTCACCGGTGTAGAGGCGGACACCTTCGGGCAGGGCCGCGCGCAGGGCCACCTCGTGGCTGGCGTCCAGCAGCGAGACCTTCACGCCGTCGACCTTGTCCGCGTTGTCCTTGATGAGGTTCAGGAACGTTTCGGTTGCGGCAGGCACATCGTTGGAGCCCCAGTAGCCGGCGAGCGCGGGGTCGAACATGGTTCCCAGCCAGTGCAGGATGACGGGCTGGTCCACTTCCTGCAGCAGGGCGGAGTACACGTTCACGTAGTCCTCGGGGCCGGCGGCCACCTTGGCCAGCGCCCGCGATGCCATGAGGATGACCTTGGGTCCGGCTTCGGTGATCACCGCGATCTGCTCGCGGTAGGCAGCGAGGACAGCCTTGATGCCCGCGTCCCCGGCCGGCAGGGAGTCAATGTCCAGCTGGTCGGTGCCGGCGCCGCACGCCACGAGATCGCGCACGGACTTGCCGGCGGTTGCTGCGTTGCCTGCCGAGACCACTGAGGCGGCTTCCACGCCGGTGCACTTGATGAGCTGCTGGGTGGCTGCCCAGTCCAGGCCCATGCCGCGCTGGGCGGTGTCCATGGCATCGGCAACGCCGAGGCCGTAGGACCACAGCTCGTGCCGGTAGGCCATGGTGGCATCCCAGTCGAGCCGGGCCGGAGCCCCGGGGGTGTTGTCGGCAAGGACTTCGGGAATGACGTGCGCTGCGGCGTAAGCACGCCGGGCCGTCAGCGGAGCGGTGGGGCGGGCCCACGTGGTGGCAGCCTGGAGGCGGTACTCGCGGGTGCCGCCGTCGGAGGAGGGAAGGATGAGCGAGGTCATTAGAGGGTGATCTCCGGGATGTCGAGGGTGCGGCGTTCCTCATTGGACTGCAGGCCGAGCTCGGCGAGCTGGACGCCGCGGGCGGCGGAGAGCAGGCCGAAGCGGTGTTCGCGGCCGGCGACGACGTCGCGGAGGAATTCTTCCCACTGCAGCTTGAAGCCGTTGTCCAGTTCGGCGTTGGCCGGGACTTCCTGCCACTGGTCACGGAAGGATTCGGTGACGGGCAGGTCCGGGTTCCAGACGGGCTTGGGGGTGTGGGCGCGCTGCTGGGCGACGCACTTGTTCAGGCCGGCGACGGCTGAACCGTGCGTGCCGTCCACCTGGAACTCCACCAGTTCGTCACGGTAGACCCGGACGGCCCAGGAGGAGTTGATCTGGCCGATGACCTCGTCGCCGCCCGGGGTTTCCAGCTCGAAGATGCCGTAGGAGGCGTCGTCCGCGGTGGCCTTGTATTCCTTGCCGGCCTCGTCCCAGCGGGCAGGGATGTGGGTGGCGGTCTTGGCGTTGACGCTCTTGACCTTGCCGATGATGCCTTCCAGGACGTAGTTCCAGTGGCAGAACATGTCCGTGGTCATTCCGCCGCCGTCTTCCTTGCGGTAGTTCCAGGACGGGCGCTGGGCGGCCTGGATGTCTCCTTCAAAGACCCAGTAGCCGAATTCGCCGCGGATGGAGAGGATGCGGCCGAAGAAGCCTTCGTCCACGAGGCGGCGGAGCTTGACGAGGCCGGGCAGGTACAGCTTGTCGTGGACGACGCCGGCCGTGACGCCTGCTTCCTTGCCGATGCGGGCCAGTTCAATGGCTTCCTCGAGGGTTTCCGCGGTGGGCTTTTCGGTGAAGATGTGCTTGCCCGCCTGCATTGCCTTCTTCAGGGTGGCGGCGCGGAGGCTGGTCATGGACGCGTCGAAGACAACATCCACGGTGGGGTCGTTGATGACGGCGTCGAGGTCGGTGCTCCACTCGGCAACCTTGTGCTTCTCGGCAAGCTCGCGGATCTTGGCCTCGTTGCGTCCCACCAGGATGGGCTCCACCTGGACCCGGGTACCGTCCTCCAGTGTGAAGCCGCCGGCGTCACGGATGGGAAGGATGGACCGCAGCAGGTGCTGGCGGTAGCCCATCCGGCCAGTGATGCCGTTCATGGCGATGCGGATCGTTTTCGTTTCGAAGCCCATGTGTCCTCCACGGTGAGTGAGCGTTTTACTCAAGTCCTGTTGGGAAAGCGCATTCCCACTTCCTCAATGATGCACGCCAATGCGCGCATTGGCAAGCGCTTTCCGCTTGGAACTTTCTGCGCCATAATGTGGTAACCGCTTTATTGGTCCACGACACCCAGGAGATGCTGTGGCTGCAAGTACCCTCACCGAGGTGGCCCGGCTGGCCGGGGTATCCCCCGCCACCGCATCGCGCGTCCTCAACGGCTCGGCACGCAAGCCCGGCAAGGACATCGCGGACCGCGTCCGCCAGGCGGCCGATTCGCTCGGCTACATCCCCAACGCCCAGGCCCAGGGCCTGGCAAAGTCCAGCTCCGGCCTCATCGGCCTGATCGTCCACGACATTGCCGACCCCTACTTCGCCGCCATCGCCCGCGGGGTCCAGGAGGCGGCCCGGGAGCAGCGCAAAATGGTCCTGCTGGCCACCACCGGCGGTGCACCCGCCGAGGAGAAGGAAGCCGTGGCGGCCTTTGCCGCCCGCCGCGCCGACTCCATCGTGATCGCCGGCTCACGGTCGTCACGGACCGAGGACCAGGAGGACAACGCGGAGCTGGCGGCGGAGCTGGACAGGTACTGCCGCAACGGCGGGCGCGTGGCCGTCGTCGGGCATCCGGTGGTGGGTGCGTCGGCACAGGAGGGCTACCACGTGGTGGCGGTACCAAACCAGGAACTCGCCGGCGCGCTGGCCGCCGAACTCGCCGCCCACTGGGGCGGGGACTTCGTCATCATCGGCGGACCGGAGGGGCTGTTGACCTCTGACGACCGGATCCACGGCTTCCAGGAGGGACTGGCCAAGGCAGGACAGGCACCGGCGGAAATCCTGCGCAGTTCATTCAACCGGGCCGGCGGCTACGAGGCGGGCCTGAAGCTGGCAGCGCGGATCAAGGGCGGCAGCACCGGAACGGGGGAACCGGCCGGCCCGAAGATGTGCATCTTCGCCGTGAACGACGTGATGGCCATTGGGGCGGCGGCGGCGCTGCGTGCGGAGGGACTGCGGATCCCCCGCGACGCAACCATCGCCGGCTTTGACGATATCGAGACCCTTCGGGATTTCCGTCCGGCCCTCTCCACCGTGCGCCTGCCGCTGGAGGAGATCGGCCGGCTCGCCACCCAGGCGACGGCGCCCCTGGCAGGCGATGACGACGAGCTGCCGCAGCCCATCACCGGCGAGGTCACGCTGCGCCGCAGCACCGAGGTGGCATGAGCATGGCGATCGATCTGACGGAAGTACCTGCCGCAGGAAGCGGGGGCGGCGCCCGGCCGGCATTCCTGGTACTTCCGGGCGGCGGATACGCCAGGCAGGCGGACCATGAGGCGGAGCCTGTGGCGGAGTGGCTGGCTTCGCTGGACATCCACGCCTTCGTGCTGCGGTACCGGGTGGCCCCGGACCGGCACCCGGCACCCCTTGAAGACGCCAAGGAGGCCATGCTGTACATCCGCAGCGGCGCTCACGGCCTGCCTGTGGATCCGGAGCGGGTGGGCGTGCTCGGGTTTTCTGCCGGCGGGCACCTGGCCGCCACCCTGTCCACGGCCACTGCCACCGGCAGCCCCCGGCTGGACGTCCCCGCCGCCGTCCCGGAACTGAGCGTGCTCTGCTACCCCGTCGTGTCCCTGACGCACGAAGTGCACCAGGGCTCGGTGGACAACCTCCTTGGCGGTGCACCGCCGTCGGACGTCCTCGCGGCCCTGTCCCCGGACGTGCAGGTCAGCAGCGTGACGCCGCCGGCGTTCCTATGGCACACGGCCGATGACTCGGCGGTGCCGGTCAGCCACAGCCTCCGCTATGCGGGCGCGCTGATGGCAGCCGGCGTCCCGGCGGAACTGCATGTCTTCCCGCAGGGCCGCCATGGCCTGGGCCTGGCGGGCGGAGAACCGGGGACGGCCCAGTGGCCCTCCCTCTGCGCGGACTGGCTGGCACGGGCAGGCTGGGCAGCGCCGGCCGGAGCGGCGCCACTGGCAGCAGCCACCGTCGGGAACGACTAGCGGGTTACGCCCGCCGGGCAGCTGCGGTCAACCCGTGGCACGGATAGTCCACGATGCCGAGTGGGAACCGCCCGGCACCAGGTGCACCACGTCCCGGCCTGAGTTGAAGGCGTCCGGCGGGCAGGTCATCGGCTCCACGGCGAGGCCCAGCCGGTCCGGACCTGTGGGCTTATCCGCCGTATGGACCTGGACCCACGGCCACTCGGGGCCCCAGGCCAGTTCAACTCCCGTTCCTCCCAGGTCCGTCACCCGCACGCGCGCCAGCCCATCGTTGTCCCGGGCGATGCCGGTGAAGGCGTGGTCTATTTTCAGCGGCCCCACGCGGCGCAGCGTCCGGAAGTCGAACTCATGCTGGTCAACACTCCGCATCCCCACGGGCAGCAACCGGTCCGGTGTCACCTCAAGGAACTCCGCCGCGGGAATTTCGATTGACCAGTCGTCCAGGGGTGAAGGCCCGGCCACCAGGTAGGGGTGGGGGCACACACCGTAGGGTGCGGCGACCTTGCCCGTGTTGACGGCCTCTACGCTGCAGCGCAGCCCGTCCGCCGAGAGGGCATACACAGCCGTCAAGTCCAGTTGCGAAGGAAATGCCGGCCCAGGTTCCACACGGAAACCCAGGGTCACTGCACGTCCGGTGGCCTCCAGGACTTCCCACACCCGGGCCGTGGCGAGGCCATGGAGCGCCGACCCCCTTACCGGCTCATTGACTGGCGCCATATAGTCCTGCCCGGCGTAGGTGTATCTGCCGTCTGCGAGGCGGTTGGGCCAGGGCGCGCAGATGACGCCGCGGTAGTCCGGAATGGGGCCGTCGGCGCCAAAGCCCACCACAAGGTCCCGCCCGCCGTGCCGGAGGCTGCGGAGGGCTCCGCCGCGTGCGGTGATCAGGGCTGTGTAGGGGCCCGAGGAGATGGTGAATTCAGTGGCGGCCATAGTGAGCTCCGGAAGTGGTTTGTTAGCGCTCACCAGCCTACAGCACACCGGCCCGGCGACCTGCAGGCTAGAGTGGCCGCATGGGCGTCGCGGAACGGATCAACGGAGCTGTCCTCCGCCTGATCCGGGACGCCCTTCGGGAGCGGGCAGATCCTGTCCGGGGAGCCGGCATGCAGGCGTACATGAAGTCCAGCCAGCCCTCGCTGGGCGTGCAGGTGCCGGAAGTCCGGCGGGTGGTGGCGTCAGCTGTTGCCGCCGCTCCCTTCGCCTCCGCGAAGCAGCTCCGTGGCACCGTACTGGAGCTGTGGCGCACCGCGGGCGTCCGTGAGGAACGGTACGCAGCCATTGACCTTACCGCCGGCCGGTTGGTTGCCGGAGACCTGCAGATGCTGCCGGTGTACGAGGAAATCATCCGCAGCGGGGCGTGGTGGGATTTTGCGGACGGGGTGTCCGGCCGGCTCTGCGGCCTGCTGCAGGCGCACCGGCCGGAGATGACAGCCGTGCTCCAAAGCTGGAGCAGGGACGCCGATTTTTGGATCAGGCGGGCTTCCATTACCGCCCAGCTCAAGGCAAAGGAAGCCACCGACACTGCTTTGCTCACGCAGGTCATTGAACCGAACCTTTCGGACCCCGAATTCTTCATCCGCAAGGCGATCGGCTGGGCGCTGCGGGAGTATGCGAAGACGGCGCCGGAATGGGTAGCGGCCTTCGTTGCGGAGCATTCCTCCCGGATGAGTCCCCTGTCACTCAGGGAGGCTCTGCGGCGGATCGGTCAGGACAGCTCCGCTAGATAACGGGCCGCTCGAAGACGGGCCCGCCGGCTTTGCGGAAAAGCCGCCTGGTTTGCGGATCCCAGAAGATCAGGTAGAGCCCGAACAGCAGCCCGGTGACGGCCGCGGCAACCCGTGCCAGGGCGAGCGCGAAGCCCAGGTCCTCGGTCTGCAGGTAGGGGAAGACCTCCAGCTGGTCGGAGATGGCGTAGATCATGAAGAAGGACACCACAAAGTAGAGTGCCTTGACCTGCCAGTCGTTCCGGATGCCGGTGACGGCAAACAGCGGGATGAGCCACACCACGTACCAGGCCTGGATGATGGGGGCCAGCAGGACCACGGCCGCGAGCGCCAGTGTCAGCCGCCGCATCAGGCGGTCATAGTCGCCCCGGAAAATTTGCCAGCCGACGATCGCCACAGCCAGCAGTTTTCCGGCGTTGAACACCCAGCCTGCCGGCACGGACCCGTCGAGGCCGAAGGAGTTGGCCAGGGACGCCACCACCATGCCAATGAGCCCGACAGGCGCGTACCAGATGGAGATACTGCCGGGGGCAGAGAGTCCGTTGATCCAGCCGAAACCGAAGCCGTTGACCAAGGCCATCAGGGTCAGCAGGGCCAGGCTCAGCCCGCCGGTCAGGGCCCAGAACACAAACTTCCGCGCCCAGCCCGCCTCCCGGCCGGCCCAGAGCAGACCGATGAACGGGAGGAACACGATGGTGATGGGCTTGACCGCGATGGACAGGGTCACCAGCACGACGCCCCGGAGCACCCGCCGGGTGGCTGAGTAGTAGAGGCCGGCCAGCGCCAGGCCAATCATCAGCGCATCATTGTGGACGCTTGCGATGAAGTTGGTCAGGAAGAGCGGGTTTGCGGCAGTGAGCCACAGGGCACGGTGCGGGTTGATCCCGTGCAGTTCGGCAAGTTTGGGCACGTAGATGACGCAGAGGATTACACCGGCCAGCGCCACCAGCCGGAAGAGCATCACGCTGGCTTCCGGCTGGACGTTCGTGGACCACACCACCAGTTGCTCAATCCATAGGAACAGCTGGCCATAGGGAACGGGAGCTTCCGTCCACATCTTGTCCGCGCCCAGCTGGAAGTAGTTGGACAGGGCGGAGATACCGTTCTCGTACGGGTTGAAGCCTTCCACCATGAGCCGGCCCTGGCCGATGTACGCATAGACGTCACGGCTGAACAGCGGCACGCAGAACATCATGGGCAGCCCCCAGGCCACCACCGCCTTCAGGGTGGCGCTGCGCGCCTCGGCTCCCCAGACGTGGACTATCTGCCCAAGCCGCAGCCAGGCCCGCACCAGCAGCATGGCACCCACGGCCAGCAGCACGATGGACAGGGCCACTCCCGCTGCCTCGGCACGCATCCAGATGAACAGCGGCATCCGGCGCAGTTCCGAGACGGGGGCCAGCCAGCCCACGCCAAGCGAGCCGACCAGCAGGAACATGGAGCCAATGAAGCCGGCAAGGAGCGGGGAGCGGGGATTGTCCATGCCGGCAGTGCCCGCTTCGGCAGTGGCGTCGGCCGCCAGCTCCCCCGCCGCGGGCAAAGGCGCCGTCATGTCAGGATCGTCCAATCTTTTTGCATTTGCGCGGCTCGTGTCCGGCAGGCGGCACAGCCGTCCGGGGGCGCTTTTCGTCCGACAGCAGGGCGACCCGCCGCGTACCCGAAATCCTAGCACCGGCCGGCTGGCGGGAGGTGTAACGGTAGGCTGGTCCGGTGCCTATCTCTAACGAACGAATCGTCTGGATCGACTGTGAAATGACCGGACTGGACATCAAGAACGATGCCCTGATCGAGGTGGCGGCCCTGGTCACCGACTCCGAACTGAACATCCTTGGCGACGGCGTGGACGTGGTCATTAAGCCCGATGATGCCGCTGTTGCCCAGATGAACGATTTCGTCCGGGATATGCACACCAAGTCCGGCCTCCTTAAGGAGCTTCCGTCCGGCAAGTCCATGGCCGAGGCAGAGGCCGCAGTCATGGAGTACATCGCGGAATGGGTGCCGGACCCGCGGAAGGCTCCGCTGGGCGGGAACTCGGTGGGTACTGACCGGGTGTTCCTCTCCCGGGACATGCCCGCTGTGGTGGAACACCTGCACTACCGGGTCATAGACGTCAGCACCATCAAGGAACTGTCCCGCCGCTGGTACGCGCGTGCCTACTTCCAGTCCCCCGCGAAAAAGGGCGGCCACCGGGCACTGGGGGACATCAAGGATTCCATCGATGAGCTCCGCTACTACCGCGAGGCGGTGTTCGTCCCCGCCCCCGGACCGGACAGCGCAACGGCACAGCAGATTGCCCGCCGCATCACGGCGGGGGAAACGGCCGGGCTGCCGGAAGCGTAATCTGCGCCACGTTTCCAGGAATTTTTCCCGAAAAGGCCAAAAGTGGACAAAGCACCCCGGAAGAGCAGGTAAGCTATTTGAGTTGCCTTTCCAGGGGACCGGGAAACCGGTCATTCTGCGGGAAACATGGTGGGCGTAGCTCAGTTGGCAGAGCGCCTGGTTGTGGTCCAGGAGGTCGCGGGTTCAACCCCCGTCGCTCACCCTCACGGGACGGCAGGTGGCCGTCCAAGAAGGAGGCCGTACCGGATATCCGGTACGGCCTCCTTTGTTGTTGCAGCATCGCCCCGGTCCTCGGCCAGGGCCGCAAGCCGAAGGACCACTGACATGACCGTTTTGCCAATCACCATCTGGGGAGAACCCGTGCTGCACCGCCGGGCCTCCGAGGTTGAGGTGTTCGACGACGTCCTGCGCGCCTTGATTGCCGACATGTTCGAAACAAACGATGCCGCCAACGGCGTGGGCCTCGCGGCCCCCCAGATCGGCGTCGGCAAGCGGATCTTTGTCTACAAGTTCGCAAACGACGACGGTGCTCCACCCACCGGCGTGCTGGTCAACCCCGTCCTGACGCTGTCCAAAATCTCCGGTGCCGCTCCGGACCCGGACGAGGAAGAAGAGGGCTGCCTGTCCTTCCCCGGGGAGGTGTATCCCCTCAAGCGTGCCGAATGGGCCCGGGTGGAGGGTTTTGACGAATTCGGGCAGCCAGTCAAGTTCGAGGCCACCGGCTGGTTCGCCAGGGTCATCCAGCACGAATACGACCACCTGGACGGAAAGCTCTACGTCAACCGGCTTATGGACCGCTACTCCCGCAAGGCGATGAAACAGGCCAAGAAGAACGGCTGGGGTGCGCCAGGCCTGACCTGGATGCCGGGGGTGGATCCGGACCCGTTCGGACACTAGCCGGCCGCGGGTACCGGATGTGTCGCGTGTCAGCGCGCCCGCACCGTCTGCTGGTCCGGGCAGGAGCCGAGGACGCGCTTCATCGCGTCCTTCTCCGCGTCGGTCACCCAGAGGCTGTAGGCGGCCTTGACGGAAATCTGGCGTGCTGCGTAATGGCACCTGATGGACTTGTTTGCGGGAAGCCAGGTGGCGGCGTCGCCCGCGCTTTTCTGCTGGTTGGCCGGCCCGTCCGCGGCGATGAGGTTCAAGGGATCATTGGCAAGGCTTTGGCGCTGGCCCGGAGTCAACCGCTGGGCGCCCTTTTGCCAGGCGTCCGCGAGGGCCACGACGTGGTCGATCTGCACTGCCCGGCTGCTGTCCTGGCCGCGGCGGAAATCGACGTGCTGCGCGGTGTAGGGTTCGTGGAAGCGGCCAGCCGACACCCGGCAACTTGAGCCTTCGGCGAAGACAACGTCCGCCAGGTCGCGGCGGAGGATGTCGTTGCGGGTATCGCATCCGTTCCGGTCGACATCAGCCCAGGCCTGGCCGAAGGCTTCCCGGTTGTAGCCCTCCTTGGCTGCCCGGCCCTTGACGGGCAGCACCTCCAGGGCATCAAGGGCGCGTCCGCCGGGGACCGGGTTGACGGGTACCACCGGCTTCATCCAGGCGGGATCGAAGACGGGCGCTTCGGAAGGGCCTGCCAGCGGCGGTTCCGCGAGGGCGAACTGGCCCGCGGCAAAGAACCAGGCAAGGGCCGCAACAACGGAAACAGCGGCCACGGCCAATATGGCCCAGGCCTGCCGGGAGCGGCGGCGTGCCCGCCGGTAGGCGGACCAGCTCAAGGTCACGGCTTTCCCTGCCGGGGGCTGACGTCATCCATCCCACCAACCTAGGACAACGTCTGCTCCCCCTCGCCGGTTTCCACAGTGTGGAGGGCGGGTGACGGATCATTCGGGGGCGGTTACTGCTCCCGCATCACCCGCCGGAGGTCCTCTTCGGCAATGGCCAGGAGGCCCTCGAGTTGGCGTACCCTGTCCTCGCCGACGTCGCCTGTCTTGTATGCCGCGCGTGCCCCCTCAAGGAGACGGAGGGCTTCCTTGTGGTTGGCCTTGGCGACATCAAGGGCGTGTTCCAGGGTGGTGTCGTGCTGGAGTGTCGAATCTTTTTCCATGCCATTAGTGTGGTCCTGATTCCCGGCTGATTCCAGAGAACCAGCCGGGAATTAGCGTGACCTGCAAATGGCTAGACGGCGATGGCCGCCAGCGCCTTGGCGCTTTCCTTGGCGGGGTAGGACGGCGGGTTGACGCCGGCCATCTCCTCCATCACGCGGACCACCTGGCAGCTGTAGCCGAATTCGTTGTCGTACCAGACGTAGACTACGAGGTTCTTGTCAGTGGAGACGGTGGCCAGGCCGTCCACGATCCCGGCGCGGCGGGAACCGACGAAGTCGGTGGAGACCACCTCGGGGGAATCGATGTAGTCGATCTGCTTGCGCAGGTCCGAGTGCAGCGACATTTCGCGGAGGTAGTTGTTCACCTCGTCCTTGGTGGTCCCGTTCTCCAGGGTGAGGTTCAGGATGGCCAGCGATACGTCCGGCGTGGGAACGCGGATGGAGCTGCCCGTGAGCTTGCCCAGCAGTTCCGGCAGTGCCTTGGCAACTGCTTTGGCGGCACCGGTCTCGGTGATCACCATGTTCAGCGCCGCGGAGCGGCCGCGCCGGTCGCCCTTGTGGAAGTTGTCGATCAGGTTCTGGTCGTTGGTGAAGGAGTGCACGGTTTCCACGTGGCCGTGGACCACGCCGAACTTGTCGTTGAGGGCCTTCAGGACCGGGGTGATGGCGTTGGTGGTGCAGGACGCCGCTGACACGATCTGGTCGGTGTCCTCGATGGTGCCGTGGTTGATGCCGTGGACGATGTTCTTCAGCTCGCCCTTGCCCGGCGCGGTCAGCAGCACCCGGGCAACACCCTTGCTCTGCAGGTGCTGGGACAGGCCTTCGGCGTCGCGCCAACGCCCGGTGTTATCGACCAGCAGCGCGTCCTTGATGCCGTATGCGGTGTAGTCAATGGTGGCCGGATCGTTCGAGTAGATCACTTGGATCCGGACGCCGTTGGCGGTGATCGTGTCGGCTTCCTCGTCGACGCGGATGGTGCCTTCGAAGGAGCCGTGCACGGAGTCACGGCGCAGCAGGCTGGCGCGCTTGGCCAGGTCGTTGTCGGAACCGCGGCGGACCACAATGGCACGCAGGCGCAGGCCGTGGCCGCCACCGGCCTTTTCGATCAGGAGGCGGGCCAGGAGCCGGCCGATCCGGCCAAAGCCGTACAGCACGACGTCGGTGCTGGTGCGCTCGTCAGCGCCGCGCTTGCCCACGATCTCGGCGAGCTCGGCGCGGAGGAACTCCTCCAGGGTGGCGCCGTCGCCCTCTTCCTTGAATTTCTGGTTCAGGCGGGCAATGTCGATCGCGGCCGCGCCCAGCTCAAGCCCGGCCAGGGTGTTCAGCAGCGGGGCAGTCTCTTCAAGGAGCAATTCGTCCTTGCTCATCCGGCGCGCGAAGCGGTGCGCCTTGAGGATGTTCATGGTGGACTTGTTGATCAGGCTCCGGCCATGGATGCTGGTCACCACGTTGTTTTCGCGATACAGCCGGCCGATCACCGGAATCATGGCCTCGGCGAGGGCCTCCCGGCCCATCCATGTATCAAGACAAGAATCTGACGTCTGGCTCACAGAAATACCTTCCTCGGTTCAGCCGCATACGTCCTCGTACGCGGATGTCGGCCACCGGATGATGTCCAGGGGCACCCACGCCTGCAGGGTTCGGCCCCCAGGCGCATGGATCGTGTGCAAAGAAAAACCGCCGGCTGCGAACGCAGCTCCCGGCGGAAGAACCCCTACGTCCGGTATCTATTCTAAGTTGGCCCGCGGTGCGCAACAGGCTGCAGGCGCGTGAAATCACTCACACGACGGGGCAGCTAGTTGTGCAGCGCCGAGTAGAGGTTGAGGCTGGCGGAAAAGACCACCCATGAGAAGTAGGGCAGCACCAGCAAGCCGGCACCTGCGCTCACAGGGCCGAAACGCAGGATCAGGAACACCAGGGACACCGCCAGGCCGGCGATGACGGCGAACGCCACCCACAGGGCAGCGGTCCCCAGGACGGGATACAGTCCGAAGAACGTCAGCGGCCACCCTGCGTTGAGCACCAGCTGGACGATATAGCCGGCCAGCGTCCCCCTGGTCAGGGCACCTTTGCGCCAGACCAGCCAGGCGGCAACGGCGACGCCGATGTAGAGCGCAATCCACATGGAGCGGAACATCCATCCCGGCGGCATCCACGGCGCCTTGACTGACTCCGCGAACCAGCCGGCCGAATGCAGGATGATGGGAATCGAGGCCAGCGCCCACGCGGCCAGGGAAAGGGCAAGGAAGCCCAGCAGGGCAAGCGCCTGCCTGGCGCGGCCGGGAGCGGCGCCCCGGGCCGGTTGGCTGGCCGGGTGGCGATCAGTATTTGCGGGCACGGTTTAGGATCACCAACAAAACTTCCAAGGTCAAACCGGTTTGATGGACGGGACAGCCGATACGCCGGGTTCTGTTCCCCGCTTCCGTTGCCGAAAGCGGGGCGACGGCCATCCATCTACGAGTACCGTTGCCGGTACCCTCCAGCGGCCTACCCGGACACTCGGGCGGGCAGCCCTCGAACGTGTCCTGTCTGGCCTTGCTCCGGGTGGGGTTTACCTAGCCTTCCCGGTCACCCGGGAAGCTGGTGGTCTCTTACACCACCGTTTCACCCTTACCCGCTCTCCCCCGTCCAGGGACAAGGGATGCGGGCGGTCTGTTCTCTGTGGCACTTGCCTGCGGGTTACCCCGAGTGGGCGTTACCCACCACCCTGCCCTGTGGAGCCCGGACGTTCCTCGAGCCACTTGCGTGGCGCGCGGCCGTCTGGCTGTCCCATCCTCAACCAGTCTACCGGCGCGGGGCGTCCTTTCCGCCGCCGGTAGTATCGGACGGTGCTTATTCTGCTTCCCCCTTCCGAAGGCAAGACGCCGGCTGTCCGCGGTGCCGCCGTCGACTGGCAGTCCCTGGGCTTTCCCGCCCTCAACCCCTACCGCGCCAAAGTCCTCGAGGCGCTGGGGACCGTCAGCGCACACGAGGACGCCCTTGCGCTGCTGGGCGTGGGGCCGTCGCTGAGCGACGACGTCCGCCGCAACACCCGGCTCCGCGCGGAGCCGGCGGCACCAGCACACACCATCTATTCCGGGGTCCTGTACGACGCCCTCGGCTACCGGAGCCTCACCCCGGCCCAGCGCCGCAAGGCCGACGAATCGGTGCTGGTCATCTCAGCGCTTTGGGGAGCGCTGCGTTTCGGCGACAGCGTGCCCGCCTACCGGCTCTCGATGGGGACGGCACTGCCCGACGTCGGCAGGCTTGCCCCGTTCTGGAAGCCACTCCTGGCGGACGCACTGGCCGCGGCCGTGGAGGGCCACCTCCTGGTGGACTGCAGGTCAAGCACCTACGCCGCCGCGTGGACCCCGCCGCCCGCCCGGACAGTCACGGTCAATGTCTTCACGGAAACCGGCGGCGTGCGCAAGGTGGTCAGCCACTTTGCCAAGCACACACGCGGTGAGCTTGCCCGCCACCTGCTGGTGCGCCGCGGAAAGGCCCCCGCGACCCCCGAGCAGCTCCTTGGCGCCGCGCAGGAGAAGTGGGGTGCGGAGCTGGTTACTGGCTCTGCCCGGAAACCGCACGCGCTGAACATCATCCTCCAGGGCTGAAAGCCCGGCAGGTCAGGCCCACTCCTCCGAACGCACCAGGATGGCGCCGGAATCGGGGCAGAAGACGATGTCGTCGGCGGAAGCTGCCTTGACCTCGGCGAGGTCGCCGGGGCTGAGCTTCATGCCCGAGGCCTCCGACATCCCGTGGAACAGCCGGGCCGCACCCACGCCCCGCTTCGCCAGCGTCTTCTCGTAGACGGCAAGCAGTGGGGCGTCGAGTCCCTGTGCGAATTCATCGCGCTTGGCCCGGACCTCGGCGGCTTCCGCGTCGACTCCGGCGATGGCCTCGTCCAGTTCTGCCCGGATGCTGCCGAAAGAACCCTGGATATCGTCCACGATGACCTGCTGGGCTGCCTGGCGGGCCCGAAGGGTGTCCAGCCTTTCCAGGACTTCCAGTTCCACATCCTCCAGGTCGGAGCGGCGCTTGTTCAGCGAGGCAATGTCCTTCTGGAGGGCCACAAGGTCCTTGGACAGGCCGGTGCCGCTGTTGAGCCTTGCCTCGTCCCGTTCGATGCGGGTGGCCACCTGTTCCACGTCCGCCTCGGCACGCTTCAATTCGGATTCTGCGTCGTGGACCGCCACCTTGGCTGCACCAAGTTCCCCGTTGGCAACCGAAAGGGCGGCTTCGAGGTCCTTGATCCGTGGATCGTTTTCAAGTTCGCGGCGACGGTTGGCGAGCGATTTAAGCCTGGCATCCAGCCCCTGCAGTTCGAGCAACTTCAACTGTTCCGCCGGTGCTGCCTTCGCCACTATTACCTCCGCTTGTTCCCTTCCGGCCGGAGCCGGGCACCTTGCCGGCGCTTCCTCGACTCTAGCGCCTGGCTTGCTCCGCTGGCTTAGCCCGGAGTGAGTATGAAGTCCCAGGGATCGCTGTTGGTGGTACTGACCTGGATTTCGACGTCGTGGCCCTGGTCCGCGAGGACATTGCCCAGGGCGGCCGCAGCCGCCGGCAGCCAAAGCCATTCGCTGGCGAAGTGCGAGACGTCCACGAGGTACGGGCGCCCGTTCAGCGCCGACTCCCGGGCTTCGGATGCCGGGTGGTGGCGGAGGTCGGCCGTGACGTAGACATCGGCGTTGCTGGCCCGGACTTCGTTGAACAGCGAGTCACCGGCGCCGCCGCAGACGGCAATGCGCCGCACCAGGCCGTCCTTATCGCCGGACACGCGAACGCCGCCGGCCACGGACGGCAGGATCTCAAAGACCCGGGCGGCAAACTCACCCAGGGTCATGGCATCCGCCAGTTCGCCCACCCGGCCAATCCCCTCTTCCGGCAGTCCGTTGGCGGCAACCGTGAGGGGTGCCACGTCCTGGAGGCCGAGGGCGTCTGCGAGCACGTCCGAGACGCCTCCGACGGCGGAATCACCGTTGGTGTGCACCGTCAGGAGTGCCGTGCCCGACTCGATGAGCCGGTGGACTGCCCTTCCCTTGGCGGTCGTGGCGGCAACCGATGTAACACCCTTGAGGAGGAGCGGATGGTGCGTGATGAGGAGTTCGGCGCCCCACTCCACGGCTTCCTCGATGACCTCCAGCGTGGGGTCCACCGCGAACATCACCTTGGTGACCGGAGTGGACGGGTGGCCCGCCACCAGTCCCACCTCGTCCCAGTCCTCGGCCAGGGACTCGGGCCAGAGCTCCTCCACCGCCAGCAGCAGGTCGCCCAGGCTTGGAGCCTCCGTACCGGCCGCCGCCGGCGTGTCCGAGGGGGCGTCGCCGTCGTGATTCCGGTCGTTGTGGTCTTCGGGGCCGGTAACGTCGGTGTCCACAGGTTCCATAGTCTTAGTTTTACCCCATCCGCCATCGCCACCCCCGTACCGTGACGGGTGCCGCGCCCGGGCGGGGAATCATCCGGGCGCGCCAACCATTGAAGAGGTCATGAAAACTTTTGTTCTGGGCGGAGGCTGCTTTTGGTGCCTTGACGCTGTCTACCAGAAGACCAGGGGCGTCACCTCAGTGGTGTCCGGCTACACCGGCGGGCACGACCCCCACCCCGACTATTACTCCGTCTGCAGCGGAGCAACCGGCCATGCCGAGGTCGTGGCCGTGACCTTCGACGAGGACATCATTCCGGCCGAGGTCATCCTTGACATGTTCTTCGCCCTCCATGACCCCACCACGCTGAACCGGCAGGGGTACGACGTCGGCACGCAGTACCGTTCGTCGATGTTCTACGAGACCACGGAAGAAAAGATCCTGTTCGAGGAGGCGATCGAACGGAACCAGGAGCTGTGGCGGGACCCGATCGTCACCGAGGTCAGCCGGCTTCCGCGCTTTTACGTGGCAGAGGAGTTCCACCAGAACTTTTACGCCAAGCATCCCGAGCAGGGGTACTGCCAGGTGATCATCAACCCCAAGCTGGCCAAGGCCAGGAAATATTACTCTGCGTGGCTTAACGCTTAGCCAGGGTTACGGTGCCTCGTTAGGCTGACCTCAGTATCCACCCTTCAGAGATAGGCGTATGTACATGGCACGGATCTATGACGATGTAACGCAGTTGGTTGGCGGCACTCCGCTGGTCAAGCTCAACCGGCTCAGCGAGGGGCTGGAAGCCACCGTCGCCGTGAAGCTGGAGTTCTACAACCCTGCCAACAGCGTCAAGGACCGCATCGGCGTGGCCATCGTCGACGCCGCCGAGAAGTCCGGGGCCCTGAAGCCGGGCGGCACCATCGTGGAAGGTACTTCCGGCAACACGGGCATCGCCCTGGCCATGGTGGGTGCTGCGCGCGGCTACAAGGTGGTCCTCACCATGCCCGAGACCATGTCCACCGAGCGCCGGGTCATGCTGCGCGCCTTCGGTGCCGAGATCGTCCTGACCCCCGGTTCCGAGGGCATGCGCGGCGCCGTGGAGAAGGCACAGGAGATCGTGGCCAACACGGAGAACGCCATCTGGGCACGCCAGTTCGCGAACGAGGCCAACCCGGAGATCCACCGCAACACCACCGCCGAAGAGATCTGGGCCGACACCGACGGCAAGGTGGACATCTTCGTTGCCGGCGTCGGAACCGGCGGAACGGTCACCGGCGTCGGACAGGTCCTGAAGGAGCGCAAGCCCGACGTCCAGATCGTGGCCATCGAACCCAAGGACTCGGCCATCCTCAATGGCGGCGCGCCCGGCCCGCACAAGATCCAGGGCATCGGCGCCAACTTTGTCCCCGAGATCCTCGACACCAACGTCTATGACGAGGTCCTGGATGCCACGCTTGAGGACTCCGTGCGTGTTGCCCGTGAACTTGGCGTCAAGGAAGGCATCCTGGGCGGCATCTCCTCCGGCGCCATCGTCTGGGGAGCGTTGGAGCTGGCCAAGCGGCCCGAGAACAAGGGCAAGCTGATCGTCGCCGTCGTATGCGACTTCGGCGAGCGTTACATCTCCACCGTCCTCTATGACGACATCCGGGGCTGATCAGGCCGCTTTCCGCCCGTTTCCTGTAGAAAGAACTTTGTGGGCTTTTTCGCAAGACTGAAGGAAGACCTCGACGCCGCCCGGTCCCATGACCCGGCGGCTCGAGGTTCTTTTGAGAACTTTTTCGCTTACTCCGGCCTGCATGCCATCTGGATCCACCGGCTGACGCACCGGCTGTGGCAAAATCCGGCCCTCCGGTTCCCGGCCCGGCTGATCTCCCAGCTGGGCAGGTTCGCGACCGGCATCGAGATCCACCCCGGCGCCACCATCGGCCGCAGGTTCTTCATCGACCACGGCATGGGCGTGGTCATTGGTGAGACCGCGGAAATTGGCGAGGACGTCATGATGTACCACGGCGTGACCCTGGGCGGCCGCTCCCTGGCGCGGATCAAGCGGCATCCCACTATTGGCGACCGCGTCACCATCGGCGCCGGAGCGAAGATCCTTGGACCCATCACCATCGGACGGGACAGCGCCGTGGGCGCCAACGCCGTCGTGGTCAAGGATGCGCCGCCTGAGTCAATCGTCACGGGCGTTCCCGCCAAATGGCGGCACCGCGACGCGCAGCGGGAAACCAAGCCGGCGGTGGACCCGGCCGAGTACGACATCGAATACCGGATCTGACTATCCGCCCACCCTCTTCAGGACCGCCAGGACAACCACGTCATAGAGGCGGTCCGGCAGAACCCGCCGCAAGGCGGTAATGGTGCCAGCTCCCCTGCCCACCGGATAGCGGGTTTTCGGATGCGCGGACGTGGCGGCGTGCAAAATGGCTTCCGCAATGACCGCCGGCGGAGTGGACACCGCCGGCCGGTGGGTGGACGCCAGTGCCGCCGCCATGTCCCGCGCCTGCGCATCGTAGGGCCCTGCACCGCTGCTGGCCTTCAGTCCCTCCGCGGCCACGCCTCCCCATTCGGTCCGCGTGCTGGCGGGCTCGATAATGGACACAGTGATGCCGTGGGGTTTCAGTTCCAGGCGCAGCGAATCGCTCATGCCCTCCACGGCGAACTTTGTTGCGTGGTACCAGGCGCCCAGCGGCTCGTAGAACTTTCCGCCGATGGATGAGACGTTGATAATCCGGCCCCGTCCCGCCTGCCTCATGGCGGGAAGCACCAGCTGCGTCATCCGGGCAAGCCCAAAGACGTTGACGTCGAACTGGCGGCGCCCCTCCCCCGGGTCCACCTCCTCCAGGGCGCCGTACGAACCATAGCCGGCGTTGTTCACCAGCACGTCCACCCGTCCCCGCTCCGCAAGCACGCGCCCGACGGCGGCACGCATCGACCGATCATCCGTGACGTCCAGTTCAACCACCCCGACGCCGGCGTCCCGCAACGGCGCCATCCTGTCCACCCTTCGGGCGCCCGCATAGACGGTAAAGCCTTTTCCGGCCAGCTTCCGGGCGGCCTCGAAGCCGATCCCTGCGGACGCTCCGGTCACGATCGCGATTGGGTGGGACATCTGGACTCCCCCGTGCTGGGCGGCGGCACGCTCCGGAGACGGCAACGGCCGGTGGTTCCCAGATTATCTGCGAACCACCGGCCGTGGCCGGAGCGGGCGGGTATTAGTGGGTGTCCACCGCTTCGATTTCGGACTTGTCCTCGCCCCACAGGGTGTGGAACGTGCCTTCGGCGTCGATCCGGCCGTAGGTGTGCGCACCGAACAGGTCGCGCTGTCCCTGGATCAGGGCGGCGGCAACGCGCTTGCGGCGGAGGCCGTCGTAGTAGGCCAGCGAGGAGGAGAACACCGGGACGGGAATTCCGAGCTGGACTGCCGTGGCAACCACGCGCCGCCACGCCGGCAGGGCATCGGCGATGGCCTTGGTGAAGGCCGGGGCGAACAGCAGGTTGGCCGGCTTCTCGTCCGCGGCGTAGGCCTTGGTGATGTCCTTGAGCAGTTCCGCACGGATGATGCAGCCTGCACGCCACAGGGACGCGATCTCGTCCAGCTTAAGGTCCCAGCCGTATTCCTTGGCTGCCGAAGTCAGCATGTCCAGGCCCTGGGCGTAGGAGACCAGCTTGGAGGCGTAGAGCGCCTGGCGGACATCCTCGACGAAGGTTTCCGGGATCTCGACGGCGGATTCCCCGCCTTCCAGCAGTTCCTGGCCCAGCTTGCGCTGGCCGGCCTGCGAGGAGAGTGCACGGGCAAAGACGGACTCGGCGATGCCGGACACCGGGGAACCGAGCTCGAGGGCGGAGATGACTGTCCAGCGGCCGGTGCCCTTCTGTCCCGCAGCGTCCACCACGACGTCGACGAACGGCTTGCCGGTCTTGGCGTCAACGTGGCCCAGGACTTCTGCGGAGATTTCGATCAGGAAGGAGGAGAGCTCGCCCTTGTTCCATTCCGAGAAGATCTTCGCCTGCTCGGCGGGCTCGATCCCGGCTCCGGACCGCAGCAGGTCGAACGCCTCGCCGATGACCTGCATGTCCGCGTATTCGATGCCGTTGTGGACCATCTTAACGAAGTGGCCGGCGCCGTCGGTGCCCACCCATGCGCAGCAGGGCTCGCCGTCAACCTTGGCGGAAATCTTTTCGAGCAGCGGGCCGAGGGCCTTGTAGGACTCCTTGGAGCCGCCCGGCATGATCGACGGGCCGTTGAGCGCGCCCTCCTCGCCGCCGGAGACACCCACGCCCACGAAGTGCAGGTCCTTCTTGGCGAGGGCTGCTTCCCGCCGCCGGGTGTCTTCATAGTGGGAGTTGCCGGCGTCGATGATGATGTCGCCCGGTTCCAGCAGCGGCTCGAGCTGTTCGATGACCGAGTCCACCGGCTTGCCGGCCTTGACCATGATCAGCACGCGCCGGGGCTTCTCCAGCGAGTCGACCAGTTCCTGGAGGGTTTCGGTGCGGATGAAGTCACCTTCGGATCCGTACCGCTCCAGCAGCGCGTCGGTCTTCTCCACGGACCTGTTGTGCAGGGCGACGGTGAAGCCGTTCCGCGCGAGGTTACGGGCCAGGTTGGCACCCATCACCGCAAGGCCGGTGACACCGATGTGTGCAGACATCAAAACTCCAATTCATTGCTTCAGGACGAATGGCGGCAGCCTCGTCGAAACCGCCGCCATGACCAGGGTCGGAATAAAGCATATATATTCTGGAGGTAACAGGAAAGGGGCAACCCGATAATGGAACGCTTTTTGTCGCCGCCCGCCGCCTCGAGCCTGGCCCCCGGCCCGTTCCCACTAGGCTTAACGGCATGACCAGCAGCCTGCACCACCGTGCCATCGAAAATCTCGGCACCCGCATCATTGCAGGCGAGCTGCCTGCTGGCCATGTCATGCTCGCCGAGCAGCTCGAAGACGAACTCAAGGTTTCCCGGTCCGTCATCCGCGAAGCAGTCCGCGTGCTGCAATCACTGGGGCTGGTGGAAACCACAAAGCGGGTGGGCATCAGGGTCCTGCCGCCCAGCCGCTGGAACCCCTTCGACCCGCAGGTCATCCGGTGGCGGCTGGCCAGTGATGCCCGCGGCGCGCAGCTTCGTTCCCTCGCCGAACTGCGGGCGGCCGTTGAACCTGCCGCGGCCGAGCTCGCCGCCCAGAACGCGCCCGCCCCGCTAAGGCTCGAGCTGGTGGACGTGGCCTATGCCATGCGCGATGCCGGTCACAGCGGCGAAGTGCCGCGCTTCCTGGACCTGGACATCCAGTTCCATTCCCTGCTGCTCTCCGGCTCCGGCAACGAGATGTTCGCCAACTTGATGGGCCAGGTGGCGGAGACCCTTACCGGCCGAACGGTACATGGCCTCATGCCCGACCACCCCAACGAGGCTGCCCTGCAGTGGCATGTGGACGTGGCGGAAGCGATCGCAAGGGGCGACGCCGCAGCCGCGAGGGAGGGATCCGACCGGATCCTTCGCCGGACCATGGCCCGAATGGCGGACACCTGGACCGAGCAGCCGCGCGTCTTCATCCCGGTCCGCCGCTGACGGCCCTGCCCCCGAACGCCAGGTAATCGGCCCCAGGTAACGCTCCAGACACATTCAGTAGTAACTTTTTGTTTCCTGGAGTTCACGGTATATTCATTTCAGACCCTCCACCGCGGCATCCCCCAATAGTCGCGGTGGAGGGTTTTCCAATGCCCGCAGGCAGGCCCTTCCCTTAGGACCGGTGCTAGGCCGCGCCGGCCAGGGACTCCCGCAGGCGCCAGCCGCCCCCGAGTCCGTCACGTTCCAGCACCATGGTGGTCAGGGCGGAATTCCTATTGCTTCCCAAGCGCACCTGGACTTGCAGGACCTCCACATCCACCCGGCTTCTACCCCTTGGCATCCTCCGATGGGTTTCCCACCAATTGATCCGCTCGAACCATCTCACCGGCTCGGCACCCACGGACCATTCCCGCCCCCGGCAGACCACCGCCGTCGGCATTCCATCCCCGCCCCTGCGGACTATCACGTGTTCCATGACTGAAAAGCTACGGCGGGGGTCTGACATTCCGGCTGTGCCGCCAACGACAAAACCCCGCATCTCCATAGGCCTGGAAAGGCCGGAAACACGGGGTTTTTCTGGTGGGTCCTACCGGGATCGAACCGATGACATCCACGGTGTAAACGTGGCGCTCTACCAGCTGAGCTAAAGACCCAAGGTGCTGAATCCGGCGTTTCCGCCGCAACCAACGAACATAGACTCTACCTGACGCGGAGCCCCAAACGCGAATCGGCACAGGGGCCGCAAGCACGAGCCCGCATGTCAAAGCGGTGGCAGGTTCCCGGCAAGCCAGGTGAGCGACTCCGAAACGCCCGCTTCCAGCTTGATGGTGGCTTTGTCGTCCCCGCGGGTTTCGCCCCGGTTGATGATCACCACAGGTTTGCCGTCCTTGGCCGCGTGCCGCACGAACCGCAGACCACTCATCACGGTCAGTGAGGAACCCGCAACCACCAGCGCGGCGGCCTCGTCCACTATCGCGTAGGCCTTCTCCACCCGCTCCTTAGGAACGTTCTCGCCAAAATAGACGAAATCCGGCTTCAGGGTTCCGCCGCATGCCGGGCAGGCAGCGACCACGAAACTGCTGATCAACGCCCTGTCCTCGACGGTGGCGTCGGCATCAGGCGCCATTTCCACAAGCCCCGTGGCCGCCGCGCGCTCCAGGAAGTCCGGATTGAGTTCCCCCAGCATTCCGGCCAGGAGCTTCCGCGAATAGGTGCGGGCGCAGTCAAGGCAGACCACTTGGTCGAACCTGCCGTGAAGGTCGATGACATTCGCACTGCCGGCATCCTCATGCAGGCGGTCCACGTTCTGCGTAATCAGGCCCGTGAGGTAACCCCGCCGTTCGAGGTGGGCGGCCGCAAAGTGCCCCGGGTTCGGATCCGCGTGCCGGAGATGCGACCAGCCGATGTGGTTCCGCGCCCAGTACCGCTGCCGGTTCGCTGCATCGCGAATGAACTCCTGATACGTCATGGGGGTCCGGGGCGGCGAGCCCGGGCCCCGGTAGTCGGGGATGCCCGAATCAGTGCTGAGCCCGGCGCCCGTCAGCAGCGCGAAGCGCATTCCGCCCAGGAGGTCACGGATCCTGCCCAGGACCTCAAGGTCTTCGCCGGAGGGGCTGGCATGGGGTGCAGGCGGCATGCTGGCAAAGCCCGTCAGGCCTACCCCGTGCCGCTGCCCTTCCATGGCAGCTCAGGCCTCCGCCAGGCCGGCAAGTGCCGCGCGGTACTCCTCGAAGTCCCTTGCCTGGCCCCTCGGGTTCACCACGGTGTACCGGATTGTTCCGGCCGCATCGATGATGAACGTGCCGCGCCTGGCCATTCCGGTCTCCTCGTCGAAAACCCCGTAGGAGGAAGCGACGCCGCCGTGGGGCCAGAAGTCCGCCAGCAGGTCGAATCCGTATCCTTCCTGCTCAGCGTAGGCCCGGAGGCTGAACTTGCTGTCAACCGATACTGCCAGGACCGTGGCGTCCGCGTCCTCGAACACAGCCAGGTTGTCCCGGATCTCGCACAGCTCACCGGTGCAAATGCCCGAAAAGGCGAAGGGATAGAAAACCAGGACCACGTTCTGGCCCCGGAACGACGAAAGCCGGACCGGCTCGCCATACTGGTTTGACAGCTCAAAGTCAGGGGCTGTCCCGCCAACCGCAGGGACAGCAGCAGAGGCAGCGGCAAGCGCTGCCGTCACTTGTTCTTCCTGCTCACCAGGCGGCTGGCGCTCCAGTCCTTGGACACACCTGCGGACGTGGTGACGTGCAGGCCGGCGGTGGGCGCGGCTTCCTGGATGTCCGCCGGTGAGACGTAGCCGTCGCGGCCGGACTTGGGGGTCAGCAGCCAGACGACGCCGGTCTCGCTCAGCGTCGTCAGCGAATCCATGAGGCTGTCCACCAGGTCGCCGTCGCCATCGCGCCACCAGAAGATGACGGCGTCCGCGACCTCGTGGTCATCCTCGTCCAGCAACTCCGAACCGGTGAGGTCCTCTATATCGTCACGCAAGTCGAAATCGACATCGTCGTCGTAACCGAACTCCTGAATCAGATCCCCGTTCTTGAAACCCAATTTTTCCGCCACATTTACCGAAGTGGCGGCGTCGGCCTCGCTCACGTGTTCCTCCAATGCCTTAGATATGCAGTGCGCATAGTGATTTCCATTACTCCCCAAGCCAACACCCTTTGTGCCTGCGCTTCAAGCTGCCGCCCCCGCCGTGCGGCATATTCTGCGTCACATGGGTGCGGCCGCCCGCTTTGCAGCGGCTTTTCGTCACAGAACCAGTATGACGGCGAAATACAACTGAAGTGCCCACCCTGCGGCTACGCATCGCCTTGCGGTGAGGGCTAGAGTGGCTGGTGACAACTATGCCTGCGGGACAACAACCTTGTAACTCCGTGCAGACATAGGAGCTCTAGGACCCTGCCCGGCACACATGACCGGGCTGTTGTAACCGATACGTCGCACACGGCGTATATACGCCGGGCAGTCACCCTGCCTGGCCTGAGTGCGCCGATTCATGCGCGCAAAGAGAGGTTGGACGTGGCTGCAGGAGAAGATACCTCCCATATCCTCAGCGGGTTGACTAACCAGCTGCCTGATCGTGATCCGGAAGAGACTGCCGAGTGGGTTGAGTCCCTGGACGCGCTGATCAGGGAACAGGGTACCGAGCGTGCCCAATTCATCATGCGGAGCCTGCTGCAGCGCGCGGGCGCGCAGAGCGTCGGGGTGCCGATGGTGACCACCACCGATTACGTGAACACGATCCCGGTGGACCAGGAAGCACCGTTCCCGGGCAACGAGGAATACGAACGCCGCTACCGGGCGTACATGCGCTGGAACGCCGCGGTGATGGTGCACCGGGCGCAGCGGCCGGACATCGCCGTCGGCGGGCACATTTCCACCTACGCCGGCGCGGCCACCCTGTACGAGGTCGGGTTCAACCATTTCTTCCGCGGCAAGGATGCCCCCGGCGGCGGGGACCAGGTGTTCTTCCAGGGCCACGCGTCCCCGGGCATGTACGCCCGCGCGTTCATGGAAGGCCGCCTCTCGGAGGAGGACCTGGACGGGTTCCGGCAGGAAAAGTCCCGCGAGGGCCATGCCCTGTCCTCCTACCCGCACCCGCGGCTGATGCCGCAGTTCTGGGAATTCCCCACCGTTTCCATGGGCATCGGGCCGATGAACGCGATCTACCAGGCCCAGTCCAACCGGTACCTGCACAACCGGGGCCTGAAAGACACTTCTGACCAGCAGGTCTGGGCGTTCCTGGGCGACGGCGAGATGGACGAGCCCGAGTCCCGCGGCCTGCTCCAGCTCGCCGCGAACGAGAACCTGGACAACCTGAACTTCGTGATCAACTGCAACCTCCAGCGCCTGGACGGGCCGGTGCGCGGCAACGGCAAGATCATGCAGGAACTCGAAGCGTTCTTCCGCGGCGCGGGCTGGAACGTGATCAAGGTCGTCTGGGGCCGGGAATGGGATGACCTGCTCACCCGCGACACCGACGGGTCGCTGGTGAAGATCATGAACGAAACCCCCGACGGGGACTACCAGACCTACAAGGCCGAGTCCGGCGGGTTCGTCCGCGAACACTTCTTCGGCAAGGACCCCCGCACCAAGGACCTCGTCGCCGACCTCACCGATGACCAGATCTGGAACCTCAAGCGCGGCGGCCACGACTACCGCAAGGTCTACGCCGCGTACAAGGCAGCCACCGAATTCAAGGGCAAACCCACCGTCATCCTCGCCAAAACCGTCAAGGGCTACGGACTCGGACCCCACTTCGAAGGCCGCAACGCCACCCACCAGATGAAAAAACTCACGCTGGATGACCTGAAGAAGTTCCGCGACCACCTGCGGATCCCGGTCTCCGACGAGCAGCTGGAGAAGGATCCGTACCGGCCGCCGTACTACCACCCGGGCACCGATGCGCCGGAAATCCAGTACATGATGGAGCGCCGGGCCGCCCTGGGCGGGTCCGTGCCGGAGCGCCGCTCCAAGCACGCCGAGATCACGTTGCCGGAGGCGAAGTCCTACGAGGTGGCCAAGCGCGGCTCGGGCAAGCAGCAGGCAGCCACCACCATGGCATTCGTCCGCCTGCTCAAGGACCTGATGCGGGACAAGAACTTCGGCAAGCACATCGCCCCGATCATCCCGGACGAGGCACGTACCTTCGGCATGGATGCGTTCTTCCCCACGGCGAAGATCTACAACCCCAAGGGCCAGAACTACCTGTCCGTGGACCGTGACCTGGTCCTGGCCTACAAGGAATCCCCCGCAGGCCAGCTGATCCACCCCGGCATCAACGAAGCCGGCGCCGTGGCAGCCTTCACCGCCGCCGGCACCGCCTACGCCACCCACGGCGTGCCCCTGGTCCCGGTCTACGTCTTCTACTCCATGTTCGGCTTCCAGCGCACCGGCGACGCCTTCTGGGCAGCCGCGGACCAGATGACCCGCGGCTTCATCATCGGCGCCACCGCAGGACGGACCACCCTCACCGGCGAAGGCCTCCAGCACGCCGACGGCCACTCCCCCCTGCTCGCCTCCACCAACCCGGCAGTAGTCACCTACGACCCCGCCTACGGCTACGAAATGGGCCACATCATCCGCGACGGCCTCGAACGGATGTACGGCCCGGACAGCACGGACAAAAACCTCATGTACTACCTCACCGTGTACAACGAGCCCATCGTCCAGCCCGCCGAACCCGAGGAACTGGACGTCGAGGGCGTCCTCAAGGGCATCTACCTGCTCGCCCCCGCCAAGATCGACGGCCCCCGGACCCAGCTCCTGGCCTCCGGCGTCTCCGTCCCCTGGGCCCTCGAAGCCCAGCGGATCCTCGCCGAGGACTGGTCCGTCTCCGCCGACGTCTGGTCCGTCACCTCCTGGAACGAACTCCGCCGCGACGGCCTCGCCGCCGAAGAGGAAGCCTTCCTCAACCCCGAACAGCCCGCCCGGGTCCCGTTCGTCACCCGGCAGCTTGAGGGTGCCACCGGCCCTGTCGTCGCAGTCTCGGACTACATGAAGGCCGTCCCGGACCAGATCCGGCAGTTCGTTCCGAATGAATACGCCACCCTGGGCGCCGACGGCTTCGGCTTCTCGGACACCCGCGCCGCAGCCCGCCGCTACTTCAAGAACGACACCCACTCCATCGTGGTGCGCGCCCTTGAGATGCTGGCGCGCCGTGGCGAAGTGGATGCCCAGGCTCCGGTCAAGGCCATCGAGAAGTACCGCCTGCACAACGTGAATGCCGGAACCACCGGCAACGCCGGAGGCGAGACGTAGCCTCTCCCCCCGGCCAGCAGCAGCGACGGCGGCTCCCACCGAAAGGCGGGGGCCGCCGTCGTCCGTTGCGCGGGGGGCCGCCGAACGTGTGATGCATGACAAACCGGATTGTAGCCTTCTCACAAATGGAGGTTGCCCCCGGCTGCCCGTATGCTCAAAGCATGCCAGCACCTGCCACCCCGTCCGCGAAGCGCAAACCGGCCCAGCCGGCGGTCACTCCGGAGAAGTCGGAAACCCTCAAGAAGCTGCGTGCCAATGTGGGGCAGCTGTCCACCACCACCATGCGCGAGCTGGAAAAGTCGCTGCCCTGGTACAGCCGGCTGAGCTCGGACGAACGGTCGGCGCTGGGGATGGTGGCCCAGAACGGCATTGCGGCATTCGTCACCTGGTACGAGCGGCCGAGCTCGCCGTCGTGGATCCTCACCGACGTTTTCGGCACCGCTCCCACGGAGCTGACGCGCTCCATCAGCCTGCAGAAAGCGCTGCAGCTGATCAGGATCGTGGTGGAAGTGGTGGAGGACCAGGTTCCCGTCATCGCGCCGGAGGCTGACCAGCCGTCCCTTCGCGAAGCCGTGCTGCGCTATTCGCGGGAGGTGGCGTTTGCCGCCGCGGACGTCTACGCCCGCGCCGCCGAGTCCCGCGGCTCGTGGGACACCCGGCTTGAAGCCCTGATCGTGGATGCCATCCTGCGGGGCGAGAACACCGACGCGCTGCGGTCGAGGATCGCTGCGCTGGGCTGGAAAGCGCAGGAACGCTTCACGGTCATGGTGGGCAATTCCCCCTCGGAGCCGAGCGCCAGCTACGTCAGCGAGCTGCGGCGCATGGCCGGCCGGTATGCCGAGGATGCGCTGGTAGGCATCCAGGGCGACCGGCTGATCCTGATCCTGGGGGGCGTCCAGGACCGGGAAACCGCCTACGTCAAACTCAGCGACATGTTCGCCCCCGGCCCGGTTGTGTACGGTCCCGAGGCGGGATCGCTGCTTGAGGCCAGCGGCTCAGCGCAGTCCGCTTTTGCCGGCCTGACCGCCGCGAAGGCATGGCCTTCCGCCCCGCGGCCCGTGGCCGCAGACGATCTGCTTCCCGAGCGCGTCATCTCCGGTGACGACGCCGCACGCCGCTCCCTGGTCAAGAACATTTACCGGCCCCTGCTGGCGGCATCCAACGGCCTGGTGGAAACCCTTGGCACCTACCTGGAACTGGGCCATTCGCTGGAAGCCACGGCCCGGGAACTCTTTGTCCATGCCAACACGGTCAGGTACAGGCTCAAGCGCGTTTGCGACGTCACGGGCTGGGATCCGCTCCTTCCGCGGGAAGCTTTTGTCCTGCAGGCAGCCCTGGTGGTGGGCCGTCTTTCGGCCCCTCCCAAAGCCGCCACGGAACGTCAGCCGTCACGGACCCAGTCCTGAACCGTTGTAGACTTCCTACAACCTGACCCCGTGAGCTTGGTGCGGACAAACACCGCTGGATCACGAAGTAATTTGGAAAGCTGGTTACGTGCTTGCAATAGTCTGCCCTGGACAGGGCTCACAAACCCCGGGTTTCCTGGCCCCCTGGCTGGAACTGCCCCCGGTGGCAGGCCAACTGGCCTCCCTGAGCGACATCGCCGGTATCGACCTGATCGCTCACGGAACCACCTCCGACGAGGAAACCATCAAGGACACTGCCGTGGCGCAGCCCCTGATCGTTGCCGCCGGCCTCGTGGCTGCGGCCTCCCTCTTCGACGTCGAACTCAACTCGCTGCCCGTCATCCTGGCCGGCCACTCGGTGGGTGAAATCACCGCCTCCGCCCTGGCCGGCGTCCTGACCGAGCAGGAAGCCATGACGTTCGTCCGCGAGCGGGCCAACAGCATGGCGGCCGCAGCCTCCGCCACCCCCACCGGCATGAGCGCCGTGGTGGGCGGTGACCCTGCCGAGGTCCTGGCCGCCATCGAGTCGTCCGGCGCCGCTCCCGCCAACGTCAATGGCGCGGGCCAGACCGTGGCGGCGGGAACTTTCGAGCAGCTGAAAGCCCTCGCGGACAACCCGCCTGCCAAGGCCCGGGTCATTCCGCTCAAGGTTGCGGGCGCCTTCCACACCAGCCACATGTCCCCTGCGGTCAGCACCCTGAAGGCCCTTGAGCCGCAGCTGAAGCCGCAGGCGCCGGCCGTTCCCCTGCTGTCCAACTACGACGGCGGTGAAGTCACCGACGGCCCCGCCGCCGTCGAAAGCCTGATCGCACAGGTTTCACGCCCGGTGCGCTGGGACCTGTGCATGGAGACCCTGGTCCAGCGCGGCGTGACCGGAGTTATCGAGCTGGCTCCCGCCGGCACCCTTGCAGGCCTAGCTAAGCGCGGCATGCCCGGCGTCAAGACCGTTGCGGTGAAGACCCCCGATGACCTCTCTGCCGCCCTGGCGCTCTTTGCAGAACTGGAGGGCAACGCATGAGCGTTCCCACGCTGAAACAGGCTCCCCTCCAGGAGCACACGCGCATCCTCGGCCTAGGCGCCTACCGGCCGGACGTCATCGTGACCAATGAGGACGTGTGCCAGTGGATCGACTCCTCTGACGAGTGGATCCGCCAGCGGACGGGAATCGTCACGCGCCACCGTGCCAAGGCGGATGTGAGCGTCATTGACATGGCCGAGGGCGCTGCCCGTGAGGCGATGGAAAAGGCCGGGATCCAGGCTTCGGACCTCGGCGCCGTCATCGTTTCGACGGTGACCCACCCCTACGCCACTCCTTCCGCCGCGGCCAGCCTGGCTGACCGCCTGGGAGCCACGCCGGCACCCGCCTTCGATATTTCCGCGGCATGCGCCGGCTACTGCTACGGCATTGCCCAGGGTGACGCCCTGGTGCGGTCCGGAACGGCCAAGTACGTCCTGGTGGTCGGCGCGGAGAAGCTCTCCGACGTCATCGACAACCGTGAACGCACCATCTCCTTCCTGCTCGGCGACGGTGCAGGCGCCGTCGTCATCGGCCCCTCCGAGACCCCGGGCATCGCGCCCTCGGTCTGGGGCTCGGACGGCAGCAAGTGGGACGCGATCGGCATGACACGCTCCATGCTGGATGTCCGGGACCTGGGCATGGCAGCCCGCCAGTCAGATTCCACCGGTGACCTGGCCCTCCTGGAGGAAGCCCAGGAACTGTACCCCACGCTGCGCCAGGACGGCCAGACCGTCTTCCGCTGGGCCGTCTGGGAAATGGCCAAGGTGGCACAGCAGGCCCTTGAAGCCGCAGGCGTCGTGGCCGAAGACCTGGTGGCCTTCATCCCGCACCAGGCCAACATGCGCATCATCGATGAGATGGTGAAGAAGCTGAAGCTGCCGGAGACGGTTACAGTGGCACGGGACATTGCCGATGCCGGCAACACGTCCGCTGCATCCATCCCGCTGGCAACGCACCGGCTGCTGCAGGAAAACCCGGAGCTCAGCGGCGGGCTGGCCCTGCAGATCGGCTTCGGCGCCGGGCTGGTCTTCGGCGCACAGGTAGTTGTCCTTCCCTAGGAACGTCCCAAGGGGCCGCACCCGCGGCCTGAACCATTTCCGGCAGCCCCTGCCGGCAATACAAGAAAAGGAGCCATCAATGGCTAGCAACGAAGAGATCCTGGCCGGCCTGGCTGAAATCGTCAACGAGGAAACCGGCCTGGCCACTGAGGCTGTGGAGCTGGACAAGTCCTTCACCGAGGACCTGGACATCGACTCCATCTCCATGATGACCATCGTGGTGAACGCCGAAGAGAAGTTCGGCGTGCGCATCCCGGACGAAGAGGTCAAGAACCTCAAGACCGTTGGCGACGCCGTCAGCTTCATCGCCGGAGCCCAGGCCTAGTCCAGGGCTTCGCCGTCTGGCTTGGCAGGGCTGCCGGTCCGGATGACCGGACCGGCAGCCCTGCTGCATTTTCTCCACCCGGCCTGTGCCGGCCATCAACACGCGGGACCCTCCGGGAGACGGAGACGGATTCCCACCGAGGAAAGAGTGATCCCATGACACGCAAAGTAGTCATTACCGGTCTGGGCGCCACCACGCCCATCGGCGGCGACGTTCCCACCATGTGGAGCAACGCGCTCAAGGGGGTCTCCGGTGCCCGCACCCTGGAGGATGACTGGGTTGCCAAGTACGAGCTTCCCGTCCATTTTGCTGCACGCTGCAGCACCCCCGCCGTTGACGTGCTCAGCCGCGTCGAAGCCAAGCGGATGGACCCCTCCACCCAGTTCGGCGTCATCGCCGCCCGCGAGGCGTGGGCAGACTCCGGCATCACCGAATTCGACAAGGACCGCCTGGCTGTCGCCTTCGCCACCGGCATCGGCGGCGTATGGACGCTGCTGGACGCATGGGACACCCTGAAGGAAAAGGGCCCCCGCCGGGTCCTTCCCATGACCGTTCCCATGCTGATGCCCAACGGTGTTGCCGCAGCCGTCAGCCTGGACCTCGGCGCCCGGGCCGGCGCCCACACGCCGGTGTCCGCCTGCGCCTCCGGCACCGAAGCCATGCACCTCGGCCTGGACCTGATCCGCTCCGGCAAGGCGGACGTGGTGATGTGCGGCGGCGCCGAGGCAGCCATCCACCCGATGCCCCTGGCCGCGTTCGCCTCCATGCAGGCGCTGTCCCGGCGCAACGACGAGCCCGAGCGCGCGTCACGGCCCTACGACACCGCCCGTGACGGCTTCGTCATGGGCGAGGGCGCAGGCGCCCTGGTCCTTGAAGCCGAGGAGCACGCCCTGGCCCGCGGCGCACGGATCTACGGCGAACTCGCCGGCACGTCCGTCACCGCCGATGCCTACCACATCACCGCCCCGGACCCCGAGGGCCTGGGCGCCACCCGCGCACTCAAGGCCGCGATGTTCGACGGCCGGATCCAGCCGGAGGACGTGGTCCACGTCAACGCCCACGCCACCTCCACCCCAGTTGGCGACAAGCCCGAGTACACCGCCCTGCGCGCCGCCCTGGGCAACCACGTGGACAACGTGGCGGTCTCCGCCACGAAGTCGCAGATGGGCCACCTGCTGGGCGCTTCCGGTGCCGTTGAAGCCGTCCTCACCGTCCTTGCGGTTTACGACCGCAAGGCGCCGGTGACCATCAACCTCGAAAACCAGGACCCGGAGATCCCGCTCGACGTTGTGACCTCCGCGCGTGAGCTGCCTGCCGGGAACATCGTGGCGCTCAGCAACTCGTTCGGTTTCGGCGGCCACAACGCCGTCGTTGCCGTCCGCAGCGTCTGACACCACCCCGGGTCTTGCCCGGAACACGAGGAGGCCCCGCCGGTTGGCGGGGCCTCCTCTTTTGCTATGGAGTGGTATTCGGGTCCGGGAAACCGGAATGGGGTACGACGTCGGTCAGCCCACCTGGTGGAGCCAGCGCACGGGAGCGCCTTCCGCGGCGTGCCGGAAGGGTTCGAGCTCCTCGTCCCAGGCTTCACCGAGGGCAAGGGAGAGTTCGTGGTAGACGGCAGCGGGGTCCCCGGCTCCGGACTCGTAGGCGTAGCGGATGCGGTCCTCGGACACCATGATGTTGCCGTGCACGTCCGTCACGGCGTGGAAAATCCCCAGCTCAGGCGTATGCGACCACCGCCCGCCGTCCACTCCCTGGCTCGGCTCCTCCGTCACTTCGAAACGGAGGTGCGCCCAGCCGCGCAGTGAGGACGCCAATTTAGCCCCGGTGCCGGGCGTCCCGGTCCAGGACAGCTCGGCACGGAACATTCCGGGCGCGGCAGGCTGAGGGGTCCACTCAAGGTCCGTGCGCTTGTCAACGACGGAACCGATAGCCCACTCAACATGAGGGCACAGGGCCGTAGGGGCCGAGTGAACGAAAAGCACACCGCGGGTCATTGCAACAGACATTCCATCCTCCATAGCTCTAGGTACGTCTTCCCCAACGACCTCTGCCTGGATGGAACCACTGTGCCCTGCCTGCGGAACTCCCTGCCTGGTTATTCAGATATGAATGCTGTGTCCGGACTTGCCGCACCGCCTTCAGCCCAAGGGGCTTCAAGCGGTACTTGAAAGTTGCCGGACGTGACTCTTATTGTGCCGTACCCTGCAGAATTACGCCAGTGCGATTAGCCTTCCGGAACTCAGGCCCGCGGGTGGGCCTGCTGGTAGCTTTTGCGCAGCCGGTCCACCGAAACATGTGTGTAGATTTGCGTCGTGGCCAGGCTGCTGTGGCCCAGGATCTCCTGCACCGCCCGCAGGTCGGCGCCGCCGTCCAGCAGGTGGGTAGCGGCGGAGTGGCGCAGGGCGTGGGGCCCCGAAGCCGAGGTATCCCCCAGCGCCTCCAGGAGCCGGTTGACAAGCTCCCGCACCTGCCGCTGGTCCACCCTGCCGCCGCGGGCGCCCAGGAACAGGGCGGGGCCGCTGTTCTCCCGGGCAAGCAGGGGCCGTCCACGGCGGAGCCAGTCATCCACCGCCATCGCGGCGGGAACGCCGTAGGGAACGGTCCGCTCCTTGTTGCCTTTGCCCAGCACCCGCAGTGTGCGCCGGTCCGGGTCCAGGTCATCGATGTCCAGCCCGGCAAGTTCCCCCACCCGCACGCCGGTGGCGTAGAGGAGTTCCACGATGGCGCGGTTGCGGACGGCCAGGGGCGCGCCGTCGGCCGCACTTTGCTCCAGCTGGCCCAATAGCCGGGTCAGCTGCGAACTCTGCAGGACACCGGGCAGGGACCGTTCCCGCTTGGGCGCCTTCAGCCGCAGGGCAGGATCCGCGGCGATCCGTTCTTCTCGCAAAGCCCACGCGGTGAAAGACCTTACCGTGGCCGACCGCCGGACCAGGGTTGCGCGGGCGGCGCCGGACTGGCTCTGGACACCCAGCCAGCGGCGGAGCATGCCCAGTTCGAGATCCGCAAGCACGGAGGCACCTTCGGATGCGGCATGCGCCAGGAGGCTGCGGACGTCGCCCAGGTAGGCGCGCCGCGTGTGGGCCGACACCGCACGCTCTCCGGACAGGTAGCCGGCGAACGCGTCCAGGGCGTCGCTGAGTCCCCGTGGCAGTTCTTCATTTTCCACTCCCTTACTGTCTCAGTTCCTGGTGCCGTACTGCAGGCTGACACGGTAACCGTCACCACTTTGTCTCCAGTGGCCGCTGCGCATCAGACGGAAGCCTTGCCTCGCTTCCAGCCGCCCCGTTCGGAGACGGCCAGGCCGAGCAGTCCGAGCCGACCCAGGCCCGCGCGCACCGACTCCTGCCCCAGCCCCGCCACGGCCGAGAGCTTTTCGACCGAGGTGCTGGAGCGCAGCGGCAGCGCATCGAGCAGGATCAGGTCCTCAAGGGTCAGCCCGTCCTGGACCTGGGCACTGCCCTGCCGCTGTTCGGGCAGCGCACTGCCGCTCGGGGATGCCAGTTCGGCAACTTCTGCGGCGTCGGTAACGCAAACTGCTCCCCCGTCCCGCAGCAGGCGGTGGCATCCTGCGGAATTCGCGCTGTGCACCGATCCGGGTACAGCACCGACCGCACGGCCGAGGGTTTCGGCGTGATGGGCGGTGTTCAGCGCTCCAGAGCGCCAGCGCGCCTCAACGACGACGGTGACGGCGGACAGTGCCGCAATCAGCCGGTTGCGCTGCAGGAACCGGTAGCGCGTGGGGGCTGACCCCGGGGGCACCTCCGCGAGGACAGCACCCTGGTTGCAGACAGCCCTCAGAAGGTCCTCATTGCCAGACGGATAGAACCTGTCCACGCCTCCTGCCATGACTGCGATGGTGGGAACAGCACCGGCTCCACCGGCGAGCGCTGCCCGGTGTGCATGGGCGTCGATCCCGTAGGCACCGCCGGACACCACGGTAAATCCGCGCTGGGCCAGCGAGTAGGCGAAGTCCCCCGTCACCGAGGCCCCGTAGCTGGTGCTGTCCCGGGACCCTACCAGCGCGACGCTGGTGTCCACCGCTGGCAGGGGCTGCTCCTGGCCGCGCCACCAGAGGCAGAGCGGCTCCTGGATCCCGAGGTCTGCCAACTGGCCCGGCCATAGCTCGTCGGACGGGATGATGAGCCGTCCGCCCAGGCGGGCCATGGTTGCGAGGTCCCGCTCCGGAGCCAGGTCAGGGATCCTTGGCTGCCACCGCTTGAGCGCAGCCGCCATGCCGGCCCAGCTGCTGGCGGCTCCGCTGTCCGCAAGGAGTGCCGTAATTTCGCGTTCCAGTTCCGGCCCTGCCTTTAACTCGCCGGTAGCGATGCCAAGGGCATCCACGGATCCCGCCACCTGGACGAGCGCAAGCCCGGCGGCGTCCTGTGGCTCCATCAGACGTGACAGTGCGGCGCGGGCCAGGCGGTCCCTATCCAGCGCTGCTTCCATCATGCCGCCACCGCCGCGGCCTGCCGCAGACCGAGCGCCTGTCCGACGTCGTCGGTGTCCGGCTTGTCCCGGTGGCCCAGATCCGCGAGCGTCCAGGCCAGGCGCAACACGCGGTCATAACCACGTGCGGTCAGGATGCCCCGCTCCAGGGAATGGTCCAGGATCCGGGTTGCCGCCGGGGCCAGCCGCAGTTCACCGCGCAGGATGCGGCCCGGCACCTGGGAGTTGGTCTCCAGCCCGAAGGGCTGCAGCCGCTCCGACTGGCGGAAGCGGGCATCCCGCACGCGTCCGGCTACGGCTGCCGAGTCCTCCTCGGCCCCGGACTGCCCGAACTCGGCAAGCGATACGCGTTCGACCTGCAGCTGGATGTCCACCCGGTCGAGCAGCGGCCCGGACATCCTGGCCAGGTACCGGCGGCGCATCATGGGTGTGCAGGTGCACTCGAGCCCCTTCCCGGAGGCCTTGCCGCAGGGGCAGGGATTGGCTGCGAGTACCAGCTGGAAGCGCGCAGGATAAGCCGCGGTCCCAGCCGATCTGTGGATGACCAGTTCACCGCTTTCCAGCGGCTGCCTCAGCGCGTCCAGGACCCGCCGCTCGTATTCGGGTGCCTCGTCCAGAAAGAGCACTCCGCGGTGGGCCCGGGAGGCTGCCCCGGGCCGCGGCAGCCCGGAACCTCCGCCGATGATGGCGGCGGCCGTTGCTGAATGGTGGGGGCTTTCGAAGGGCGGCCGCCGAAGCAGCTGGACCGTGGAGGAGGGAAGTCCGCAGAGGGAGTGGATGGCGGTGACCTCCATGGACTCATGGTCGCCAAGGTCCGGCAGCAGGCCGGGCAGCCGTTCGGCCAGCATCGTTTTGCCGGCGCCGGGCGGGCCGGTCAGCAGCAGGTGGTGGGCACCGGCTGCTGCTACCTCCAGGGCACGGCGGGCGTCGCCCTGTCCGGACACATCAGCCATGTCAGGGGAGGACCCGGCCGTGGCGGAGGGGTCATTGCCACTGTCCTGGTCCTCGGGTTCGAAGTCGAGGGCGAGTTCCTGGGGATCTGCCCCGAAGTCCAGTGCCAGCCGGGCAAGTGTGCGGTAGCCCCGCACATGTGCCCCCGGAACAAGGGTGGCCTCGGCGAGGTTCGCCTGCGCCACCACGATGTCAGGAAATCCTGCCTTTACCGAGGCCATGACCGCAGGAAGAATTCCGCGGACCGGCCGGAGCCGGCCGTCGAGTCCCAGCTCTGCAATGAAGACCGTCCGGCCAGTGGGCCGGATGTCGTTGGCGGCGCGGAGCACGGCCATGGTTACGGCCAGGTCGAAGCCGGAACCGCGCTTGGGCAGCGACGCCGGAATCAGGTTGGCAGTGATCTTCCTGCGGCTGAGCGGGATTCCGGAGTTCCTGGCCGCGGACCTGATCCGCTCCCGTGCTTCGTTAAGTGAAGCATCGGGCAGCCCAAGGATGATGAAGGCCGGCAGGGTCTGTCCAATGTCGGCCTCGACCTCAACCATGTACCCGTTCAGGCCCAGCAGTGCGATGGAATATGTACGGCCCAGTGCCATCACCCCACCCCCTTGAGGTGTTCCACCGTGGGCTGCCCTCCGCCGTCATCAACGACGGCAATCACGTCGACCCGCCGCAGCGGCATCCGCAATTCCCGGTCGCGGCACCATGCCGAGCCGAGACGGTGCAGCCGGGCAAGCTTTTCCGGCCCCACCGCTTCAAACGGATGGCCGTAGTCAAGGGAACGCCGTGTTTTGACTTCGGCGATCACCAGGGCGTCGCCGTCCAGGGCAACGATGTCGATTTCGCCCTCGGGGCAGCGCCAGTTGCGTTCCACCACCAGCATGCCCAGCGACTCCAGGTAACCGGCCGCGAGTTCCTCGCCGCGCCGGCCCAGCAGGTCTTTCGATCTCATGTTTCTACCTCCGTTAACCAGCCTGGGGCTGCGGAAGCAGTGGCGGACAGCACAGCCCGCCGTATGTGCATACGGCGGGCTGTGAAGGGAAAGTGGCGCGGCGGCCCCGGAGCTAGTTGCCCAGGTCCACGTCCTTCGGCATGGCCAACTCTTCATTGCGCGGAAGTTCTTCCACGTTGACGTCCTTGAAGGTGAGGACCCGGACGCTCTTGACGAACCGGGCGGAGCGGTACACGTCCCACACCCAGGCGTCCTGCAGTGTCAGGTCGAAGTAGACCTCACCATCTGCGCTGCGGGCCTGCAGATCCACGTGGTTGGCCAGGTAGAAGCGCCGTTCGGTCTCGACTACATAGCTGAACAGTCCGACGACGTCGCGGTATTCACGGTAGAGCTGGAGCTCCATGTCGGTTTCGTAGTTTTCAAGATCCTCAGCACTCATGCTTCCATCTTGCACCATGTCCGCCGTTGCGGCGCCCGGGCGGAGCAGGGATCAGCCCGCGGCGGATCCCTGCGGGCCGGACAGTTCATCGACGGAGAGTTCATCGACGGCACATTCCTCGTCAGTCACATCACCGTCCGCGGCTTCCCCGTCCCGGAGCTCCCCGCCGAGCAGGTTCCAGCTCACACGGTGGTAGGGGCTTGGGCCGGCAGCGCGCAGCTTGTCACGGTGCAGCGCCGTGGCGTAACCCTTGTTGATGTCCCAGCCAAAGTCCGGGTACTCGGCGTGCAGTTCCCGCATGGCCCTGTCCCGTTCCACCTTGGCGATAACACTCGCCGCCGCGACACTCAGGCATTGCATGTCGGCCTTGATTTTGGTGTGCACCGGGGCCTGGCAGCCAGCTTCAAGGGCAACAGGCTCAAAGAAGGACGGCTGCTCCGCCGGGGAAAGCCAGTTGTGGTTGCCGTCCAAAAGCACGAGGTCGGGTGTGATCCCCGCCGCGAGGACGGCGTTCCAGGCCCGGGTTCCCGCCAGGCGCAGCGCGGCCATGATGCCGAACTCATCAATTTCCCGGGCGCTGGCATGGCCCACCGCCGAGGCGACGCTCCAGCGGCGGACCAGGGGATCGAGGCGTTCCCGTTCCGCCGGCGGCAGGAGCTTGCTGTCCCGCACCCCTGCAAGGCTGCGTTGGCGTTCCAGGTCGACGACGGCGATGCCAACGCTGACCGGCCCGGCCAGCGCCCCGCGGCCCACCTCGTCCATTCCCGCAAGGAAACGAACCCCCTGGGCCTTGAAGGTCCGCTCGTGCCGTAGCGTGGGTGCCTTGGCACGGCCGGCGGACACTTTCGTGGAGCCGGAACGGCTGCGGGCTGGAGCGGCCTTTGCCGGGTCAGCTTTGACTGCCGGGGACATATCAGGGAGCGGCCGGTACGTTCCGGAACACGTCCGGATAGTTGTGAAGGCTGGTTATCCGGTTCAGCGGCCACGCGATGACGGCCGCCTTGCCCTCGAGATCGTCAAGGTCGATGAATCCGCCGTCGGAATCCATATGCGCCCTCGAATCGGCGGAATGGTTCCGGTTGTCACCCATCACCCACACCTTTCCTTCGGGAACCACCACGTCGAAGTTCTGGACCTGCGGGACCTCGGCAGGGTTGACGTAGGGCTCGTCCACGGCAGTGCCGTTAATGGTCAGTTTACCGCCGGCGTCGCAGCAGGCCACGTGGTCGCCGGGCAGGCCGATGACCCTTTTGACGAGGTGCTGCTCGGAACCGTCCGGCAGCAGCCCTACGAACGTCAGCCCGTCCTGCACCCAGGTGAACGGCCCTTGTTCCTTCTCCTCAACCGGAGGGAGCCAGCCCTTGGTGTCGCGGAAGACCACAATGTCTCCGCGGCTGAGCGAGAAAGGCTCCGGCACCAGGAGGTTGACGAAGATGCGGTCGTCGATATCCAGGGTGTTCACCATGGACTCGGACGGGATGAAAAAAGCCCGGAAAAGGAAGGTCTTGATGAGGAAGGACAGCACGACGGCGATCACCACCACCGTGGCGACCTCCTTCAGCCACGCGAAGACCGGGCTGCCCACAGGTTTTGCGGCTGCCTTTGCAGCGGACCGGCTTTCCGCCGTTGCCGGAGCCGGCGTCTCCCCACCGGGGACGGCCCCGGCGGCGGCCTGGCCGGCCGAAGTATCAGAGGCGCCGTCGGGGCGCGGTTCCGGTGTCCGCGCGTGGTTCTCGGGCATCTACTGTCCGTTCTCTGTTATTGGTTCCGCCGCGTACGGGCGGGGTACTGGAGCAAATCTATCAAGGGGCCAGATGATCTGGACCGGGCGCCCGATAACGCGTTCCATCGGCACCATGCCGCCACCGGGAGCACCCAGCAGGCTCCGGGAATCGGCGGACAGCGAGCGGTGGTCTCCCATCAGCCACAGCCGCCCCTCGGGGATCACCGCGGTGAACTTCTGCGTGCTGGGGGCGTCGCCGCTGAAAACGTAGGGTTCTTCCAGCGCCTCGCCGTTCACCGTGATTTTTCCTGCCGCGTCGCAGCAGACCACGGTGTCGCCGGGGAGCCCGATGACGCGTTTGACGTAGGTGGTGTCGCTGCCGGCGAGGCCAAGCCACTGGGTGACGCCGGCTGCGGCATCCATGATTGGGCCCCTGCCGCTGCTGAGCGGCGCGAACGTACCCCTGCCGTCGAACACCACGACGTCGCCCCGGCGGATGGGTTCTGCCTCGAAGTCAGTCCGGGACACCAGGATCCGGTCGCCGCCTTCCAGCAGGGGCTCCATGGATTCGGACGGGATGAAGTAGACGTCGATCCAGAGTGACCGCACCACGCCGCTGACGGCGACGGCAAGGAGCAGTGCCACAAACACAAAACGCCAGCCCATTTTTGTGGGCTGGCGTTTTGTCTGGTCCATGGTCCGTATCCTGGCGCTGGTGCTGATTGGCTCCGGCGCTGGCCGGATACGGCTGCGGCCCAGCCTGCGTATGTCCGAAAAGGACTTACTTGGCGGCGCTGAAGTCGCGCTTTTCCTTGATCTTTGCAGCCTTACCGCGCAGTGCACGCATGTAGTAAAGCTTGGCGCGGCGGACGTCGCCCTTGGTGACAACCTCGATCTTTTCGATGATCGGGGAGTGTACCGGGAAGGTACGCTCAACGCCGACACCGAAGGAGACCTTGCGGACCGTGAAGGTCTCGCGGACGCCGTCACCCTGGCGGCCCAGGACGAAGCCCTGGAATACCTGGACGCGGGAGTTCTTGCCTTCGATGATGTTCACGTGAACCTTGAGGGTGTCACCCGCGCGGAATTCGGGAACATCGGTGCGCAGCGAAGCTGCATCTACGGAATCGAGAATATGCATGATTGCACTCCTGGTGAACGCCACAGGTCATTCACTTTGGGTCACGGCAGCAGAGCCTGGCGCAGATAGCGCCGGAAATGCTGTCGAAAGCTAAGTAGTCCGGCCACCCCAATTGTTGACGGGGCCGGTTGTCAGGCTGTTGGCTTCGCTCCCCCTGTGGCAGGCGCTGGCCCAGCAGACACAAGGACTAATTTTGCCACAGCAGCGCCGTTACAGCCAATCCGCATCCTCGCCCGACAGACGGTACGGCACCGTCAGTCGCGTGCTTCGTCCGCCGCCCCTGCGCGGCGGACAAGCTTCCCGTCGACGACGTCGTACCCCAGGTCCTGCAGTTCGGTGCGGTCGGCACGCGGCAGCTTGCCGGCGTCGAACCCTTCGAGGAGGTCCGGGCGGCGCTGGGCCGTCCGGCGAAACTGTTCGTGCCGCCGCCACTGGGCAATCCTGCCGTGGTTGCCGCTCAGCAGCACCGGAGGCACTTCACGCTCCCGCCAGACGGAGGGCTTTGTGTAGACGGGGTACTCCAGCAGACCGTCCGAATGGGACTCCTCCACCAGCGATTCGGGGTTGCCCACGACGCCGGGAAGCAGCCGGCCGATGGCCTCGACCATCGCCAGGACAGCCACCTCCCCGCCGTTCAGGACATAGTCTCCAAGGCTGACGGGCCGGACATCGAAGTGCTCACGGGACCAGTCAATGACGCGTTCGTCGATGCCCTCGTACCGCCCGCACGCGAAGGCCAGGTGATCTTCTTCGGCCAGTTCGTAGGCAAGCGCCTGTGTGAAACGCTCCCCCGCCGGCGACGGGACGATCAGGACCGGCTTGCCGGCCCCTTCCGGACGGTCTCCGGCGATGGACGCAAGGGCCTGTCCCCAAGGCTCGGGCTTCATCACCATGCCGGCGCCGCCGCCGTAGGGAGTGTCATCCACCGTCCGGTGCCTGTCGGTGGTGAAAGTTCGCAGGTCATGGACCCGAAGATCCAGCAGGCCGTCCTGCCGGGCCTTTCCGATCAGCGAGAGTTCCAGCGGTGCCAGGTACTCCGGGAAAATGGTGACGACGTCGATCCGCATCTACGCCTTGCCTTCCTCACCGGGTGAGGCGGCGGCGTCTTCCGAATTCAGTTCGAAGAGGCCGTCCGGCGGGGTGAGAAGGATGTATCCCTCCACAATGTTCACTTCCGGGACGATCTGTTCCACGAACGGGACCAGGATTTCCCCGCCTTCCGGGGTGGTGACCATCAGCAGGTCCTGGGCGGGAGCGGTGTTGAGGGCGGCGACTTTGCCCACCACCTGGTCTCCTACGCGGGCTTCGAGGCCCACGAGTTCATGCTCGTACCAGCCTTCGTCGTCGTCCTCGTCCAGGTCCGCCGTTTCGATGAAGAGCTTGGCACCGCGCAGCGTCTCTGCGTGGTTACGGTCGGCCACCTCTTCGAATGCCAGGAGGAGAATGTCCTTGTTCCAGCGTGCGCTGGTCACCGTCAGCGGGCCGGAGGACGCCGGCTCAACCACGAATTCGGTGCCGGGGACAAAGCGGTCCTCAGGAGCGTCTGTCAGGACCTGGACCGTGACTTCCCCGCGGATGCCGTGGGGCTTGCCGATGCGGGCCACCTGAAGCTGCATGTGTTCCTCTGTTCGGGTCGGTAAAGCGGGTGTTCTGGAAAAGACTCCGGCCCCTCCACCTGCAGGTGGAGGGGCCGGAGCAAAACTGGTGTTGCCGTGCGCTCAGCGGCGGCGGTCGGTGTCGACGACGTCGACCCTTACCTGCTCGCCGCCGGCCAGTGCTGCGACGACGGTGCGCAGTGCGCGTGCCGTGCGGCCCTGGCGGCCGATCACCCGTCCGAGGTCATCCTGATGAACACGCACCTCGAGGGTGTCCCCGCGGCGGTTGTTCTTCGAGCTGACCTTGACGTCGTCCGGGGAATCAACGATCCCGCGGACCAGGTGCTCCAGCGCGTCTGCCAGCAATTTACTCAGCCTCGGTGGTCTCTGCTTCGGCTTCGGCCGGGGCCTCGGCGGCGTCAGACTTGGATGCCTTCTTGGTGATGGCTTCCGGGATGATCACGGAACCCTTTTCCGGGGCAACGAAGGCTTCCTTCTCAGACTTGGTCTTGAGGGTGCCTTCCTGGCCCGGCAGGCCCTTGAACTTCTGCCAGTCACCGGTGATCTTCAGGATCGCGGCAACCTGCTCGGACGGCTGGGCGCCGACGGACAGCCAGTACTGGGCACGCTCGGAGTTGACCTCGATGTACGAGGGCTCTTCGGTGGGGTGGTACTTGCCGATTTCCTCGATGGCGCGGCCGTCACGCTTGGTGCGTGAGTCCGCGACGACGATGCGGTAGTACGGGGCGCGCATCTTGCCGAGGCGCTTAAGGCGAATCTTTACGGCCACTTTTGTGGTCACTCCTGTTTCAGAAAAAGGGGGTGAGCCCGGTTTTCTGCACCCGTGGGGCGGGCCGTACTTGCGGGTTCGAAGGACAGGATCCGGACGCGGAGAGAGGGGCCACGCAGATCGAGTACCTGTTTATTGTGCCAGATGAGCGCCGCGATTTCGACTTGGCGCGGCGCGGGCCGCGGAAGGGGGTTGCAGGAAGGACGCCCCAGGACAGGCCGCGCCAACGGTTACGCGGACCAGACGTACAGTCCCGTCCGTTCTGAATCGTCGACGCCGCCGGCAAGTTCGGCCAGCTGCTGGACATACGCACGGGCCTGGTCGGCGCCGAACGGCATGTCCTCCTGCGCCGCCCACTGCTCGGCGACGTCGTCCAGGACGTTGCCTTCGCCTTCGGTTTCGTAGGTCAGCAGGTCGGCCAGCGCCCGGACCATGGCCGGGGGCACGGCAAGAAGGGAATCGCTGGTGACATCGACCATGGTCAACTCGTAGTCGGCTCCCCCGGCGTGCACGGCCGTACCGGCCAGGTCCCCGAGCTGTTCCACCTCGTAGTCGGTGATGTCCGGGATGCGGACCCCCTGGCCGGCGGGGGCTCCCCCGCCTTCGTCCAGGAGACCGGCGCGCTTGAGCGCTGCATCATGGGTGGCGACAAAGATCTCGGTGAAGCCCATTGGGGAACCTTCCGTCGAAAATGCGGCGGACGGGGCGGTCATCCGCACCGGCCTTTCGCTTTCAGCCTAGTACGGGGGCACCGGCGTCAGCGTACTGCCACCCGGATGTTGTTGCGCCACGGGTCCTCGAACCGCAGCTCGGCCCCGGTGTGGCGGGACGGAACCCCGGCGACTTTCAGGCGGTCAGCCAGCGCGCCGACGTCGTCACCGTTGGGCACTTCGATGAGCACCTCACCCAGGCCCAGCGTGTCCTTCCGGGGCCCGGCGCCCCGGCTGTTCCAGACGTTCATGGCCATGTGGTGGTGGTACCGGCCTGCAGAGACAAAGAGGGCCTGCCCGTGCCACCCCGCGGTCTTCTCGAAGCCGAGGATGCCAACGTAGAAGTTGCGGGCGGACTGCACGTCGCCCACCTGGAGGTGGACGTGGCCGACGCCGGCCGCGGTGGAGTGCTGCGCTTCCAGGGATTCCTCCGTGAGGTGCTGCTCGAGGTAACGCTGCGGCGGCAGTGCCAGGCTGTCCATCACCACGTCCGTCCCATTCCAGGACCAGTTGCTGCGCGGCCGGTCCCAGTACAGCTCAATGCCGTTGCCTTCCGGGTCATTGAAATAGAAGGCCTCGCTGACGAGGTGGTCGGCGCTGCCGGTGAACGAATGCGGGTCGAAGCGGGCGGCGGTGGCGATGGTTGCAGCAAGGGAGGCCTGGTCCTCGAACAACAGCGCGGTATGGAAGAGGCCGGCCTCCCCCCTGCCCGGAAGGTTCAGTCCGGGAGCGGGTGCCAGGTGGACAAGCGGCTTCTGGCGGCGGCCGAGGTAGAGGCCGCCGTCCTGCTCGGCGACGACGTCGAGGCCGAGGGCGCGCTGGTAGTAGTCGGTCATGACCTTCATGTCACCGACCTTGAGCATCACGGTGCCCATGGTGAGGTCGGCGGGAAGAAGATCCTGGCTGGTGGCTTCTGCGGTCATTGAGTGCTCCCTGTGCTGGGGCCGAACTGAGGGAACGGCCTGTCACAGTTAAAATTACTTGAAGCTACAATTTATTCCAAGTACTTTTCTATGGTCCGCGGGTGATGATGCGGCCTCCCAGCACCACGTGGGAAAGATCCCGGACAGCTTCCGGCCGGGTGCGCGGATCCTCCCGGCAGAGAACGACGTCGGCACGCGCCCCCTCAGCCACGCCGTCGGCTCCGAGCCACTCCCGCGCCGCCCAGCAGGCAGCGTCCAGCGCAGCCGCCATGGGCAGGCCTGCCTGGTGCAGGGCAAGGATCTCGTCGGCGATCCTGCCGTGCCTGATGACGCTGCCGGCGTCGGTACCTGCGTAAATCCTCACGCCGGCGTCGTAAGCCTCACCCACCCGCTCCAGGCGCCGCTCCCACAGGGCCATCATGTGCGCCGCGTAGCGCGGGAATTTGTGCCTTGCCTGCGCAGCGATGTCAGGGAACGTGGGATGTTGACCAGGGTAGGGACGATGGGCACGCCCTGTTCCGCAAAACGGGGAAGGTGCCGCTGCAGGAGCCCGGTGGCGTGCTCGATGCAGTCAATGCCCGCATCCAGCATCTGGTCAAGGGTGTCTTCGGCGAAGCAGTGCGCAGTCACACGGGCGCCCTCGTCATGGGCGGCCCGGACGGCGTCACGGACGACGGCGGCCGGAAACGAGGGTGCGAGGTCGCCGGCCCCGCGGTCGATGCAGTCCCCGACGAGCTTGACCCAGCCGTCACCGTCGCGGGCCTGTTTGCGCACGGCCTCCACCAGGTCCTCCGGTTCCACCTCGTCCGCGAAGCCACGGAGGTACCGGCGCGTGCGGGCCACATGGCGCCCGGCCCGGATCAGCACCGGGAAGTCCCGGCCGCCCTGCATCCACCGGGTGTCGGCCGGTGAGCCGGCATCACGCACCAGCAGCGTTCCGGCAGCCAGGTCCGCCCGGGCCTGGCCAGCCGCGGTGGCGGAATCCACCGGACCCTCCACCCCCAGCCCGATATGGCAGTGGGCATCCACCAGGCCGGGCAGCACCCACCCGTCCAGCACCCGGTCCGGAGCCTGCTGCGGGCGGATAAACGTCAGCACCCCGTCCACGGACCACAGGCCCCGGTGTTCGCTGGCCGGCCCGGTCAGCACAGGGCCGCTGAATTCTATGATTTCCGGCATCGGACTCCCTTTTCGTCGCCAGTCAGGCTAGCACCGGCAGTCATGGCAAGGATCGGCGGGGCGGCTGTGGTAGCTTCGTTCCTGACCACACGGGTGCCCCTGCAGGGGCTGAGATCGGGCTGAGGCAGCCTGCGACCGTCGAACCTGTCCGGGTAATGCCGGCGAAGGAAGTGAGTATTCCTTGAGTACACCAAATGAACAGCAGAGCCCTGCCCAAAACCAGTCCGGAAGCGCGCTGCCGGACGGAAAGCCAGGGGCACCTGCCACCCGGTCACTGGCATCACATGCGCTGGCCTTCATCGAAGATGGCGAATCCGGCATCCGGGTCCCGGTGACGGAAATCTCCCTGGAACCGTCCCCCAATGGAGAGGCGAACCCGCCCTTCCGCACCTACCGGACCGCCGGACCGGGCAGTGATCCGGTAATGGGGCTGCCGCCCTTCCGGGCAGCATGGATCGCGGAGAGGGGAGACACCGAGCCGTACAGCGGCAGGGGCAGGAACCTGCTCGACGACGGCCGCTCGGCTGTCCGCCGCGGCGCCGCGTCAGCCGAGTGGAAGGGCGCACAGCCGGTGCCCCGCCGGGCCGTCGTGGGCCGGACCGTAACCCAGATGCACTATGCCAGGCACGGCCTCATAACCCCTGAGATGCGCTTCGTGGCGCTGCGCGAAAACTGCGACGTGGAGCTGGTCCGCAGCGAACTGGCGGCGGGCCGCGCCATCATCCCCAGCAACATCAACCACCCCGAGTCGGAGCCGATGATCATCGGCAAGGCATTCCTGGTGAAGATCAACGCCAACATCGGCAACTCCGCTGTCACCAGTTCCATCGCGGAGGAGGTGGACAAACTGCAGTGGGCCACGCAGTGGGGCGCGGACACCGTGATGGACCTCTCCACCGGCGATGACATCCACACCACGCGGGAATGGATCATCCGGAACTCCCCCGTGCCGATCGGTACCGTGCCCATCTACCAGGCGCTGGAGAAGGTCAATGGCGAAGCCAACAAGCTGACCTGGGAGATCTTCCGCGACACCGTCATTGAGCAGTGCGAGCAGGGCGTGGACTACATGACGGTGCACGCCGGTGTCCTCCTGCGCTACGTGCCGCTGACAGCAAACCGGGTCACAGGCATCGTGTCGCGCGGCGGCTCCATCATGGCCGGCTGGTGCCTGGCGCACCACCAGGAGAATTTCCTCTACACGCACTTCGACGAGCTGTGCGAAATCTTCGCCAAATACGACGTCGCGTTTTCCCTTGGGGACGGGCTGCGGCCGGGCGCCACGGCAGACGCGAACGACGCCGCACAGTTCGCGGAACTGGACACGCTCGCGGAACTCACCCTGCGGGCCTGGGAATACGACGTCCAGGTGATGGTGGAAGGTCCAGGGCACATCCCCTTCCACCTGGTCCGCGAAAACGTGGAGCGCCAGCAGGAGCTATGCAAGGGTGCGCCCTTCTACACCCTGGGTCCCCTGGTTACCGACGTGGCACCCGGCTACGACCACATCACCTCAGCCATCGGCGCCACGGAAATCGCCCGCTACGGCACGGCGATGCTCTGCTACGTGACACCGAAGGAACACCTCGGCCTGCCCAACAAGGACGACGTCAAGACGGGGGTCATCACCTACAAAATCGCAGCGCACGCTGCGGACCTGGCCAAGGGCCACCCCGGCGCGCACGAACGCGATGACGCCCTGTCCAAGGCACGCTTTGAATTCCGCTGGCGCGACCAGTTCGCCCTGTCACTGGATCCGGTGACCGCCGAGGCCTTCCATGACGAGACGCTGCCAGCGGAGCCGGCCAAGACGGCCCATTTCTGCTCCATGTGCGGACCCAAGTTCTGCTCCATGCGGATCAGCCAGGATATTCGGGACGAATACGGAACCGCGGAAGCACAGGCAGCCCTTGCAGACCGGGCCACGGGGATGCGGGAGAAGAGCCAGGAATTCCTGGCATCGGGCGGCAAGGTCTACCTGCCGGAACCGCGGCTGCCCGAGACGGTTTCCACGTAGAAGCCTTCCCCTTCGTCCGGATGGCAATTGGGGGCCGGCCGGGCGGAGGGGAAGCCCGGGCGGTCCGTCAGGACGCGCGGGCGGACCGGGCCCTGCCGACGTCGCTGATAAAGGACCGGACGGCCCGGTCCCCGTCCGGGGAATCATGCGGCCGGTGCCCGCCGGCAGCGGTGCGGTGCACGGCTCCGGTTTCGCGGAGGTAGCCGGCAATTTCCTCATACAGGGGTTCCCACCCGCCGGTCAGGACCAGGGTGGGGACCCCCGGAACAATGTGCAGTGGCGCCTCCCAGGAGGGCGCCTGCAGCCGCAGGCGCCGGGCGGACCGCTTCTCCTCCGCGGTGGCCGGTTCCTGCAGGTCGGTGGCATAGACCCGCCGCACGAACTCGCGCTGGAAGTCTTCGTCGCTGAGCTGGTGCCGGACCTCGAACAAAGGCTGCATGAGGCCGATGTGGGCCGCCGTGGCCGGCAGTTCCGCCGTCAGCGACAGGCATGCCGGTTCCACGAGGGTCAGCGAATAGACGAGATCCGGCCGTTCGACGGCAGCCATCATGGCCGCGATGGCACCCTGGGCGTGGGCCACGACGTGGCCGCCGGCGGCGCCGCGCCCGTCATCAGCGAGCGACCGCAACACGATGGCGGTATCCGCGGCGAAGGAGGACTCCACCGGTTCAGCGACCGGATCGAAGCCGTGGCGGCGCAGGAACAGAGCGTCGTAGGACAGTGCCATGCCATGCTGGCGCGGCCATGCTGCGGCACCGTAACTTCCGGCGCCGTGCACGAACACTACCCTCTGCTTGAACATGTCCCAACCCTATTCCACGGCACAGACTTCCCCGGGAACCGCCCCAGCGACCAGCATTCGGCGCCAGGCAGGGCGCTGCGGGAGTATCCCCTGCTGGTCAGCCCGGCGGAACCCCCTACTTGCCGAGGAACTTGTCGAAGCCCTTGGGCAGGTTCAACTGGGACGGGTCAAAGTCGCCGGACTGCTGGCCGAAGGCAGCGCCGGTCGGGAGCGCCTTGGCGGCGTTGGCCCGGCGTGCCTCGGCTTCCTTCCGCTCCTGGGCCGCCTTGGCCGGATTGCCGGACTTTGCCTTCTTCTTCGGCGCGCTCTTGGCGTTCTTCCGCGCTCCCCCTCCGGCGCCGGGAAGGCCAGGCATGCCCGGCATCCCCGGCATGCCACCCTGGGCCATCTTCTTCATCATCTTCTGGGCCTGCGCAAAGCGCTCCAGCAGGCCGTTGACCTCGGAAACGTGGACACCGGAACCGCGGGCGATACGGGCGCGGCGCGAGCCGTTGATGATCTTGGGGGCCAGGCGCTCGTGCGGCGTCATGGAGCGGACGATCGCTTCCACGCGGTCGATCTCGCGCTCGTCGAACTGCTCCAGCTGCTGGCGGATGTTCTGGGCACCCGGCATCATCATGAGCATTTTCTTCATCGATCCCATGTTGCGGATCTGCTGCATCTGGGCGAGGAAGTCCTCCAGGGTGAAGTCTTCCTGGTCGGCGAATTTCTTCGCCATCCGGGCAGCTTCTTCCTTGTCCCAGGACTTCTCGGCCTGCTCGATAAGCGTGAGGACATCGCCCATGTCCAGGATGCGCGAGGCCATCCGGTCCGGATGGAACAGCTCGAAGTCGTCCAGTCCTTCACCCGTGGAGGCGAACATGACCGGCTTGCCGGTGACCGACGCGACGGAAAGCGCCGCACCGCCGCGGGCGTCGCCGTCGAGCTTGGACAGGACAATGCCGGTGAAGTTCACGCCCTCGTCGAAGGCGAGCGCCGTGTTCACCGCGTCCTGGCCGATCATGGAGTCGATGACGAACAGCACTTCGTTGGGCACGATGGCGCGGCGGATCTGGCGCGCCTGCTCCATCATGTCGGCGTCGACGCCGAGCCGGCCGGCGGTGTCGACGATGACGACGTCGTGCAGCTTCTGGCGGGCTTCCTCGACGCCGGCGCGGGCCACTTCCACGGGATCGCCCGCGGGCCGGTCGAGTTCAGTGGAGGTGGCACCCGGGTGCGGAGCGAAGACGGGTACCTTGGCCCGCTCGCCCACCACCCGCAGCTGGGTGACGGCGTTGGGGCGCTGGAGGTCGCAGGCCACCAGGATGGGGCTGTGGCCCTGGGCCTTGAGCCACTTGGAGAGCTTGCCGGCGAGGGTGGTCTTACCGGCGCCCTGGAGGCCGGCCAGCATGATGATGGTGGGGCCGCTCTTGGCGAGGCGGATGCGCCGGGTCTCGCCGCCCAGGATCTCCTGCAGTTCCTCGTTGACGATCTTGACGATCTGCTGGCTCGGGTTCAGCGCTGCCGACACCTCGGCGCCGAGGGCGCGTTCGCGGACCCGCCCAGTGAATTCGCGGACCACGGGAACGGCAACGTCCGCGTCAAGGAGGGCACGGCGGATCTCACGGACTGTGGCATCGACGTCCGCCTCAGTGAGGCGGCCCTTGCCGCGGAGATTCTTGAAGGTTGCTGTCAACCGGTCAGACAGAGAATTGAACACGCGCCGCGCACTTCTTTCAGGAGATGATCGGGACTCGACTATCTAGGGTACCAAGTCGGGCCCGGCAGATGGCATGCTGGCAAAATGACGAGCCAAACAACTGTAAAAACCCTGCTCATCCTCGGCGCCTCGGGAGATCTGACCGGCCGGCTGCTCCTTCCCGGCCTGGCGCGCCTGGTGGCAAGGGGACGCGGGGCCGGGCTCCGGCTAGTCGGGGCAGGGTCGGACCCCTGGACGCCGGAGCAGTGGCGGGAACGCGTGCAGTCATCCTTCACTGCGGCGGCCGAGGCTGCCGGGGCCGACGGCCGGGATGCTCTGAAGTCGCTGGAAAAGGAGACCGTCTACCACCAGCTGGATGTCACCGCCGGTGGTGCCCTTGCGGCGTTACTGAACAGCCTCGAGGGACCGGTGGCAGTGTACTTCGCACTCCCGCCGAAGATCAGCCAGCTTGCCTGCGAATCCCTGCGGCCGCAGGACGTTCCGACCGGGACCCGGCTGGTGATGGAGAAGCCGTTCGGTTCAAGCGAGGAGTCCGCACGCTCCCTCAACCAAACCCTGGTGCGGCTCGTCCCCGAGGACCACATCCACCGCGTGGACCATTTCCTCGGCAAGGCCACCGTGCTGAACATCCTGGGGCTGCGCTTCGCGAACAACTTCCTGGAGCCGGTCTGGAACCGGCACCACGTCGAAAAGGTGGAAATCATCTTCGACGAGGACCTCGCCCTGGAGGGGCGCGCCCGCTACTACGACGGCGCCGGCGCCCTCCGGGACATGATCCAAAGCCACCTCCTGCAGATCATGGCACTGATGGCCATCGAACCTCCCGCCACCATCCGCGAGCGCGACCTGCGGGACGCCATCTCCGCGGTCCTGCGTGCCAGCAGCGTCAACACCCCTTTGGCCGCCTGCACCCGGCGGGCACGCTACACGGCCGGAACTGTGGCGGGGAAGAACGTCCCCGACTATGCCAGGGAAGAGGGTGTGGACCCGAAGCGCGGGACCGAAACGCTCGCCGAGATCGAGGTCGGGATCGACAACTGGCGGTGGAAGGGTGTCCCCTTCATCCTCCGTTCGGGCAAGGCCCTGGGTGCCAAACGGAAGGAGGCAATTGTCACGTTCCGGCCGGTACCGCACCTTCCCGCGGGCTTCACGGGTGTCGACTCCCCCAACCAGCTGCGGATTGGCTTCGGCCCCGACACCCTGCAGTTCGACGTCGACGTGAACGGCCCGGGCGATATTTTCAGCCTCAGCCGGGCGACCCTCGAAACAAAACTCAGCGCCTCGGACCTGCTCCCCTACGGGGAAGTCCTCGAAGGGGTCCTGGCCGGTGATCCGCTGCTCTCGGTCCGGGGCGACACGGCAGAGGAATGCTGGCGGATTGTTGAACCGGTGCTCACGGCGTGGCAGCAGGACGCGTTGCTGCTGGAGGAGTACGACGCCGGTTCGGCCGGCCCAGCCGCCTGGCCCACCACCGGACGGCGCGGGTAGGCCGCAGGCCGTCCGGGACCTGCCCTGCCTGCTCCCGGCACAGCAGCTTCCCGGCACAGCAAAGGCGGACGGGATACCTTCCGGTATGCCGCCCGCCTGCTGCTTACTGACCGCCCTGCCCTAGATTGCGGCTACTCCGCGTTCGCCCGTCCGGACCCGGACGGCTTCGAAGACGTCCACTGTCCAGACCTTGCCGTCCCCGGCGCGGCCGGTGTTGGAGCTGGCGATGATCACGTCCAGGATGTCGTCCGCCTGCTCGTCCGTGGCCAGCACCTCCACCCGGATCTTGGGCAGGAGGTCAACGTTGTACTCCGCTCCCCGGTAGACCTCCGTGTAGCCGCGCTGCCGGCCGTAACCGCTGGCCGCGCTGACCGTCAGGCCCTGTACGCCGTAGGCTTCCAGTCCTTCCCGGATTGCTTCGAGCTTTTCCGGCCTGACGATTGCAGTGATCAGTTTCATGCCCCCACGCTTTCCTTACCTGTTGCTGATTCGTTCTGCTGTGCAGCCTTTGCCGGCTGGGCCGCGGAATCCTGCTGGCCCTTGCCCGTGATCATGTCGTGCAGCGGCTGGAAGGATCCGCCGTGGCCGCCCACACCGAACTCGTACGCCGTTTCGGCGTGCAGGCTGAGGTCCACGCCCACGGTTTCCTGTTCCTGCGAGACCCGGAAGCCCATGGTCTTGTGGATGGCAAGGGCGATGATGAGCGTCAGGATTGCCGAGTAGGCGATGGCGATGCCGGCGGCTGCGAGCTGGGCCCACATCTGGGTCATGCCGCCGCCGTAGAAGAGGCCGCCGCCCACGCCGTCGGTGGGAAGTGCGATGAAGCCCAGGGCCACGGTGCCGATGATGCCGGACACGAGGTGCACGCCGACGACGTCGAGCGAGTCATCGAAGCCCCAGCGGAACTTCAGGCCGACCGCGAGGGCTGACGCCACACCGGCCACGACGCCGAGGCCGAGGGCACCCACGGGGCTGACGTTGGCGCAGGCCGGGGTAATGGCAACCAGGCCGGCAACCACGCCGGAGGCGGCACCGAGTGAAGTGGGGTGTCCGTCACGGATGCGCTCGGTGACGAGCCAGCCCAGCATTGCGGCGGCGGGAGCGGCGAGGGTGTTGACCCAGATCAGGCCGCCCTGTTCTGCGGAAGAGGCGAGGCCGCCGTTGAACCCGAACCAGCCGAACCACAGGATCGCAGCGCCGAGCATGACGAACGGGATGTTGTGCGGGCGGTGGTTGGGGTCCTTGCCGAAGCCCTTGCGGTTGCCGATGATGAGGACCAGGATCAGGGCCGCCACGCCGGCGTTGATGTGGACCACGGTTCCGCCTGCGAAGTCGATGGCCGGGCCGAGTGCCTGGCCGATGGCGCCTTCCTCACCGAAGAGGCCGCCACCCCACACCATGTAGGCAAGGGGGCAGTACACCAGCGTGACCCAGACCGGCACGAAGACGCTCCAGGCGCCGAACTTAGCGCGGTCGGCGATCGCGCCGCTGATCAGGGCCACGGTGATGATGGCGAAGGTTGCCCCGTAGCCGACAAGGATGAGGCCGTCGGGCGAATCCGCCGTGTTGACTCCCTCGAGGCCGAAGTTCGCGAACGGGTTCCCGACGATCTGGAGGAAACCGTCACCGCCCGTCATGGAGTAGCCCCACAGGACCCACACAACGCTCACGATGCCGATGGAGATGAAGCTCATCATCATCATGTTCAGTGCTGCCTTGGCGCGGGTCATGCCGCCGTAGAAAAATGCCAGACCCGGTGTCATGAGCAGCACGAGCGCTGCCGCCACCATGAGCCATACGTGACCTGCGGTAAGTTCCATGGTGCACGTCCTCTCTCATCCGAATGTTGCGGAGTTCTCCGCCTGCCAACGCCGTTTGCGTCCTGTAAGAAGTGTGTCGGCGGCGTGTTTCGCCCGGAGAGGATTTAGATTGCCGGTCTGTTACAAGAACCTCTAGGAAGTAAATGGTGCATATCCGGGTTGTTACGGTTGTGTTTCACCACCCCAGCCGCATCCCGGCCACTCACTGTGCAAGGAACTTCGCTTCATGACTGCAGCACCCCGCGTCAGCGGTGCCACATCACGGATCCTGGCCCGGCTTCGGCCAGGAAGGGACAAGCTCCCGCGCGATATCAAGGTGATGCTGGTTGCGGCGTTCCTGATCGCGCTTGGATTCGGGCTTGTTGCGCCCGTATTGCCGCAGTTCGCCACAACCTTCGGGGTGGGAAACACCGAGGCTGCGGTGATCGTGGCCATCTTCGCCTTCATGCGGCTGGTCTTTGCGCCGGCGGGGGGCACGCTGATCGGCCGGCTGGGTGAACGGCCGGTCTACGTGGCGGGGCTGCTGATCGTGGCGGCCTCCACGGCAGCATGCGCCTTCGCCGGGAACTATTGGCAGTTGCTGCTCTTCCGCGGCCTGGGCGGTGCCGGATCGGTCATGTTCACCGTCGCCTCCATGGCGCTGGTGGTGCGCCTGGCCCCGCCGGAGAGCCGCGGCCGCGTATCAGGGGCTTACGCATCCGCGTTCCTGGTCGGCAACGTCTGCGGGCCCATCGTGGGCGGCCTGCTGGCCGGGTTCGGCCTGCGCATCCCGTTCCTGGCCTATGCGGCCGCCCTGGTGGTGGCCGCCGTCGTGGTCCAAACCCAGCTGAGCCACCAGCGCCGCGGATCAACGGATGGGCGGACGAAGGCCCCGGACATGCAGTTCGGCGAAGCCCTGGCTACTGGGGCCTACCGGTCGGCGCTGTTTTCCAGCTTTGCCAACGGGTGGGCGACGTTTGGGGTGCGGATGGCCACGGTTCCGCTGTTTGCGGCTGCTGCCTTTGGTTCCGGACCGGAAGCTGCGGGCCTGGCCCTGGCTGTCTTCGCCGGTGGAAATGCGCTGGCCCTGACCTTCTCGGGGCGCCTGGCCGACACACTGGGGCGCAAGCCGATGATGATCTGGGGCCTGCTCGTCGCGGGCCTGGCCACCGCGGGCATCGGCTTCACCCAGGACCTGTGGTGGTTCCTGGCCGCCTCGGCGCTGGCCGGGATCGGGTCGGGTCTGTTCGGCCCCGCACAGCAGGCTGCCGTTGCGGACGTGATCGGGAACGGGCGCTCCGGCGGCAAGGTGCTTGCGGTCTACCAGATGGCATCCGACGTCGGTGCGATCGCGGGGCCGGTCCTGGCCGGAGTGCTGGCTGACCGGCTGGGCTTCGGCTGGGCTTTCGGCGCCACCGGCGGCATCATGCTGGTGGCGGCCTGCACCTGGCTGGCAACCCGCGAAACGCTGCGGCAGGCGAAGCCTTGAAAGCCGAGAGCCGGCACCCGGCCTGGTAAGGGACCGGGTGCCGGCTCCGGACGCCCTAGTTCAGAAGCGCGTCAACGAAGCTTTCGGCTTCGAACGGGGCGAGGTCGTCCGCCCCTTCACCCAGGCCGATCAGCTTCACGGGAACGCCAAGGCTCTTCTGGATGGCGACGACGATCCCGCCCTTGGCCGTTCCGTCCAGCTTGGTCAGGACGATGCCGGTGATGTTGACCACTTCCGAGAAGACCCGCGCCTGGTTCAGGCCGTTCTGGCCGGTGGTTGCATCCAGGACCAGCAGGACCTCGTCCACCTCGGCAAGCTTTTCCACCACGCGCTTGACCTTGCCGAGCTCGTCCATGAGGCCCACCTTGTTCTGGAGCCGCCCCGCGGTATCGATCATGACCACGTCGACTTCCTGGTCGATGCCGGCCTTGACAGCCTCATAGGCAACGGAGGCCGGGTCGGCGCCGTCGATGTCCGACTTCACCGTGGGAACCCCCACCCGCTGGCCCCAGGTTGCCAGCTGCTCGGCGGCAGCGGCGCGGAAGGTGTCCGCGGCTCCCAGCAGGACATCCTTGTCTTCGGCGACCAGCACGCGGGCGAGCTTGCCTACCGTGGTGGTCTTGCCCACGCCGTTGACGCCCACCACCATCATGACGGCTGGCTTGTCGGCGTGCCGCTGGACGTTGAGGCTCCGGTCCATCGTGGGGTCCACGAGTTTGATGAGTTCTTCCCGCAGCAGCGCCTTGACCTGCTCAGGTGTCCGGGTGCCCAGCACCTTGACCCGCTCGCGCAGGGCGTCCACGAGCTGCATGGTGGGTTCGGTGCCAAGGTCTGCCAGCAGCAGCGTTTCCTCGACCTCGTCCCAGACGTTCTCGTCGATCTTGTCGCTGGAAAGCAGGGCCAGCAGGCCTTTGCCCATGATGTTGTTGGAGCGGACAAGCCGCTCCCGCAGGCGGACCAGGCGGCCGGCGACGGGCAGCGGGGTTTCCACCGGGATGACTTCCAGCCCGGCCGCATCATCGGGAACCGTGGTGGTGTCCAGGTCCTCGACGTCGACCCCGGCCGGCGCCTTCCGGTCCACCGCCGGCGCCGGGCGTTCATCGACGAGGGTGCTGCCGCCGGACTGCACTTCGGGGTCGTTTGCATCACGGGTGCCCGGGTACTGGGTGATGTTCTTCCGAGTCTTCAGCAGGACAGGAATCAGCCCGCCGATAACCGCCAGGGCAGCAACAATGGACAGAATAATGGGAAGGATGTCATTCACTCCCCTAGCTTCTCACAAGGAAGCGGGCGCCCTTGGCGGCTCCGCGGCGACTGGCCTGCCGCGACGAGGCCCGGACCGCGCTACGCGTCGGCCCCCAGCCGCTGGCTGATGACGGTGGAGACGCCGTCGCCCCGCATGGTGACGCCGTACAGGGCATCAGCGACCTCCATGGTGCGCTTCTGGTGGGTGATGACAATGAGCTGGCTGGACTCCCGGAGTTCCTCGAAGATGGTGATGAGCCTGCCCAGGTTGGTGTCGTCAAGGGCGGCCTCCACTTCGTCCATCACGTAGAAGGGTGAGGGGCGGGCCTTGAAGATCGCCACCAGCAGGGCAACGGCGGTGAGGGACCGTTCTCCGCCGGAGAGCAGTGACAGCCGCTTGATCTTCTTGCCTGCCGGTCGCGCCTCGACGTCGATGCCGGTGGTGAGCATGTCCGAAGGGTCGGTGAGGACCAGCCGTCCCTCGCCGCCGGGAAAGAGCCGTTCGAAGACCCTGACGAACTGCGCCGAGGTGTCCTCGAACGCCTCGGTGAAGACGCGCTGGACGCGAAGGTCCACTTCCTTGATGATGTCCAGCAGGTCCTTGCGGCTTGCCTTCAGGTCCTCAAGCTGGGTGCTGAGGAACTGGTGGCGTTCCTCCAGGGCAGCGAATTCCTCGAGTGCCAGCGGGTTTACCTTGCCCAGGCTGGCGAGGTCGCGTTCGGCTTTCCTGAGCCGCTTTTCCTGCTCTAACCGGTCGAAAGGTTTTCCTTCCCGGATCTCTTCCCCGGCGGCGTCCACCGGGGCGCGCAGGGCAGCCCATTTGTCCCCGCTCTCCTCTGCAGGAACCGGCACAGGCACGTGCGGTCCGTAGTCGCTGACCAGGGCGTCCGGAGTGATGCCGAGTTCATCCACCGAGCGGGTTTCCAGCGCCTCGATCTGTGCACGCTGCCGGGCGCGGGCCAGCTCGTCGCGGTGCACGTTGTCAGTAAGCTCGGCGAGTTCCCGGGCCAGCGCATCATTGGTACTCCTGACGTCCTTCAGGCCCTGCTCGCGCAGCTCACGGTTCTCTTCGGCGCGGTCCCGTTCAGTTGCGGCAATTGCGACGGAAACATCCACGTGGCGGAGCGCGGCCTCGACTGCGGCCACGACTGCCGCTGCCCGCCGGGCCTGGACGCGCCTGCGCCTGGCGCGTTCGGCTGCCTCCTCCCGGGCTCGGCGCTCGGTGGCAGCCGCGCGTTCCAGCGATGCGACGCGGTTCCGGGTGGCGGACAGCTGCTCTTCGGCGCTGCGCAGCGCCAGCCTCGCCTCCACCTCGGCGGCCCGGGCGGCGGATGCCTCCCGGGCGAGGACGTCACGGTGTTCGGTGGACGGTTCCTGCTCCACCGGTGCCTCCTGGGCCGCGGCAAGGCGGGCGGCGACGGCCGTGAGTGCTTCCTGTTCCGCCGCAACGTTGGCCTCGGCCCTGGCGAGCGACGCGGCAAGCCGGTCGCTTTCGCCGGCGGCGCTGCGGAGGACGGAGTTTAGGTGGCCCAGCCGTTCCGCGACGGCGGCAAGCCGGGCATCCGACTCGTGCAGCCGGTCGAGGGCGGCGTCGGCCCGTTCCTGTGCTTCGGCGCGCCGCGCTTCGGCGCGGGCCAGGGCGAACCTGTTCTGCTCGATGGCCGCCGTCACGGCCGAAAGCTGCCTTGCGGCGTCGTCGACGGCGGCCTGGACCTCCAGCAGCGACGGCGCCTTGGCTGAGCCTCCCGTGGCAGAGACGGAGGTGAGGATGTCACCGGCCCGGGTCACGGCAGTGATCTGCGGCCAGCGGGATGCCAGTGCAATTGCCGCTGAGACATCTTCGACAATCGCAGTCGCGGACAGCATATGCCTGGCCACGCTTAGGCTGGGGCCACTGCCGTCAATCAAGTCGCCGGCCCACTGGGCTCCGGCAGGCAGGCTGTCCGCGCTCCTGCCCTCCCCGGCTTCGGCAGCGGACTGGAGCAGCAGGGAGGCGCGGCCGGCGTCGTCGTCCTTGAGCAGCTGCAGGACGGTGGCCGCGGTTTCGGCGTCCCGCACCAGCACAGCATCGGAGGCCTCCCCGAGAGCCGCCGCGATGGCGGTCTCGTATCCCGGCTCCACCGCCAGTTCCCCGGCGACACTGCCTTCGACGCCGGCGACGCCGGACTGCAGGATGTGCCGTGCACCATCCTTGCGGTCCAGGCCCAGCTTGAGCGCATCCCTGCGCGCCGTAAGGGCATCACGCTTGCGGATGCCCTCATTGACCTCGGACTTGAGGCGGGCAATGTTTTCAAGGACAGCCTCCAGCGCGGCACTGGCGTCCTCATAGTCGGCGTCGAGCGATTCCTCGCCCTCTTCAACTCCCGCCACCTGGTTTTCCAGCGCGGTGAACTCTTCCTGGGCGCGGGCACGGCGTTCCACCCCGGCCGCGAGCGATTCCCGCAACCTGCCGAGTTCGGCCTGTGCGGATTCCACCCGCGACCTGGCTGCCGCCACCTGCCCGGCCAGCCGGGCCAGGCCCTCCCGCCGGTCAGCTGCGGCACGCAGCTGGGCCGTGAGCCGCTGGTCTTCCGCGGCGGCGGCCTGCTCGGCCCCGGCTTTTGCCGACGTGGCCGCTTCCAGCGCACTCCGCCGGTCCACAATCGTCCGCTCGAGTTCGGCCAGTTCCTCCCGCACCCGGGCAGCCTGCCGTTCCAGCTGTTCCGGGTCCCGGCCGGAGGCGGGCGCGGCATCAGCTGAGCCGAGCAGGCGGCTGCGTTCGCGGGCCAGTGACCCGAGCGAGCGGAGCCGCTCCCGGGCCGCGGACAACTGGTACCAGGTGTCCCTGGCTGCGTTGAGCCTGGGCGTGGCTTCTGCTGCCAGCTGCTCCAGTGCTGCCTGCTGTCGCCGGCCGGCCTCCAGCTCCTGTTCAACGACGCCCCGCCGTGCCTTGAGGGCGGCTTCGTCCGCGACGTCCTGTTCCAGGGCGAGCTGCAGCTGGACCAGGTCGTCGGCCAGAAGGCGGGCCCGTGCGTCGCGGACGTCGAACTGGACGCGCTGGGCGCGCCGGGCCACCTCGGCCTGCTTGCCGAGCGGTGTGAGCTGGCGCCGGAGTTCGGCGGTCAGGTCCGTGAGGCGCTGGAGGTTCGCCTGCATCGCTTCCAGCTTGCGGACGGTCCGCTCCTTGCGGCGCCGGTGCTTGAGGATGCCGGCGGCCTCCTCGATGAAACCACGCCGGTCCTCCGGTGTGGCGTGCAGGACCCGGTCCAGCTGCCCCTGGCCCACAATCACATGCATTTCCCGGCCGAGCCCAGAATCGGAGAGCAACTCCTGGATATCCAGCAGGCGGCACGATGCCCCGTTGATGGCGTACTCAGACCCGCCGGTCCTAAAGAGCGTGCGGGAAATGGTGACTTCGCTGTATTCGATGGGCAGGGCGCCGTCGGAATTGTCGATAGTGAGGGACACGTGTGCCCGGCCCAGGGGAGGCCGGCCCGCCGTGCCGGCAAAGATGACGTCCTCCATCTTGCCGCCGCGAAGGGTCTTGGCGCCCTGCTCCCCCATGACCCAGGCCAGGGCGTCCACCACATTGGACTTGCCGGAACCGTTGGGGCCGACTACCGCAGTGACCCCCGGCTCAAAGTCGAAGGTGGTTGCGGACGCAAAGGACTTGAACCCCCGGACGGTGAGGCTTTTGAGGTGCAAGGCGTTTCGGATCTCCTCGGTGGCTGCAGCTGCTGCTTGGCACACCCAAATTTACTGGGTTCGGGGCCAAAGTCCCGGATTCCCGCGGTTGTCTTGTGGATACCGCAGTCAGTCCCGGGTGCAGTCAGTTACCAGCGTCCGTTGCGCGGGCGGGGCTGGCAGACCGGGCAGGTGTGGGATGAGCGGTTCATGAACTGCTCCCGGCGGATGGTGGCATGGATTCCTGCCGCGGCGCACCGCTTGCACGGCTCCCCTTCGCGGCCGTAGGCGTTCAATGACCGGTCGAAGTAGCCGGACGCACCGTTGACGTTGACGTAGAGGGAGTCGAAGCTGGTTCCGCCGGCAGCAAGGGCTTCGAGCATGACCGTGCGGGCACTTTCCACGACTCTTTCGGCCTCGGCCCTCCGCAGGGTGTCCGTGGGCCGGGCATAGTGCAGCCGCGCAGCCCACAGGGCTTCGTCAGCGTAGATATTGCCGATACCGGAGACCAAGCCCTGGTCCAGCAGCGCCCGCTTGAGCCCGGTTCTACGCTTGCGCAGGCGGCGGTAGAAAAGATCGAAGGAGAAGGCCGGGTCCAGCGGATCCCTGGCAATGTGCGCTGCCTCTTCCGCAATCAGTGCAAGGGGGGACTCGGCAAGACCGCCTGGACCGCCGTCGTCCGTGGGGACCATCGCCGTGACGAACAGTCCGCCGAAAATCCGCTGGTCTACGAAACGCAGCTGTGACGGCATGCCGTCACAGCTGCTGAGCCGGAAGCGGACCTTGAGGTGCTTTTCGTCCGGCACGTCCCGGTCCTGCATCAGGAGCTGGCCACTCATGCCAAGATGCGCCATCAGCGCCACCGCCGGGATGTCACCACTTCCAGGCGTTTGCCCGCCTTTGAGACGCGAGCTCTCCAGCAGCGGCATCCACAGGAACTTGCCCCGGCGCACGACGTCCGCCACCAGGGCACCCTCAAGATTGCCGATGAAATCTTCGGTTCCCAGGGCATGGCGGCGGATGGAACGCGGGTCCAGGACGTCGACGGCTTCGATGGTACGGCCGCGGACCCAGCTCACCAGGCCGCGGCGCACCACTTCCACCTCGGGCAGTTCGGGCATGCGCTACTTCGCTGCTACGGAACCAGCTGACGTGCCGGACGCGTCGGTGGATTTGGCTCCGGAGAGGAGACGCCAGGCATCGGCGGCGGCTTCCTGCTCCGCTTCCTTCTTCGAGTGGCCGGCGCCCTTGCCATAGGCCGTCCCGCCAATGTTCAGGACAGCCGTGAAGGTGCGGGCATGGTCCGGGCCGGCACCGTCCACAGCGTAGTGGATGGTTCCCAGCTGCCGGCTTGCCGCAAGCTCCTGGATGCTGGTCTTCCAGTCGGTACCGGCGCCCAGTACGGCAGCGTCCTTCAGCAGCGGACCGATCAGCCGCATGACCAGCTGGCGGGCGGTCTCGATGTCATTGGACACGTACGTGGCACCGATCAGCGCTTCCATGGTGTCGGCCAGGATTGACGCTTTGTTTTTGCCTTCGGTGAGCTTTTCGCCCTGTCCAAGGTAGATGTAGTCGCCGATGCCGAGGCTGCGCCCGATATTTGCCAGGGCGCGGGTACTCACCACTGCGGACCGCCGCTTTGCCAGGTCCCCTTCAGGAAGGTCCGGGTTGTCCCGGTAGAGGGCATCCGTCACGGAGAATCCCAGGATGGAGTCACCCAGGAATTCGAGCCGTTCATTTGTGGGAATGCCGCCGTTCTCGTAGGCGTAGGAACGGTGTGTCAGCGCAAGACGAAGCGTCCCGGCGTCAATAGTGACACCGAGACGCTTCAGAAGCTCTTCAATTGAAGACATCTGGTCAGCCTGAGTGGCCGATTAGACGTCAGCGACCTTGCGGCCCTTGTACTCAAGGAACAGCGCAGTGCCAGCAGAGTCGGTAACGACCTTCGCCTGGTGCGGCAGGCTGTAAGTAACCTGGCCGTTCTCAACGGTCTTCACCAGGTGGGGGGCGGTCGCCTTCCACTGCGAGCGGCGGGCGCGGGTATTCGAGCGAGACATTTTCCGCTTGGGAACAGCCACGGCTAACTCATTTCTCTCTAGACAAACACGTACAAATCAATTTTGCCGGTCAGGCTTAGCCATATCAGCTAGGGCAGCCCAGCGAGGATCAATGACCTCGTGGTGGTGCCCCGGCTCGTCTTCCAGGCGAACTCCGCATTCGGAGCAAAGGCCCTGGCAGTCTTCCCGGCACACCGGCTGGAACGGCAGCATGGTAACAACCGCGTCCCGCAACACCGGTTCAAGATCGATTAGATCGTGCTCGACTCGACGTTGCTCTTCATCATCTTCTTCGTCCGAAAGCTGAGCGCCTTCGTAGAAGAAAAGTTCTTGCACATTGACCTCCAGGTCATACGCAAGGGGATCCAGGCATCGGCCGCATTCACCAGATACTTCGGTGAGGGCGGTTCCTGATACCAGAATTCCTTCGTGTACGGCCTCAAGCCTCAGATCCAGCTCGACATCCGAGCCTTCCTGAACACCAATGAGCGGCACACCAAGATCACTTGGTGCGGGTACATGTTCATTCAGCGTCCGCATGCTTCCCGGGCTGCGACCGAGATCCTTGACATCGAACACCAAGGGCGAACCAGCATCTCTTTTAATGAGAACTCCTGTTGAACATATGACCGACGTACTATTTTAGCCTGAAGAATCCCGGGGACTCAAACCGGGGTGCCGGCGGGCTGGAAGTACCGGACTAGCCTACCGCCTGGGCTGTTGATCCTGCGCAGGCTCGCCAGCAAGCATCCGCCGCTGCACCGATCTGGGCACATAGTCGGACACGTTGCCGCCCAGGCCGGCCACTTCCTTGATAAGGGTGGATGACAGGTGGACATAGTGGGCCTCGGCGGGCAGGAACACGGTCTCCACACCGCTGAGCTGGCGGTTCATGGTGGCCATGGGCAGCTCATAGTCGAAATCGGAGGACGACCTTAGCCCCTTCACGATCGCGGAAACACCACGCTGGCGGCAGTACTCGGCCAGCAAACCCTCCCCCACCGGCTCAACAACGATCCCTTTGAGCGAGGCCAGGGTTTCCCGGGCCATCTCCAGCCTCTCGTCCAGGGTGAACCTGTACTTCTTGGCGTAATTCGTGGAGATGGCCACGATGACTTCGTCAAAGAGCCCGGCCGCCCGCGCAATAACCTCAAGATGGCCGTTGTGGATGGGGTCGAAGGATCCTGGGCAGACAGCTCGTCTCATGCTCCGAACCTACCCCATTAAAAGCCCGGGATAACATGACTGGATGCATCCTCGACGGGAACATTCCCCAGCTCCTGCCCCATGGCAGCGCACGGCCCTCGGCGCCAATCTCCTGGCGCCCGACGGCGGCCTGGGCGTAACGATCTTCGAGGAAATGACCGGCTTGGCGGTCCGGACGGGCGCAATCAACCTGGGCCAGGGCTTTCCGGACGAGGACGGGCCGCTGGAAATCCGCGAGGCGGCACGCGCTGCCATCAGTTCAGGAGCAAACCAGTACGCCCCGGGCAAGGGAATCCCGCTGTTGCGGGAAGCTGTGGCAGCCCACCAGGAGCGCTTCTACGGCCTGGCTCCGGACCCCGAAACAGAGGTGCTTGTCACCACCGGAGCCACCGAAGGCATCGCGGCGTCCCTCCTGGCCTTTGCCGGCCCCGGTGACGAAGTGCTCACCCTCGAACCCTTTTACGATTCTTACGGTGCGGTGATTGGCCTCGCGGGTGCCACCCATGTGACCGCACCGCTCGTGGCGCCGGACTTCCTCCCGGACATGGCCGCCCTCGAAGCAGCGTTCAGTGAACGGACCCGGGTTGTGCTGCTCAACAATCCCCACAATCCCACCGGGGCCGTCTTCCCACGGAGCGTCCTGCAGCGGATTGTGGAGCTGGCCCGGAAGTACGACAGCATCATCATCACGGACGAGGTTTATGAGCACCTGACGTTCGGCGTCAGCCACATCCCGGTCGCCGGCCTTCCGGGGGCAGCAGAGCGGACCATCACCATCTCCTCGGCCGGAAAGACCTTTTCGCTCACCGGCTGGAAAGTGGGCTGGCTTTCCGGGCCGGCAGACCTGGTGGCGGCAGCGCGGACCGTGAAGCAATTCCTTACGTACAGTTCCGGGACGCCCTTCCAGGCGGCCATTGCCGCCGGCCTGGCCCTGCCGGATGCCTTTTACACGGGCATCGCCGCTGAGCTGGAGCACAAGCGGGACATTCTTAGTGCCGGGCTGCGCGCCGCCGGCTTTGAGGTCTTCTCCCCGCAGGGCACCTACTTCGTCAACGTGGACACAGCCCCCCTGGGCATCACGGACTCGGTGGACCTTGCCAGGCGGCTGCCTGCCCTGGTGGGCGTGGCGGCCATACCGGTCCCGGTGTTCTGCCACCCGGAAGGAGCGGAACGGACGCGCAGCCTGCTCCGGTTTGCCTTCTGCAAGAAGACCGCCGTGCTTGAGGAAGCAGCCGGAAGGCTGGCCACCCTGGGCGAAAAGCTCTGATGTCCGCCGAGAACACCGGCCATGCCACCAGGTTCCTGCGCAGCACGGGCCAGCACGCCGCCATTCATCCGGACAGTTTCACAACGGGCAGCTATGTGTTGAGCATTGGCGGCGCCGAGCAGTCCCACGTCAACCTTGGCCACCCGGAAGAGATTTTCTACGAGTACCTCCGCAGGATCGGGCACCTGGTGGACCTTTCAGCCCCTCCGGGAGAGCCGATTCGGGCGTTGCACCTGGGCGCCGGAGCGCTGACGCTGGCCCGCTACATCCAGGCCACCCGGCCCGGGTCAGTGCAATATGCGGTGGAACTGGAGCGGGAACTGCTCGATTTTGTCCTGCGTCAGCTTCCGCTTCCGGACGGAACGGACCTTCACACCATCACCGGGGATGCCAGGGACGCCCTGGGGGAACTGGACCCTGGGCTTACCTTCGACGTCATCATCCTCGACATTTTTTCCGGGCCCGAAGCCCCCACCCATCTTGCCTGCGCGGGCTTTTACCGTGAAGCGCGGGAGAAGCTGGGCCCGGAGGGTGTGCTGGTGGTCAACGTCGGTGACGAGCCGGGACTGACGCTGGTGCGCAGCCAGGTAACCGCAATGCGGCAGGCGATGGCCGACGTCGCTGCCGTCGCCGAAGCGGGCATGTTCGAGGGCCGGTACCCGGGCAACATCATCCTGGCAGGCACGCAGATGCCATGGCCAAGGGAATGGTCCTTGGAACTTGTGGCCCGTGGCCCCCACCCCGCCAGGGTGTTGGCCGGAGTGGACCTCGACCCCCTGGCGGGCTAACGCCTATTGGGTTTGCCCCTCCGACTCTGCCGCCTCGGGAATGTCCTCGCCGGCAATCGCGTCCGGCACATACGGCTCGGCAAACCACAGCCTGGTTTCGCCGTATTTCTTTTCCGCGAACCGCGCCAAACTGCCGGGCCATCCAGGCTCCGGGGAACGGGATGAGCGTTCCACCACCACCACCGCCGCCGGCGCGAGATGCGGGGCCAGTTTCTCCAGCACAGCGGACAACGCCACCTCCTCAAGGGGATACGGCGGGTCCAGGAAAACCAGGTCCCAGCTTGCGGACGGCGCGGCACGGTCCAGGAACGGCTCAACCTTGGACCGGTGCACCGTTACCGCTTTGCGCCCCAGGACCCCGTTGAGGAGGTCCGCGTTCCGCTGGCAGACGGCGCTTGCCTTGGCCTCGGATTCCACCAGGTCCACGGACTGGGCGCCCCGGCTGCCGCTTTCGATTCCCAGCGAACCGGAGCCTGCGTAAAGGTCCAGCACCCGGGAGCCGGATATGACGTCGAAAGCGTCAAGGCGGGAAAACAGTGCTTCCTTGACGCGGTCCGTGGTGGGGCGGGTCAAGGAGCCGGGAACCGCTGACAGCGGGGTGCCGCCGGCGGCACCGGCTATGATCCGGCTCATTCTGGCCTCCTTGCTCCACCGGCGTATCCGGCTCCCCTGTTATCCGCGTTCAAGGAACGCCTCCTTCTCCGGGTTGAGGTACTTCTCGATGGCATCCGCCAGTTCAGGGTGGCGGGACAGGAAGGGGTCCGCGGCCACAATGTCCTGCGCGTCCTCCCGGGCGCGTGCGATGACGTCCTCGTGCTCCAGGACACGCAGCAGCTTCAGGGTGGAACGCCCGCCGGACTGGGAAGCTCCCAGGATGTCACCTTCACGGCGGAGCTTCAGGTCCTCCTGTGACAGGACGAAGCCGTCGGTTGTCGCGGCCACCGCTTCCAGCCTCCGCCGGCTGGGATGGCCGGGCTCGAGTGCCGTGACCAGCAGGCAGGTGCCGGGCAGGCCTCCGCGGCCCACCCGGCCGCGGAGCTGGTGCAGCTGGGAGATGCCGAACCGGTCGGCATCGAGGATGACCATCAGCGTTGCATTGTGGACGTCCACGCCCACCTCGATCACGGTGGTTGAGACCAGCAGTTTGACGGTGTTGTCCACGAACCCGGCCATCGTTGCCGATTTCAGCTCGGGGTCCTGGCGGCCGTGCAGCGGAGCCAACGGCACCCCTGACAGGGAGGGTTCACCCTGCAGGTGTTCGACGACGCCTGTCACCGAGGCGAGTTCCCGCTGGCTTTCCTCCGTGTCGAGGCCAGGTGGTTCCGCCTCTCCGGGGCTGAAGTCGCCGTCGTCGTCGGTGCCGATCTTGGGACAGACGACGTAGACCTGGTGGCCGGCGTCGACCTCCTCGCGCGCGCGGGCCCAGATCCGGCCGGCCCACGCAGGGTTTTCCGCGAGGCCCACCAGGTGCGTGGTGATGGGCGCCCGGCCCTTGGGCAGTTCGTCAAGGGTGGACGTTTCCAGGTCCCCGAAGACGGTCATGGCCACCGTTCGGGGAATCGGAGTGGCAGTCATGACCAGCAGGTGCGGCGGTTTCCGGGCTTTGGCGCGGAGTGCGTCGCGCTGCTCGACGCCGAACCGGTGCTGCTCGTCCACCACGATCAGGCCGAGGTCGTAGAAGGACACATTATCGCTGAGCAGGGCGTGGGTGCCGATGACGATCCCGGCCGTTCCGGACGCGGCGTCCAGCATTGCCTGCCTGCGGGCGGCCGTCGGCATAGACCCCGTGAGCAGGGTGACCTGTACGGATGCGTCGTCCCCGCCGCCCAGCAGGCCATCCCTGGACAGCGGGCCAAGGGTGCGGCGGATGGAATCATAATGCTGCGCGGCAAGCACTTCGGTGGGGGCCAGGAGGGCCGCCTGTCCCCCGGCGTCGACCACCTGCAGCATGGCACGCAGCGCCACCACCGTCTTGCCGGATCCCACCTCACCCTGAAGCAACCGGTTCATGGGGACATCGCTGGCCAGCTCGCCAGCCAGCGTCTTGCCCACAGCGGCCTGGCCGTCGGTCAGGGTGAAGGGGAGGCTGCGGTCGAACGCTGCGCGTACCCCGTCAGGACGGGGCCGCCGCGCGGTGGCCTCCTCCGACGCCAGCTGGGCCCTGCGCCGGGCCAGCGCCGCCTGCAGGACCAGCGCTTCCTGGTACCGGAGCCGCTCCCGCGCCTGCTTCCAGTCCGCGGCCGATTCGGGTGCATGGATCAGCCGGTACGCCTGGTGGAGGGGCAGGAAGCCCTCCCTTTCAGCCACGGCCGGTGGAACGGGGTCCGGCAGTGAGGCGAGGTCCGCTGTCTCCAGCAAGGCGGCGACCACCTTCTGGATCTTCCAGCTCGGAAGCTTTGCCGTTGCGGGATAGACGGGGATGGGCATGGCGGCCAGCTTGCCGGCGTCCTGCCCGCCGGTGGAAAACGGCTCCTCGTCCAGGACGTGGTAGTCGGGGTTAGTCAGGCCCAGGGATCCCTTGAAGCTGGTGACCTTGCCCGAGAACAGGGCCCTCCTGCCCGGCAGCAGTTCAGCCTTGGCCCGGTAACCGTTGAAAAAGCTGATCTTGAGCGTACCCGGGACTTTCCCCCGGTAGTCGGTGCCGCCCACAACGCGCAGCCCGGACTGGCCGTCGTCGTCGGAAATGACGACGTCGGTGATGGTTCCCTTCCGGGCGCGCATGGTCCGGGTACTGCTGGAGAGCACCCGTGCGATCAGGGTGACGTCCTCATCGAGCGGAATGTCGCTGATGGGCGTCAGTTCGCCGCGGGTCAGGTAGCGGCGTGGAAAGTAGTTCAGCAGCTCCTCGACCGTGGTGATGCCCAGGTGCTTTTCGATGACGGCGGCGGAACGTTTGCCGATGCGCCGTTCCAGGGCCAGGTCCAGCTCAGCGTTCATGCCCGGCGGTGTTGACTGCGTCGGCGTCGGGGTCCCTCGGCAGCGCGAGTTCACTGATGCTGATCTGCGAGGGTTCGCCGAGGGACCGGATGATGGCGACGGCAGGATCCGGATTCGGCACGTGGACGTGGACCCGCCAGCGGTAGTTCCCGCCCGCGTCGGCGCCGCTGCCCACCTGGCTCATGATGACGGATTCCCCGATTTCGTCCAGTCGCTGCCGGAGGGTGGCGGCGTTCAGCGGGGACAGGCTGATGGTGCACATGACCTCCACGCCGTCGTCGTCCGGCATGTCGGCATGGATGTGGGGGTCCGCGACGTCGTAGCCGTGAAGGCCGTCCAGAAGTTCGCTCTGCAGCTCCACTCCCATGACCGCGGAGCGGAGGCAGTCAAGGATCAGGAGCATGCCGACGCCGCCGGCATCCACAACGTGCGCGGTGGTCAGGGCATCGAGCTGGTCCTCCGTCTGGATAACCGCTGCGAGCGCCCCCTCAACGGCGGCATCCAGGGCCAGGCCCAGGGCATGGTTGCTGTCATCTCCGTTCTGCCCGGCGTCGACTGCAGCCGCTGCGCGCGCCGCGGCTTCCATGACGGAGAGCATGGTGCCCGGCACGGGGTCGCTCAAGGCGGACCAGGCGCGGATCTGGGCCCGGTTCAGGGCCGCAGCCAGAAGGGTGGAGGTCAGCCGGGTGTGGCCCTCCAGCGGCTCTGCCGCGGCGCAAAGGAATACGGAGAACAGCGTCCCGGAATTGCCCCTTGCCTCTTCAAGGGCAGCCTGCCCTGCGGTGGACAGGACGGCACCAACGTCCATCTGCGCCGGCTGGTCCGCGCCGGCGGCGAGGGAGTGCGCTGCTGCCCGGACGGTCAGGTACAGGTTGGTGCCGGTGTCCCCGTCTGCCACGGGGAAAATATTGATGGCGTTCAGGCGGTCGCTGTGGTTGCCCAGGGCAGTTTCAGCCTTACCCAGCCACCTCTTCATCGCTTGCGCGTTGGCGGCAACCTTAGTGTGCAAAGTGATCCCATCCCCCGGTGTCCGCGGACCGGCCCGCAATCCTGACGCCCGGAACCTCGTTGATTCCCAGTGCTTGTACCGAGCCTATCGCAGTGAATCCGGGAGGCAGCTGAATGCCGGACGGGAATGTGGCAAGCAGCCCGTGGTCCTCCCCGCCGCTGAGGATCCATTCCTTGGCATCGACTCCGAGCAGCTCTGCGGCCGGCTGCAGGACGGATGCCAGCCGCACCAGTTGCTTTGGGTCGAGGTCAACAGCCACCTGGCTGGCAACCGCCAGCCGGCTGCCATCGCGGACCAGTCCGTCCGAAACGTCCAGCATGGCGCTGGCCCCGGCAGTCCTGGCAGCAGGACCGGCCGACAGTGGAGGCCGCGGCCGGCATTGCAAATCGAGGAACACCCGCTGTTCCGGGCTGATACGGTCCACGGGTACCTCCGATTCGAGCAGCGCGAGGCCCGCAGCAGCGTGGCCTGCCGTGCCTGCCAGCGCCAGGACATCGCCGGGCCGCGCACCGGAACGCAGGACCGCGGCGCCGCCGTCGAGCGTTCCCAGGACGGCCACCGTAACGGAGATTTCCCGCCCCCGGCCCAGGTCGCCTCCGGCAACCGAGCAGCGGCCTGCACCGAGTTCCCGGATCCCCGCGGTGAGCCCGTCCGCCAGGTCCTCAACCCAGCTGACCGGGGTGTCCGGCGGCAGCGTAAGGCTTACCACCATGGATGTTGCGGTTGCCCCCATGGCGTTGATGTCGCTGAGGTTCTGCGCTGCTGCCTTCCACCCCACGTCGTAGCCGGTGGTGCGGTAGCCGTTGGCCCAGGCAAGGCGGAAATCCTGGTCCTCGACCTGGGTATCGATGCTGATGACGGTTCGTCCGTCGGGTACGGCAAGCACCGCCGCGTCATCCCCCGGGCCAAGGAGTGTGGCCTCGGTGTGCCGGTTGTCCATGGCAAGCCTGGGAAAGATCCTGGCCAGCAGTTCGGCCTCGGACAGTCCGGCCACGACCGGCTGCCGTTCCGGGCTGCCGGGCTCCAGGATAAAGGAGTCCGGAGGTACAGGACCGGCGCTGCTCCCGCCGGCGGGAATGGATTCACTGTTGCTCAGGGGCTTTTCAGGCACGGCACTACGCTACAGCGCGGCCCTGACAATGGGTGCCTTCGGGCCGCCCACCTACCGGCCGGACAGCACCCGGCACGGAACGGCCACCTGCCAGGTGGCGGGCGTCACCGCGATGACAGCCTCGGCCAGCGAGGGGTCAGCCGTACACTGTGCGGCGGCAGCCTGGACCCCGGTTGTCCACTCGGGCCCGGTCTGCCTGGCAGGCGTTGCCTCGAAATAGCTGGTGGACAGGAAAACCGCCATCAGGACAGGAGCCAGGTACCTGGCCCGGTTGCGCCCGATGACCCCCCTGTCCTCAGCCACGGCGCAGGCCATGGGCACCAGGGCAAGCAGGAACATGGAAGGCGTAACCGCATAGCGGAAGAACGTGAAGCCGGACAGCCAGTCGTCCTTCGAGAAGTTCGCGAAATCGAATTCCGGTGAGGGATTGAGCACCGTGGCGGCCGCCCAGCAGGCCGCGGCAGCGCCCGCCGCATACAGGGCTGCAACTTTCCAGCGGGCGCGCCCGTAGACGGCGATGTAGGTGAGCAGCCCGAGAATGATGATGGAGGGGACAACGACGGCAAAGCCACCGAAAGTCACGACGTTCAGCGCCATCCTGCCGGCGTCCTGTTCCCAGATCGAGCCGACCGCCTGCAGGATAAATCCGTAGATGACGGACAATGGCTGCATGGAGTCCAGGCGGGGCGTTTCCGCGTAGCGGGGATCCGCGACCGTCGCCAGCAACTGGAGCCCGATGCCGGCAACCAAGGCCAGCGGGGCCGCATAGTTCCGCCTTTTCACCAGTGACCACAGGGCCAGGGGCAGGAAGATACCCACGATGATCTCGGTGGTGGCGGCGGCCAGGGTGGCAACAAAAAGCCCGGCACGCCCCACCCATCCACGCGGCTCGTAAACCAGCAGCCATGGGCAGAGCCAGAGCAGGTACCAGTGCAGGTTGGCAACGTTCCCCAGGACTTCAAGGGGGCCCAGGGGGACCAGGACCGGGATCAGGGCCAGCATCAGGCGGTAGCTCCGGTGGGGGAAAATCTGCGCGGACAAGAAGTAGGTGGCCACGGAAACTGCGGCCACCACCACGCAGCTCAGGAAGGAGACAAGGGTGGCATAGGCGTCGATTGGAGCGGCCGTATAGGCAATGCCGGAAACAATCCGCGGGATGGTGTGCAGGTAGCCCGCGTAGGGGTCGGTGATGCTTTGCCAGGCACCGATGGACATCGTGTCGGCCAGGAAGACTGCCGCGTCCTCGGCCCAGAGCGTGCCACGGGTCACTTCCGGAAGCCGGAACCATGCGAGGAAGCCCAGGCCCGCGACGGCGGCAAGCACACCCGCTGCCCTGATGCTGCGTGCGCGGATGGGCCGGGATGTCTTTGCTTCTGGATCCAGCCTGTGGGATGGCACAGCAACAGCGGTATTTTTCATGATGAAGCCAGCTTATAAGGGCGCGTAAGCAACAGGGCACTTCGGCAGCCGGGCGCTGTCAAGAGGGAACAGCCGGGCGATTGGTCTTGCCACGCGCAAGCCGGGATGATGGAAAAATGCACCGCCCCACGCCTTCCCTGCCCGTCCGTGCCGCCAGGATTGCACTGGTTGGAGCACTTGCCGCTTTCTCCCTGGCCGGGTGTTCCCCTGCCGTGGACGTCACAGCCGCCAAGGATGCTGCCAATCCGGCCTGCGCCCCCATGATGGTGTCACTGCCGGATGCGATTGGAGAAGCGCAGTTGCGGAAGACCAACAGCCAGGGAACCGCGGCATGGGGCGACCCGTCCCTGGTCATCCTGCGCTGCGGTGTCAATGTGCCAGGGCCGACGACAGACCGGTGCGTGACCGTGAACGGCATTGACTGGGTCATCAAGGAGGGCGACCCGGTGTGGACACTGACAACCTATGGCCGTGAACCGGCCACCGAGATCCTCATGGATCCTGACAAGATCAGTTCGGCCACGGTCCTCGCTGACCTTGCCACATCGGCCGGAAAAATCCCTGCCACCCGGAACTGCGTTGGCCAGGAAGAGCTGCAGGACCTGCCGCAGAGCCAATAGGAAGGCCCCTCCGGAATACTCCGGAAGGGCCCTCCGGGGGCACGTCAGCGCAGGCCCGTCTTCCGGTTCAGCGCCAGGTGGATGAGCTCGTCGATCAGGTCGGGATAGCTCAGCCCCGACGCGGCCCACATCTGCGGGTACATGCTCTTGGGCGTGAAGCCCGGCATAGTGTTGATCTCGTTGATCACCAGTTCGCCTTCGGGCGTGTAGAAGAAATCCACCCGGCTCAGCCCCTCGGCGCCGACGGCGTCGAACGCTGCCGCGGCAAGTTCACGGACCCGGGCGATGGCTTCCTCGGGGATGTCGGCGGGACAGCTCAGTGCCGCTGCATTGTCCTCCACATACTTTGCCTCGAAGTCATAGAACTGGTGGCCGCCGCCGGCCACGGAAATCTCGCCGGGCATCGAGGTCCGCGGGGCGTCGGTGCCCCTGCCTTCCAGCACGGCGCACTCAATCTCGCGGCCCGTAATTCCTGCCTCAATGACAAGCTTGAGATCATGCCGGCGTGCCGCCTCGATGGCGGCGTCCAGGTGCTCCAGGGAGTCCACCTTGGAGATCCCCATGGACGAACCGGCGCGGGCCGGCTTGACGAAAACGGGGAAACCGAGCCGATCCACCTGCTTGCGGACGGCTTCCGGATCCTTGCGCCACTGCCGGTCCGTGACAGCAATGTATGGGCCCACCTGCAGCCCGGCAGCCTCGAAGACCACCTTCATGAAGTGCTTGTCCATGCCCACCGCGGAGGCCAGGACCCCGGCGCCGACGTAGCGGGTGTCTGAAAGCTCCAGCAGTCCCTGGATGGTGCCGTCCTCGCCGAACGGGCCGTGCAGCAACGGGAAGACCACGTCAACGGTCCCCAGCTCCTTCGGGACTTCGTTGGGTGCCGCCACGATCAGCTGGTGCTCGCCGCCGATCTCGGCGAGCGTGACAGTTTCCGCCGACGGCGCAACCTCCGGCAGCGCCGATGAGGAAAGGGACCATTGGGCGGTGTCGGCGGAGGCCAGCACCCACTGCCCGGACTTGGCGATTCCGATCGGAATCACCTCGTACTTGTCCTTGTTAATGGCGCCGAGAACTCCGGCAGCGGTGACGCAGCTGACGGCATGCTCGCTGGAGCGGCCGCCGAAAAGTACCGCGACCCGGGGTTTGGCCGGTTTGCCTGCGGTCAGGTTGTCATGGGACATGGTCAGTAATCGCCTTCAGGTTTCAGTTCCCGGGACAGCAGGACAGTCCCCAGTTGGTTAACGGACAGCTTGCCGGCAAGCACTGCCACGACGGCGGCCGTGATGGGCATGTCCACGCCAAGCTTGCCCGCCAGTTCGTGCACGGCCTGGCCCGACTTTATGCCCTCGGCTGTTTGGGTCATCTTCTGGCCCACTTCCTCGAGGGTGAGGCCCTGGCCGAGAAGCCGCCCGGCGGTATGGTTCCGGGACAGCGGCGACGAACAGGTGGCCACCAGGTCGCCCAGGCCGGCGAGCCCGGCCATGGTTTTCGCATCACCGCCCAAAGCCAGGGCCAGCCGTGAGGTTTCCGCAAGTCCGCGGGTGATGACCGAAGCCTTGGTGTTGTCCCCCATCTGCTTGCCCTCGCAGATGCCCACGGCCAGAGCGATGACGTTCTTGACGATGCCGCCGATCTCGACACCCACCACGTCCGAGGTGGTGTAGGGCCGGAAGTACGGCGCGGTGCAGCTTCTTGCCAGCCAGCCGGCGACTGCCGGTTCCGCGCAGGCCACCACGGAGGCGGTGGGTTCCTCGCGGGCAATCTCCATGGCCAGGTTGGGGCCGGAGACGACGGCGATCCGGTCGTTGGGCAGGTCCAGCTCCTCCTGGATGACCTGGCTCATGCGTGCGTCGGTGCCGAGCTCAAGGCCTTTCATGAGGGAAACAACGATGGCCCCCGGCGAGATCAGGGCCTTCCATTCCCGCAGTTGCGGCCGCAGTGACTGGGCCGGGACCGCCAGGACCACGAGGTCGGCCCCGTGGAGCACCTTACGGACGTCGGTGGAGGCTGTGATGCTGGCGGGAAGGGCGATGTCCTTCAAGTACTGCTCATTGCGATGGCTGCCGTTGATCTGTTCAACCACTTCGGCGCGCCGGCCCCAGACCCTGATGGCCCGCGGCGAGTCCGCGGCAATGGCGGCATCGGCCAGGATCTTCGCAAATGTGGTCCCCCATGATCCGGCGCCGAGCACGGCCACGGACTGCGCAGAACCGGTCAGGTCCGCGTTAAGCGTCACTGGGCATCCGTCCCGTTGGCGGACTGCTGCTGTCCGCGTTCAACGAACCTCCCGTGCTTTGCCTGCTGCTTCCGCGCCGGATCCCAGCGCTCGGCCGGCGGCTGCTCACCCCGCAGGTCAGCCAGGAGGCCGGTGATGGCGTCCATGATGACGTCGGTGGCCGCCGTGAGGGTGGCTTTGTCCAGGGGCTTTCCGGAGAACGCGCTGAGGTCCACCGGCTCGCCAACAACAACCCGCGACTTTTTCCGCGGGAAGAGATGGAACCGTTTGCCATAGCGCGGAAAGACCTCGTGCGCGCCCCAGTGGGCAATCGGCACCACGGGGATGCCGCCCTCAAGGGCCAGACGTGCCGCGCCGGTGTGGCCCTTCATCGGCCACAGGTCGGGATCGCGGGTGAGGGTTCCCTCGGGGTAGATGATGATGGCCCCGCCCTCGGCGACCACTTCCTGGGCGACCTGCAGGGATCGGTTCGCCCCCGCCGTCGAACGTTCCACCGGGATCTGCTTGGTGGCCCGCAGTACCCAGCCCAGGACCGGAACCTTGAAGAGTGCGGACTTCGCAAGGAAGTGCGGCGCGCGCTTGTGGTTGTAGAGGAGGTGGCCGATGATCAGGGGGTCGATCTCGGTGCAGTGGTTTGGCGCGGCAATGAAGCCTCCCGCGGGCAGCTTTTCGGTGCCCTCCCACTTCTTGTCCATCATGAGGTTGAACAGGGGACGTACTATCGCCGCGACCGCCACGAAGGTCGCGCGGCTCTTGGCCGATTCCTTCACCGTCCCCCGCTACTTCTTGGTGGTGATGTCGAAATCGGCACCGAGTCCGGCGAGCTTTTCGGTGAAGCGCTCGTAGCCACGGTTGATGATGTCGATGCCGGTGACCCGTGAGGTTCCGGTAGCTGCCAGCGCGGCGATCAGGTGGCTGAAGCCGCCGCGGAGGTCCGGCACGTCAATGTCTGTTCCCTTGAGCTGGGTGGGGCCGGAAATCACTGCCGAATGCAGGAAGTTCCGCTGCCCGAACCGGCAGGGGACGCTCCCCAGGCATTCGCGGTGGACTTGGATGCTGGCTCCCATCCTGATGAGGGCGTCTGTAAAGCCGAACCGGTTCTCGTAGACCGTCTCGTGGACGATGGACACGCCCTCAGCCTGCGTGAGGGCCACCACCAGCGGCTGCTGCCAGTCGGTCATGAAGCCGGGGTGGACGTCGGTTTCCAGGACCAGCGGGTTCAGCTTTCCACCCGGGTGGTAGAAACGGATCCCGTCCTCGCCGATGTCCATTCCGCCGCCCACCTTGCGGTAGGTGTTCAGGAAAGTCATCATGTCGCGCTGCGATGCACCCTCAACGAAGATGTCGCCGCGGGTGACCAGGGCGGCGGAGGCCCAGGATGCGGACTCGTTGCGGTCGGACAGGGCACGGTGGTTGTAGCCGCCCAGGTCGCGGACACCCTCGATGCGGATGGTCCGGTCGGTCTGGACGCTGATGATGGCGCCCATCTTTTGCAGCACGGCGATGAGGTCAATGATCTCGGGCTCGGTTGCTGCACCGGACAACTCCGTGATGCCTTCGGCGCGGGTGGCGCTCAAAAGCACCTGCTCCGTGGCGCCCACCGACGGGTACGGCAGGGAAATCTTGGCGCCGTGAAGTCCCTTGGGGGCGGAGATGTGGATACCGCCGGGACGCTTCTCCACCACGGCTCCGAACTGGCGGAGGACATCCAGGTGGTAGTCGATGGGGCGGTCGCCGATTTTGCAGCCACCCAGGTCCGGGATGAAAGCTTCGCCGATCGCATGGATCAAGGGTCCGCAGAGCAGGATGGGAATCCTGGAATCGCCGGCGTGCGCGTCGATCGCAGTGCTCGGCGCCGTCTTCGCGTCCTTGGGATCAAGGGTGAGATCTCCGTTGACAGGGTCTTTGACCACCGTGACGCCGTGCAGTTGCAGCAGGGAGGTGACGACCTCCACGTCCTTGATTTCCGGGACGTTCCGCAACACCGACGGTTCATTGCCCAGCAGCGCGGCCACCATGGCTTTGGGAACCAGATTCTTTGCCCCCCGGACGCTGACGCGGCCTGTAAGCGGGACTCCGCCGCGGATTGTCAGAACACTACTCATATACCGGTTTCCTCACGATTACTCGCCCCCAAATCCTTGCAAAGGCTCCAACCAAGCATAGGAGGTCGTGTTACCGAACCGAAATACGCGGGCCCCGCCGACGTGGTGTGGCGGGGCCCGGGTACTGCGGACGGAAGCTCTGGAGCGGTCAGGAAAGCCTGGCCGGCAGGGTTTTCGGCTTGAAGGCGGGGCGGGTGGCCTCGTACGCAGTGATGTCCGCCTCGTGCTGCAGGGTCAGCCCAATATCGTCCAGGCCTTCCAGCAGGCGCCAGCGGGTGTAGTCGTCGATCTCGAACGGCGCCACGATGTTGCCGCACACCACTGTCTTGGATTCCAGGTCCACTGTAACTTCGGTGCCCGGAGCATTCTCCAGCTCTTTCCAGATCAGCTCGATATCATCCTGGGCCACCTGCGCGGCGAGCAGTCCCTGCTTGCCCGAATTGCCGCGGAAGATGTCCGCGAACCGGGATGAAAGGACCGCTTTGAAGCCGTAGTCCTTCAGGGCCCACACCGCATGCTCACGCGAGGACCCGGTGCCGAAGTCCGGGCCGGCCACCAGGACAGAACCGGCCTTGAACGGCTCCTGGTTCAGGATGAACGAAGGATCCTTGCGCCAGGCGGAGAACAGGGCGTCCTCGAAGCCGGTGCGGGTGATCCTCTTGAGGTAGACCGCGGGGATGATCTGGTCGGTGTCGACGTTGCTCTGGCGCAGCGGGACGCCGACGCCGGTGTGCTTGGTGAACTTTTCCATGGCTGGCTCCTAGGCTGCGTCGGTGCGGATGGCGGTTCCGGCAGGCTTCGCCGCCGGTTCAGGGGCCGGGCCGAGGTCCGACGGCGAGCTGAGCGTGCCGCGGATGGCTGTTGCCGCGGCAACCACCGGGGACACCAGGTGGGTGCGGCCGCCCTTGCCCTGGCGTCCTTCGAAGTTGCGGTTGGAGGTGGAGGCACAGCGCTCCCCCGGCTCCAGCTGGTCCGGGTTCATGCCCAGGCACATGGAACAGCCGGCGAAGCGCCATTCGGCACCGAAGTCCTTGAACACGCGGTCCAGGCCCTCGGCCTCGGCCTCCAGGCGGACCCGCGCGGACCCGGGAACCACCAGCATGCGGACCTGCGGGTCCTTTTCCCGGCCCCGGATGATGTCAGCCGCTGCACGGAGGTCCTCGATCCGGGAGTTGGTGCAGGAACCCAGGAAGACGGTGTCGACGCGGATGTCCTTCATGCGCGTGCCGGCCTCAAGCCCCATGTACTGCAGGGCGCGCTCCGCTGCCGCCTTGGCGTTCTCGTCGCCGAAGTCCTCCGGCGACGGCACGGATTCGGACAGCGATACGCCCTGGCCCGGGTTGGTGCCCCAGGTAACGAAGGGCTCCAGGGCGTTGGCGTCCAGGTCCACCTGCGCGTCGAAAACGGCGTCGTCGTCGGTCTTCAGCGTGTTCCAGTATTCGACGGCGGCGTCCCAGTCGGCGCCCTCCGGCGCGTGCGGGCGGCCCTTCATGTATTCGTAGGTGGTTTCATCCGGCGCCACCATGCCGGCGCGGGCGCCCGCCTCGATGGACATGTTGCAGATGGTCATCCGGGCTTCCATGGACAGGGCGCGGATGGCTGATCCGCGGTATTCCAGAACGTAGCCCTGGCCACCGCCGGTGCCGATCTTGGCGATAACGGCGAGGATGATGTCCTTGGCGGTAACCCCGGGACGGAGGGTGCCCTCAACGTTGATGGCCATGGTCTTGAACGGCTTCAGGGAGAGCGTCTGGGTGGCCATCACATGCTCCACCTCGGACGTCCCGATGCCCATCGCCAGCGCACCGAAGGCACCATGGGTGGAGGTGTGGGAGTCGCCGCAAACCACGGTCATGCCGGGCTGGGTCAGCCCCAGCTGCGGGCCCACCACATGCACGATGCCCTGTTCGGCGTCGCCCAGGCTGTGCAGCCGGACGCCGAACTCGGCACAGTTGTTACGCAGGGTCTGGATCTGGGTGCGGCTGGTGAGGTCGGCGATAGGCTTGTCGATGTCCAGCGTCGGAGTGTTGTGGTCCTCCGTGGCAATGGTCAGGTCCGGACGTCGCAGCTTGCGTCCGGCCAGCCGCAGGCCTTCGAAGGCCTGCGGCGACGTGACCTCGTGGACCAGGTGAAGGTCGATGAAGAGAAGGTCGGGCTGGGCGTTGGCTCCGTCGCCGTCACCTTTGCGCACCACGTGCGCGTCCCAGACTTTCTCGGCCAATGTCTTTGCCATGGCCAGCTCCCTTCACTGCTGTTGTGATTGATTGTTCCAACTGAATCAGGACGGCTTCACCGTGCGCCAGCCGAAAGATTTGCATCTCAGATATTGAGACGGCAATATCATTACATGGACAATTCTAGTGGAGTCGGTGTCATTGATAAAGCTGCCCAGGTGCTTGATGCACTCGAGGCCGGCCCCACCACGCTCGCACAGCTGGTGGCTGCCACGGGCCTGGCGCGGCCCACTGTCCACCGCCTTGCCCTCGCGCTGGTCCACCACCGGCTGGTCAGCCGGGACATCCAGGGACGCTTCGTCCTGGGCAGCAGGCTCGTTGAGCTGGCGTCCGCCGCGGGCGAGGACCGCCTGATCGCCTCCGCTGGACCTGTCCTGATGCAGCTCCGGGACGCCACCGGCGAGAGCGCGCAGATCTTCCGCCGCCAGGGCGACTGGCGCGTATGCGTGGCCTCGGCGGAACGCCCCATCGGCCTGCGCGACACCATTCCGGTCGGCACCCAGCTGTCCATGAAGGCAGGATCAGCTGCGCAGGTGCTTCTTGCGTGGGAGGACCACGACCGCCTGCTGGAGGGCCTGCAGTCCGCCCGTTTCACGCCCACCGTGCTGGCGGGCGTACGACGCCGGGGCTGGGGCCAGAGCCTCGGCGAACGTGAGCCGGGGGTCGCCTCCGTCTCTGCACCGGTACGCGGCCCGTCCGGCCGCGTGATCGCCGCCGTGTCCATCTCCGGTCCCATCGAGCGGCTCACCCGCCAGCCCGGCCGGCTGCACGCGGAAGTGGTGTGCAACGCCGGGCGCATCCTCACCGAGGCCCTGCGCAAGAACAACGACTGACGGGTCCCGCGCGGCGCCAGGCCCCGGGCGCTAGGCTGTGCCCATGGGCAGCTATGCGGTGTTCCTTCGCGGCATCAATGTGGGCGGGATCAATATCAGGATGGCGGATCTGCGCGAGGCCCTGAACGGCTGCGGCTTTGCCGACGCAAAGACCCTGCTGGCCAGCGGAAACGTGGTGCTCACCAGCAGCCGTGATGCCGGTGCCGTCAAGCGCGAATGCGAAGAGTGCCTCCGCACCGCCTTCGGCTACGAGGCCTGGGTGGTGGTCCTGGACGCAGCCCGGGTGGCTGCGCTGGTGGAAGCCTGCCCCTGGCCGGCGGACGACAAGTCCACCCATACCTACATCACGCTGTCGTCGGACCCCAGGGTGCTGGACGACCTTGACGCCGCCGGTGCCGCCCTCGAGGGCAACCATCAACAGCGGCTCGGCCCGGAAGCCCTGGCCTGGCTGGCACCGGCCGGCGAAACGCTGGACAGCCCCTTCAGCAAGCTCTCGGCAAAGGCAAAGTTCAAGTCAGCCACCACAACGCGCAACCTGCGGACGCTCATCAAGGTCCGTGACGCCGCGGCCGCGCTGGAGGGGGCCGGCGGGCAGCGGTAGGAGCCGGTCCGCGGGCTCGTTCCTAGCTTTCCCCGGCACGCCTCAAGGCGGCGTTGAAGGCGGCGAGCCTGGTCACCTCCACCTCCACCGGCTCCACGATCAGCTTTTGGGCCACGGCTGCTACGGCTTTGTTCAGCCGCTTCCGCGCCCTCTTGGCCCGGGAGCTTGCGGCACCGGCGGCAACGATCCGGCCGGTGACGGCAAGGAAGACCCCCAGCACCACGCCGGACGTGGCCATCAGGGTGGGTATGGGCCAGCCTTCCACGCGCGGCACTTCCGGCACGGGCATCTGGAAGTAGCCCAGGCCGGCGAGCACGCCGAGCCAGCCAAGTCCGCCCAGCACCGTCAGAAGCGCCAGCCACTGCATCACATTGAAGAGGCCCCACCACCATGCTTTGCGGTTGGCGCCGATGTCAGTCCCGGCGATCGCCTGGTCCAGGGCATCCGGCAGCCTTTCACGGCCTTCCCGGGCTGCGCTCCTGATGGCGGCGCGCCACGGTCCGGGCGCGCCGGCACTGGCGGCGTCGGCGAACGCCCGCACGGCGGCGTCCGTCCGGGCACGCTCCGGGGCACCGGCGGACGGCAGTGACGTCCGGTTCAGCTCGGCCGGCGTGCTGCTGCGGAGATTGAGCCGGCGCAGGGGGTCCGGACGGAACCTGGAAAGCCACCGGGTGACGGGCCAGCCGGTCCGCCGCGCCGCTTCCAGCCGGTAGGACCGGGAAACGGCGCTTACTACAACAGGCACATTCGCCGCGATTGCCAGTTCATCGGCAAGCCTGGCTTTTGCCCCAGGGGCAACCCCGGCGGCTTCCCCGTCCCCTGAGGTTGCCCTCAGTTCCCGGCCTGCCTTGGACACATCTGCAGCCAACCGCTGCGACTGGGCCCTGCGCTGGACGGCAACGGACCGGATGGCCGCCCGCAAGGTATCGATGCCGGCACCCGTCACCGCGGACGTGGACAGCACCTTCACCTGGCCGAGGCCGTCGCCCGCCAGGATGGCGCGGAGGGATTGGAGCACCGGTTCCACGTCCGGCACTGGCAGCCGGTCAACCTGGTTAAGCACCACGAGGGTCACCGCCCCGTGGGAGGCGAGCGGCGCGAGGAAGCCGTGATGGACTGCCGCGTCGGCATACTTTTGCGGGTCCAGGACCCACACCAGGACGTCAACCAGGCCTACCATCCGCTGTACCACCTCACGGTTGGCTTCGCGGGTGGAGTCGAAATCGGGCAGATCCAGAAGGATCAGCCCTGTCTCCTCATCCGCGAAGCCGTCCACGGCGGCCGCGTGGTGCCGGTTGCGGACTTCGAGCCAGTCAAGGAGCGGCCCGCTGCCGTCCGCTCCCCAGACCCCGGCCAAAGGTTCCGATGTCGTGGGTCGGCGGGCCGCCGCCGTCGCAATTTCTGCGCCGCTGACCGCGTTGAACAAGGAGGATTTGCCGCTGCCCGTGGCACCAAAGAAGCCCACCACGGTGTGGTCTGCGGACAGTGACCGGCGGGAACTGGCCCTGTCCAGGACAGCCACGACTTCCTCCAGCGCCTGATCGGGAAGGACGCCTTCGCCGAGGCCGCGGGCGTCGTCGAGCGCCTGGAGCCGGCCGTCCAGCCGGGAAGCCTCCCTGGCCGCACTGTGGCGGCTCACGCGCTGCCTGCCAGCCGGACCAGGGCATTGGACTGTGCCGCAAGGACGCCTTCAGTGCCTTCAACGCCTTCCGGCAGCCGGTCAAGGAATTTCTGCTGCTCTTCATCGAGCAGCTGCCGGCACCGGACGGCGAGGTCCTCCCGCGCCTTTTCGGCCATCCGGCGGACTGCATCCTCGCCGAACACCGCTTCCAGCAGCCGCTGGCCCACCACGGCAGTACCGCCGGCAACACCGACTTCCAGGCCTGTAAGTCCAGCGGTCATCGAGAAAACCACGATCATCAGCGCGGCGCCGAGGCCGTTGATGCCGAAGGACAACCAGCGGGCCTGGGTCCGCTTGCCCTGGCCCTCTGTCCGGATGAGCTCCATGAGCGCCTCCTGCCACGCACGGATTTCGGCAGCGGCCCGGTCGGCGAAGACCGGAGCAGTACCGGACAGATCGTCCGTCCCCAGCAGTTGACGCCCGGCCGGATCGGACCGCCAGCGCTGGTCGGTCTCCTCGGCGGCGTTGGCTGCCTCGTCCAGGATGACGGCCTGCAGGCCTGTCTCGATGGCGGCCTCCACCCGGACGGCGGGGGGCGGTTCGCCCCGGAAGAAGGCACCGAGCCGGTCCCGGAAGCGTCCGACGTTCTGCTCCAAGGCCCGGAAGAACTCGCCCGTACCAACGAAGTCCTGCCACCGGGCGAGGACTTCACCGCGCAGGAGCGCGCCGTCCCGGGTGGCGTCCATAATTCGCTCCGCTGCGTCCCGGTAGGCCGACACGGCGTCCGACTCCAGGCTGCCGGCTGCGCGCCGCTGCTCTGCCGCCGCCAGGGCAATTGCGGAAACCTTGCCGGCCAGTGCCCGGACGGCCCCGTTGAGGGTCCTCCGGGCGACGTCCGAGCGGCCGGCGGCGTCCGCTGCGAGGTTCTGCAGCCATGTGGCTAACGGACGGACAGCTGCTGCCGGCAGCATGCCGCTTGAATCCAGTGTGGTCTCCGGAATGATGAACAGCTGCGCACCACCCAGGCCCTCCCTGTCCAGGAGCAACCGGAGGTCCCCGCTGACTTCAGCCTCCGCCCCTGGCGGAACCCTGTCCAGCACCACGGCCACCATGATGTCCCTGGCGGCCGCGTCCAGCAGCAGCTTCCAGGGAACGGCGTCGGCGTAGCGGTTGGCGGTGGTGACGAAGATCCAGAGGTCTGCCGCCGCCAGCAGCTGCCCTGCCAGCCTCCTGTTCTCATCCGCGATGGAATCGACGTCCGGGGCGTCCAGCAGTGCGATCCCGGCAGGAACGGCGGGATCCGCCAGCAGGACGAGCGACGACGACGGCGCGGTCCCAGGGCTTTGCGTTGCCTGGCCGGCGGGAACCTGCCCGGCGAGGGCGCCGCGGATCCGGCTGAGGCCAGGAAGGACACGCTGACCTTCGAACCAGTCCGCCTCCGCCGGGTTGTGCAGCAGGATGGGCTGGCGGGTAGTGGGCCGGATGGCGCCTGCACGGGTTACCGGATGGCCCACGAGCGCATTCACCAGCGTCGACTTCCCGGCGCCCGTGGAGCCGCCGACGACGGCCAGCAGCGGAGCATCCAGGCTGCGGTACCGGGGAAGGATGTAGTCATCCAGCTGGCTGGCGGCACCGGCCGCCTCGCGCCGGGCCAGATCAGCACCCGGAAGCGCCAGCGGCAGGCTGACCTCCGCAAGCGCGCTCCGCACATTTTCCAGCAGCGCCACCGCCTCGGCGGTCTGCGCCGGCTGGCCTGCATCATCGTGCTCGTTCCGGGAGGTCACAGCAACATCATGCCAGCTCACGCGGTTCAATAGGCGGCGACCCGACGGCGGGACTCCCCTATGGATGGTCAGGTCCACCTGGCATCGCCCGGGGAATTGTCCGGCCGGCGGGGATAAAGCCGGAGAAAGAAAAATGGTCCCGGGCTTCTGCCCGGGACCATTTCGATGGTGACCCCAGCGGGATTCGAACCCGCGTTACCGCCGTGAGAGGGCGGCGTACTAGGCCGCTATACGATGGGGCCGTGTACTTCCTGCCAGCGTTTCCGCTGGTCAAGCTCAGTGATTGTTTCACACACTTCGCTCGCGTTCCAAATCGGCGGACCGTTTGAAACTGTTCTGTCCCGAGGCCGTAAAACCGGCGCTCAAACCAGAGCTGGGATACCAGGACTCGAACCTAGAATGACGGTACCAGAAACCGTAGTGTTGCCAATTACACCATATCCCAATGGCACTTTCGGGCCGGTCTTCAGGGCTTTTGCCCCGCTCCGTGCGCCTCAGCACGAGAAAATACTCTACCCGAGACTTTCAGCTCGCACAAATCGGCCGGGTGTGACGTGCCTTACCAGTCCGTCCAGGGAGGCAACCATGTGGCCGTCGAACCCTGTCACCGGCTCGCCTGTCCGGTTCAGCCATACGCCCAGCAGCCCGGCGGCCGTCGAGCCTTCCGCATCCAGCAGCCGGTTGTCACCCACGTAGAGCGTTTCGGAGGCGGCAGTGCCCAGCAGCCGTACGCCCTCGAGGTAGATCGCCGGATTGGGTTTGGCGACGCCGAGCGTGTCCGTGCCCACCAGGTGTGAAACACGTTCCAGTCCCGCGCTGTCCAGCTTGGCCCGCTGGTAGTCGTGGACGTTGTTGCTGACGGCGCCGTAAGGGATGCCTGCGCCGTCCAGGACATCCAGCAGCGGCAGGACGTCCGGGAAAGGCTTGACGTAGGCAGGCTGGCGCTCCATGTAGGCGTTGAGCCACCGGTGCGATTCCTGGCCGTCAGCCAGTTCAACCCCGAAGTGCCCCAGGGCCGCGCGGCCACGGAGCAGGCGCTGTTCGTTGAACGTCACTTCCCCGGCGAGGTACTGGTCGTAGTAGTGCGTGGTCTCGTGCGTGAAGATGCGCCCGAACCGCTCCCACCCGGCCTGGTCCAGGCCGGGCAGGAGATGTTCGCTGACCTCCCGCAAGGCAGTGGTCATCGAGTATTCAAGGTCCACCAGGGTGTCGTCGATGTCGAAGAGAACACCGCGGACCGCCCCGAAGGGTGTCTTCAGGACGCCGCTGCGCGCCTTGCCGGGAGCAGTCATCAGCCGCGGAAGTTCCGGAGCCGGCGCAGGGATGATTCCTTGCCCAGGATCACCATGGATTCGAACAATGGGGGCGAGATCCTGCGGCCGGACACGGCCGTGCGGACCGGGCCGAAGGCCAGGCGCGGCTTGATGCCGAGGTCCTCCACGAGCGCCTGCTTGAGCGCGGCCTGGATATTGTCCGGCGTCCAGTCTTCCACCGGCTCGAGCGCGGCAATGGCTGCGTCCAGGACTTCCCCGAGGTTCTGCGGCAGTCCCTTGCGGGCGTCATCGGCAATGTCGATGGCCTCATCATCCTTGAACAGGAACCCGAGCATGTCCGGCGCCTCGCCCAGCAGGGCAATGCGTTCCTGGATCAGGGGCGCCGCTTCGGTGAGGATCTCCTCCTGCCGCTCCGTGAGCTGCTCCCCCAGGTGGCCTGCGTTCCGCAGGTAGGGCACCAGCCGGTCCCGGAAGTCTTCAGGGGCCAGCATCCGGATGTGGGTGCCGTTGATGGCTTCGGCCTTCTTGATGTCGAAGCGTGCCGGGTTGGCAAGGACGTCGTGCACGTCGAAGTGCTCGATGAGCTGGTCCACCGTGAAAATGTCCTCGTCTGCGGACAGGCTCCAGCCCAGCAGCGAGAGGTAGTTGAGGAGGCCTTCGGGAATGAAGCCCCGGTCGCGCAGGAGGAAAAGGTTTGACTGCGGGTCCCGCTTGGACAGCTTCTTGTTGCCTTCACCCATGACGTATGGCAGGTGGCCGAAGTCCGGCATATAGCTGGCCACGCCGATGTCCATCAGGGCCCGGATGAGGACTACCTGCCGGGGCGTGGACGAGAGCAGGTCCTCCCCGCGCAGCACGTGGGTGATGCCCATGAGTGCATCGTCGACCGGATTCACCAGGGTGTACAGGGGCGAACCGTCGGCGCGGACGATGACGTAGTCCGGGATGCTGCCGGCTTTGAACGTGATTTCGCCGCGCACCAGGTCGGTGAAGGTGACGTCCTCGTCGGGCATCCGCACCCGCAGCACGGGCTGGCGGCCTTCCGCCTGGAACGCTGCCACCTGCTCCTCGGTGAGCTCGCGGTCAAAGTTGTCGTAGCCGAGCTTGGGATCGCGTCCCGCGGCGCGGTGGCGTGCCTCCACTTCCTCGGGGGACGAGTAGCACTCGTAGGCGTAGCCGCCCGCGATCAGCTTGGCTACGACGTCCTTGTAGAGGTCAAGGCGCTGCGACTGCCGGTACGGTTCGTGCGGGCCGCCGACTTCCACCCCTTCTTCCCAGGTGATGCCCAGCCACTTCAGCGCTTCCAGCAGTTGCTGGTAGCTTTCCTCCGAGTCGCGTGCGGCATCGGTGTCCTCGATGCGGAAGACGAACGTTCCCTTGGTGTGCTTGGCATGGGCCCAGTTGAAGAGCGCAGTCCGGATCAGGCCGACGTGCGGGGTACCGGTGGGCGAGGGGCAAAACCGGACGCGCACGGGTGTATCGGCTGAAACGGATGGCAGGGAGGCAGCAGGGGACGCAGAAGGAGTAGTCATAGTGGCTCCAACTTTACCGTCTGCTGCCGCCGCCCGGCGCGGGCGGCGGCAGATGCCGGCGGCTGTCCGCTGGTGTCAGCGGCGGACGATCGGATTGGACAGGCGTCCGATTCCCTCAATCTCCACCTCAAAGCGGTCGCCAGGATTCACCAGGCCCACACCGGCAGGTGTTCCGGTCATGATGACGTCTCCTGGCAGGAGGGTGAAGGCCTGTGAGACCACGGAGACCAGTTCCCGCACGCCCCGGATCATCTGGCTGGTGCTGCCGTCCTGGCGCACCTCGCCGTTCAGCCGCCCCTGGATCTGCAGGTCCTCGGTGTCGAGGTCAGTCTCGATCCACGGGCCCAGCGGCGCCGAGGTGTCAAAACCCTTGGCCCGGGTCCATTGCAGGTCGGTCTTCTGGACGTCGCGGGCGGTGAGGTCGTTCCCGCAGGTGTAGCCGAAGATGACGTCGTCCACGCGGTCCTCCGGGACGTCCTTGCAGATCCGGCCGACCACCACGCAGAGTTCCGCCTCGAAGGACACTTCCTCCGAGAATTCCGGCAGCACGACGGGATCGTTGGGGCCGACAACGGCGGTGTTGGGCTTGAGGAAAAGGAGCGGCTGCGCAGGCACTTCATTGCCAAGTTCGCGCGCGTGCTCCACGTAGTTGCGCCCCACGCCGATGACCTTGCTGCGGGGGATGATTGGGGCCAGCAGCCGGACGTCCTCCAGCTTGTGGCGGACGGAGGTGCGCTCAACACCGTTGAAGAAGGGGTCACCATGGATGACAGTGATTTCCTCACTGCCCGGTTCACCTTCAACAACACCGTAAAGGGGATCAGAATCGACAACAAACCTGGCAATACGCATGGGTCCTACCCTACCGTTCGGGCCTGGCCGCTTCCTTCACCGCGCAGGTAGTGCAACTGGGCGGCGACTGACATTTCGGCAGCCTTCCGGACGGAGGGGACGACGTCGGCATAAACCACGTCAGCCACTTCTCCTGCCGTAGCATCCCGGCCGAGTTGTTCCAGCGCCGCACGGATCTGGCCGAGCCGCTCCTGCCGGTGCAGGCGGTAATCCCGGGCAATCGACTCCACGGAAGGCAGTATGGGCCCGTGTGCCGGGAGAACCGTGGCCGGGCCCAACGCCTCAAGCCTGTCCAAAGTGCTGAGGTAGTCCCCCAGCGTGCCGTCCGGGAAGTCCAGCATGGTGGTACCCCTGCCTAGGATGGTGTCGCCGGTCAGCACGGAACCATGGGGGCCGTCCTCCGGAAGATGGAAACACAGAGAATCGGACGTATGGCCGGGCGTGGGCAGCACCTGAATCTCCAGCCCGCCAGCGTGGATCACCCCTCCGTGCAGGGGCTCTCCGCCGCCGTGGCAATGCACCGGATCAGCGGCACGGACGGGGGCTCCCGTCAGGTCATGCAGGCGGGCAGATCCTGCCGTATGGTCCGCATGGCGGTGGGTAACGAGGATGAGTTCCACCGGGCCGGCAGCCAGCGCGCGCAGGTGGCCCTCGTCGAGCGGGCCCGGGTCCACCACGACTGCACGGGAATAGCCGGTGGCACGCACCACGTAGGAGTTGGTCCCCTCGAGGCTCATGGGCCCGGGATTGGGGGCCAGGATGTATTGGGTCAGGGCGGAGCTGCGCTGCAGGATGGGCCGGGAAGCGGACGTCACCGTCCCATCTTTGCATCGCCGCCGGACCATCGCCGCCTTGCACCCGGCATAGAACAGCGGGGTGTCCGGGTTGACAACGACCATGCCGCAACAGAGAAGGACAGATCTCCCGCAAGGCCTTGAAGAACGCTGCCAGGAAAGCCGCCCGCCGCTGAGGGGTCCTGTGACGAACGGCGCCTGCCGGGCAGAAGCCCGGGAGGCGCCGTCGTGGTTCTCTGGACCCTTGAAATGGCGGGACCTGGCCCGGCTCAGGCCAGGCGGGTCAGCCAGCCGTGGGTGTCGGGGGACGTCCCGGTCTGGATGCCGAGCAGCCGCTCACGGATGGCCATGGTGGTCTCCCCCGCCTTGGCGTCCTCGGATCCGATGAATTCCGTGGCGTCCTTGAGGACTCCGATGGGGGTGATGACGGCGGCAGTACCGCAGGCAAAGACCTCGGTGATGTCACCGGAGGCGACGCCGTCGCGCCACTCATCCAGGGTGATCTTGCGCTCGGCGACTTCCCGGCCCATGTCCTTGGCCACCTGGATGACGGACATCCGGGTGACGCCTTCCAGGATGGTGCCGGTGAGTGCCGGGGTGGCCAGCGAGCCGTCCTTCATGACGAAGAACACGTTCATGCCGCCCAGCTCTTCCACCGCGTTGTCATTGAACTGGTCGAGGAACAGGACCTGCTTGCAGCCATTGGCTTCGGCTTCCTGCTGCGCGATGAGCGAGGCAGCGTAGTTGCCGCCGCACTTGGCCGCGCCGGTGCCGCCGCGGCCGGCCCGCGCGTACTCCCGGGAAATCCAGATGGACACCGGCTTGAGCTCGCCGCCGAAGTAGTTGCCTGCCGGTGAGGCGATGACGCGGAAGGAGACTTCGCGCGCGGCCCGGACGCCAAGGAATGCCTCGGTTGCGATCATGAACGGCCGCAGGTACAGGGACTCCCCGTCGCCGTCAGGAACCCATTCCTTGTCCACGGCCACCAGTTCGCGGATGGCGCCGAGGAAGTATTCGGCAGGCAGTTCGGGCAGCGCCAGCCTGCGGGCCGACTTGTTGAGGCGGGCGGCGTTGGCTTCCGGACGGAAGGTCCACACCGAGCCGTCGGCGTGGCGGTAGGCCTTGAGCCCTTCGAAAATTTCCTGGCCGTAATGCAGCACGGCCGCGGACGGGTCCAGGGAAATCGGCCCGTAGGCCTCCACCCGTGGGTTGTGCCAGCCGCCTTTACCGTTCTCATCGACGCTGTAGTCAACGATGGCGGTGTGGTCGGTGAAGTGGTTGCCGAATCCCGGGTTCGCCAGGATGGCTGCACGCTCTTCAGCAGACTTCGGGTTGGCCGAAAGCTGCTGGCTGAATTCGACGCCGTGGGCAGTCTGGGTCATGGTTCCTCCACGATCGGCCGCCCGGGTTCAGCGCTGAACGGAGGGGCGGCATTTGGTGATTCGAGACAAGCTTACGCCCGATGCCGGAGGCCTCGGCGCGGGTCAGAGCCCGGCCGCGATCGCGTCGCCGATCGCACTGGTGCTGCGGGCGCCGCCGTCGCGCTTTTCGACGTCGGCAACCACTGCCGCTTCGATCCTGCGGGCCGCCGTAGTGTAGCCGAGGTGGTCCAGGAGAAGGGCGGCGGACAGGATGGCGGCGGTGGGGTCTGCTTTGCCCTGGCCGGCGATGTCCGGAGCGGAGCCGTGGACCGGTTCGAACATGGACGGGGCGGTACGGTCCATGTTGATGTTGCCGGATGCCGCCAGCCCGATGCCCCCGGTGACGGCGGCAGCAAGGTCGGTCAGGATGTCGCCGAAAAGGTTGTCCGTGACGATCACGTCAAAGCGGGACGGGTCCGTGACCATGAAAATGGTGGCTGCATCCACGTGCAGGTAGTCGTGCGTGACCTCCGGGAACTCCGCCGCGACTGTCTCCACGGTCCGCTTCCAGAGGTGGCCTGCGTAGACCAGGACATTGTGCTTGTGGACCAGGGTGACGTGCTTGCGCTCCCGTGCACTGGCGCGGCGGAAGGCGTCCCGCACCACGCGCTCCACGCCGTGGGCGGTGTTCAGGGACACTTCGGTGGCAACCTCGTGCGGGGTGCCGGCCCGGAGGCTGCCGCCGTTGCCCACATAGGGGCCCTCGGTTCCTTCACGGACAACAATGAAGTCGATGGGGCCCGGGTTGGCCAGCGGGCTGCCCACGGTTCCGTACAGCCGCGACGGCCTCAGGTTGACGTAGTGGTCCAGGCTGAAGCGGAGCTTCAGCAGCATCTCGCGCTCGATGATGCCTGACGGGATGCGGGTATCGCCGGGGGCCGCACCCACTGCGCCGAAGAGGATGGCGTCCCTGGTCCGCAGGTCGGCGAGGACCTCGTCCGGGAGGGTCTCCCCGGTTGCCAGCCAGTGTTCAGCGCCGAGCTTGTAGTGCGTCTGCTTGAGCTCCACCCCTTCTGCAGCAACAGCTTTTTCCAGGACTTTGACTGCCTCGGCAATGACCTCGGGGCCAATGCCGTCGCCGGGGATAACTGCGAGATCGATGGAGGATGCGCTCATAGTTTCAGGGTAGCCAAGCGATCCAGATGCTGGTCAAGCCGTCTCATTATGCGGGCGTTGCAACGACAAAACGTTCGTCCCCCACAGATCGTCAGGCTGGACTTTTCGTAGGTTACTTGCATGGTGGCGGGCTGCCCCGGGCCGGCCAGGCCGGCCCGGGGCAGCTGTCAGGCCCCGGCAGGTTCCTCGTACTTCGGAAATACCGGGGACGGTGCCGGGAGGGCAGTCCCGGCGGCGATCGGAGTGGCGATGGCGGAGAACTGCCGGGCTTCGCCGTCAGGCTGGCCCAGGCTTTCCAGCAGCTTCCCCGTGGCGGCGGGCATCACCGGCTGGGCCAGGACGGCCACGATCCGGAGCACCTCAAGCGTCACGTAAAGCACGGTGTTCATCCGTTCGACGTCGGTCTTCCGCAGGACCCACGGCGCCTGGTCGGCGAAGTACGCGTTGGTGTCACCCAGGACCGCCCAGATGGCCTCCAGGGCCCGGCTGAATTCCTGCTTTTCGAACGCGGACCGGGCAGTCTCCAGAAGCCCCCCGGCCTGCTCGAGGATGGCGGTGTCCGCCGCAGTGAACTCCCCAGGCACAGGAACGGCGCCGCCACAGTTCTTGGCCACCATGGACAGCGACCGCTGCGCCAGGTTGCCGAAGTTGTTGGCGAGGTCCGAGTTCATCCTGCCCACGATGGCTTCGTGGTTGTAGCTTCCGTCCGCGCCGAAGGGGACCTCGCGGAGGAAGAAGAACCGCACCTGGTCCAGGCCGTACTGTGCCACGAAGTCGGCCGGGGCCACTACGTTGCCCAGCGATTTGGACATCTTCACGCCGTTGTTGTGCAGGAAGCCGTGGATCATCACCCGCTTGGGCAACTCCAGGCCCGCGCTCATCAGGAACGCAGGCCAGTAGATGGCGTGGAAACGGGAGATGTCCTTGCCGATGATATGGACGTCCGCAGGCCAGAACTTGCGGAACTTCTCCGACTCGACGTCGGGATAGCCCACGCCCGTCAGGTAGTTCGTCAGCGCATCCACCCAGACGTACATGACATGCTTGTCGTTACCGGGGACCGGTACGCCCCAGTCGAAGGTGGTGCGGCTGATCGACAGGTCCTCCAGCCCGCGCCTGACGAAGCTGATGACCTCGTTGAACCGGTACTGCGGCGCACCGAACTCCGGGTGGGACTCGTAAAGTGCCAGCAGTTTGTCCTGGTAGGCGGACAGCCGGAAGAAGTAGCTCTCCTCCGCCGTCCAGGTCACCTCGGTGTCCGTTTCCTTCGAGTAGCGCACGCCGTCGTCCTTGACCACGGTGTCATCTTCGCCGTAGAAGGCCTCGTCCCGCACCGAGTACCAGCCCTCGTACTTGGACAGGTAGATGTCGCCCTTGGCTTCCATCTTTTTCCAGATGGCCTGCGAGGCTGCGTAGTGGTCGGCATCCGTGGTCCGGATGAAGCGGTCGTAGGTGATGCCGAGGGCGGCGTGTGCCGCCTTGTACACCTCGGCGTTCCGGTCCACCAGTTCCTTGGGCGTGATGCCTTCCTTTTCGGCGGTCTGGGCGATCTTCATGCCGTGCTCGTCCGTGCCGGTCAGGAACATCACGTCATAGCCGTCCAGCCGCTTGAACCGGGCCATGGCGTCGGTGGCGATGTACTCGTAGGCATGGCCGATGTGCGGCACGCCGTTGGGGTAGGTGATGGCCGTGGTGATGTAGAACGGCGTCTTCTCTGAAGCAGTCACGTGCGGACGGTTACCTTCGGTGCGGAGGGACAGGCTAGATCAGTTCAGTCAGGGTATCGCTGAGCCGGACCAGTTCGTGGTCGTGTGACGCAACCAGCACGGCAATGCCGTCGTTAGTGGTGTCCTTCAGGATGCTGATGATGCGGTTGGCCGAGGCACGGTCCAGGCTGGCGGTGGGCTCGTCCACCACCAGGACCCGGGTACCCAGGATCAGTGCACGGGCGATCGCGACGCGCTGGCGCTCACCGCCGGACAGCTGCGCCGGACGGTGGCGCATGCGCCGGCCAAGGCCCACCAGGTCCAGGAGGTCCTTGGCCATGTCCCGCCGCTGGTCCACTTCACCGTCGGGAACGGCGGGCAGGAGGACGTTCTCCAGGGCGCTCATGCCATCGATCAGGGCGCCGCCCTGGTCGACGTAGCCGATGAGGGCACGACGGCGGTCGGCGATTTCGTCGTCGCCCATGCTCTCCAGGGAATCACCTTCCCAAAAGACGCGGCCCGACGTCGGCAGCGTGAGTCCCGCGCCGACGGTCAGGATGCTTGTCTTGCCGGAGCCGCTTCGGCCCGCGACGCAGTGCATCTCACCGGCGTGCAGGGTCAGGTCGAAGCCCTCCACCACGCTGACGGGCTCGGCACCGCCCTTGCCGCCGCCGTAGCGGATGGTGATGTCGCTCAGTTCCAGCGGGGTGGCGTGGTCCGGCGCTTTGACGATGGTGTTGGCGCGGGTCTGCAGGGGAACCTCGCCGGAGCCGCTCCTGCGGCTCCGCTGGACATTGGTCGGGTTTGTCATTGGACCACTTTCGTTGCAATCGGTATCCAGCAAAGTACAGCCACGAGGCCGGCGACGCCTGCCCACAGTGCGGCATAGGGTGCCAGCAGGAGGCCGATGCCCAGGGCGCCCAGCACGCCCAGGGGCAGGGCCACGGTTCCCACCAGCGCGTTTTCGAACAGGCGGACCTGGCGGAGCATGTCCGGGTTCCAGCCCATGGCCTCAAGGATGCCCAGGTACTGCCGCTTGGCGTTCAGCTCGAACCTTCCGGTCACCAGGGTCAGCACCAGGCCGACCACCACGCCGGCCAGCGCCAGGAGGATGCTTGGCAAAGCCACGCTGGCGGCAGCCAACCCGCTCAGGGCGCTCGCTCCGGCCGCCCGGGGGATGTCGATCAGCAGGGCGATGAGGCCGCCTACGGCAGCACCGAAAACACCGACGGCCACGGCCAGGGCCAGTGTGTTGAACTTGTTGGTGCCCAGTTGGCGGTTGGCGAACGTCAGCGGCGAATCCACCGGAATAAGCCGCTCGTCGTGCTGCGGCTCCTGGTCGATGACGTCGCGGTGGCGGAGCTGCTGTGCGGCAAAGAACGCGGCACCGATGTACAGCAGCAGGACGGCAACGCACACCAGGGCAGTGGCAAGGCTCCAGCTGGCAAGGCTTAGGACAAGGCCGGCCACGGCCAGCAGCACTGCACCCACGCCGAACTCTTCCAGCACCCAGCTGCGGATCCGCCGCTGGGTCCAGCCCATGGCCCGGAGGGTTCCGGCTTCGCTGCGCCGCTTGCGGATATAGCTCACGGTTGACGCCCCGGTCAGCAGGGCAGCACCGCACAAGGTCAGGAAGAGCAGGGTCACGTTGGTTCCGGAGAGCGATCCGGTCACGGCTTCAGCCGCGTTCTGCCGCACCCACGACTGCTGGACAGTGCCCAGCGCGGACTCCTTGCCGGCGTCGTCCTTGGAATAGCCGGGCACGAAGATGCTGGCGTCCTCGCGGGCGGAGCCGGCCACGATGGTGGCTTCCAGGCCCATGTCCCGGATTTCGGCGGCGAGCTTCTCCACCTCCGGCTGAGCTTCCTTCCAGCTCCCCGGCGCCTTGGCACGGACGCGGACAGCGTCGATCACGTCGGCGTTGTCCGTGTAGCCGCGGGCAGCGGCGAGCCCGTAGTAGTCGGTGATCGCGCCTGCCGACTGGCTGGCGAGTCCGGTGGCGCTCAGCGAGGGCCCAAGCTCCGTGGCAGGAACGTCCTTGCCCTCGGCATCCTTGACCAGGGTGAAGGGGGTGGGGTCGTAGCCGCCCAGGGGAAGCTTGTTGACGTCGCCGGCGGCCTCGGCCACGGCGGCGGGGTCGAAGGTGCCGTAGACCATGGCCAGCGGGGCTGCCGTCTTCTCACCCGTTGCCAGGTTCTCGCGGTAGGACCGCTCGTCAACCGGTTCGCGCTGGGTCTGGTCCACGGGCGCGCCGTTGGCGCTCTTTTCCGGCAGGCGGTTGATGGTCACCCATTCGCCGGGGACGGCGGTCTTGTCCACGGCGCCGTTGGCGGCCTCCTCGCCGTCGGTGTACTTCGGCGCGGCGGCAAAGTCCGTGCTCCAGGTGGCTGGTGTGTAAAGGCCCTGGTTGAAGTTGCCGGTGGCGCCCAGCAGGGACGAGTGGTCGGTGGAGCCCGGCCAGGACAGGACGAACGGGTCCTTGGAGACGAACGGCAGGTAGTCCTTGTCCAGCGACCGGGAGACGGTTCCGACGTCCTTGACCACCTTGCCGGCGTCGTCGATCTCTTCGATCTTGACGTTGTACTTAAGGTCCAGCGAAGTGCCGGAGCGCACGATCAGCGGGATCGCCTGGGAATCGGCGGTGAGCTGGCCGTTGCGCTTTGCCTGCTGGTACTGGGTCATCAGCGGCGCCCAGTACTTGAGCTTGACGCCCAGGAAGTCGGGGCCTTCTTCCAGCTGGTCCAGGCCGATTCCGTTGGTGAACAGGCCTTCGAAATAGCGGCCGATGGCTCCGGCGTTGCGGGCGTCGGCGGGCGGGGCTTTTTCGAGCGGGGCCAGGAAGTCCCCGGCCGGGCCCAGCAGGGCGCGCTCGGCCGCGGGGTCGACTGCCAACACGGATTCCGTGACTTCGGGCGCCAGTGGCAGGGACACGGACAGGTTGAACAGGTTGTGCTCGGATCCACCGGCGGGGGCTGGGAACTTGATGCCGGTTTCGCCCTCGGGGGCCGCGATGCGGATGCTGCTGCCGCCGGCGGCCTTTTCCTCGACGAGTTTGGCCTTGCCCAGCGTGCCCTCGGCCGTGGACTTGAAAAGGGTCTGCTCGGAGACGCCGTCGGAACTTACCGCGCTGGCGGTGAGCCGGTACTTTTTGGTCTCGTCACTCAGGACGGACTCCGCGGCGGGCCACTTGTCCGGCGCCGTGGCACCGGCGGCCTGGTCCGCCGTCGCGGTGCCGGCGAGCCCGGCGTTGTAGCCGAGGTAATCCATGGCATCCAGGCGCGGCGCTTCGAGGTTCTGGGTCACGCGGGAGACCAGGCTGATGGGTGCGGCCACGGACGTGCCGGACAGCTTCTTGATGGACTCCAGCTGTTCGAAGCTGATGCCGCCGGTACCGTTGGCGATTTCCGGCTGCAGCAGGGCACCGGCGGGCGCTTTGGCGTGGACGAGGACGTCGTAGAGGCCGCGGGAATTTTCATCCACGGTCCGGTTGAGTGCGGCCTGGGACTGGCTTTGGACGAGGACCGACAAGCACATGGCTGCGATCAAGATGGCAGCGGTCAACAGCAGCACTTTGCTTCTGATGAACCTCTGGACGGCGTTCATGGAACTCCCTGAAACCTGGATTGCGTGCGCACACCGTGCCCCCCGGCGGACATGGACGACTACGGACGGATGTGCAAAAGGTGATGGCCGGCCTGCCGGCTTGGTCCTGAACCAGGACCAAGCCATTGTAAGCAGACCGGCCAATCATATGTGGCCCCGCCGGGACACGCCCGGCGGCGGCCGTTGGTACGGCGTTTCCCGGTCACTCCCGGGGTATTTAGTCTTCCAGGTCCACTTCCCGGACCATGTCCGCGCCGATGCCGGCCTTGATGGCGTCCAGCACCTGCTGCGGCACGGAGCTGTCCACGGTGAGCAGCGCAAGGACCTGGCCGCCCTGGTCGTGGCGGGCCACCTGCATGCCGGCGATGTTGATGTTGTTCATGCCCAGGATGTGGCCGATGGTGCCGATGACGCCGGGGCGGTCGGTGTAGCCCACCACCACCACGTGCTCGCTGATGGGGATTTCCACCTCGAAGCCGTTGATGCCCACGAGCTTCTGGATCTGCTTGGGTCCGGTCAAGGTTCCAGCCACGGAGATCTGGCTGCCGTCGCTCAGCGCGCCGCGCAGGGTCAGGACGTTGCGGTAGGACTCCGTTTCCGGAGTGGTGATCAGGCGGACGTTGATGCCGCGCTGTTCCGCGATGACCGGGGCGTTAACGTAGGAGACCTGCTCGGTCACGACGTCCGCGAAAATGCCCTTCAGGGCCGCCAGTTCCAGGACCTTGACGTCGAGCGAGGAGATTTCGCCGGCAACCTCGACGTCGAACTGGGTCAGGGAATCGTGGGTCAGGGCGGTGAAGATCCGGCCGAGCTTTTCGATCAGCGGGATGCCGGGGCGGACATCGGGGGCGATGACGCCGCCGGCGACGTTGACGGCATCCGGGACCAGCTCACCGGCGAGGGCGAGACGGACGGACTTTGCCACGGAGACGCCGGCCTTTTCCTGGGCCTCGTCAGTGGACGCGCCCAGGTGCGGGGTGACCACCACATTGTCCAGCTTGAAGAACGGCAGGTCCGTGCTGGGCTCCTTGGCGAACACGTCGACGCCGGCGCCGGCGATTTCGCCGTCCTGCAGTGCGGTGAAGAGTGCTTCCTCGTCCACCAGGCCGCCGCGGGCCACGTTGACCACGTAGGCCGTGTTCTTCATCTTCTTGAAGGCGGCCGCGCCCAGCATGCCCACGGTTTCAGGGGTCTTGGGCATGTGGATGGTGATGAAGTCGGACTGGGCAAGGAGCTCGTCAAGGGTGACCAGCTGGACGCCGAGCTGCGCTGCACGGGCGGAAGTGATGTAGGGGTCGTACGCAAGGATCTTGGTATCGAAGCCTTTGAGCCGGGCGGCCACGAGCGCGCCAATCCGACCCAGGCCGATGATGCCAATCTTCTTCTCGAACAGTTCGATGCCCGTGTACTTGGAACGCTTCCACTCGCCGTCCTTGAGGGCTGCGCTGGCCTGCGGGATGTGCCGGGCCAGGCTGAGGATGTGGCCCACAGTGAGTTCCGCCGCGGAGACGATGTTGGACGTGGGGGCGTTGACCACCATGACGCCGGCCTGGGTGGCGGCCTTGATGTCAACGTTGTCCAGTCCCACGCCGGCGCGGGCGATGACCTTCAGGTTCGTTGCCGCGGCAATGGCTTCCGCATCCACCTGGGTCGCGGAGCGGACCAGGATGGCGTCAACGTCGCTGATGGCCGAGAGCAGCTGGGAACGGTCGGCGCCGTCGGTCTGGCGGATTTCGAAGTCCGGGCCGAGGGCCTCGACGGTGGCGGGGGAAAGTTCTTCGGCGAGCAGTACTACGGGTTTTGACACGGCTGATCCTCTGCGTTGCAGTCCTGGGGATGGAACAAGTCTAGGCCGACGGAAAGGCCGGGCTCACATTGTTAAGTGTGAACCCGGCCTCACCGTGGCCCCTGGTGAAGGGTAAGTTTCCGACAGCCTTAGCGGGCTGCGGAGCCTTCCACGTAGTCCACGTCCTGCTGCTGCCAGGAGAACAGGGAGCGCAGCTCGCGGCCAACGGCCTCGATGGGGTGCTGCTCTGCCTTGGCGCGCAGTTCCTTGAACTCGATGCCGCCGTTGTCCTGGTCCTCGATGAAGCGCTTGGCGAAGGCACCGGACTGGATGTCGGCCAGGACGGCCTTCATGTTTTCCTTCACCTCGGGGGTGATGACGCGCGGGCCGGAGACGTAGTCGCCGTACTCGGCGGTGTCGGAGACGCTCCAGCGCTGCTTGGCGATGCCGCCTTCCCACATGAGGTCAACGATGAGCTTGAGCTCGTGGAGCACCTCGAAGTAGGCGATCTGCGGCTGGTAGCCGGCTTCGGTCAGGGTCTCGAAGCCGTACTGGATCAGCTGGGAGACGCCGCCGCACAGGACGGCCTGCTCGCCGAAGAGGTCCGTTTCGGTCTCTTCGGTGAAGGTGGTCTTGATGACGCCTGCGCGGGTGCCGCCGATGGCCTTGGCGTAGGACTTGGCCAGGTCCCAGGCGGAACCGGAGGCGTCCTGCTCGACGGCGATGATGTCCGGGATGCCGCGGCCGGCTTCGAATTCGCGGCGCACGGTGTGGCCGGGTGCCTTCGGGGCGACCAGGATGACGTCAACGCCTTCCGGAGCCTGGATGTAGCCGAAGCGGATGTTAAAGCCGTGGGCGAAGGCCAGGGCCTTGCCGGGGGCCAGCTTGTCCTTGATGGACTCGTTGTAGATCGAGCGCTGGTGCTGGTCCGGCGCCAGGATCATGATGACGTCGGCCCATTCGGCGGCGTCGGCGACGTTCTTGACCGTGAAGCCTGCGTCCTCGGCCTTGGCCTTGGACCTGGAGCCTTCCTGAAGGGCGATGGCGACGTCGACGCCGGAATCGCGCAGGTTGAGCGCGTGGGCGTGGCCCTGTGAGCCGTAACCAACGATGGCAACCTTGCGGCCCTGGATGATCGACAGGTCGGCGTCGTCGTCGTAGAACATTTCAGTCACTTGCGTAACTCCTCTTGAGTGTTTTGGTAGATAGGTGGTGTGGTGCTTGCGGTTCCGGGCGGAGTTCCGCCTGGGCAGGCCTAGGCGGAACGCAGCGCCCGGTCACTCATGGAGCGGGATCCCCGTCCAACGGCCAGGGTGCCGGACTGCACGATTTCGCGGATGCCGAAGGGCTCCAGCACTGAAAGCAGCGCTGCAAGCTTCTCCGGGGTACCGGTTGCCTCGATCACCAACGAGTCTGTGGACACGTCGACGACGGAGGCACGGAACAGGTCTGCAGCCTGGGTTACCTGCAGGCGTGTTGCGGCATCCGCACGTACCTTGACCAGGATGTGGTCGCGCTGTACGGAAGATTCGGAGGTCAGCTCAACGATCTTGATGACGTTGATCAGCTTGTTGAGCTGCTTGGTGACCTGTTCGATCAGGTCGCCGTCGGCGTCGACAACCACCGTCATGCGGGAGATGCCCGGTACTTCGGTGGGGCCGACGGCCAGGGAGTTGATGTTGAAGGCGCGGCGGGCGAAGAGGCTCGCGACGCGGGTCAGGACGCCCGGCTTGTCTTCGACAAGGACGGACAGGGTGTGGCGGCTCATGCTCAGTCCTCTTCTTCCCATTCCGGGGTCATGTTGCGGGCAACCTGGATCTGGTCGTTACTCACGCCGGCTGGCACCATCGGCCACACCATCGAGTTGGGGCTGACCACGAAGTCGATGACCACTGGCCGGTCATTGATCTCGAGGGCCTTCTGGATGGTGGCGTCGATGTCCTCGTCGCGTTCGCAGCGGAAGGACGCGCAGCCGTAGGCCTCGCCCAGCTTGACGAAGTCCGGGATGCGGACGGTGTCGTGGCCGGTGTTGAGGTCGGTGTTGGAGTAGCGGCCTTCGTAGAAGAGGGTCTGCCACTGGCGCACCATGCCCAGCGAAGAGTTGTTGATGACGGCAACCTTGATGGGAATGTTGTTGATGGCGCAGGTGGCCAATTCCTGGTTGGTCATCTGGAAGCAACCGTCGCCGTCGATGGCCCAGACCACCCGGTCCGGCTCCCCCACCTTGGCGCCCATGGCAGCCGGTACGGCGTAGCCCATGGTTCCGGCACCACCCGAGTTCAGCCAGGCGTGCGGGCGCTCGTACTTAATGAACTGCGCCGCCCACATCTGGTGCTGGCCCACGCCTGCCACGTACACGCCCTCGCGGCCGGTGAGGGCGCCGATGCGTTCAATGACCTTCTGCGGAGCGGTGAGGCCGTCTTCCGGTTCGGTCCAGCCCAGCGGGTAGGTTTCCTTGAGGTTGTTCAGGAAAGCCCACCAGGTGGTGAGGTCCGGAGTTCCGGTGGTGCCGAACTGCGCACGCACGGCGTCCGTCAGTTCAGGAATGATTTCCTTGACCGAACCAACGATGGGGACATCGGCCGTGCGGTTCTTGGAGATTTCCGCGGGGTCGATGTCGGCGTGGATGACCTTGGCCATCGGCGCGAACGTCTTGAGGACGCCGGTGACGCGGTCGTCGAAGCGTGCGCCCAGGGTGATCAGGAGGTCGGCCTGCTGCAGCGCCGTGACCGCGGAAACACTGCCGTGCATGCCGGGCATGCCAACATGCTGGGGGTGCGAGTCGGGGAACACGCCCTTGGCCATCAGCGTGGTAACCACCGGGGCTCCCGTGGCCTCGGCGAGGGCCAGCAGTTCGGCGCTGGCGTGTGCCTTGACCACACCGCCGCCCACGTACAGGACGGGTTTGGTGGAAGCCGCGATGAGTTTTGCCGCTTCGCGCACCTGCTTGTTGTGGCCCCGGGTGACGGGGCGGTACCCGGGCAGGTCGATCTTCGGCGGCCAGGAGAAGGTCATCTGGCCCACCTGGGCGTCCTTGGCGACGTCCACCAGCACCGGGCCGGGACGGCCGGTGGAGGCGAGGTGGAACGCCTCCGCCATGACGTGCGGGATGTCGTTGGGGTCGGTGACCAGGAAGGAGTGCTTGGTGATGGGCATGGTGATGCCCACGATGTCCGCTTCCTGGAAAGCATCGGTGCCGATCACACCACTGGACACCTGGCCGGTGATGGCCACCAGCGGCACGGAGTCCATGTGGGCATCCATGATGGCGGTAACGAGGTTGGTGGCACCTGGGCCCGAGGTGGCGATGCAGACGCCAACCCGCCCGGTGACCATGGCGTAGCCTTGCGCGGCGTGGCCGGCTCCCTGTTCGTGACGGACCAGCACGTGATTCATGGTGGAGGCCATCAAGGGGTCGTAGGTGGGCAGGATCGCGCCACCAGGCAAACCGAAAATATCGTCGACGCCGAGTTCTTCGAGCGAGCGGACAATAGCTTGCGAGCCGGTCATCACCGTTGGGGGTACAACGTTGTTCGGCCCAAGGACAGGAGAGGCGGCAGCAAGGTCGGCGACGACGGCGGCATTGTCAGCCGTCCGGTCGGCGCGTTCCGGAGCCTTGGTGGCTCCAGTGGACTTGGTAGCCAACAGCGAGGGGCTGATCGGCGATCCTTTGCTCATCGGACTCTTCCTTGTGGATCATCTGTGGTTCATGGAAACTGCGGGAAATAAAAAAACCCCTCAGCCTGGCGGCTCTTCGAGGGGTTTGCGCGTGACGGTTCGTTACCAGAGGAGGCTATAGTGCCACGCGCTTGGTAAGGACGACGACGGTGCCGGCGGTAACGAAAGTCATGCGTTCAGTTTTCCCTCTGGTGGGATGAGTGTCAACGAGGCATCACCCTATCTCACCATGTGGACAGCATTGTCCACCCTTTGAGCTGCAGTAGAGCTAAAGCGTGCCCGCCTTACTGTAGCCGACCGCTGAAGGCGGCAGGGCTTAATAAGGCTAAGGCCGCGGGTCCCAATGGATGCGGCGCTCTGCGCCGCATCCATTGGGTAGGCCTTAGCCGCAATATGCACCCGTTGATGCGCTGTGCACCAGCTTTGCGTACTTGGCCAACACACCCTTGGTGTAACGGGCCGGCAGCGGCTCCCAGCCCGCCTTGCGGGCTTCGAGCTCGGCTTCGTCAACCAGCAGGTCGAAGCTGCGGGCGGCGATGTCCACGCGGATCCGGTCACCGTCCTTGACGAAGGCGATGGGGCCGCCGTCGACCGCTTCAGGCGCAACGTGGCCGATGCACAGGCCGGTGGTGCCGCCGGAGAACCGGCCGTCGGTCAGGAGCAGGACGTCCTTGCCCAGGCCCGCACCCTTGATGGCACCGGTGATGGCGAGCATCTCGCGCATTCCCGGGCCGCCCTTGGGGCCTTCGTAGCGGATGACCACCACGTCGCCCTTCTGGATCTGGCCGTTGTCCAGCGCATCCAGGGCACCCTGCTCCCGCTCGAACACGCGGGCGGTGCCTTCGAAGACGTCGGCATCGAAGCCGGCGCTTTTGACGACGGCGCCTTCAGGGGCCAGCGAGCCGTGCAGGATGGTGATGCCGCCGGTCTTGTGGATGGGGTTGTCCAGCGCGCGCAGGATCTTGCCGTCCACATCCGGCGGATTGATGGCTTCGAGGTTCTCCGCGACGGTCTTGCCGGTCACGGTGAGGCAATCCCCGTGCAGCAGGCCGGCGTCGAGCAGGGCCTTCATGATGACCGGCACACCGCCGATCTTGTCGACGTCCGTCATCACGTAGCGGCCGAAGGGCTTGAGGTCGCCAAGGTGCGGGATCTTGTCGCCGATGCGGTTGAAGTCGTCCAGGGTCAGCTCGACCTCCGCCTCGCGGGCGATCGCCAGCAGGTGCAGGACGGCGTTGGTGGAGCCGCCGAACGCCATGGTCACGGCGATGGCGTTCTCGAACGCCTTCTTGGTCATGATGTCGCGGGCGGTGATGCCCTGGCGCAGCAGGTTGACCACGGCTTCGCCGGACTTGCGGGCGAATTCGTCGCGACGGCGGTCTGCCGAGGGCGGGGCTGCGGAGCCGGGCAGGGACATACCCAGGGCTTCGCCGATGCAGGCCATGGTGTTGGCGGTGTACATGCCGCCGCAGGCACCTTCGCCGGGGCAGATGGCCTTTTCGATCCGGGTCAGGTCCTCCATGCTCATCTTGCCGGCAGCGCAGGCGCCGACAGCCTCGAAGGCATCGATGAGGGTGACTTCCTTTTCGGAGCCGTCCTCGAGCTTGACCCAGCCGGGCATGATGGAGCCGGCGTAGAGGAACACGCTGGACAGGTCCAGGCGGGCAGCTGCCATGAGCATGCCGGGAAGCGACTTGTCGCAGCCTGCGAGCAGCACGGATCCGTCGATGCGCTCGGCCTGCATGACGGTTTCCACGGAATCTGCGATGACTTCGCGGGACACCAGGGAAAAGTGCATGCCCTCATGGCCCATCGAGATGCCGTCCGAGACGGAGATGGTGCCGAACTGCATGGGGAAGCCGCCGCCGGCGTGAACGCCTTCCTTGGCGCCCTGGGCAAGGCGGTTAAGGGAGAGGTTGCAGGGAGTGATTTCGTTCCACGAGCTCGCGACACCAACCTGGGGCTTCGCGAAGTCGTCGTCCCCCATGCCGACCGCCCGGAACATGCCACGTGCCGGTGCAGCGTGGATTCCGTCGGTTACGACCCGGCTCCGGGGTTTGATGTCAGGCTTGTTGTCGGATGCGATGGTGGTGTCACTCATAGGGGAAAGTCTATGGCTCTGATGGAGGCCAAAAGGACCCTACAGGGTGGTCAAAGCCCAAAAGAGCAATTATTTCTGCCAGATACTGGACTTGCATCTCGCATTCTGAGACGGGGAGTCCAGCCCGGGCTCAAGCGGTGTGGTCCGCCTCACGCCCGCCTGTGCCGCGCCCCGCTTCCCACCTGCGAAAACCTAGACAGCATTAGGTGCCCGACGTAGCGTCGGGGCAGGACACCTTGCCTCCTGACTGAAGGGTTAGCCATGGATACATTTTTCTGGGTCATTCTGATCGTGGTGGCCGTCGGCGTTGTGTGGTGGTTGCTGAACCGCAGCAACACGACGAAGTCGCGGCAGGAGCCGACAGTGACGAATGCTCCGCGCAGCGACGGCGCACTGTCCTCAGGCGGGGCCGCTCCTTCCGCGGAGGCGGCAGGCACCACGGGGATCGCCACTGCCGCCGGGTTCGGCCGTCCTGCCGAGCCCGCAGCACCCACCACCGCCGATGAACCGGCTCCGGAACCGGTTGGGGAAGCGCCGCGGCAGGAACGGTCAGCAGCAGGTTCCAGCGCGGCAACGCCGGCCACCACAGCGGATGGGGCCCATGACACCGCGAGTAAGACGTCCGGCGATGAGCGGCGGCACCAGGACCAGGCCGAATGGGAAACCCAGTGGTCCGAAGCAGGCGGGTCCTCCTCCGCCACTGCCGGCTCCGCTCGGGCATCGCACGCCTCCCCCGGAACAGCAACGCCGCCAGTACCTGAAGGCGCCGCGGAACACTCCACCACGGAAGCAGCCCGCCCCGTCCACCACCCCGAGTACACGGAACCGCATGCGCCCACCCTCCCGGGCGCCGAAACCGCTGCGGTGGAAGAAGCGGACGACGCCGGCACGCCGGCAACGGCCCGGACAGGCGCCACCGGAACCACCTCCCCTGCCACCCACGGGATGGCGGCGGGGCCAGGTGGAACCGTCAGGCCCACCGGCGCGGCCGTTCCGCCTGGTGCCGCCGAAGCCGAGACGCTGGACAGGACACAGTCCTCGGCCCTGGTTGAAACCGGGGCGGACCACGACGTACAGGACCGGCGTCCCGGGGAAGAAGCGGGGACCGGATACCAGCCGGAAGCCGCAGGGCACCTCGCCGCAGCCGAACCCTATGGTGCCGGCTCGGCCGCAGCGGGCCCGGACGGCAGCGGACCTGCCGGGTTCGAGGTCAAGGGCGACGCCGGCGCGATGGTCTACTACGAGGAAGGGCACCCGGACTTCGGGGAAACCCGGGCTGACGTCTGGTTCGAGTCGGCGGCACATGCGGAGGCTGCGGGCTTCCGGGCACCCCGGCGGAAGCGCCTTTAGCAGCCGCCCATGCAGCCTGTGCTCCAACTCACAGCAGGGCGTCAGCCGGGCAAGGCGGATCAGGACGTCTTTCCGGACAGGCATTGAGGCAGGCAAACCCCCGGAAAACTTTGATTTTCCGGGGGTTTGCCTGCCCCAGGTGTGACCCACCCCTCGAAGCGGGACCCGATTTCACATGCACCAAAAGTTCGTGTAGAGTTTCATGTCGTTGCGGAGGTCAACGGGAAAGAAAAAGCCCGGATGACTGAAACAAACAAGATGCACCTCTAGCTCAATTGGCAGAGCAATTGACTCTTAATCAATGGGTTCCGGGTTCAAGTCCCGGGGGGTGCACCACTGGGAAAACAGCCTCTGGCTTGCGGAAACGCGGGCCGGGGGCTGTTTTGTTTTCCATCACGATGCGCAGTACCAACGCCGTATCCATCGTCATCAGAACGGTCGACGCCAACAAAAAAGGCGTGGCTGCAGTTTCATAGTGAAACTGCAGTCACGCCCCGCTTGTCCGGAACAGACGTCGGCAGGACCTGCCTAGGGTGAATTCTCCACAAGCGCCGCGGCGTTGCTGGGCACTGTGCCGAACTGGCTGGCGAGTTCCCGGACCACGGCCTTGAGCTCCTGCCGGAGTACTTCAGGGTCGATCGACGCCGAGGCAAGGACGGAACGCTCCATCTCGACGGCGGCCGCAACAGCCTCCTTGCCCCGTTCGGTGAGTGACACCACGTGGCTCCTGCGGTCCGACGTGCTGCGCACCCGGATGATGTGCCCGTGCGACTCAAGCCGGCTGAGGGTTTTGCCCATGGTCTGTGCCTGCACACGCACAAATTGGGCAAGCTGTGCCTGGGTCATGGGTCCCTGGGCAGCCAAAACCTCAATGGCTATGACTCCGGCGTGCGTGAGACCGATGGCACCAAGTTTTTCGTTCCATGAGTGTTCTACGAGGCGCGCAGCAGTGGACAAGAGGCGTCCCGTGGGCCAGTGCTCCATATCAGGCATAGCAGCAAGTATAGCCAAGTGCCGATTAGCACCGGCCCCTCCCCCTTACTAGGCTGTTGTGTCCCGCCTGCAACTAGGAGAAAAACAATGGCTGACAGACTCGTGACCGGTGACAAAGCCCCCGCATTTACCCTGAAAGACTCGGGCGGCAAGGACGTCAGCCTGTCCCCGGGCAGCGGCCGGCACACCATCGTCTACTTCTACCCGGCCGCGTCCACCCCGGGCTGCACCAAGGAGGCCTGCGACTTCCGGGACAGCCTGTCGTCCCTGCAGGCCGCCGGGTACGACGTACTGGGGATCTCGCCGGACCCGGTGGAAAAGCTGGCCAAGTTCGCCGCCAAGGAGGAACTGACTTTTCCCCTGCTCGCTGATGAGGACCACGCGGTGGCAGAGGCCTACGGTGCCTGGGGTGAAAAGAAGAACTACGGAAAGACCTACGAGGGCCTGATCCGGTCCACCATCGTGGTGGACCCCGACGGCAAGGTTCTGCTGGCCCAGTACAACGTCCGCGCAACCGGCCACGTGGCCAAGCTGCGCCGCGACCTGAAGCTGGACGCCTGACCGTACCGCTGCCTGGCCCGGCCGCGGCGCGGGCGAGGCTACAATAAAGACTGGCATCCGCCGTCGTACATGGTTTCCGTACTGTTTGAGGTACTGGTTTTCCGTCCTTCGGCATGAGGCCGCGCGCGAGTGGTGAAATTGGCAGACACGCAGGATTTAGGTTCCTGTGCCTTCGGGCGTGGGGGTTCAAGTCCCCCCTTGCGCACATCACATCAGAAGATCCCCCGGTCCGTGAGCCATCCGGCACCGGGGGATTTTCTGCGTTAACCCGCCGATCTGCTCCTTCACCTGCTCTTGTCGCTGCCGCCGGATTTCGTCCGCCGCCGAAAAACTTCCTGGATCCACCCATCCGGTCCTGCCCTCCGGCCGAATAGCCAATGAGACACCAGCCCGGGCAGGTGCTTACAAAGCCAGAACTGATAGACGCCGCGGACACCCCGTTTGTGGCGGGCAGAAGCCATGATCCAAGGAGAACTGAAATGCAGACAATCACGCGCACAACCTTCAGCGTCGCAGGCGTTGCAGCTGCAGCATTGCTGGGCCTGACGGCCTGTGGCGGCACCGGCAGCGCCTCGGGGTCCTCCGCCGCGGCTGAGAGCCCGTCCGCGGCCCCCTCCAGCATGGCCGCCTCCCCCTCGGCGAGCCCGTCCGCCGCTGCCATGGATCCCGCAGCAAACCTGGTGGGCCCGGGTTGCGCTGCCTACGCGGAGCAGGTACCCACCGGCGCCGGCTCGGTTGAGGGCATGGCCCTTGATCCCGTTGCCGTTGCCGCCTCGAACAACCCCATCCTGACCACCCTGACCTCTGCCGTTTCCGGAAAGCTGAACCCCAAGGTTGACCTGGTGGACACGCTCAACGGTGGCGAATTCACGGTTTTCGCTCCGGTAGATGAGGCCTTTGCCAAGATCGACCCGGCCACCATCGAAACCCTGAAGACCGACGACGCACTCCTGAGCAAGATCCTCACCTACCACGTTGTCCCCGGGCAGATCAGTCCCGACATGATTGCCGGCACCCACGCAACTGTCCAGGGCGGCTCGGTCACCGTGAGCGGCAGCGGCGACGCGCTCAAGGTTGACGACGCCAGCGTGATCTGCGGCGGCGTCCAGACCAAGAACGCCACCGTCTACCTGATCGACTCGGTGCTGATGCCCAAGTAGGCAGCAAGCCAACCGCACGGTATGCCATCCGGACGCCGGGCCCCGCCACCCGCGGAGCCCGGCGCCGGTGCTTAAGCGGCAGCGGCATCACAGGAGCAACAGCCTTACCGGGACCGGCAGAACCGTCAATTAGACTGGGCTTTCCGGCCCGCAGGTAGCGGACCGGCGATATCCAGAGGTGATCCACGAGTGCCCAGCAGTCCATCGCGGCGGACCGTCCTGACGGCCGGCGCCGCCCTCCTGGCACTGGGCGCGGCCTCGTGCACCGCCGCTCCGGCCCCGTCGCCGTCCTCCGGTTCACCCAGCGCCACCACCCCGGCCGAACCCACTGCCACCTTTAGCTTCGGCACCGCAGCCCAGCCCCTGGGACTGGACCCGGCACTGTCCAGCGACGTCGAGTCGCAGCGGATCACCCGGCAGATCCTCGAGGGCCTGGTGGGCGTGGACCAGACCACAGGCAAGCCCACGCCCTTGCTGGCTACGGAATGGAGCGAGTCCAACCAAGGCCGCTCCTACACGTTCACGCTGCGCAAGGGAGTGGTCTTCCATGACGGCACACCCTTTAATGCGGAAGCCGTCTGCATTAACTTCAACCGATGGTTCGCCTTCTCCCCGGACCTCCGCCGGCAGGCCCCGGGCAGCTCGTTCAAGGGGGTCTTCAAGGCGCATTCGGATGAGCCCGACCTGTCTATTTTCAAGAGCTGCACCGCCTTGTCCGAGCACAGGGTACGCATTGACCTCACCCAGCGGTTCACTGCCTTCCTCCAGGCCCTCACCCTCCCCGCGTTTGCCATGGCATCGCCTGCCGCCCTCGCCGCCGGCAGGGCAGACGTCCTGGACCAGGACCGCGGCGGTCCCCCGCTGTCCGCGTTCGCCACAAATCCCGTGGGCACAGGCCCCTTCAGGTTCGCCGCCTGGGAAGCACAAAGCGTCACCCTGGTCACCAACAAGGCCTACTGGGGCGAGAGGGGCCAGATTGCCACCATCAACTTCCTGGCCTACAACCATCCGCAGCTCCGGCTCCAGGCCCTGCTTGACGGCAAGATCGACGGCTACGATGCCGTGACCGTCGGCAATTTCGACCAACTGGTCAAGCGTGGAAAGCAGATCGTCCAGCGGGACCCGTTCTCGGTGATGTATGTGGGCATCAACCAGGAGGTTCCGGTCCTGCAGAGTCTGTTGGTCCGCCAGGCCATCGAGATGGCCATCGACAAGGAAACCCTGATCCGGAAGTTCTTCATCGACAACACCGCAAGGGCAACACAGTTTGTCCCGCCGAAGATCAGCGGCTTCAACAACGATGCCCCGGAACTGGGCCACAACCTTGCAAAAGCCAAGGAGTACCTCAAGGAAGCCGGCTACGCGGGCGAGGAACTGAAGTTCTACTACCCGCTGAACGTGACACGGCCGTACCTGCCCACGCCCGAAAAAGTGTATGCAGAGCTCAGCCGGCAGCTCACCGCGGCGGGCTTCAACATCCGCCCCGTCCCGGTGGAATGGTCCGAAGGCTACCTCCAGAAGGTCCAGTCCCCCGGCGACCACGCCCTCCACCTCCTCGGCTGGAACGGCTCCTATTCCGATGCCGACAACTTCGTGGGTCCCTTGTTCGGGGAAAAGAACGGTGAGTTCGGTTACCAGGATCCGCAGGTCTTCTCCAAGATCAACCGCGCCCGGGGCCTGCCGGAAGGCCAGGAGCGGGATGAGCAATATCACACCATCAACGCCCAGATTGCTGCCACCGTACCGGCAGTTCCAATTGCCTTCCCGATCTCGGCACTTGCCCTCTCCGACCGGGTGGTGGGCTACCCGGCTTCGCCGGTCTTAAATGAAGTTTTCACGAAGGTGCAACTAAAGCCTTGACGAGCGCATCCAATTTCAGTATGTCGGCTGCCCGGGGATATTCTGTGACAGCCAGAGCCGCTGCAATCGGAGACTGATCGTGACCTTCATTTCCAAGACCCCGCATGCCGACGTCGTCCTGATTGGCGGCGGCATCATGAGCGCCACGCTGGGGGCATTTCTCAAGCAGCTGGAGCCGACCTGGACCATCTCCCTGTTCGAGCGGCTGGACCAGCCCGGGCTGGAAAGCTCAGGCCCGTGGAACAACGCAGGAACCGGCCACGCCGCCCTCTGCGAGCTCAACTACTCCCCTGCGGCCAAGGACGGCTCAGTAAACCCCGCCAAGGCACTGCTCATCAACGAACAGTTCCAGCTCTCCCGGCAGTTCTGGTCCCACCTGGTGGATAGGAACCTCATCGGTTCGCCCAAGGGCTTCATCAACACCGTGCCGCACATGAGCTTCGTGATCGGCGAGGACCACACCCGCTTCCTGAAGACCCGGTATGAGGCATTGAAGCCGCACGCCCTGTTCCGGAGCATGGAGTACTCGGAGGACCAGGCCCAGATCGCCAAGTGGGCTCCGCTGATCGTCAAGGGACGCGACCCGAAGCAGCGCGTTGCCGCCACGCGTGCCGCCGAAGGTACCGACGTGGACTTCGGGGCACTGACCCGCGAACTGACCACGTACCTGGGGAACAACGGCGTCGAAATCAACTACGGCCATGACGTCACGGGCATTTCCCGCGCGTCCGGCGGCGGCTGGGACCTCTCGCTGAAGTACCCGAAGTCCGGAGAGCACGGCAAGATCCATGCCAAGTTCGTCTTTGTCGGCGCCGGCGGCGGCGCCCTCCACCTGCTCCAGGCTTCCGGCATCCCGGAGAGCAAGGGCTACGGCGGCTTCCCCGTGTCCGGCCAGTTCTTCCGCTGCACGGACGAAACCATCGCGGCCCAGCACAGCGCCAAGGTGTACGGCCAGGCGTCGGTGGGTGCCCCGCCCATGTCCGTCCCGCACCTTGACACCCGGTACGTGGACGGCAAGCGTTCGCTGCTGTTCGGCCCCTACGCCGGATTCTCCACCAACTTCCTCAAGAACGGCTCCTACCTGGACCTGCCGCTGTCCATCCGCCCGTCCAACATCATTCCCATGCTTGCCGTGGCCAAGGACAACATGGACCTCACCGCCTACCTGATCAAGGAAGTGGCCAAGCGGCACGGGGACAAGGTCGAGGCGCTGCGCGAGTACTACCCCGAGGCCAAGGATGGCGACTGGGAACTGATTACCGCCGGCCAGCGTGTACAGATCATCAAGAAAGACCCGAACAAGGGCGGTGTCCTGCAATTCGGTACTGAAGTGATCGCCGGCCGTGACGGCTCCATCGGCGCGCTCCTGGGCGCGTCCCCCGGAGCTTCGACCGCTGTTCCCATCATGATCGAACTGCTGCAGAAGACGTTCCCGAAGAACTTCAAGGGCTGGCAGTCGAAGCTCAAGGACATGATGCCCGGCTACGGGGTGAAGCTGGATGAGAATCCGGACCTAGCCGTGGAGCTGGAGCAGGCGACCGCCAAGTCACTGCAGCTGGAGAGCGTTACTGCCGGCCGCTGACCCGGCTTCGGCCACCGGCCGGCACCAGCGGGGACGTCCCAGTTCCCCTACCCTCCAGGAGTTCATGCGATGTTCCGTCTGGCCCACCTCTCCCTGGCGAACCGGGCGCTGATCGCACTGATCACCGTCTTCGCGTCCGTCTTCGGCGTGATCACCATGACGTCGCTGAAGCAGGAGCTCATTCCTTCCATTGAGTTCCCGCAGATCACGGTACTCACGGCCATGCCCGGAGCCTCTCCGGAGGTTGTGGACAAACAGGTGAGCGGGCCGCTGGAGACGGCGCTCAACGGGGTGGAGGGGCTGGAGTCCACCTCCTCCACTTCCCGGAACGGGGTTTCGCAGATCACCCTGGTGTTCACCTACGGCTCCAACCTGGACCGCGCCCGCGCCCAGATCGACCGCGCAATCTCCAACGCCAAGAGGACGCTGCCGGAGGATGTCCAGCCGCAGGCCATCGCCGGCAGCATCAGTGACTTCCCCATCGTTTTCCTGGCCGTGTCCTCGGACAAACCGCTCAGCGAGCTCAACGCCGACCTTCAGCGGCTGAGCGTGCCGAGGCTGCAGAAGATCGACGGCGTCCGGGGAGCCGACGTCACGGGCGGCGCCACCCAGCACATCGAGATCCTTCCCCGCCCGGAGGCCATGGCCGCCGCGGGGGCCAGCATCACCTCCATCCGGGACGCGCTGGCAAACAATGGCGCACTGGTGCCGGCCGGAACCCTGGAGGAACAAGGCAAGACGCTGTCGCTGCAGATCGGCAGCCCCGTGGACTCGCTCGATGCCATCAAGGCCCTGCCGCTTTCCGGGACCAGGAACTCCGCAACCGTTGGCAGCGTGGCAGATGTGTCGCTGCAGGACGACGAACGCACGTCCATCACCCGTACCAACGGGGAGGAAACCCTTGCGGTGTCCGTCACCAAGAAGCCCGAGGGTGACACCGTGGCCATCTCCCACGCCGTGCGGGACATACTGGGCGACCTGGAGACCGAGCTGGGATCCGGCGCGAAGTTCACGCCGGTCTTCGACCAGGCACCCTTCATCGAAAAGTCCATCAAGGACCTGACCACCGAAGGCCTGCTGGGACTGGGCTTCGCCGTGGCCGTCATCCTGGTCTTCCTGATGTCCGCCCGTTCCACCCTGGTGACCGCGGTTTCCATCCCCCTGTCCCTGCTGATCACCTTTATCGGGTTGTCCGCCACCAAATACTCGCTGAACATCCTGACACTCGGCGCGCTCACCATCGCCATCGGCCGGGTGGTGGACGACTCGATCGTTGTCATCGAAAACATCAAGCGGCATCTCACGTACGGGGAGGAGAAGGTCACCGCCATCCTCACCGCCATCCGGGAGGTTGCCGGTGCCATCACAGCCTCCACCCTGACCACGGTGGCCGTGTTCCTCCCCATTGCCTTCGTGGGCGAACTGGCCGGCGAGCTGTTCCGGCCCTTCGCCCTGACTGTCACCATGGCACTGCTGGCCTCCCTGCTGGTCTCACTGACCATCGTTCCGGTCCTGGCCTACTGGTTCCTCCGGAACAAGGGCGCAGCGCCCGGCCTGCAAGCCGATTCTGCCGCGGCCCGTGCTTTCGCCGCCGAAGCGCGGGCGAAGGCGCAGGAAGCCGAGCAGCGCAGCCGGCTGCAGCGGGGCTACCTGCCCATCCTCACCTCCACCCAGAAGCACCCCGTCATCACCCTGGTGGCCGCGGCGCTGGTGCTGGGCGCAACCGCTGCCATGGCTCCCCTGCTGGCCACCAACCTCCTCGGCAACTCCGGCCAGAACAGCATGACCGTGCGCCAGGTGCTCCCCGCCGGAACCAGCCTGGCGGACACCAGTGCGGCGGCCGTCCGGCTGGAGGCGGTACTGCGCGGCATCGACGGCATCAAAGACGTCCAGGTGACGTCCGGCAACGCGCAGGCCGGGTTCGCCGCCCTCGTCTCCACCGGCTCCTCGAATTCGACATTCACTGTGGTCACCGACGAAAAGGCGGACCAGGTGGAGCTGCAGGACACCGTGCGCTCCGAACTGGCCAAGGTGCCGGATTCGGGCAAGGTATCCGTGGGGACGCAGCAGGGCGGCTTCGGCACGTCCTCCACGGTGGACATCACCCTCAAGGCAGCCAGCACGGCCGACCTGCAGGAAGCCAGCGACACGATGGTTGCGGCCATGGCCGGTGTCCCCGGCAGCAGCGAGGTGGAAACCAACCTTGCAGCCACCCAGCCCGTGGTGCAGGTGAAGGTGGACAGGGCCAAGGCGGTGGCAGCGGGCCTCAACGAAGAACAGGTTGCCGGGGTCCTTGCGTCCACTATCAGCCCCATCCCGGCAGGCGAAGTCCGGATCGAGACCGACGACTTCCCCGTGCAGATCGGCAAGGGAACCCGGTTCACCAGCATCGACGCCGTCCGGAACATCCCGCTGCCCGCAGCTGCCGGCCCTGTGACCCTAGGCAGCATCGCGTCAGTGGAACAGGTGGACGTTCCGGTCTCCATCACGGCCAGCAACGGGCAGCGGACCGCACGGGTGTCCGTCACGCCGTCGGGCTCCAACCTTGGCGCGGTCAGCGCCGAAGTCCAGAAGCGCCTGGCCGATGTGCAGCTCCCGCCCGGGGTGACCGCCGAAATCGGCGGCGCAACCACGCAGCAGGCGGAATCGTTCCGGCAGCTCGGCCTGGCCCTGCTGGCGGCCATCGCCATCGTGTACGTGATCATGGTGGCCACCTTCAAGTCCCTGGTCCAGCCGCTGATCCTGCTGGTCTCCGTGCCGTTCGCGGCCACCGGGGCCGTGGCCCTGCTGCTGGTGACAGGCGTCCCGCTTGGCCTGCCGTCCCTGATCGGCATGCTCATGCTGGTGGGCATTGTGGTCACCAACGCCATCGTGCTGATCGACCTCATCAACCAGTACCGGCAGCCGCGTGACGGACGGCCGGGCATGAACGTTGCGGACGCCATCACGCACGGTGCCCGCCAGCGGCTTCGGCCCATCCTCATGACGGCGCTGGCAACGGTCTTCGCCCTCACCCCCATGGCGATGGGCCTGACGGGCGGCGGGGGCTTCATTTCGCAGCCGCTGGCCGTGGTGGTGATCGGCGGGCTTGTCTCGTCCACTGCCCTGACGCTCGTCCTCGTCCCGGTGCTGTACCGGTTGGTGGAGGGCCGGCGCGAGAAGAAGGCGCTGCTCCGGGAGCTCCAGGAGCGCCCCGAGTTTGCCCAGACGGCCGACGTGGATGATGAATTCGACGACTGGACCACGGGAATGGTGCCGAAGGTCAGCGGCCGCCGTGCCGCCCAGGGAAGCCCGGAGTAGAACAGGGAATATTCGCCGCCCGGCCGCGTTGTATCCGGCGATAGATGCAAATGCATCTAAGTTGGTTTACACTTGAACCAAGCTCGCAACTCAGGAAAGGGCACATCATGCAGATCGGCGTCTTCAGCGTCAGCGATATCACCACGGACCCCACCACGGGCCGCACTCCCACCGAGAACGAGCGGATCAAGGCCTCGGTTGCCATCGCCAAAAAGGTCGAAGAGATCGGGATGGACGTGTACGCCCTGGGCGAGCACCACAACCGTCCGTTCTTCTCTTCCTCCCCCACCACAACGCTCGCCTACATCGCGGCGCAGACCGAGCGGATCATCCTGTCAACGGCCACCACGCTGATCACCACGAACGATCCCGTGAAGATCGCCGAGGACTTTGCGATGCTCCAGCACCTTGCCGACGGGCGCGTGGACCTGGTCCTGGGCCGCGGCAACACTGCCCCGGTGTACCCCTGGTTCGGCAAGAACATCCAGGACGGCGTGGAGCTGGCCATCGAGAACTACAGCCTGCTGCGCCGGCTTTGGGACGAGGACACCGTAAACTGGTCCGGAAAGTTCCGCACTCCGCTGCAGAACTTCACCTCCACGCCCCGCCCGCTCGACGGCGTCGCCCCCTTCGTCTGGCACGGGTCCATCCGGACGCCGCAGATCGCCGAAGTGGCTGCGTACTACGGTGACGGCTTCTTCGCCAACAACATCTTCTGGCCCAAGGAGCACTACCAGCAGCTGATCGGCCTTTACCGCGAGCGCTACGAGCACTACGGGCACGGCAAGGCGGACCAGGCGATCGTCGGCCTGGGCGGCCAGTTCTTCATGCGGAAGAACTCACAGGACGCGGTCAAGGAATTCCGGCCCTACTTCGACAACGCCCCCGTTTACGGGCACGGGCCGTCGCTGGAGGATTTCACCGCGCAGACGCCCCTCACGGTGGGCAGCCCACAGGAAGTCATTGAAAAGACCCTGACCTTCCGCGAGCACTTCGGCGACTACCAGCGGCAGCTGTTCCTGATTGACCACGCCGGCCTTCCGCTGAAGACGGTCCTGGAGCAGCTGGACCTGTTCGGCGAGGAAGTCCTTCCCGTGCTGCGCAAGGAGTACGCCGCGCGCAAACCCGCCCACGTTCCGGAGCCGCCCACCCACGCAGGCCGGGTCGCCACGCTGCTGGCTGCCCAGGACGCCGCAAAGACCCCGGCGGAGGCGTAATGGCTGCCGGAGGACCGGAATCGCCCGTCCGTCTCGCGGCGGAGACCTGGGAGTCGCTGTTCCGGGCCCAGGTGGCTGTGATGCGCAAGCTGCAGTCCGGCCCGGCCTTCCGGAAGCTCGCGGTGAACGAGTACGACGTCCTGTTCACGCTGTCCCGCTGCCCCTCCGGCTGGCTGCGGCTCAACGAGCTCAACGACAACGTCCTGTTAAGCCAGTCCAGCCTGAGCCGGCTGGTGGAGCGGCTGGAGAAGCGCGGGCTGGTGGCACGGATGCCCGCACCGGAGGACGGCCGCGGCATCCTGATCCAGCTCACCGACGAAGGCCGGGAACTCCAGAAGGAGATTGGCCGCGAGCACGTGCGCGACATTTCAGCGCTGGTGGGCCCGGCCCTGACTCCGGCGGAGCAGAAGGAGCTCCGGCGGCTGACGGACAAACTCCGGGATTCCCTGGGAAAACGCTAGCCCAGCTGCACCAGCCGGCCGGCGTCCTCAACCGGCAGGTCGCCGTTAACGACGGCGGTGACCTTCAGCTGGTTGAGGACCAGGCTGCCGCCCACCGTCGAGAGGAAGGCGGTATCGGAGGAGTCCCGGCCGGCGGTGATGCGCAGCATCGACTCGCGCGGGGCCAGGCCCGTGGGGTCGATGACGTGCCAGGCGCCGTCCACGTAGGCCTCGGCCACGGCGTGGAAGTCCATGGGGTTGAGGCCGGGGGCGTAGACCGCCGCCAGGCGGGCCGGAATGTCCTTGGACCGCAGCAGGGCGATGGCCAGGTGCGCGAAGTCCCGGCACACGCCGCGCCTGCTGAGGAGCGTTTCCACGGCCCCGTCCGTGCCGCGGGATGAGCCGCTCAGGTAGCGGAGTTCGCCGTGGACCCAGTTGCGCACCGCCTGCAGCAGGCCGGCGCCGGAGACGCTGTCGAATTCGGCATAGGCGGTGGGCAGCAGCCGGTCCGACTCCGCGTACCGGCTGGGACGGACGTAGCGGATGCGGTCGGCGAGAGCGGTGGCCTCCGGCTCCCCCCGGCCGGCTACCGTGGCCGCGTACTCCACTATCACGTCGGAGGGTTCGCTGAACTCCATGTAGTGGAACCTGCCGCCGTGGTGGTCGCCGATCTCGGTCAGCGCCACCTCCTCGCCGTCCGCCCTAACGGACAAGGACTCCTCGAACGAGGAATAGCCGCTGTTCCGCGCCACTGCGATGGCCATGGCCACCTTGGTGTTGGCTGCGGTGCGGAAGGCCAGGCGTGCGGAAACAGAGCGTTCCATGAATCTCCGGGGTGTCGGCGTCGGAAGGAAAGCCGCCGCCCTTCCGGCACCTGTGGGAGCCGGCAGCGGGACTAGTTTTTGATCTCCAGAGACATTAGCATCCGCTGCACGTTGGCAAAGTCCGTGCTTCCCTCCACATACTCCGCCGCCTGCCCAAGTGTGTCGAACGCCTTCGCGGGCGCCACCTTCTGGTCCGGCGCGAACGCCTTCAGGGACACCAGGTCGCCGAAGGACCAGTCCCCCTTGCCGGCTGGTCCGCGGACCACGTTCCGAAGTTCGCAGGCCTGGTTGCCGGCGCCGCCCACCACGTTTGTGATGCCGTAGGACCCGAAGAACCTGTACCCCTGGATCACCCGGAACACCATTCGTGGCGGAATGGTCCCCTCGCCGCCCCCGGCCGCCACGTCCACCGGCAGGCTGCTGATCACGGTGTACGGCTTGCGGGCGCTTTCGGGGCAGTCAGCGGCCGACGGCGGCAGTCCAGTCCGCAAGGCAGCCATGAACGTGCCGTCGGGCTTCTTGACCTCGATCTTCAGCGCGCCAGGGAGCGTCCCCTCGTCGGGCGTCACGGACTGGGCGATCCAGTCCTGGGGCAGCTCGAAACTTACTGTCCTTGCGGGATCGGAGAACGTCTTCCAGGCAGCGGCCGTGGGGGCAGGTGATGGTCCCGCGGTGGCCGTGGCGGAAGCACCTTCCGTGGCAGGTGCCGTTGACGCTCCGGAACCGGCACTTGGGCCGGCAGTTGACTGTGGCGTCGCGTCAGGCCGCGCGGGCCAACCAGGACCGCTTTCCTGCTGCCCTGAGCATCCAGGCACGGTCAGGGCGGCGGCCAGCAGGAAAACCGCGGACAGGACTGGAACCGGTGCCTTGCCTCTCATGAAGCCAGCCTAGCGGCGCTTTCCTGCCCGGCACGGCGGCCGGCGGGCGTGTTTCCCCTACGCCCCGACTGTCCGGGACGCCACCGGCAGGACCGGGCGCACCCGGCGGGCGTGTCGCGACGGGACCGGCATACGTGTCACGGGGACTAGGCTGGGGACTATGGCGGAACAGCACGGCACGGCCGAAGAAAACCCCGCGGACATTTCCGCCGTCGACATCGCCGACTGGCGGCTCCGGACCTTTGCGCTTTACGAAAACGTCCGGAAGATCTCCGCCGAAAACCCGGCGGAAGCCCACTCCTACTGGCGGCACCAGCGGGACCTCATGTTTGCCACCCACCCGGCCTCGGCCCTCACTGCCGGAGGCAAGGCGCTGTTCTCCGGCCTCAAAACGGCCGACTACGACCCCATCTACCGGTTCCATGTGCCGCTGACCAAGGAGGGCGCAGGCCGGGAAATGGCAGTGGACACCGGTACTGACGGCGTGGTCCACTTCATCCGGCTGGGCACGTTTGACCTGCCGGAAATGGGGCAGCTGGCTGTATGGAAGCTGCATGGATACGGCGGCGGCATCTTCGTGCCGTTCAGGGATGCGACCGCCGGCCAGCCGGGCGGCAGCTACGGCGGCGGACGGTACCTCCTGGACACCATCAAGGGCGCCTTCCACGGCGTCCAGGGCACCGGCCCGGATGCCACATTCGTCCTGGACTTCAACTTTGCCTACAACCCGTCCTGCGCCTACAACGAGGCGTGGGCGTGCCCCCTGCCGGGCCCGGCCAACCGGCTGGCGGTGGATATCCCCGTGGGCGAGCTGTACTGACGCCCACCCGAGCCGTCGTCGCACCGCTGGGTAGCGCCGTTGCGCAGCACCCGCTGGGTAACCGTTGGGCAGCGGCGTCAGCCCGCGCCCAGGGCCCTGACGCTCGTGACGGCGGAACCAACAGCGGCGGCCGCAGCGTCCAGGTCCTCCGCGGTGACGGACGCATCGAAGCTGAACCGGACCGCCGTCTGGGCAACCTCGGCGGGAATCCCCAATGCCGTCAGCACCGGCGACGGTGCATCCGAGCCGGCGGCACACGCCGAGCCGCTGGAGCACACCACCCCTTGGCGATCCAGTTCCAGCAGCACGGACTCGCCGCTGGTGCCCGGGAAGCAGAATGACGCCACGGACGGAAGGCGGTCCGAGGGATGGCCGGTGAGGACCGCCCCGGGGACGGCGGACAACACTGCACTGATGAAGTTGTCCCGAAGCACCGCGACCCTTGCCTGCTGGTCCTGCTGGCCTGCCTGCGAGAGCGCCAGGGCCCTGGCGAAGCCGACGGCCCCGGCAACGTTCTCCGTGCCGGACCGCCGGCCCCGTTCCTGCCCGCCCCCGTGGATAAGGGGCTCCACCCTTGTCCGGCCCCGGACAAAGAGCACCCCGCAGCCTTTGGGCGCCCCCAGTTTGTGGCCGGAAATGCTCATTGCGTCCACGCCGAGGGCCTTGGTGTGCAGGGGCAGCCAGCCCCCCGCCTGGACGGCGTCGGTGTGGAAGGGGACTCCGCGCTCCCGGGCCAGGGCGGCCAGCTCCGCGACCGGCTGGACGGTGCCCACCTCATTGTTGGCGTACATCACGCTGACCAGCGCCGTTTCCGGCCGGAGGACATCCTTGAGCGCCGCGGGAGTCACCTGCCCGGAGCTGTCCACCGGGACCACGTCCACGCTGAAGCCGTGGACGCGTTCCAGGTAGCGGGCGGACTCCTCCACGGCCGGGTGTTCGACGGCGCTGATCACTACCCGGTTCAAGGCAGGGTCCGCGGCCTGCCGGGCCAGGGCGATGCCCTTTACGGCCAGGTTGTCCGCTTCGGTTCCTCCCGATGTAAACGTCACTTCGCCCGGCCGGCAGCCCAGTGCGGCGGCCACGGAGGCGCGGGCATCGGCGAGTGCCCGCGCGGCGGACTCCCCCAGCGTGTGGTGGCTGGACGGGTTTCCAAATTCTCCGGTGAGGTAGGGCCACATGGCCTCGAGGACCTCACGGCGGACCGGGGTCGTGGCGGCGGCGTCCAGGAAAATCACAGTGCGCTCACCGGACGGTCAGTTCCACGTCCAGGCCGAGGTCAAGGGCTGCCACTGTGTGGGTCAGGGCGCCGACCGAGATCACGTCCACGCCGGTGGCGGCGATCGCTGCGACCGTGTGGATGTTGACGTTTCCGCTGGCTTCCACCCGGGCCCGTCCTGCCACCAGGGCAACTCCTGCGGCCAGCTCTTCGATGCGGAAGTTGTCCAGCATGATGGTGTCCACGCCTGCCGCCAGGACCGGTTCGATCTGGTCCATCCGGTCCACTTCCACTTCGAAGTGCGTGGTGTGGCCCAGGTGCGCCCTGGCCTCGAGCAGCAGTTCCGTGAGCCTGGCGGGATCCCCGCCGGTCATTACTGCCAGGTGGTTGTCCTTGGCCAGCACGGCGTCCGAGAGGCTGTACCGGTGGTTGGCCCCGCCCCCGCAGCGGACGGCGAAGCGCTCCAGGATCCGCAGGCCGGGGGTGGTTTTGCGGGTGTCGGTGATCCGTGCCCGCGTGCCTTCTGTCAGCTGCACGAACTGGGCGGTCCGGGTGGCGATGGCGGACATCCGCTGGACCAGGTTGAGTGCAACCCGCTCGGCGAGCAGCACGGACCTGGCGGGGCCGCTGACGCGGGCGAGGTGGGTGCCGGCGTCGAACGCCTCCCCGTCCGCCACCAGCAATTCAACGCTGATGTCCGGATCCACCAGCTGCATGGCATCACGGAACACCGTGGCCCCGCTCAGGACGCCGGGCACGCGGGCGTTCAGCACGGCCGTGGCGCGGGCGGCGGCCGGGATCAGCAGCTGGGAAGTGATGTCCCCTGCGGGCGCGTCCTCGGCGAAGGCACGTTCCAGGATTTCCCGGACGGGCCCTGCCGGAAGGGTCAGGCCGGGCACGGGCCGGGGACGGACAGCCTGGTCAATTACGGAGTGCTCAGTCATGGACAAGGCTCGCTTTCGGACGAAGTTCAATGGTTTCGACGGGTTCGTCGCTGCGGTAATGGGCACCAAGGGATTCGGAGCGTTCCAGCGCGGCAGCAACGAGCAACCGGGCAGCCAACAGCAGATTCCGGTCCTCATACGCAGCCACAACATCAAGCTCGCCAGGAGCAGGAGCATGCGCAGGAACAGGAGCTGGGGATGGAACGACGCCGGCCCACCGCTCCAGGGTGCCTGCAACCTCCCCGAGCAGCTCCCCTGACCGCAAAACCCCAGCATGTGAAGTCATCACCCGCCGAAGAGCCTCCCGCGAAAACGGAGCATCCAGGCCCCCAATCCGCGAGTAACCGGCCCCGCCAGCCTGTTGTACTCGAGCGGCACCCAAGGCACGCTCCGACCCGGTGCCTGACGGCGCCCCGGAAGCATGCGTCAAAGGGAGGCCGCCCGCGGCCGAGCTAGCATGCGGAGGGGCGCCGTCAGGCGCCACCCAGCCAACGCCGTCGGGCGAGGAGAGGAAAGACTCAACAGCGCGGCGGCCGAAGACGAGTCCTTCGAGGAGCGAGTTGCTGGCCAAACGGTTTCCCCCGTGGACACCGGTGCGGGCGACTTCACCGGCGGCGTAGAGCCCGGGGATGCTGGTGCGTGCGGAGTAATCGGTGGCGACGCCGCCCATCCAGTAGTGGGCCGCCGGTGCCACGGGGACAAGTTCACGGGTCCAGTCGATGCCGGCCTCGCGGGTCTTCCGGGTGAGGGTGGGGAACCGGCGCTCGAGGAACCCTGCGCCGCGTGCCTGCTCTATGACCCGTGCGTCGAGGTAGACGTGGCCGTTGGGGTCGCCGAGTTTGGCCAGGTGGAGGGCGATGCTCCGCGACACGACGTCTCGCGGGGCGAGTTCGGCGTCGGGGTGGTAGGCACGCATGAAGCGGCGCCCGCCGGAGTCCACCAGGATGGCACCTTCCCCGCGGACCGCTTCGGAGATCAGCAGTGGCCCGGCTGCGGCGGCAGGTTCGCCAGCCGTGTCCACCATGCAGGTCGGGTGGAACTGGAAGAATTCGAGGTCTGCGGTGGCTGCGCCGGCACGGACGGCGAGCGCCAGGCCGTCGGCGGTGGCAACGCCGGGGTTGGTGGTCTGGGCGAACAGCTGTCCGGCACCTCCGGTGGCCAGCAGAACGGCATCCGCTTCGATGCTGGCGGTACCGCCGTCCTGCAGGTACTCCAGTCCGGTGACCCGGCCGCCGTCCTGCAGGAGGGCGGTTGCGTAGGCCCGGCTCAGAACCTTGAGTCTTCCTTCCGCCTGTGCTGTAAGCACGGAACGGATCAGGGCTTCGGCGACCCTGGCACCGGTGGCATCGCCGCCGGCATGGAGGATGCGTGGCGCGCTGTGGGCGGCTTCGAGGCCAAGGGCCGGGCCGCCGTCGTTCCCCATGTCAAAGCGCACGCCGAAGCGCCGGAGGCCCTCGATGTCCAGCCGCGCTTCGGTGCACATGAGCCGGACGGCCCCTTCATCACAATGCCCCGCCCCGGCCCGCAGCGTGTCCGCGATGTGCGCGGCCACGGTATCGCCGGCCGCGGGGTCCTGGAGCACGGCCGAAATCCCGCCCTGCGCGTACCAGGTGTTGCTCTCGTCCAGCCGGCCCTTGGTCAGCAGGACGGTATCGGCACCGGCGTCGGCCGCCAGCAGGGCGGCGTACAGGCCGGCGATGCCGCTTCCGACGACGAGGAGCCGCCGCCGGGCGGGAGCTCCTGAGCTGGCCCCGGGCGGGACCGTCCCTCGTTCGAACATGGTGGGAGGCTTTCGCTATGGCCTGGCCGCGAGCATGCGCTCGAGGGCGGTCCGGGCATTGGCCTGCACGGCGTCGTCCACGGTGATCCTGTTGACCACGCGGCCGGCAACAAGTTCCTCCAGCACCCAGGCGAGGTAGCCGGGGTGGATCCGGTACATGGTGGAGCAGGGACAGATGACGGGGTCCAGGCAGAAGATGGTGTGCTGCGGATATTCTGCAGCCAGCCGGTTCACCATGTTGATCTCGGTGCCGATCGCGAAGGTTGTGGGCTCCGTGGCGCCGGCGATGGCTTTCTTGATGAAGTCCGTCGAACCGGCGGAATCCGCGGCGTCCACCACTTCCATGGGGCATTCCGGGTGGACGATCACCTGGACGCCGGGGAAATCGGCCCGTGCCTTGTCGATCTGGGCGGTAGTGAAGCGCTTGTGTACCGAGCAGAACCCGTGCCACAGGATCACCCGGGAATCCAGGAGCGCCTGCTCCACGTTGCCGCCGAGCTCCTTGCGCGGGTTCCACATGGGCATCTGCTCCAGCGGCACGCCCAGCGCCTTGGCCGTGTTGCGGCCCAGGTGCTGGTCCGGGAAGAACAGCACGCGCTGTGCCCGCTGGAAGGCCCATTCAAGGACTGTCTTTGCGTTGGACGAGGTGCACACGATGCCCCCGTGCTCGCCGCAAAACGCCTTGAGGGCTGCCGAGGAATTCATGTACGTGACGGGAATGACCGGAACCCGGCCGTCGGCGTCGGGCTCGGTGCCGAAGATTTCCTCCAGCTGTTCCCAGCACTCGGCCACCGAATCGGCGTCGGCCATGTCCGCCATGGAGCAGCCGGCGGCGAGGTTGGGCAGGATGACGGCCTGGTCGGGCTTGGAGAGGATGTCCGCAGTTTCGGCCATGAAGTGGACTCCGCAGAAGATGATCGCCTCTGCGTCGGGCCGGGTCAGGGCGGCGTTGGCAAGCTGGAAGGAATCGCCCACGAAGTCCGCGTACTGGACAACCTCGTCCCGCTGGTAGAAGTGCCCCAGGATGACGGCCCGGTCCCCCAGTGCCGCTTTGGCGGCGGTGATGCGTTCGGCAAGCTCGGCGTCGCTGGCCAGCTTGTATTCCTCGGGCAGCTGTCCCTGCCGTGGTGTGGCCGCCGGGGCCACGTCGGCGCTGGAGGCTCCGGGACCGTAGGCCGGGATGCCGGCGAGCGCCTCTGCCAGATCGTAGTCCCATGGGCCCTTGGCGAGGGCGGGGCTGCAGGTGCTGCCTTTGGCGGCTGCGCCCTTTTCGGCCTGTTCACGCGTGATCAGCTGGATTGCGGTGTTGACGCTGCTCATAGTGTGCTCCTGTTGTCTGGATCAAGGCCGGGCCGGCCGGTGAAGCGGTAGAGGCGGGGCGGGCGGTGTTTGCCGCCCTGGAGGAAGTGGTCTGTTTCTTCGATTTCCGGGGTGGACCTGAGCTGGCGCCGGAAGTTGGCGGGATCCAGCTGGCGGTCCAGGACCGCTTCGTAGACCTCGCGGACCTGGGCCAGGGTGAAGTACTCGCCCAGGAGGTGGTACGCCACCGAGCCGTAGGCCAGCTTGTTCCGCAGGCGCCAGAGTGCGTAGTCCACGATCGCGTTGTGGTCGAACGCCAGGTCGCCCAACCGGTCCGCCCGGAACCACCGCACGTTCTCTGAAACGTCAGCCAGCGCTGCCTCCGTCGGCTGGACCAGGGCCCAGTAGACGATGGAGACCACCCGCTGGGTGGGTGACCGGTGCAGGCCGCCAAAGGCGTACAGCTGCTCGAGGTAGTTGGGGGCCAGGCCGGTCGTTTCCCGAAGGTTCCGTGATGCGGCGTCCTGGAGGGACTCCTCATGGCTGAGCGGTCCGCCCGGCAGGGCCCACAGCCCCTTGAAGGGTTCGCGGATGCGGCGCACCAGCGGCAGCCACAGGGTGGGCCGGCCCGACGTTTCACTGGGACGCAACGCGAAGATCACCGTGGAGATGGCAAGCGAAGGGGGCGCGGCACGGCGCTCGGAAACGTTCGCTGAGCTGTAGTACATGCATCCACCTCCTCACTCATAACGGTCCGGCTGCGTGGCCACAGTAGTTATAGTCAACATGACCATAACTGATTCTAAGGGCAGCAGGCTATAAACCAGAAATGTGTCTCACAGCGGAAACGCGGCCCGGGCCGGATGCGCCCGGGGGCGCAGCCGGGGCGGTTCGGCAGGGCGCCCGCCAGGCGGTAAATTCGAGTGGTCCCAAGAGGATGAAAACCCAAGACCCCAAGAAGGTTCACTTCCATGACGACGAAGTCCGCCCCCGCCCGCCCACAGCACCACCTCGGCCACAGCATGAAGCCCCGACAGCTCACCATGATGGGGCTTGGATCCGCCATCGGCGCCGGCTTGTTCCTCGGTTCCGGCGCCGGCATCCAGGCGGCGGGCCCCGCGGTGCTGGTCTCCTACCTTGTGGCGGGGACACTCATCATCCTGGTGATGTGGGCACTGGGTGAGATGGCGGCGGCAAACCCGAACAGCGGGGCCTTCTCCGTCTACGCCGAAAGGGCCCTGGGCAAGACCGCGGGGGCCACCATCGGGTGGCTGTGGTGGCTGCAGCTGGTGGTGGTCATCGCCGCCGAAGCACTCGGTGCCGCGGGGCTGCTGTTTTCGGTATGGCCCGTCATCCCGGTTTGGGCTCTCGCGCTCGTGTTCATGGTGGTGTTCACCGGCATCAACCTGGCCGGGGTCCGGAACTTCGGGGAGTTCGAATTCTGGTTCGCCATCCTCAAGGTGGCCGCGATCGTCCTGTTCCTGATAGTGGGCGCAGCCCTTCTGCTGGGACTCCTGCCGGACGTTGCCTCCCCGGGCCTGGCAAACCTCACCACGGACTTCGCCCCCCAAGGACTGGGAGGCATCGCCTCGGCACTCTTCGTGGTGATCTTCGCCTTCGGCGGAACGGAGATCGTTTCCGTGGCGGCAGCGGAGACGGAGGATCCCGAGCACAGCGTGGGAAAAGCCATCCGCACCGTGGTGTGGCGGATCCTGGTGTTCTACATCGGCTCGGTATTCGTCATCGCGGCCGTCCTTCCCGCCACGTCCGGCGGGCTGGCGTCGCCTTTCGCCGGCGTCCTCGGTGTCGCCGGCATCCCGGGTGCCGCCACCGCCATAACCCTGGTGGCCGTCGTAGCACTCCTCTCTGCGCTGAATGCCAACCTGTACGGCGCGTCGCGGATGGTCTATTCGCTGGCTGAGCGGGGGGAGGCGCCGGCTTTCCTGTCCCGGCTGGCCGGGCAGAGCGTCCCCATGCTGGCGGTTGCGGTCTCCGTTGCATTCGGCTTCATTGCCACCGTCCTGGAACTGCTGTTTCCGGAGCGCATCCTTCCGGCCCTCTTCCAGCTGGTGGGATCCACTTGCCTGGTGGTGTGGGGCAGCGCACTGGTATCCCAGCTGGTGCTGCGCCGGCGCGCGGACCGGGAGGGCATTCCACTCCCCCTGCGGATGAAGGGCTTCCCGGGCCTCACCATCGTTGGCCTGGTCCTGCTGGGACTGATCTTTGCGGTCGGCTTCAGCGCCGCCACCAGCCGCGTGCAGCTTTTCAGCACCTTTGCCCTGATCGCCGGCATCGCCCTCGCCTGCGCACTGGGAGCCCGCTTCGCAAGCCGGACCTCCGGCACCGCGGGGCACCAGCACGGCAGGTAGAGTGATGCCAGGCACCGTCGCGCCGGGTCTGCCCGGACGCATGAGTTGATGAGGACTGACAGCATGAGCGGCAGGCACACCGGCCAACAGCAAACGCATACCGTCGAGGGTACGGACCCCCAGCTGTACGTGGGGGTTCACGAACCGGCGGAGGACGCCGGGCTCCGGCCGGTGCTGCTGCTGCACGGCTTTTCCTCCTCCTCCAAGCTGAACTGGGAGGACACCGGCTGGGTGCAGGCCCTGCTGCAGGCCGGACGCCGGGTGATCACCGTGGACCTGCCGGGGCACGGCCGCAGCGGCGCGCCGGAGGACCGCGACTCCTACTCCCCCAGCAGGATCCGGGCGGACCTGCTCCAGGCCGCGTTCGACGCCGGTGTCCGGCCGCTGCAGGAGGATGACCCTTCCAGCGGACTCGACGTTGTGGGCTATTCGCTGGGTTCCCGGCTCGCCTGGGAGTTCGGCGCCACCCAGCCGGAAATCGTCCACCGCCTGGTTCTTGGCGGAGCGAACACCGCCGATCCGCTGGCCGAGTTCGACCTGGTGGCCGCGCAGGACTACCTGGCCGACGGCACCCCGATAGCTGACGAGTCCACCGCACGCCTCCTGAAGATGGCCCTGCTGCTGCCCAGCAACAACATCTTTGCCCTCCTGTCCCTGGTGGAGGCCATCAAGGCCGAACCCTACGACCCCGCCGAGGCCGTCCCGCACGTTCCGATGCTCCTGGTCTCCGGCGACCAGGACGAACGGGTGGGCAGCCTTCCGAAACTCGCTGAGCTGGCGGCAAGCGCCGGTTCCATGGCCGAACAGCTTGTCCTGCCGGGACGCAACCACACCAACGCCGTTACCAGCCGGGCCTTCAAGCAGGCCGCCATCGCGTTCCTGGCCATCTAGGTCCCGCGTCCCTGCCGCATGGCAAGGGCGCCGGCCACCGGGGCTGGCGGTAGGCTGAAACCAGGTGCAGGCAAGCCTGGAGGAGCAGATGGTTACGCGTTTCGAAGACCGCATGGAGGCCGGCGAGCGCCTGGCCGCGGTGCTTCCGCAGTTCCGGGAGCGGCCGGACACCCTGGTCCTGGGCCTGGCACGTGGCGGGATCCCCGTGGCCGCTGCGGCGGCCAAGGCCCTCTACCTTCCCCTGGGAACGGTGCTGGTGCGGAAACTGGGCATCCCCGGCCATGAGGAGACCGCCTATGGAGCACTGGCGTGGGCACGCGGCCGCACCGTCCGGCTCCTCAACAAACCCCTGCTTGACCGCGTCCTGGAGCACGGGGTGCGCCGCGAGTGGCTTGATGAGGTGGAGCAGCGCGAGCGCGCCGAACTTCTTCGCCGCGTGGACCTCTACCCCGGCACCGGCCATGACCTGCGCGGGAAGACTGTGGTGCTGGTGGACGACGGCCTGGCTACCGGCGCCACCATGCGGGCCGCCGTCGAGGCAGTCCGCGAAGGTGGGGCCGCCACCGTGGTGGCCGCCGCCCCGGTGGCGTCCATCGATGCCGAGGCCTCCGTGGAGCGCGTCTGCGACGCCGTGCTCTGCCTGCACGTGCCGGGCAAGTTCCGTGCGGTGGGCAGCTTCTACCGGCATTTCGAACAACTGACCGACGACGCCGCCATCAGCTTCCTGGGGCAGTAGCACTTCCAGCCACACGGCGGCGGGCCCGGACCACATGGTCCGGGCCCGCCGTCGGCCTGTCTTCAGGGGCTTCCCGGTCGGACCATCTGCCGGATAGACAGGGCTGGGCCCACGCCATCAGGGTCCCCTGGCCGAGCGAAGCGAGGTTAGGGCGACGGTGGGGACTAGTGGTGGCTGACTCCCAGCGGCCGGCCCTTGGTTTCCTTGGCCAGCACCACGCCGATGGCCGAGATGACGCAGAGCACCATGATGTAGATGCCGATGGAGCCCGTCCACCTGGTGGTCTGCAGCAGGGTCTCGGCGATGGTGGCCGCAAACGCGCCGCCCAAGATCGCGCCGAAGGCGTAGCCGATGGAAATGCCCGAGTAGCGGACATTGGCAGGGAACATTTCGGCGTACATCGCCGACATGGGGCCATACGAGAGGCCCAGTCCGATGGTGAGGACGAACAGGGCCACACCGTAGAGCCAGATGTTCTTCGTGTCTATCAGGGCGAACATGGGAATCATCCAGACGAAGATGATGGCGTAACCCGTGAGGAACGTCTTGACCCGGCCGATCCGGTCCGAGAGCCAGCCTCCCGCCAAGGTAAAGATCAGCCAGCCGAACGACGCAAGGGTGGTGGCCAGGAGAACCTGGGGTGTAGGCATCTGCAGGGTCCGGGTGGCGTAGGCGATGAAGAAGGCGATCAGCAGATAGCCGGCAGCATTGTTCGCGATGAAAATCATGGTGGAGTACAGGACCGGCTTTTTGTGGTTCCGGACCAGCTCACCCAGCGGGGCTTTGCTTTCCTGCTTCCGTGCGGCCATTTCCTGGAACACCGGGCTTTCGGCCACGGCGCGGCGGATCAGGTAGCCAACAACGATGAGGACGATCGAGAGCAGGAACGGCACGCGCCAGCCCCATGTGGTGAAATCTTCCCGTGGCATGCTGGTGTTGAGCAGGAACAGCAGGCCGGTTGCGAGGATCATGCCGATCGGCACACCGATCTGCGGGTAGGCACCGAACAGGCCGCGTTTGTTCAGTGGCGCATGTTCAACCGCCATCAGCGCCGCCCCTCCCCATTCACCTCCAGCAGAGAATCCCTGGAGGATGCGGAGCAGGATCAGGAGGATAGGCGCCCACGCGCCGATCTGGGCATAGGTGGGCAGCATGCCGATCAAGGCGGTGGCAGCGCCCATCATCACGAGCGTCATCACAAGCACGGCCTTGCGACCCAGCCGGTCGCCCAGGTGGCCTGCGACGACGGCGCCGAGCGGCCGGAACAGGAAGCTGATGCCGATCAGGGCGAAGGAGAGGATCTGGGCCAGGCCGGGGTTCGATTCGTTCAGCGGTGCCAGGAACAGCGGTGACAGCAGCGTTGCGGTCAACTGGGCAAAGATGAAGAAGTCGTACCACTCGATGGTGGTGCCCACCAGGGTGCCGGCGAGGACCTTGCGTTCCTCCCGGCGGGTGCTGGGGCCGGCAAGGGTGTCCACCTTGGACGGTGTGGTCATTGAAACTCCATTGTTCAGTGGCAGCTTTGCCGCCGGGACGCCTTCAGGATTACCGACAGAACGGTCAGTTAGTTAGAAGGGTACTACGAATTTGTGAGGCAGAACACGCCCTGCCGAGATTTTCACTCCCGCGGACGCCTTGGATGCTGAGTTCCATATGTGAATCCGCGGTTCACATTTCGAAAAAGTGTGCGGATTGGGCCACAATAGGAGCTACGGAACGCCGGCCACCTAGGATGGAAACCATGACCCCCACCGCCGCAGCCCCTTCAGGCACCGCGCCGGCGCAGGCTTCCGCGTCCCAGACGCTGTCCAGGGGCATCCGTGCCCTGGAAATCCTCGCCGCCGCCCCCGGCCCGATGACCATCGCGGAACTGGCTGACGCCATGGGGGTGCACCGGTCGGTGGCCTACCGGATCCTGCGGACCCTTGAAGACCATTCGCTCCTGGTGCGGGACGACGCCGGCAAGGTCCAGCCGGGGCCCGGGCTGGCTGTCCTGGCGCGCGGGGTTTCGCGGAACCTCCAGGCCGCGGCGCTTCCCGAGCTGACGCACCTCGCCAATACCCTCGACATGACGGCGTTCGTGGCGGTGTGGGACCACCACGACTGCATCACCCTGGTCACGGTTGAGCCGAGGCATTCAGGGGCAACGGTGGCGCAGCATCCCGGCACCCGGCACCCGATCAATGCCGGTGCACCCGGCATTGCCATCCAGTCGGCACTCACGGAAGCCGAATGGGACCGGCTGAACACAGGAACCCCCTACCGCCCGGAGGCGGGCGAGGCACGCCGGAAGGGATACTCGGCCAGCCACGACGAAGTCATTGCGGGCGTATCCTCGCTGGCAGCCCCGGTTCGGGTGCCTGGCGGACGCCCGGCCGCGCTCGCCGTCGTCTATATCCGTTCCGCCCATGATCCGGAGACCGTGGGGGCTGCCCTTGCCGAAAGCGCCGCCCGGATCGAGCGCCAGCTGGCCTAGCGGCACGGTCAGTTGCCCGCCTGCCGGGTGCTCAGGACCCGGGAGGCCACGGTCAGTTGCCGGCCTGCCGGGTGCTCAGGACCCTGGCGGCCGCGGCTCCGAGCAGCGCCAGTACGACGGCGGCGCCGACGGGAACCGCGAATGCCGCGTGGTGGCCGCCGGCCTCTGCCAGGTAGCCGCCGATGGAAGAGCCGAGCGCTGTTCCCGCCACGATCCCGCTGGCCAAGGCAGTCATGACCGTGCCCAGCCGGCCGGCAGGTGCCAGCAGGCCGCCGGCCGCGAAAACGGTGACCATGACCGGGCCCACGGGGAGCCCGAGGATGAGCAGGACTGCCACCATGGCGGCGAGCGAGGACGGAACGAGCAGCAGCAGCGCCAGCAATGCCATCAGCGCTGCAGACAGGATCCACCGCCGGGAGAGCCCGAACCGCTGGGGCCAGTAGGCAACCGAGAGGGCGGCAGCGGCGGAGCTCAGGCCCATGACGGCGTACAGCAGTCCGGCGAGTTCAGATCCTGCCTGGCCGGCCGAGAAGGAACTCAAGGCAGCCTGTGTGGAGCCGAAGAAAGTTCCCATGCAGACCATGGCCGCCACGGGCAGGGCCACCGCCGCGGGGATCCTGCCGGCGACCATGGTGCCCTGGCCGTCCTTGGTGCCATTGTCGCCCTTGGCGCGTTTCGGGCCTGGCCGCACCGCCCGGTGGGTGGGATGGGCGGCGAAGGCGGGCACCAGGATGATTGTCATCGCTGCAGCAAGCGCCAGCGGAAGCCAGGGAGCCAGGAGGCTGGCGAGGATGCCTACCAGTGCGGGACCCAGGACAAAGGTCACCTCATCCGCAGTGCTTTCGTAGGACAAGGCGGTATCCAGGTCCCGCTTGCCGGCCTTCGCAGGCCCATGCAGTGTCAGGGCCATCCAGCGGACCCGTGCCAGCGGGCCTACCTGCGGGCAGCTGGCGCCGGCGGCGAACGCGGCAGCCAGGATTGCCGGGTGGAAGCCTCCGGAGCTGCCCAGGCCCGTGCCTGTGAGGATCAATGCCACCACTGCTGCGGTGTTGATGAGCGCGGAAGCCATCAGGACTGGACGCTGCCCCCGCCTGTCGGCAAGGGCACCAAGCACGGGGGCACCCAGGGCCGAGCCGATGCCGACCGCCCCGGCCGCCGTCCCGCCCGCGGCGTAGGATCCGCTGACGGAGGTGATCATGGTGAGCGTGCCGACGGTGAGCATGGCCAATGGCAGGCGGGCGAAGAGCCCAATGGCGATGAAGCCGCGGCCGGCCAGGTGGGAAAGCCGGGCGAACCGCCCCCGCGGTGGAGTGCCTGAGGGGGAAACCTGGCTGCTGGGGCTGGCGGTGTGTGTGGACGGGGAGGCTGGTGATGTCATTCCGGGCTCGTTCAGTTCATGCGCATCGTCCCTCCTCCCGATGCGCGCAACCCGGTAACCGGACAATTATAGCGCGGAAGTCATAGCGCGCCCCCGGATCCCTCGCGGGGTATCCGGGGCGGGACTGGCCAGTCAGGCCCCAAGATCCGCAGCCTCGGATATCCGCAGCGTGGACCCGTTCCGGCCCTTCAGCACCTGCAACTGGGTGCCGATGCGCTGCTTCATTTCGCCGACGTGGCTAACGAGCCCCACCACGCGCCCCCCGTCGCGCAGTCCTTCCAGCGCGTCCATGACCTGCTCCAGCGACTGCTCGTCCAGGCTCCCGAATCCCTCGTCGACAAATAGTGTCTCGATCTCGACGCCGCCTGCTTCCTGCTGCACGACGTCCGCAAGGCCAAGCGCCAGGGACAGGGATGCCATGAACGATTCACCGCCGGACAGGGTGGAAGTATCGCGGCGATACCCGGTCCATTGGTCCACCACCTCCAAACCCAGCCCGGACTTGGCACCCCTGGCGGCCTTGGCATCGGTGTGCTGCAGCAGGTAGCGGCCATCACTCATCGCCACCAGGCGCTCGGACGCAGCGAGGGCCACCTGCTCAAGCCGCGCCGCCAGGACGTAGCTGTTCAGGCTCATCCTGTACGTGTTCTCCCCCCGGCCGGCCGCGGCATCGGCCAAGCCGGCGAGCATCTGTGCATGGTCGGCTGGCCCCCGGACAGACTCGCTCAATGTCTCATACTCTGCGCTGATGGCGGCCAGAGATTCCAGGCAGCGGCCCGCCATGCCGGCCACGAGCTGGGCATCGCGCGCTTCCTGACGGGCAGCAGCGGCGGCGTCACGCAAGGCGGCAAACCGTTGCTCGTCAACGGTGAATCCGGCGGCCTGTTCTTCAAGCGCCAGCACGATGTCCTCCGACGCAAAGAGTTCGTCCACTCTGGCTGCCTCATCCCGGGCGGCACGGACCTCATCCTCCAGGATGGCTGCCTGGGCGGAGGGAAGCAGCTGCTGCCTGGCTTCTTCGGCAGTGGCGAAGCCCGCCTCAGGCAGTGCCAGCTCCAGCTGTATCCGGGCGTCCTCGGCCTGCGTCCGCGCACGCTCCAGTTGTGCCGCGGCCTCCACGGCCTTGTCCAGCACAGCAACCGCGTCCTCCAAGGACCGCAGTCGATGGGACAAGGTGCGGTGGCCGCCGCGCAGCTCCGACAGCGCCTGGTCCAGCGAGGCAGACTGCCCGGACAAATCTGCCAAGGAGCCGTTTGCCTGGTGCAGTTCCGCTTCCATTCCGGCCTTTGACGCCTGGCCGGCGGCGAGGTCTGCATCCAGGGCATCCAGGCGGGTCCTGACTGCCGCAAGTTCCTTGACTGCAGCGTCGGCTTCGGCGGCCGCGGCACGGGCCGCTTCCGCGCCGCCCAGGGCTTCAGTTTCGGGTGTGTCCCCGCCCTGGCCTGCGAGGACGGCCACCTGCTGGTTCGCTTCAGTCAGTTCTGCACTAACCAGGGCGAAGGCGGCTTCTGCAGCTTCATAGGCGGCGTGGGCGGCGTCCTCCTCCTGGGCCAGGCCCGGGCCTCCGGACCCGGCAGCGGCGGGGGCGGGATGGTCGCTGCTGCCGCAAACCGCGCACGGCTCACCCTCGACCAGCTGCGCGGCCAGCTCGGCAGCTGCGTTTGCCAGCCGCTCTTCCCGAAGATCCAGCCACCGGCGTTTGGCTTCCAGCTGGTTGTCGCGGGAGGCGTCGTACCGCAGCTTCACGGAGTCACGGGCTGCGGCAGCCGCAGCGTGCCGGCGGACAACGTCCAGCAATTCAGTGGCCGCTGCAGCTTCCTTGGTCCGCAGCGCGGCGGTCCCGGCGTGCTGGACCAACCGTTCCAGGCCGCCAGCCAGCCGGTCGCGTTCTTCCTGGAGCGATGCCAGGCGGTGGTCCAGTCCGGAGATCCCTCCTTCCAGTTCCTGTTGCTTCCCGGCCAGCCGGTTCTGCTGCTTGCGGAGGGCCTGCAGCCTGTCCTCGTCGGGCAACCTTGCCTCGACGACCGCCAGGAGCGAGCGCAGGCGCCCCAGCTCCCCAGCGGCAGCCGCAGCGCCGGCACCGGCCAGCCCTGCACACTGCAAACCAGCATTATCCTGGTCAGGCTCTTCGGCCCAGCCTGGATCCAGCCGCGCAAGCTCACTGCTGTCTTCCGCGGCGAGGCGAAGCAGTGTGATTGCGGACTCGGCGGCGCCGGCGGCATTCCTTACCCTGGCCTCGGCCGCGTCCACGCCCTTCAGGTGCCCGTCGAGGACCGCTGCCTGCCGGTGGCGCGCCAGGCGAAGGGCCAGGCTTTCCAGCCGCGGCGCGGCCTCCTGGACAGCTGCCCGGCGGGATCCTGCGGTCTCAAGCCTGCGGCACCGTTCTATCCTGGCGCCTTCTTCATCAACGGCGCGCGCTTGCGTGCCGCTCTCCATGTCGGCCGCCTTTGCCAGGTCCGTCAGGTGGTCCAAGCGTTGCCCGACTGCATCGCGCAGCCATTCCAGCCGTGCGGCCATATTCTCGGCGGGCGGGGCGTCTGCCGCATCCAGCTCCACGGCAGCTGCTTCGGACTCTGCCCGTGCCGCGAGGACTTCGAGTTGCCCGGCCAGGGCAGAGACTTTCTCCCTTGCCTCACCTGCCTGGCGCGAGAGTTCCTGTTCCAGGGCCTCAAAACGCTGGGTGCCGAAGAGTTTTTGCAGCAGCTCCAGCCGGTCCGCAGCCTTTGACCGCAGGAATGCGGCAAAGTCGCCCTGCGGAAGCATCACCACGCGGGTGAACTGTTCCCGGTCCATGCCTAGCAGGGCCAGGATCTCAACTCCGGCCTCGTCATTCCGTGCCGATTTCTCCACCCACGCGCCGTCCACGAGCTCCCGAAGGAGCGTCTTGGCCTGCTGCGTGGTGAACCCGTTCTTGCCCCGCGTACTGGGCTTGTCCCAGGCCGGCGAGCGCGTCACTTCAAACCGCCGCCCCTGTGCCGAGAATTCACAGCTGACCGCTGGCTCCTGTCCGGGTTCAGCATGGTCGCTGCGCAGCCGCTTGCCGTCCTGGCGGGCCCCGGGAACGGACCCGTACAGGGCAAAGCAAATGGCATCCAGGACGCTGGTCTTTCCGGCGCCGGTGGGTCCGTTGAGGAGGAACAGTCCGTGGCCGCTCAACCGGTCAAAATCGATGTCTTCGGTGCCGGCAAAGGGGCCGAAGCCGGAGATGCGCAGGTGGTGGATCCTCATCGGGAACCCTCCAGGTAACGGACGTTCTCAAGGGCGGCGGCAAGGGCTGCTTGCTCAGCCGCGTCCGGGACGCGGCCGCGCACGTGCTCCAGGAACCCGCAGCACACAGCGAGGTCGTCCGGTGCCTCGGCGAGCCTGCTGCTGTAGGTGGCGGTACTGGCGGCTGTCCCGCCCTGGGGGTCGAAGCCCAGGACCAGGGTGTCAGGAAACCGCGCCCGGAGCCGGTCCATTGCCCGGGCGGGCCGTTGCGCGTCCGTGAGGGTGATCTGGCAGTAGGCGGTTTCCGCCCATCCGTGCTCCGGCGACTCCAGGAGGTCCTGCAATGGACCCCGCAGGACAGCCAGGGTGCGGGGTGCTTCGAACAGCACTTCGTCCACGCCCTTGACCCCATCCGCTCCAATGTCCACCAGCCAGGCCCCTTTCCGGTGCCGCGCCTCTGAAAAGGAATAGGCCAGCGGGGATCCGGAATACCGCACCTCCGGGGACAATGCCTGGCGGCCGTGCAGGTGGCCGAGGGCGGTGTAGCTGAAACCCTCGAAGAGGTCCAGGGGGACGGCACCCACTCCCCCGATGCTGAGATCGCGTTCGCTGTCCGAGCTGATGCCGCCGCTGGCGAAGGTGTGGGCCAAGACCACCGGGTGGACAGTGGAGGTGGCCGCACGGCGCTCAATGTCTTCCCGGATGAGCTTTGTGGCAGCCTGGGTGACCTCGAAGTGGCTGGCCGTCTGCACGCCCAGCTGCCCCGCGACAAGCCGGGGCTCAAGCCAGGGGATGCCGTAGATGGCCAGTACGGCTTCCTTCCCGGCCCGGTCCGCGCCGAGTGGCAACAGCAATGGCTCGTCCAGGTTCTCCACACGGGTCCGGAGGTGCACGCCCCCGCGTTCCAACAGCCGCGCGGCAAAGCCGAGGCGGATGGCGGAGTCGTGGTTTCCGCTGGTCAGCACCACCTTGGCGCCAGCCGACGTGAGCCGGACCAGCGCCTCGTCCAGCAGGTGGACCACGTCCACGCCCGGCAGGGCGCGGTCGTAGACATCACCGGCGATCAGGACAACATCCACCTGGTGCCCGGCGACCGCCTCGACGAGCTGGTTGATGAAGGCGCGCTGGGACTCCAGCATGCCCACGCCGTGGAAGGAGCGGCCCAGGTGCCAGTCCGATGTGTGTAGTAACCGCATATTCCCAAGCTAGCGGGAGCCACTGACAGTTTGCGCCACCGCCGCAGCTGCCTGCTTTCAGCCCTTCTTGCCCTCGAAGAATTCCTGTGCCTCGCTGGGGCCGCCGTCCCTGTCCCTTCCGGAGAGTGACGTTTCCCCCGCCGGGGCGGCCAGGGGCGCTGCGCGGCCTTCGTCGTCGGACACGTCCAAACCGCCGGGCTCGCCAGGTTCGGCGCCTGCCTGCGGTTCTGCAACGGCGCCTTCACCTGCCGGATCAACACCCCGGAAGGTGCGGAACACCAGGCCGGCGATGGCTGCGCCGGCCAGCGGCGCGGCAAGGAAAACCCACAGCTGTTCCATCGCCCAGCCTGAGCTGAAGAATGCGGATGCGGTGGCACGCGCCGGGTTGAACGGCAGGTTGCCCACCGCCTGTCCCAGCTGCAGCAGGGCCGCGAACGTCAAGCCAACGGCAACCGGCGCAGCGGCGCTGCTTGCCCGGCCGCGGGCTGCTGCGCCGAGGAACACGGAGACGATGATGGCGGCGCCGAGGACCTCCAGGAGCAGCACGGCGGCCAGTGGCGCCTGGACGATGGAGTGCTCGCCAAAGCCGGCGGTGACTGTGTCGAACGCCGTGCGGCTGTCCGCAATCCCGGGAAGGGTCCGCAGGACCGCGTAAAGCGCCAGTGCACCCAGTGACGCCCCGGCAAGCTGGGCCGCCACGTAGGCAGCGGCAGCCCCGGCACGGATGCGTCCCGCCAGGAGGTGGCCCAGGGTGATGGCCGGGTTGAAGTGGCCGCCCGAAACGTGGCCGAACGCGAGCATCGCAGCGGTCACGGCCAGGCCGGTGGCGAGCGCTGCAGGCATCGGGCTGGACTGCGGGATGCTGAACAGCGGCACCCCCAGGCCGGCGACGGCCAGGAACAGGCTGCCGAACCCCTCGGCAGCCAGCCTGGGCATCAGGCCGGGCCGGACGGCGTCCGGGCTGGCGTTCAGGGCGTCGGGTCGGGCTGGAATGGGGGTGCTCATCGTGGAACCTTCAAGTCGGTGTTCATGCGGGTGCTGCCGCCAGGCAGCCTGAACATTATTCCAGCCCAGGCTGGAGGTTTGCTGAGCGGCCCGGAGCGAGCAAGACGCCGGCGGGAACGGGTCCGGGTGCCACGGTAAATTTACTGCATGAGCATCCACGCCGGCGCACCCGCACCCACTTTGAAGTCACGCATCCACGGTTCCCTGCTGGGCGGCGCGCTGGGCGATTCGCTGGGTTACGCGGTGGAGTCCGACGGCATGGACGAGATCCGGCGCCGCTTCGGCGCGGACGGGCTCACCAGCTTTGAAGCATTGTCCGGCGGCAGCCACTTCTCGGACGATACTCAGCTGACGCTCTACACCGTGGACGGGCTGGTGGAGGCGCTGGAGTGGGCCAACTCGGGTGTGGGGGCGGACGTCAACGCCTGCCTCTGGCTCGCCTACCTGCGGTGGCTCGCCACCCAAGGCGAGACCGCCCCGGCTTCTGCCCCCGTTCCACAGCCGCGCTGGATCGATGGACACACCGTGCTGCACCAGCGCAGGAACCCCGGCAAGGCCTGCATCTCAGGGCTGGCGACCGGCGAGATGGGCACCGCGGCGCGCCCGGTCAATGCGGAGTCGAAGGGCTGCGGCACGGTGATGCGGTCGGCACCGTTCGGGCTGGTCCCGCACATCACGCCCGACGCAGTGTACAAACTGAGTTTCGATGCCGCCTCCCTCACGCACGGCCATCCGTCCGCCCGGCAAAGTGCCGGGATCTTCAGCCTCCTGATCCACAGGCTGGTCTCGGGCGAGGGGCTGGCGGAGGCGGCAGCCGGCGTAACGGCCCATGCCGCAACCATCACCGGCGTGGCCCCCGAGCTGCCGGAACGGCTGCAGGCTGCCCTCCACCTGGCACACAAGGGCATCGTTGAGCCGGAGGAACTGACGCAGGCACTGGGCGGAGGCTGGGTGGCTGAGGAGGCGCTCGCCGTCGCACTCTACGCTGTGTTGGCCACCGTCCCGGGTGACGCTGCCGGGCAGGACTCACCGGCCGTCCGGCACTTCCGGGACGCCATCACCCTGGCCGTCAACCATGGCGGCGACAGCGACTCCACCGCCTCCGTGGCCGGGAACATCCTCGGCGCCCACTACGGCGAGGACTGCCTGCCCGGCGACTGGCTTGAAGCCCTGGAGGCGCCCGACGTTATCCGCGGCATGGCGGACCTCCTGGTCCGCGTCACTACCGGCGAAGGCTGATGCCAGCAGGCGCCGGAGCACCCGGGCCCGCCTAGACGGTGGCCGGTTCCGCCGCGGGCACCATCTGAAGGAACTCGCCCTCGGACAGCACCTCAATCGCCTGGCCCCGCTCATGGAGCTCCAGGACGCGGCGCGCCTTGCCTGTCAGCCTGCCCGAACGAAGGTCCGAGGCCACGAAGCCGTCACCCACCACCAGGACAGTGGTACGCCCGGTCACCCGGCTTTCGGTCCGTGCCCCCACCTCGGCGCTCCTCACTTTCGCCTCGGGGCGCCCGATGGACAGCTGGCCCGTGAAGACGACGGTCTGGCCGAACAACGGATGCCCGGGCCCGGCGTCGGGGTTGGGTTCGGGGTTGATGCCTTCCTCCGGCCAGCCGGAGCGGAAGGGCCGGGCCAGCGCCGCACCGTTGCCGGATGGTCCCGTCAGCGACATGCCGGCGACGGCGGCAAGGCTGGGTTTGGACAGCGGATCCACCGCCGGGTCGAAGGCCTGCTGCCGCGGCACCGCGAGCCCCAGGGAAAGGTAAAGTTCGGCGATGCTGTTGGCACTGTTGCGGCGGGCGATGTCGATGAGGATTCCCGCGCAGGCCCGGGCATCCTCCGCGGCGTCGTGGTGCTTGACCAACGGCACGCCGGCTTCCTCGGCGGCGAACGGCAGAGAGTTGGACACCAGCGAATAGCACCGCCGTGACAGCATCACTGTGCAGACGTACTCGTAGGCTGGCCCCGGAAGGCCGGACACCTCCAGGGCGGAGCGGATAACCCCGAGGTCGAATGCCGCATTGTGGGCTGCCAGCACGTCGTCGCCGATGAATGCCCCGATTTCGGCGAACAGGTCCCCGAACCGCGGCCGGTCCGCGACGTCTGCGGCACTGATGCCATGGATCCGGACGTTGTGGAAATCGAAATGGTCATGGTTCCGCGGCGGCCGCATCAGCCACGAGGCCTCGTCCACAATCCGGCCGCCCCGCACTTTGGTGAGCCCCACTGCGCAGGGAGAGCCCCTGAAGCCGTTCGCCGTCTCGAAGTCGATCGCAGTAAAGTCCAAACCCACGGCCCCCACCTTACCGCCGCGGGCCCGCCGGGCCCTTCAGGCACAGACCCGTCAAGTACCCTTGGAGGGTGAACTTTCCTGTGATGAACGACCTCGCCGTGTCCATGCTGGGCGGGGCAGGACCGGTCCAGCCGCAGCTGGCCTCCTTCCTGCCCGACTGGCTGAACCCCCAAGTCTTCCTGGCCGATCCAGCCCTTGCCCCTTGGGTGGTCCTGCTGGTCTGCGGCATCGTCTTCGCGGAAACCGGCTTGCTGGTGGGGTTCTTCCTGCCCGGTGACTCCATGCTGTTCACCGCCGGCCTGCTGGTGGCCACGGACACCATCAAGTTCAACGTCTGGCTGTTCGCGCTGCTGATTGTGATTTCCGCCATCATCGGCAACCAGACCGGGTACCTCATCGGTTCCAAAGCGGGGCCGGCCATCTTCAACAAGCCCAACTCCAGGCTCTTCAAGCGCGAGAACGTCGAAAACGCTCACGCCTTCTTCGAAAAGCACGGCGGGAAGGCGCTGATCCTGGCCCGGTTCGTTCCCATCATCCGCACGTTCGTCCCGGTCATCGTGGGTGTGGCCCAGATGAGCCGCAAAAAGTTCTTCCTGTACAACGTCATCGGGGCCGTGCTCTGGGGCGGCGGCGTCACCCTGCTGGGCTACCTCCTGGGCGACCGCATCCCGTGGATCCGGGACAACCTGGACATCATCTTCATCGCCATCGTGCTGGTTTCGGTCCTGCCGATCGGCATCGAGGTTCTCCGCGGCCTGTCCGCCAGGCGCCAGGCAGCAGCCTACGGCACCGACCCGGTGGACGAATTCATCGAGGAGCACGCTCCCGAGGACGAGCAGAAGACGCGGCGCCTTCCCTAGGCAACCAGTCAAACGCAGAGGGTGCGCTTTCCCGGCCGGGGCAGCGCACCCTCTGCGTTTAAGGCCTGCGGCTGAAGCAGGCCCGGGTCAGGAATCCGCGGCCCGCAGCGCCTCCACGATGGACGGCAGCAGGGCACGGAAGGCCTTGCCGCGGTGGCTGATGGCGTTCTTCTCCTCTGCGGAGAGCTCCGCGCAACTGCGCTGCTCCCCCACCGGCTGGAGCACGGGATCGTAGCCGAACCCGCCCTCGCCGCGCGGCTGGCGGAGCAGGACGCCCTCCAGCTGCCCGTACTCCACCACCTCCCGCCCCGGGCCGCCGTCCGTTGCGGGCACGGCCAGGGCGGCCGCACACACGAACGCCGCACCGCGGTGCCGGTCCGGGACGTCCGAAAGCTGGTTCAGCAGGAGTGCGAGGTTGGCGGCGTCGTCGCCGTGGCTGCCGGACCAGCGCGCGGAAAAAATGCCGGGGGCCCCGCCCATGACGTCGACCGCGAGCCCGGAATCGTCGGCGATGGCCACCAGGCCGGTGGCATCGGCAACGGCCCGCGCCTTCAGCAGCGAATTCTCGGCGAACGTCACGCCGGTTTCGACGACGTCAGGCGCACCTGCCGCCGCCGCGTCCACCACCTGCGTGTCGACGTCGAGCCCCGGGACCTGGCCGCGCAGCAGCTCACGCAGCTCCCGGAGTTTGCCCTTATTGTGCGTGGCGAGGACCAATCGGGGGGCGGCGCCGGCCGCGCTCACAGGGTGTCTGCCAGGGTCTCACGCTGGATGGCCGCGAGCTGGGTGGTGCCCAGCAGGGCCAGGTCCAGGAGCTTGTCCAGCTCCTCGCGGTCGAACGGCGCACCCTCGGCAGTGCCCTGCACCTCAACAAACTTGCCGGCGCCAGTCACCACCACGTTCATGTCGGTTTCCGCACGGACGTCCTCGACGTACGGCAGGTCCAGCATGGGCACGCCGTCGATGATGCCGACCGAGACGGCGGCGATGGTGTCGATCAGCGGCTGCGCGGTCTTGGCAATGAGCTTGTTGTCACGGGCGAAACGGATGGAATCGGCAAGTGCCACGTAGGCGCCGGTGATGGCGGCCGTGCGGGTTCCGCCGTCGGCCTGCAGGACGTCGCAGTCCAGCACGATGGTGTTCTCGCCCAGGGCCTTGGTGTCGATGATGGACCGCAGGGACCGGCCGATGAGCCGCGAGATTTCGTGCGTGCGGCCGCCGATCTTGCCCTTGACGGACTCCCGGTCGGAGCGGGTGTTCGTTGCCCGCGGCAGCATGGCGTACTCGGCCGTGACCCAGCCCCGGCCCTCACCCTTCAGCCAGCGGGGAACACCGGCGGTCAGGGAGGCGGTGCACAGGACCCTGGTGTTGCCGAATTCGATCAGCGCCGAACCCTCAGCCTGGTTGGACCATCCGCGGGTGATGCTGATGGGCCGGAGCTGGTCCGGGGCGCGGCCGTCGGCGCGCACGATGGGCACTGCAGTTGCTTCAGAAGTCATGCCTTTAGCTTATCCACTGCTGCCGGTACCGGCAGTTCCGGCAAGGCAGGCGGGCGCTAGATGGTGTAGTGCACTCCGGCGACGGCCACGGCCACGTCCCCGGCGAACACCGGACGCGCCTCCGCCATCACGGTGGTCTGGGAGGTCCACACCGGGATGTGGGTGAGCAGGAGGCGCCGGGCACCGGCCGCCGTGGCGGCCTCACCTGCGCGTTTGCCCGTCAGGTGGACATCCTTGATACCGTTGTCGCGGCCCTCCTCGAAGGCGGCCTCGCACAGGAACAGGTCCGCATCCTTGGCGGCTTCCTCCAGCCCGGCACAGGAATCGGTGTCGCCGGAATAGGTCAAAGTGCGGGCAACCGTGTTGCCGTCCTTGTCCGGCTCCACCACCTCCACCCGGAGCGCATAAGCCTCCTCGATGGGATGGTTCACGGCGAAGGGCGTCACGGTGAACGGGCCCACGGTCACCGGCTCACGTTCGGTCCAGTTCGTGAACTCGAATTCCTCGTGCATGCCGGGGTCAAGGTCCAGGCCGTAGGCCGTAGCCATCCGGTCGGCAGTTGCGGCAGGCCCCCAGACGGGGATCCGACCGCGCCCCCAGCCACCCGGCTTCCAGCGGATGGCAACGTGCAGGCCGCACAGGTCCATGCAGTGGTCCGGGTGCAGGTGGGTGAGGAAGATCGCGTCAATGTCTTCAAGGTCCGTGTAGCGCTGGATTGCCCCCAGCGCACCACTGCCGAGATCCATGACCACCTTCCACGTCCGCTCCCCGTCCGTGGCGGTCAGGAGGTAGCACGACGCCGGCGAACCGGGGCCCGGGAACGAGCCGGTGCAGCCCACGATGGTCAGTTTCACAGCGCCGGACCCCCGGCGCGGCCGGCGTCCGCCAGTCCTGCGACGAAGTTGGAAATCCGGGGCCGGTTCCTGGCGCTCCGGGCCGCGGCAATCATTTCCGGGGTTATCCGCGCAAGGCTTCCGGTGGGGTACTGCGCTGCCACATGGTCCACGTGGCGGACGGACAGCACCTCGGGGCCGAGGAACCTGCGGGCCAGGGCCTCGAACTGGCTGGCGTCACCAGTTGCCACGAAGTGGTGCTCCGGCGGTGTTCCGGCGCTGCGCTGGAGGTTGTGCGTCGCAAGTGCCCGGTACACGTCCTTGGCGGTCTCCTCGGCGCTGGAGACCAGCGTCACGTCGGCCCCCATGACGTAGGAGATGACGCCGGTGAGCAGGGGGTAGTGGGTGCAGCCCAGCACCACGGTGTCCACCTCCGCGGCCTTCAGCGGCGCCAGGTATTCCTCGGCGACTGCCAGCAGGGCGGGACCGGTGGTGATGCCGGCCTCCACGTAACTGACGAATTCAGGGCAGGCCACGGACGTGATGGTAAGGTCCGGAGCAGCAGCGAAGGTATCCTCGTACGCCCGCGATCCGATCGTGGCAGATGTCCCGATGACGCCCACGCGTCCGGTGCGGGTGGCGGCTACAGCGCGCCGGACCGCCGGCTGGATGACCTCGATGACGGGGATGCCGTATTTGGCCGTGTACCGTTCGCGGGCGTCCCTAAGCACCGCGGCCGACGCCGAGTTGCAGGCGATGGTCAGCAGCTTGACGCCGGAGTCCACGAGTTCGTCCATCACGCCCAGGGCGTTGGCCCGGACTTCAGCGATGGGCAGGGGCCCGTACGGTCCGTGGGCCGTGTCCCCCACGTACAGGATGGACTCATTGGGAAGCTGGTCGATGATGGAGCGGGCCACGGTGAGGCCCCCTACGCCGGAATCGAAGACACCAATGGGGCGCGCTTCCAGGGCGGCGGCCTGCAGGTCGTCCGCTTCGGATGCCTGCCGGGTTGCTGGCGGATCCATGCTCGAGGCTGTTGTCATGATTATTCGAGGATAGGTGCTCCCCGATGCCTCAGCCATCATCTTGTGGCCTGTGACTCATGTCTAATTTGTCACACGGCGCCGGGACGGCGCGGCCGGAAATCCTCAACGCCGGGTTTCCAGCGACTGCAGCATCGCCTGCACCAGTGATTCCTGCAGCCAGGTGGCGAAGTTGTAGACCAGGGCAAGGTAGCTCTCCACGTCCTCTGCCTGGGACCAGTCCTGCATCAGGTGGACGTGTTCGGCGTCCTCCTCGTCCCGGATGTCCAGGCGCTCGGCCAGGACCAGGCGGACATCGTTCAGTGCCATGGACCAGTGCTTCGCCCCCTCGGGCGTCAGCACAATCTCGTCCTTGTCCAGGTCCAGCGCGGCCGCGCGCAGCGCGCCGATCTTCGTCTCCCGGAGCGAGCGCTCGGTGAGCTGGCGGAACTCAAGGGACGCGGCGCCGTCGTCCTTCACGACGTTGGGGAGCAGGCGCCTGACGGCCCGGTCCGTCGGTTCGGCAACGTCCATGTCCAGCCCGATAAGCGCCGCCAGCGGATCCTGGCCAGCCCGTTCCTCCGGCTGGAGCATGGAGATGACGTCGTCAATCAGGCTGCGCAGGAGCTCGCGCTCGGCGGGTTCGAGGTAGCCGGTAATGCCCTTGAGCCCGTACTTGAATGCCTTAGCCACGTCTCCCCTTGCCCTGTCCCGGTCCGCCGGACTTCCCGGAGTTGCCGCCGGGGCCGCCGCTCGCTTTCTCCACGGTGGCCCACAGCCCGAAACCGTGCATGGCCACCGCGTGCCGCTCCACCTGTTCCTTGCTGCCGTGCGCCACGATCGAACGGCCTTTCCTGTGGACCTCCATCATGAGCTTGTTCGCCTTGCTCTCCGAGTAGCCGAAATAGCTTTGGAACACGTAGCTGACGTAGCTCATGAGGTTGACGGGATCGTTCCAGATCACCAGGTTCCAAGGGATGTCCGGGGCGGTCAGGGAGTCTGTGGCCTCCGCTGTTCCGGTCCGGGTGCCCTCCTGCGTATCAGGGCCGAGCGCAACGCTTAGGGTCATCTGTCCATTCTATGGGGATGCTGGGCCCACGCTGGCGAGGGCCCCGCGGTGAAGCGAAGCGAGACGTGGGAGCCGGTGGGTGGGTCCACGCTGGCGAGGGCCCCGCGGTGAAGCGAAGCGAGACGTGGGAGCCAGTGGGGACTAGAGTGACTTTCGTGAGTACCACTGCCGGCTGGGACCATCCCCGCACGTCTTTTTACACTGACCATTACGAGCTGACCATGCTGCAGGCGTCGCTCCATTCCGGAGCCGCGCACCGCAAGTCGGTGTTCGAGGCGTTCGCCCGGCGGCTGCCGGACGGCCGGCGCTACGGGATCGTGGCCGGGACCGGCCGGCTCCTGGAGGGCATCGCCAACTTCCGCTTCGGCGGGACGGAACTGGACTTCCTGGCCCGCACCGGAGTGGTCAATAACCAGACCCTGGAATACCTTGAGTCATACCGCTTCTCGGGCGACATCTGGGGCTACGCCGAGGGCGAGGCGTACTTTCCGAACTCCCCCATCCTGATCGTTGAGGGCACGTTCGCCGAGGCGTGCATGCTGGAGACCTACATCCTGTCCGTCCTCAACCATGACAGCGCCATCGCCTCGGCCGCCTCGCGGATGGTCAGCGCCGCGCACGGCCGCCCGTGCATCGAGATGGGATCCCGGCGCACCCATGAGGAGGCTGCGGCGTCCGCCGCCCGCGCCGCCGTCATCGCCGGGTTCGACAGCACGTCCAACCTCGAGGCTGGCGCCCGGTACGGCATCAAGACCGTCGGCACGGCCGCCCACTCCTTCACCCTGCTCCACGACACCGAGCGGGACGCCTTCGAGGCCCAGATCGCGGCGCTCGGCGAGGGAACGTCCCTCCTTGTGGACACGTACGACGTCGAGGCGGCCGTCCGCACGGCCGTGGAGCTTGCGGGTCCCCGGCTGGGTGCCGTCCGGCTGGACTCGGGCGACCTCGTGGACCAGGCGCAGTGGGTGCGCCGGCTCCTGGACGACCTCGGCAACGAGGACACCAAGATCGTGGTCACCTCGGACCTGGACGAGTATGCGATTGCCGCGCTCCAGTCCGCGCCGGTGGATTCCTACGGCGTGGGAACGTCCCTGGTGACCGGCTCCGGTGCGCCCACCGCCAGCATGGTCTACAAGCTGGTGAGCCGCACGGACGACGACGGCAACTTCGTCTCCGTGGCCAAGGCCGCCAAGAACAAGGCCAGCGTGGGCGGACGCAAGTACGCTCTGCGGAAGATGAACGAGCACGGCATCGCCACTGCCGAGATCGTGGGTGTCGGCCGCCGGCCTGATGATGACGGCAACGACCGCCCGCTGCTGCATCAGTTCATGAAGAACGGTGAACTGGTCCCCGGGTGGACCGGGCATGAAGGCGTGCTCCGGGCGCGGCAGCGCCACGCCGATTCGATGGCCGAACTGCCGCCCGTGGTCAACCGCCTCCAGCGCGGAGAGGCCGCCATCCCCACCATGTACGAGGAGAACTGATGTCGCGTGCGCTGATCATCGTCGATGTCCAGAACGACTTCTGCGAGGGCGGTTCCCTGGCTGTCCAGGGCGGCGCCGCGGTGGCGGGGGCCATCAGTGACTACGTGGACGCCCACCACAACGAGTTCGACCATGTTGTTGCCACCCAGGACTGGCACATCGATCCGGGCAGCCATTTCTCGGACACCCCCGACTTCAAGGACAGCTGGCCGCCGCACTGCGTCGCCGGCACCCGGGGCGCCGAATTGCATCCGGACCTGGACACGGAGTACATCCAGGCGTACTTCCAGAAGGGACAGTACGCGGCTGCTTACTCCGGTTTCGAAGGGCTCCTGGCGCCAGAGGATGCCGTCCCCACCGGGGAACGGCAGCCCGGCGCTGCCGACGCCAGCCGGTTCGCACCGGACGAGGACGCAATCGGCCTGGATGACTGGCTTCAGAGCCACGACGTCGAGGACGTTGTGGTGGTGGGCATCGCCACCGACTACTGCGTCCGGGCCACTTCGCTGGACGCCGTCCAGGCCGGGTACTCCGTCACTGTCATCCGCCATCTGACGGCGGGCATCGCCGAGGACCTCGAAGAGGCCGTGGCCGAGATGGAGCTCGGCGGCGTGGACGTTTCCTGACGGTGGTGCAACAGTGGCCCGGTGCGCTTGCACCGGGCCACTCGGGTCTTCAGGTCACCGCTACTTGCGGCCGATGAACCAGTCCCGGAGCTTCCTCAACCGCGCCTGCAGTTGTTCCTCGTTGGCCTGCGCCACGGCGGGGCCGCCGCACACGGTCCGGAGTTTGGTGTGGATGACACCGTGCGGGGTGCCGGTCCGCGCGGACCAGGCGGCCACGTTCTTGGCGAGCTCGTTCCGCAGGTCCATGAGCATCCGGTGGTCCGGGACAGCGGGTGCGGCAGCCTCGGCGGCAGCCGGAGCCTTCCGGTTCTTCCGGTTGAGCTGCTCATGCTGGCGCTGCCGCAGGAGCGTGCCCACCTGCTCCGCGTCCAGCAGGCCGGGGATGCCCAGGAAGTCCAGTTCGTCGTCGGACCCGATGTCGCCGCCGGTGCCAAATTCGCCGCCGTCGAAGAGCACGCGGTCGAAGGAAGCCTGCGAGTCCAGTGCTTCGAACTTTCCCTTGGCGAGGCTGTCCGAGGCCTTGTCCTCGCGGTTGGCCTCCGCCATCAGCGAGTCCTCCGGGTTGAAGAGGCCGTCCCCGTCCTCCTTTTCCGGGCGGTCCAGGGCATGGTCCCGTTCCGCTTCCATGGAGTTGGCCAGTGCCATCAGCTGCGGCACCGAGGGCAAGAAGACCGACGCCGTTTCACCCCGTTTCCGGGCACGCACGAAGCGCCCCACAGCCTGGGCGAAGAAGAGCGGCGTGGAGGTTGACGTGGCGTAGACACCCACGGACAGCCTGGGAACGTCCACGCCTTCGGACACCATGCGGACCGCCACCATCCAGCGGGTGTCGCCCGCCGAGAACTCCTCGATCTTGCTCGAGGCCTTGGCGTCGTCGGAGAGGATAACGGTGGGTGACTCCCCCGTGATCCTCTTAAGCTGGCCTGCGTAGGCCCGGGCGTCCTCGTGGTCCGTGGCAATAACCAGGCCGCCGGCATCGGGGACGGTACGGCGGACCTCGGTCAGCCGCTTGTCAGCCCCAGCCAGCACGGCAGGGATCCACTCGCCTGCGGGGTTCAGGGCTGTCCGCCAGGCCTGGGACGTAATGTCCTTGGTGACGGCGGCCTCGCCCAGCGATGCCGCCATTTCCTCACCGGCGCTGGTGCGCCAGCGCATCTGGCCGGAGTAGGCCATGAAGATCACGGGCCGGACCACGTGGTCCCGCAGCGCGTTGCCGTAGCCGTAGGTGTAGTCCGCCTTTGACCGGCGGATGCCGTCCCTGTCCTCGGCATACTCAACGAACGGAATGGGCGAGGTGTCCGAACGGAATGGGGTACCTGTCAGGGACAGCCGCCGCACCGCCGGATCGAAGGCCTCGCGCAGGCCGTCGCCCCAGGAGAGGGCCTCGCCGCCGTGGTGGATTTCGTCCAGGATCACCAGGGTGCGTGCCGCCTCCGTCTTGGCCCGGTGCAGCAGCGGCTTGCTGGCCACCTGGGCGTACGTGACGGCAACACCGATGAACCCGCGGCCGTGCTGACCGTCCGAGTTCTTGAAGTTGGGGTCGATGGCGATGCCCACCCGCGCCGCGGCGTCGGCCCACTGCCGCTTGAGGTGGTCCGTGGGCGCCACGATGGTCACCCGGTTCACGGCGCCGGAATCGATCAGCGTTGACGCTATCCGCAGGGCGAACGTGGTCTTACCGGCGCCCGGGGTTGCTACCGCCAGGAAGTCGCGGGGGCTGTTCCGGAGATAGAGGTCGAGGGCTTCCTGCTGCCAGGCACGGAGTTTCGGGGCGGTTCCCCAGGCTGCGCGTTCCGGATAGGCCGGAGGCAGGGTGGGGCCGCCAAAGAGCGTTTCCGTCACTACTTGTTGTTGCCCGAGTCCCCTCCGGGACCCTTGCCGCCGTCGTTGCCCGGGCGGAGGCCCTCATAGACCTCTTTGCACGTGGGGCATACCGGGAACTTCTTCGGATCCCGGCCCGGCGTCCAGACCTTGCCGCACAGCGCGATGACGGGCTCGCCCGTCATCGCAGACTCCATGATTTTCTCCTTGCGCACATAGTGCGCAAAGCGCTCCCGGTCCCCCGGTTCAAGCTCCTCGCGCAGTTCTTCGCGCTCAATGGTGGCTGTGGACGTTCCAGCCCCGGAAAGCTCACGCATCGGGTCGTTTTCGAGAGGGTCCGTCATGCTAGTCATGCCAACCATCTTAGCTGTTCCGGTGGCCGGGAGTCCGACGGCGGCCCGGGCGCGGGCGGCCGGGCCGCCGCTGTGCAGCGCCCACCGCCGTCGTGCCGTTTCCTGCCTTCCGGCCTCCCGTGCCGCGGGTCAGAGCCCCTGCCAGGCGGGCTTGTTGTCATAGGTGTGCCGGTAGAAATCCGCCAGCTTGAGCGCCGAAGCCGCCGCTTCATCCAGCAGGACGGTGGCGTGCGGGTGGAACTGCAGGATAGATGCGGGGCAAATGGCGGCGACCGACCCCTCGACGAACTCGCGCACGGCCTGTGCCTTCTGCGCACCGGTGGCGAGCAGGATCACATGCCGGGCCTCCATGATGGTGCCCAGGCCCTGCGTCAGGACGTGGTGCGGGACCTCGGCCAGGCTCTTGAAGAAACGGGCGTTGTCCCGGCGTGTCTGTTCGATCAGGCTCTTGATCCGGGTACGCGAGGCAAAGGAGGAACCGGGCTCGTTGAACGCGATGTGCCCGTCGGTACCCACCCCCACGAGCTGCAGGTCCACGCCGCCGGCTGCCGCGATGGCGTCCTCATAAGCCTGGCACGCCGCGGGGATATCGCTGGCCGTCCCGTCGGGGCCATGGACATTTTCCGGTGAGATGTTCACCCGGTCCGTGAACTCGCGCCGGATGACTTCCCGGTACGATTCGGGGTGCCCGGCGGGCAGGCCGACATACTCGTCCAGTGTGAACGCGGTGGCCCGGCTGAAGTCCAGGCCCCGGGCGTGCCGTTCCGCCAGCTCGTCATACACCGGCAGCGGCGAGGACCCCGTGGCAAGGCCAAGCACCGCGTCCGGCTTCCGCCCGAGCAGCTCCTCGATGGCATCCGCCGCCAGCTTTCCAATCTGCCTGCTGCCGCCCAGGATGACGACCTCCATGCTGTTTCCTTCCGCCGTGCCTGCCGTTACTTGTTCACAGCCACCTGGGCCAGGAGTTCCGGCCCGCGGGCATCGAGCCATTTTCCGCCCAGCCGTACACCGGCCACGAACAGGCCGAGGCCCAGCAGCGTTCCCACCGCGAGGTTGATCCAGCCAAAGAGGCTGTTTCCGGTCACCAGCTGCGCGACCATCAGCGCCGCTTCAGGCAGGACCAGCACCACCAGGACCAGCATTCCCCCGAACTGCACTGCGAGGGTCTGCCCCACGTTGCCCGGCGGCTTCTTGAACGGGCTGTCCCCGGGGAGCGGAACCGCCATGGTGTAACGGGCGGAGACCACAGATGCCAGCCCCAGGCAGGTGAAGAGGATACCCAGGCTCAGCCCGAGCTGGCCGGGCAGCCCGGGCCAGTCGCCGGTGAACGCCGCGGAGCCCACGGCAAAGATGACCACCACCGGAAGGGCGAAGGACATGCAGGCCAGGGCGCGGCCCAGCCGGTCAGCCACGCCGGATACCCCGGTGGCCAGGTGCAGGGCGAACGCGGTGTTGTCGTAGGACACGTCGGCTGAGATGGACCACGCGATAATGAACGCGGAGATCGGCGCCAGGAATGCGAGGCTGGAGTACTCTCCTGCCTGGGATCCCTGGAAGACCAGGACAACGGGCAGCAGCGGGATGACCACCAGCGATCCGGAGTAGCGGGGGTCGCGGACCCAGTAGGTGAGCGACCTCGCCATCACAGCACCTGCCGGTACGGGCGGCAGGAGCCCCAGAAGCCCGAGCTTGCTTCCCTTGCGCTTGCTGCTGCCGGCATAGGGCGGCGTGACGAGCGCCCTTTCCAGGAGGAGCTTCCAGCACCAGGCCAGCGCAGCGAGTGAGGCCACTGCCACCAGGAACTTGACGGCGGCCGGACCAAACTGGCCTGCGTGGAGCTCGCCGCCCAGGGACCAGGGGGCCCCAAGCGGGGTCCAGGAAAGGACGCTGGCGAAGTCCGGCAGGAAGCCGGTCGAGTTCGAGATGCCCTGGCCGACGCCCGCGATGATGGGGCCGAGGAGGACGAGCGGAACCATGAAGGCAATGGCGCTGATGTCCTTGAACCGGCGGGACGCAGCAAGGCTGGCGGTGGCCGTGGTAACCACCTTTGAGAGGACGATGCACGTCATCACGCCGAGCGCCGCACCCAGCAGTGCGCCGAACACGGGCAGCACTCCGCGGAACCAGGTCACCACCGTGGACAGCGCCACCAGGGCAGTGGCCAGACCCGGGATGCCGATCAACCCGCCAAGGGCCAGGCCCGCCAGCATCTGCCGCATCGGGATGGCGAAGGTGGTGAAGCGGGCCGGGTCCAGGGTCATGTCCGTGGCTGAGGCAACCACCGGGATGAGTCCCCAGCCCAGGACGGCAGCGGAGCCGCCGAGCACCACCGCGGTCTGCGCGATTTCGGCGTCCGCGGAGCGCAGCAGGACCAGGGCCACCACCAGCGTGGAGATCAGGCCCAGCGCGTAGAGTCCGGCGAAGACCAGGCCCACGAGCTGCCACGGACTGCGCCGGAGGCCGTTGCGGAGCAGGGTCAGTTTCAGCCTTAGAAGGTGCGCAACCATTCCAGCCCTTCCGTGCGGCTGCGCCCACCGACCAGTTGGACGAACCGGTCTTCCAAAGACGCCCCGGCGCGGACCTGGTCAACAGTCCCGGCAGCCAGCAGCCGGCCGCCCGCCACCACAGCCACGTGGTCGCACATGCGCTGGACCAGGTCCATGACATGGCTGGACATGATGACGGTACCGCCGGACGCCACGTAGCCGTCCAGGATGGAGCGGATGTTCGCCGCCGAGACCGGGTCCACAGCTTCAAAAGGTTCGTCCAGGACCAGCAGTCGGGGCGCGTGGATCAGGGCGGAGGCGAGCGCGATTTTCTTGGTCATGCCGGCTGAGTAGTCCACCACCAGCGTTCCCGCATCCTGGGCCAGGTCCATCGCTTCCAGCAGTTCGCCCACGCGGGAGGCCACCACGTTCCGGTCCATGCCGCGCAGCAGCCCGGTGTAGGTGATCAGCTGCTCACCCGTCAGCCTATCGAACAGCCGGACGCCGTCGGGCAGGACGCCCATGAGTTTCTTGGCTTCCAGCGTGTGCGCCCAGACGTCGACGCCGTGGACAAACGCCGTGCCAAAGTCCGGCCGCAGCAGACCGGTGGCCATGGACAGCGTGGTGGTCTTGCCTGCGCCGTTGGGGCCCACGATGCCGTAGAAGGAGCCGGCGGGCACGTCCAGGCTGATGCCGTCCACCGCGATCTTCTGGCCGAACCGCTTGGCCAGGCCGCGGAGGGCCAGGGCCGGAACGGCGCCGGCGGCGGCAGCGGAAGGGGGTGCGGCGGCGTCGGTAGGATGCAGCGGCACGCCCGCGGGATCGGGATACTGGGCGGTCATGAAGCCAGACTAGCCCCCGGAACACGGCTGCGGGGTCCTCCGGGAGGAGTAGAAACAAAGGCGTAGGGCAGCTGCCCGCCCCGCCGGCCTGCCCGTTCTTCCTAAGTGGCCTTGCGGATGCGGATGGGCCCCTTCCCAGTGGCAGGATCAACCACCGAACCGCCCTGGGTAATCACTACCTCGCCGGCATCGACGAGCCGCCGCGCCGCACGCCGGGCCGGCTCCATGAGGTCGCGCCAGTGTTCGCCGCCGACCGCCCGCGCCGCATCGGACGGACAAATGGTGGACGTGGCGGCCCTCGCAGCCAGGAGCCCAAGGATGGTGTCTTCCAGCCGCTGGTCGAGGCTGCTGGAATCATTGGCCGTCATTGCTGATCCTCTCCGGACATACTCAGAAGCTGCGTCGCGGCAGCGCCCGCTCGTACTGGGGAGCCCAGCCGATTTCATGGCCCAGTTCGAAGGCTGCACGGAGCCACCAGTGCGGGTCGCGTAGCGCGGCCCTGGCGATCAGCACTGCATCGGCCTGCCCGGTAGCGATGGCATGCCCGGCCTGCCCGGCTGAGGTCAGCAGGCCCACCGTCCCGGTGGGGATGCCGGCCTCCTTGCGGATGGTCTCGGAAAATCCGGTCTGGTATCCGGGACCGGGAGTGATCCTTTGGTGGGCCACTGCTCCCCCGCTGGACACATCAATCAAGTCCACGCCGCGTCCCGCTGCCTGCCGTGCCAGGCGGACGGAGGCCGGCAGGTCAATGCCGCCCTCAGCCCAGTCGGTGGCGGAAATCCTCAGCAGCAGCGGCATCGAGTCGGGGATGGCGTCCCGCACGGCATCGACAACGGCAAGCATCAGCCGGTTGCGGCCGGCCTCGTCCCCGCCCCATTCGTCGGTGCGCAGGTTGGTCAGCGGGCTCTGGAACTGGTGCAGCAGGTAGCCGTGCGCGCCGTGGATCTCCACGGTGTCGAAGCCCGCCTCCACCGCGCGTTTCGCCGCAGCTGCAAAGTCGGCGATGACCGCCTGGATCTGGTCCGCTGTCATCAAGGCTGGAACCTCATAGCCGTCAAAGGCCACTGCCGACGGGCCCACTGTGCCCCAGCCGCCGTCGTATGCTGCCACGCTCCCGTGCCTGCCGGAAAAGGGCCACCACGTGGACGCCTTCCGCCCGGCATGCGCCAGCTGTACCCCGATCTTCGCGCCGGCCGCTCCGTGACGGTGCACGAACGTGGTGATCCGCTGCCACGCTTCGGCCTGCTCATCGTTGTAGAGCCCGGCGTCGCGGGGGCTGATGCGGCCCTCCGCGCCCACCGCAGCGGCCTCGGTGAGCAGCAGCGCGGCCCCGCCGGCGGCGAAGGAACCCAGATGCATCAGGTGCCAGTCGTTGGGAACCCCCGGCGCGGCGTCGGGATCGCAGCTGTACTGGCACATGGGTGACAGCCAGCCGCGGTGCTGGAGCTCCAGGGAACGGAGCTTCAGCGGATCGAACAGGCCCGGCACTAGAAGAGGACCCTCGCCAGGGCCTGGCGCGCTTTGGAAACGCGTTCGTCGGATGCGCCAACCACGTCGAAGAGTTCCAGCAGGCGGATGCGGGCGGTCTCGCGCTCCGGACCGAAGTTCCTGCCAATGAATGCCACCAGGCGGTTCAGGCCGTCGTCCACGTGTCCGCCGGCGATGTCCAGGTCCGCGACAGCCAGCTGGGCTTCCAGGTTGTCCGGCTCGTTGGCGGCGAGCGTGCGGACGGACTCGCCGTCCTGGGCCGACAGCGGCTGCAGGCGTGCCATCAGCTCCACTTGGGCAAGCCCTGCCTTGGCCTCGTGGTCCGCGGGCATCTCCTTGAGCGCCTGCCGGTAGGCATCCGCGGCAGCGTCGAAGTCGCCCGCCTCGATGGCGTCGTAGGCGGCCTGGTGCAGTGGCGGCAGGGGCGCGGGTTCGGATTCTTCGCCGGCGCCGGCGTTCAGGCTGCCGGTCACGCCGTTTGCCGCAGCCACCTTCAACAGTTCATCAAACAGGGCACGCACCTGCTGCTCGTCCGCGCTGCCCTGGAAGAGCGGCACGGGCTGTCCTCTGAGGACGGCGACGGCGGTAGGCACCGCCTGCACCTGGAATGCCTGGGCCAGCTGGGGGAACGCCTCGATATCGGCGGCACCGAGGACAAGCCGGCCCCCGTAGCTCTTCACCACGCTGTCCAGCGTCTGCAGCATCCCGGTGGACTCCGGCGAGTACGGGGCCCACAGGGCGAACACCACGGGGACCTGCGCGGAAAGTTCCACCAGCTGCTGGAAGTTGGCCTCGGTGACGTTGACCCGCAGGTCCGGTCCGCCGGCGGCTCCTCCGGACTGCGGCCCTTCCGGCAGGCCGGCGCCAGCGGCGGCACCGGTTCCGGCGGGCGCGGCCGGGCGCTGCTTCAGGGTTGAAAGGTCGACGGCGCCGCGCAGGTTAAGCAGGCTGGCAGCGGCTGGAGAGACTGGGCGGGAAGCAGGCGAACTCATGCTTTCCACTTTAGCCACTCCGGCCGCTGCCGGAAGTAATGCCGTGCCGGGGCTACTTGAAGCTGGCGCCGACCAGGCCGCGGGTTGCCGCGACGAGCTTCATGGGATCGGTAGAGCCGGCAGGCGGAATGTACACCGCCATGGACTCGGCGAAGTTGAGCACCATGCCCGTGGTGGTTTCCTTGCCACCGGCCAAGGCTGCTGCATCATCACCGATGGTCAGTTTGTCGCCGGCAGCCTTCGGGGTGCCTTCAAAACCGAAGTTGATCCGGCCCAGGACCAGCGCCCCGCCGTCATCGGTGCGGAAGACCACCGTGCTTTCCGGTACCACCTTGTGGGTGAAGGAGAAGTTGCCGTTCTCGCCGGCCTTGACCACCTCTGCCTGGTAGGACAGCGTGTCAGCAATGTACGGCGAGGACTCGCCCTCAACAAGCTTGTCCTTGAAGGCGGAATCGGGAGTGGTAAGGCGGTCGGCGAGGCCCGAGAGTGCCTCTTCCCCGCTGTACAGCAGGCCGGTCTTGTCACCGGCGGCGAGCGTGTCCGTGCCGCCGCGGCTGATGGTGGGGAACGTGGCGCCGGGCTGGAGCGGGGTGGTTTCCACCAGCTTGTAGTTCTCGCGCGGCGAGGGCTGGACCAGGGTCAGCAGCTGTGGCACCACGTTGCCGTCGCCCTGCGTCACGGCCAGGACGGAGCGGGGCCAGTCGCGGTCACTGGTGACCACGGTGGTGAGCAGCTTGGTGGACCGCACCGGCATCCTGGCTTCGTAGGAGCCTACCTGGGAGCGGATCTTGTAGTTCTGGGTGCGCACTTCCAGCTCGGTGCCGCCCACGCGCTCGGTAAGCTGGCCCGCGTCCTTGGCGGCATCACCGGCGTCGACGGCGCTGGAGACCTGCTCCAGGATCCGGCGGAACTGGGCGTCAAGCAGGACCGGCGATCCGGCCTCCGGGGCAGCCGGTGCCGACGGCGAACCGCTGGCTTCCGGAGCCGGCGTGGCCGCGTACGCGGCCGTGCCGGAACCCGCGAGGACCGCTGCGGTGATGCCCGCAGCCACCATGCTGGCGCGCGAGGTTACCTTGGAAGATCCGGCCCCCGATTGGCTCCGGGCACGGGCGCGCTGTGCAAAGCCGCTGCCCTGTCCATCGCCTTCACCGTTCCGCTTGCGCGCGGACAGCAGTGCCAGCACAATGCCTGCAAGGATCAGGAGGGACCCAAGCAGCATCAGCGGAACGGCCCAGGGAGTGGAAGTGTCGTTGGGGAACGTCATGGAGACGGAGGCCGGAGCGGCTTTTGTTCCGTCGGAGGCGAGCAGGAGTGTCCAGTCGCCGTCTGCCGGAGGGGTCCACGAATATTCGAGTTCGCCGCTGGCATTTTCGCTGGAAACCCAAAGGTCGGAGCCTGCCGGGTTGGGGGCGGTAGCATCGCCATCGGTGTGCTCAACCTGCAGGGACTTGCCGTCCTCCGAAACACCGCTGATGGTGTTGTGCGCGGACTGGCCAACCCAGGCGTCGACGTCATCCGGCCGGCCGGCGGCGAGCAGGAAGTTGCCCTCGCCCTCGATGCTGATCTTGACGGTACCGCCATGCAGGGTGCGCAGGTTCTGGTCAATGACGGTCAGCGGCGCTTCCGCCGTATCGGCCGGCGCGGCTGCCGTGAAGGTCTCGGAAGGGGCCCAGATGGTTCTCTGGCCGATACCGGCCAAAAGTGTCAGGAGGCCGAGCAGCACAAGTGCGACTGCAGTCTTTAAACGCAAGGGAACACCTATCATCAGCGGGGGTTTGCTTCCCATAGTAACCGTTTTGTTACCAGGGCCCCGGATTGGGTGCGCTTGCCGCCTCCGCAAAATGCCACGGACCGCCCCCGTCCGCAGCTGTTGACAAGGCTGCTGATAGTGTTTGCGATGATCATCACATTGGCCCGTTGACGCGGCGCCACGCACGGAACAGGCCCTCAAAACCAGTGACTGACAAGACGGACGAGTCTTCCGCGGCATCCAACAATCCCGGGGGCCAGGAGCCACCGGCAGCCGCACCCGAGGGAGCCCCGCACGCCCGAAGGAAGGGCACTGCCGCGGCGGCGCTCGGTTTTGTGGCCCGCCGGCTTCGCCAGCCGCTGCCGGGTGCCCAGCCGAGGCTGCGGTTCGAGATGCCGCCGGAGTACGTCCAGGAGCACGAGGTCACCACCACCGACCCTGACGGCGATGTACGCCCGCAGTTCGGCCGCCCCGGCCCACGGATGTCGCCGCAGCATCCCCTGTATATGGGCTTCATGGGAACCGTGGGCGTGGGGCTTGCCCTGCTGGTCTACTGGATCGGTTCGAACACCACGCAGCTGCTGTTGTGGATCGTGGCGGCCCTGTTCATCGCCCTCGGCCTGGAACCGGTGGTGGGCTGGCTGGAGAACCGCAAGATCCCGCGTCCGGCAGGCATCCTGGTGTCGGTAACTGTCCTGGTGAGCGCCGTCGTCGGCTTTTTTGCCACCCTGATCCCCACCATCGTGGAGCAGGTGACGGAAATCGTGGAGCAGGCGCCGATATGGATCCGCGACTTCATCAATTCCGAGTTCTTCCGCAGCCTTGACGACCAGTTCGGCGTCCGTGACCGTGTGGCGGAGGAACTGGACAAGTTCGTCAACGACCCCGCGGCGGTGGGCGGCATTTTCGGCGGCGTGGTGGGCTTCGGGTCCACTGTGGCGAACGGCCTGTTCGGGGCCCTGATCGTGCTGGTGCTGAGCCTGTACTTCCTGGCGGCCCTGCCGGCAATGAAGAAGTGGGGGTACCGGCTGGCTCCCCGCTCCCGCCGCCACCGCGTGGAGGCCCTGTCCGAGGAGATCACCCGGTCTGTGGGCAACTACGTGATCGGCCAGGCCTGCGTGGCGCTCCTCAATGCCACCTTCGCCTTCGTCGTGATGTCCATCCTGGGCATTCCCTTCGCCCTGCTGCTGGCCTTCGTTGTTGCCCTGCTCGCCTTCATCCCGCTGGTTGGCGGCCTAATTGCCGGCGTGGTGGTGCTGCTTGTCTCCTTGACGGAGGGCTGGCAGACGGCCGCGGTTTACGCCATCTGCTACTTCGCCTACCTGCAGTTCGAGGCGTACTTCATCTCGCCGCGGATCATGCAAAAGGCCGTTGCAGTACCGGGGGCGGTGGCAGTCATTTCAGTTATCGCCGGCGGCAGCTTACTGGGGGTCCTCGGCGCCCTGATCGCCATTCCCACGGCAGCGGCCGTCCTGCTGCTGATCCGGGAGATCTACATCGTCCGGCAGGACCAACACTGAATCCCGCCCCTGCAGCCTAGGCCGAAGCAGTAGCCGAGGGACCGTCCCATTCCGTCGGCAGCCCGGCAGCCCCGGAGCCGGCTTCGGTGACGTCATCCACGATCTCGTTCAGGACCCGGGCTGCGTACTTCTCCCCCACCCACAGGTGCTTGGCGCCGTCGACGCCCACCACCCGCGCCTGCGGCACCAGGCTGAACCGTGCGGCCGCCTCGGCCGGCTGGAGGAAGTCGTCGTGCTCGGGAACCAGGACGGTGAGCGGCTTGCCCGATTCGGCCCACTGCTGCAGGTGCTTGTCCGTGGCACGGTGCAACGGCGGCGATAGCAGGACGGCGCCCTCCACCTGCGACGCCACGGGCTCCACCGCGCCGTACATCAGCGCCAGTTCGGTGCCAAAGGACCAGCCCACCAGCCAGCGGTTGGGCAGGCCGCGTTCGACGGCGAACCGCACCGCCGCCTCGACGTCGTACCGTTCCCCGATTCCTTCTTCGAAGGCACCCGAGCTGGTGCCGCGCGGGGATGCCGTGCCGCGGGTGTTGAAGCGGAGGACTGCCACGCCTGCCAGCGCCGGCAAGCGGTACGAGGCCTTGCGGTACACGTGCGAATCCATGAAACCGCCGTGCGTGGGCAGGGGGTGCAGGGTGATGAGCGTGGCGTGGACGGGCCCCGATTCCGGCAGCGCGAGCTCACCCACCAGGGTGTGGCCGTCGTCCGTCTGCAGCTCCACGTTCTCACGCCGGGCGGGCAGGACGGTGGCGGCACGGATGGGAGCGGGGCCCTGGGCGGGGGTGAATTCATACGACGCCGGATCAAAAGTCATGCCTGCCAGCTTAGCGACAGCAGGGGTCCCTCCGCCCGCTCCGGTCAGCGGTAACGGTAACTGCGCGACATCCAGCAGTTGGTGTGCCAGTGCCGCCGCTCCGCCAGCCCGGCGGCGGCGCCAAAGAGGTGGTCGTCCTTCCAGACCACCAGGTGCGCCACCCCCGGCAGCACGGCGGTGGAGCATTCCGGGCAGATGTAGGTCTTTTCGGCGTTCCTGGCAGTCATTGTGCGGACCATCCATTCGCCGTCAGGAGCGCTTTCCCGGCGGGCGATGCCGGCCCGGGCCCGTTCCAGGTCCAGCTCCGGAACCTCCCCGCCGCCCTTTTTCCCGGCACCCCATTTTCCCGTAGCTGCACCTTTTCCGGAGGCAGGACGGCGGGGACGGTTGGAACGCGGCATGCATCCATTCTGCCCCAGCCGTGCATCTCTCCCCCACCGCGGAACCGCTGTGCGTGCCGCCGTCGAAACCTGGCAGCAAGGCTGCAGGCGGTAGTCTGTACGGCGTGCGACTTGTCATAGCCCGATGCTCCGTTGATTACGTTGGCCGGCTCAAAGCCCATCTCCCCCTCGCCAACAGGCTCCTCCTGGTCAAGGCGGACGGCTCCGTACTGGTTCACTCGGACGGCGGATCCTATAAGCCGCTCAACTGGATGAGCCCGCCCGCCACCCTGCGGGTCTCCTCACCGGAGGACGTGGACCTTGAGCTGGGGGTGGTGGAGCAGTGGACCGTCCAGTCGGCGAAGACGGATGACCGTCTCATTATCAACATCCACGAAAAGCTGAGCGAATCATCCCACGATCTGGGGGTGGACCCCGGACTCATCAAGGACGGCGTGGAGGCCGACCTCCAGCGGCTCCTTGCCGAACAGATCGAAACCCTCGGTGCCGGCTACTCGCTGATCCGCCGCGAGTACTTCACTGCCATTGGACCGGTGGACATCCTGGCGCGGGACGCGGACGGCGGCACCGTGGCCATCGAGCTCAAGCGCCGGGGCGACATCGACGGCGTGGAGCAGCTGACGCGCTACCTGGAACTGCTCAACCGCGACCCCCTGCTTGCACCCGTGCGCGGAATTTTTGCTGCCCAGCAGATCAAACCGCAGGCGAAGGTGCTGGCAACTGACCGCGGCATCGACTGCATCACCCTGGACTACGACGCAATGCGCGGCGTCGATGACAGTGAATCGCGCCTTTTCTGACCTGTCACATTCGCGCCCGGTCAATCCCAAAGCCTTCTGACAAGGCATTTAACCCGGTTTTAACCTAAATTTTGGCCCTTTCACCGCAAAAACCGTTGACCGGCGCGAAGAGGCATGAAATTCTTGTCTCAGTCTTTGTGTAGGTGTTTTTCATGCTCGCAAGACATGTTGCGAGCGCGAAGCTCCTGCAACCCGGATCACCCAATAGGGACCGGAATTCAGGATTCTTCTCGCGGAGTGACCAAGGCCGGTACGAGGTGTGCCGATCTTAAAAAAGTTCCACAATGAGGAGAAATAAATGGCACAGGGAACCGTCAAGTGGTTCAACGCTGAAAAGGGCTTCGGCTTCATTACCCCGGATGACTCCGACGGTGATGTCTTCGTTCACTACTCCGAGATCCAGACCAACGGCTTCAAGACCCTCGATGAGAACCAGCGCGTTCAGTTCGAGATCGGGCAGGGAGCCAAGGGCCCCCAGGCTACCGGCGTGACGCTGGTCTAATCCCCCGCCGCATACCCGCTTCGGCGATATGCAGCAATAAAATGATCCCCGGCAATTGCCGCCGGGGATCATTTTTTATGGGTGCTTCCTTTCGCGTTTCGATATGCTTTTTCCCGCATCCCGGCCGCAAGTTTTACACCTATTGCGAATTGTCCTTACTTGACCAGTTTGCTGACCAGCCGTGCTCCCTGCGGCAGGGAAAGCCCGGGCAGGTACGCGCGGGTCAGCGCGCGGCCGATCGCCGGCAGGTGCAGCGGGTCCTGGTAGTAGAGGTACAGCGCGCGGTACTCGGGCTTGAACCGGGACTTGAACGCGGCCAGGGAACGGAAGCCGTACACCGGCTCCAAAGCATGCCCCACAAGGTCGAGGATGCGGACCAGGTTTTCGGCCCCGTCCCGGTCCCCAGTACTGTCGTTCGCGCCGCCGTGGTTGGCCAGCGGCGAGCCGGACAGGGAAATCACCTCCACTGATCCGCGCAGCTCCAGCACGGCCGAGGCGATGAGGAATTCCATGACGCCTGGAAATCCTTCCGCGCCCCGCCGCATGACGTCCAGCGTCCTGCTGACCAGCCGCCCGCGGTCGTACACGGGAAGCCAACTGGTCACGCCGTGGACCGTGCCGTTGCCGTCCACGGCCAGGCAGCACAGGACCTCGTCATCGTCCAGCTCGTCCACCCCGCCCAGGGTGAAGCCCATTTCGGGGACGGACTTGTTGGCCGCCCACTCCTCCGAGACCTCGTTGAGCTTCGACCGCAGTGAGGCCGGCAGCGCGTGGTAGGGGCCCCACACCGCCTCAACCCCCAGCTTTGCCGCCCGGTTCAGCGCGGTCCGGACGTTCTGCCACTCCTTGCCTTTGAACTCCAGCTCCCGGATGGCGAGCCGGGTCTCCTGCGCAACCGGCACCCGGGCGAACCCGCGCTCCTGCAGCGCCGGCCACATGGAGCCGTCGCAGGAGTAGAGCGCCGGGATCAGGGCGTGGCTGCGGCAATAGGCCAGGAACCCCTCGGTGACTGCCGTCTGTGACTGTCCTGGTCCGATTGCCCCGCCCAGGGTCAATGCCACGCTGCCGTGCCGCTGGTAGGCGACTGCACCCTGCCCGTCCGGGCTGAACCAGTAGGTGTTGGGCTCCCACAGTGCCATCCAGGACAGCGGGCCGCCGCCCTGGTGCAGCAGTTCCCGCGCCCTGGCACGGTCCTGCCATCCGGAGTCATGGCCATGGTGTCCAATCAGCACCCACCACACGGCCACCAGTGCCACCACCCAGAACACGGGGCCCGAGTAGGCAAACAGGACTGCCTCCACGCTGTTCCGGTCGGCAAAGACCCGGTGGTAGTGCTGCGGGATGGGAACCGGGACGTACTGCCTGGCGAGCTCGGCGAAAAGTCCCAGCAGCCCGCCGTCGCGCTCCAGGCCGCCTGACCAGAACCATGCGCCGGCGTAGGCGGTCGCCAGGACTCCCCATGTGCCGCCAACCACCAGGGCCAGTGTGCGGCGGGCAGCAGGGAGCGTCTGCACCCGGAACTGCCGCCGGTTGAGCCAGAGGACCACGGCGAGCAGGAGGGGCACGACGACGAGCGGCAGCACGTGCGCGAAGGCCGATCCCATGGGGGCCGCCTGCAGCCCCTGCGGACGCGAAGGCACCAGCGCAAAGAGGGCGAGATAGACGGCCGCCAGTGCCGTGACGGCCAGCTGGATGGCAATGGCGATGTTCAGGGCCAGCCTCCGACCCCGGCGCATGCCGTCGGCACAGATCAGCAGGAGGAGAACCGGCACAACGGCCAGGGCGAGCCCGAACGGGCCGGCGAATCCTGCACGTCCCGCTTCCAGACAGGAGGCCTCAACGGTTGCCCCGCAGTTCAGTGCGAGCTGGCTGAGCGTGGGCATCGGGTTCAGCACCACGTCGCGCAGCAGTGCCAGCGGCCCGGTGGGCGCACGCGCTATTCCGGTGAGGATAGGTCCGACAGCGAAGACGGCGACGGTCAGGGCCAGGAGGTTCCTCGCCTCCCGGCCCGTTGACCGGTGCCGGTGCAGGTGGCCCTGGTCGCCCTGGATCCACCAGCCGGCCAGGAGGCCGAGAAGGGCGCCAAGCAGGCCGATGACCGTTTCGGCGTGCCCCACGTACAGGACCAGCAGGAGCGAAACGGAGATCACCGCCGTCCGCAGCCGCCGCTGCCACAGCACCGGCAGCCGTGCACTGCCGGCCAGCCCCGCAGCTAGGACCGGACCGTAGGGCCCGATCAGGATGTCGTCCGCCATTTGATCCAGCCACCCGTCTCCGCCGTACGCAGCCAGCTGGGTGATGAGCAGGAACAGTGTCACCGCGGCAAACTGGCCACCGAACAGCAGGGCGGCCGCTGCCCGGGACCCCAGTTTCCGCTCCGCAAGCCCCAGCAGCACGATGATCATCAGTGACGCTGCCAGGTACGCCAGGGGGTTGGTGGCGAAAAAGAGACTGGTGAAGAGCTGCCACCAGTTGCCGTCACGGAGACCGGGCCCGCTCACGCCGGCCAGTTCCAGCAGGTGCTCCGGAGGCCCCGCCAGGAAGCTGCCTGTTACTGCGCCGGCAGCGAGGAACACCGCAAGGACGCACAGGCTGAACGGCACGGACCGCAGCTCGCCGGCAGCACGGGCCAGTGCTGGCCGGATCACGGTGTCCCAGGCGAGTGTTGCGGTGCGGACCTCCCTCCCGGAGCTCACCGCCGATGCCCCCATCTGTCCATGAGGAAATCCAGGGCATCCGCAATCCGCCGCGAGGACGTGTCCCAGGAATGGCCGGTGTTTTCCACCTCGTAGGCCCGTACCGTGAAACCTGCCTTTTCCGCTGCGGCCGCCAGTGTCCGCAGGTACGCCACGAACTCGGGATCGTTCTGTCCGGCCGTCAGGTAGAGGCCGCTGCCTTCGAACCTTTGCTGCTGCATGATGGCCAGCGGCGTCTGCCGGTTGAAGGCCTCGGGATCACCGGGGAAGGCGGCGTCGATGGTTTTCTGCCGTTCCTTGGCGATGGCCGGTTCGGCTTCCGCGGAGAATGCCAGTGCCGCAGGGAAGAGTTCCGGGTGCCGCGTGGCCAGTTGCACCGCGCACGTGCCGCCGAACGAGAAACCGCCCGTTGCCCAGTGGCTGTGATTGGTGTCCACCACGAGCGTGGAGCTGATCCACCCGGTGACATCCTTGGTGAGGTAGGTATCCGCACGGGCAATCCGGCTGTCCATGCACATGGTGTTGGCCGACTGGGAACCGTTGGGGTCGGGAATCACCACAACCGGCGCCACCCCGCCGTGTGCTGCGGCGTAGGAGTCCATGTGGGCCTGGATGGTCCCGCCCGTCAACCAGTCCGCCGGGCCGCCCGGCTGGCCTGCGATCAGGACCAGCACCGGAAGCGCCGGGCGGTTGGGGGCGAAGTACGCGGGCGGCAAGTAGATGTAGGCTTCCCGCGTGTCCATCCCGGACAGGGTTCCGGGAATGGAGGCCCTGCGAAGGGCTCCCCCGGCCGGAAGTTCCCCCTGCGGGCTCCAGCCGTCCACGGGCGCGCCGTCAGGCTGGTCGGGCTGGCGCATCAGCCCGGCTTCAAGGGTGGGAATCCGCGACAGGGTTGTTCCCAAAAGGTCGCTGACAGTCCTGTTCAGGCCGAAGTAAGCGTTGATCTGCACCGAAGACAGCGCGACCACCAGGAGTGCGGCCAGGATGGCGGTCCCGCGGCGCGGCCAGCTGGCATGCGGAAGGCGCATCAGACCCAGGAGCACGGCGGCGACGGCGGGCACCACCCAGAGCAGGACGGCGTCCGGAATGTTCTCGGGGAAGACGGTGAAAACGTTGATGAGGGCCCAGTGGACAGTGGCCACCAGGGCAAAGGCGGCAGCCCCGACCGCGATGATGCGGAAGATCCAGCGGCGTCCGTTCGGAGGCGAAGGGGGCGGCAACAGGAGGTAACCAGCCCCGGCGGCACCCAGGACGAGGGCTGCCCAGTACAGGGGGCCGTCAATCAGCCTGGCGTCGAAGAACCAGTCCACGCCGGCTAGCGCCAGGTCCCCACGCCGATGACCGGTCCGGCCTCCAGCCACGAGGAGAGGCCAGTGTAGGCGTCGAACTTCATGGCGAGCCGGAGGTCCTGGCCTTCATAGCGCAGTTCAACGATCACGACGTCGGGCTGGACCTTGACGGCCTCGGCCTCAGTGGGCTTGCGGCGGCCCAGGAGTTCAAGCGAGTGCCGCTTGAAGCGGTGTTTGGGGCGGACACTGAGCGAGAGCAGCCGGAACCACTCCAGATCATTGTCCTGATAACGACAAACCCCCATCTGCCAGCTGTTTCCAGCCATGCAGATGGAGGCGTCCACCGTGCCGAGGGCACGCCGCAGGTTGAAGCGGCGCACCCCCGAAAGGCACAGTGCAATTATCAGCAAACCAAAGGCGGTTGCCAGTGCGATGAACGGAAGACTAGATGCGTCCATCAAGGTGATGCTAGCGAATCCCAGCGGTAGCCGACTCACCCAGGTGGGCGTTGTCAGCCACAATAACCACGCGGTTGTTGTCCACGGAGAAGAACCCGCCGTCGACAGCTACTGCAATACGGTCACCGGACACCGGCTGGATAGCCAGCTCACCTTCGGCCAGGATCGCCAGCAGGGGCGAGTGGCCGGGCAGGATTCCGATTTCACCATCGCTGGTGCGGGCCTTGACCATCTTGGCCGCTCCGGACCACACGAAGTGGTCCGCTGCGACAATCTCAACCTCGAGCTCAGCCATATTACTTGGTCTGTTCCTGGATCTTGGCCCACTGGCGCTCAACGTCATCCAGGCCGCCGACGTTGAAGAACGCCTGCTCTGCGATGTGGTCGAGGTCGCCGTCGCAGATGGCAGCGAAGCCTTCAACAGTGTCCTTGATGGAAACCGTGGAGCCTTCAACGCCGGTGAACTGCTTGGCGGTGTAGGTGTTCTGGGACAGGAACTGCTGGATGCGGCGTGCACGGGACACAACGATCTTGTCCTCTTCCGACAGTTCGTCAACGCCGAGGATGGCGATGATGTCCTGGAGTTCCTTGTTCTTCTGCAGGATCTGCTTCACACGGACAGCCGTGTTGTAGTGGTCCTGGCCGATGTACTGGGGATCCAGGATTCGGGAGGTGGACGTCAGCGGATCAACGGCCGGGTACAGACCACGGGAGGCGATTTCACGGGAAAGTTCCGTGGTCGCATCCAGGTGCGCGAAGGTGGTTGCCGGAGCCGGGTCGGTGTAGTCATCTGCGGGGACGTAGATGGCCTGCATCGAGGTGATGGAGTGGCCCTTGGTGGAGGTGATGCGCTCCTGCAGGAGGCCCATCTCATCAGCCAGGTTGGGCTGGTAGCCCACGGCGGACGGCATACGGCCGAGCAGCGTGGAAACCTCGGAACCGGCCTGGGTGAAGCGGAAGATGTTGTCGATGAAGAGCAGCACGTCCTGCTTCTGGACATCGCGGAAGTACTCCGCCATGGTCAGGGCGGACAGGGCCACGCGAAGGCGCGTTCCCGGCGGCTCGTCCATCTGGCCGAACACAAGGGCGGTGTCCTTAAGGACGCCTGCCTCTTCCATTTCAACCCAGAGGTCGTTTCCTTCACGGGTACGCTCGCCAACACCGGCGAATACCGAGGTACCACCGAAGTTGCGGGCAACACGCGTGATCATTTCCTGGATCAGAACGGTCTTGCCCACACCGGCGCCGCCGAAGAGGCCGATCTTTCCACCCTTGATGTAGGGGGTCAGGAGGTCGATGACCTTGATGCCGGTTTCGAGCATCTCGGTGGAGCCTTCGAGCTGGGCGAAGGAGGGTGCCTTGCGGTGGATCGGCCAGCGTTCGCTGATGTCCAGGTCCGATTCGGCAACGTCCAGGGGCTGGCCCAGGACGTTGAAGATGTGGCCCTTGACGCCGTCGCCGACGGGCACGGAGATCGGGGCGCCGCTGTCCACCACGGACGTGCCGCGGACCAGGCCGTCGGTTGCCTGCAGGGAGATGGCGCGGACGAGGTTGTCACCCAGGTGCTGGGAGGTCTCGAACGTGATGGTCTTGGTCTCACCGTTGAGAGTAATCTCGGTGGTGAGTGCGTTGTAGATCGACGGGATTGCGTCAGCCGGGAATTCGACGTCGACAACCGGGCCGATGACGCGCGCAATACGGCCGGTGGCACCGGTCGTTGCGGCTACGTTTTCGGTAGCAGTGGCAGTCATCTCTCTCACTTCACTCAGTAGATGGCGTGGGGTTAAGTTTATCTGTGTGGTGCAGGTTCAACGGAACCGCGGCCAGGCCTATGACGCGAGGGCGTCGGCGCCGGCAACAATCTCGGAGAGCTCCTGCGTAATCTCGGCCTGGCGGGCCGTGTTGCGCAGACGCGTGTACTTCTTGATCAGGTCCGTGGCGTTGTCCCCTGCCGACTTCATCGCACGCTGGCGCGCGGCCAGTTCGGATGCAGCGGCCTGCAGCATGGCTGCGAACAGCCGCGATTCGATGTAGCGCGGCAACAGGGCATCAAGAACCTGCTCGGTTTCCGGCTCGAACTCGTACAGCGGCAGCAGGTCCGACTCGGAGGCGGCTTCCTCCTCCACTACCTCCAGGGGCAGCAGGCGGATGACCGTGGGCTCCTGCGTCACCATCGACTTGAAGCGCGTGTAGACGACGTGGATCTCGTCCACCCCACCGTCTTCATAGTCTGTGGCGAAATCGGCCAGCAGCGCGTCCCCGATTTCACGGGCGGTGCCGAACTCGGGCGCGTCCGTTCCTCCGGTCCAGACCCGCGCGTACTGGCGGTTCCGGAAGTCGAAGTAAGCCTGCGCCTTCCGGCCCACGAGGTAGGTTTTGACTTCCTTGCCTTCAGCGTGGAGAAGCTCGTTGAGACCTTCCGCCTGCTTGAGGACACTGGCTGAGTAGGATCCTGCCAGGCCACGGTCCGAGGTGATTACCAGGACTGCGGCACGGCGGATCTGCTCGGGCTCGGTGGTCAGCGGGTGGTCGATTTCGCTTTGGCTTGCGACAGCAGAAACGGCACGCGTGATCGCGTTCGCGTAAGGCAGTGAAGCTGCTACGCGCGCACGGGCCTTACCAATGCGCGAGGTAGCGATCAGTTCCATCGCCTTGAAGATCTTGCGCATCGACGTGGTCGAGCTGATCTTCTGGCGGTAGACCCGAATCTGGGCTCCCATACTTATCCTTTCCTAACATTCCGTAAACCGGGTGTGCCGGACCCTGAGGCCCGGCACACCCGGTGAGCGGAACTAGCGCTTCTGCTTGACGATCTTTTCCTGGTCAACGTCGCCCTCGGAGATGGACTCATACTCCTCGTGTCCGGCACCCACCAGGTGGTTGTCGCCTTCACCGAAGAAGCCCTTCTTGAAGTCCACGATGGCGGACTTCAGAGCTGCAACGGTGTCGTCGTCCAGAACGCTGGTCTGGGCCAGCGTGGTGAGGATGGAGGACTTCCGGCCCAGGTGGTCCAGGAAATCACGCTCGAAGCGGCTGATGTCCTCAACCGGAACGTCATCCAGGTAGCCGTTGGTACCGGCCCAGATGGAGACGACCTGGTTCTCAACCGGGAACGGCGAGTACTGGCCCTGCTTCAGCAGTTCCATCAGTCGGGCACCACGGGTCAGCTGCTGGCGGGATGCCGCGTCCAGATCCGAGGCGAACATGGCGAATGCCTGCATGTCGCGGTACTGGGCGAGATCCAGCTTCAACGTGCCGGAGACCTTCTTCATGGACTTGACCTGTGCGGCACCACCCACGCGGGACACCGAGACACCCACGTCAACGGCGGGGCGCTGGTTGGCGTTGAAGAGGTCCGACTGGAGGAAGATCTGGCCGTCGGTGATGGAGATGACGTTGGTCGGGATGTAGGCCGATACGTCGTTCGCCTTGGTTTCGATCAGCGGCAGGCCCGTCATGGAACCGGCACCCAGTTCGTCGGAGAGCTTCGCACAACGCTCCAGCAGGCGGGAGTGCAGGTAGAAGACGTCACCCGGGTAGGCTTCGCGTCCCGGCGGGCGGCGGAGGAGCAGCGACACTGCACGGTAGGCCTCAGCCTGCTTGGACAGGTCATCGAACACAATGAGGACGTGCTTGCCGCCGTACATCCAGTGCTGGCCGATGGCCGAACCGGCGTACGGTGCCAGGTACTTGAAGCCTGCGGGGTCGGAGGCAGGGGACGCCACGATGGTGGTGTACTCCAGCGCGCCGTTGTCCTCGAGGGTCTGGCGGATGGCGGCGATGGTGGACGCCTTCTGGCCGATCGCCACGTAGATGCAGCGGACCTGCTTGGTCACGTCGCCGGAAGCCCAGTTGGCCTTCTGGTTGATGATGGTGTCGATCGCGATCGCGGACTTGCCGGTCTGGCGGTCACCAATGATCAGCTGGCGCTGGCCGCGGCCGATCGGGATCATGGCGTCGATGGCCTTGAGCCCGGTCTGCATCGGCTCGTGCACCGACTTGCGCTGGGTCACGCCGGGAGCCTGCAGCTCCAGTGCACGGGTGGTCTCGGCCTTGATCTCGCCGAGGTCATCGATGGGCACGCCCAGCGGGTCAACAACACGGCCAAGGAAGGCGTCGCCCACGGGCACGGACAGTACCTGTCCGGTGCGGTGGACTTCCTGGCCTTCTTCGATGCCGGTGAAGTCGCCGAGGACGATGACGCCGATTTCGCGGACGTCGAGGTTCTGGGCCAGGCCCAGGGTGCCGTCCTCGAAGCGCAGCAGCTCGTTCGCCATGACCGAGGGGAGGCCCTCAACACGGGCGATGCCGTCACTAGCGGTGGTTACGCGGCCGACCTCTACGCGCTCTGCGTTTCCGGGTTCGTAGGACGCCGCGAACTCGTTCAGCGCAATACGGACGTCGTCGGCGTTGATGGTCAATTCGGCCATCTGCAGTCCCTGCTCTCCTGTTTTGTGATCACCGTGAAGGTGACCGGGGTTTCTATCAGTTTGTTGGTGCTTGTCCGGCTAGCCGGCCAGCTGGCGTTGCAGCTCGCCCAGCCTGGTGATGACCGAAGCGTCGAGCACTTCGTCACCGACCTGGACGCGAATTCCGCCAATGAGTGCTGGATCAACATTGACGTTGATCTTCAGTTCCCGCCCGTACAGAGCATTCAGGCCCGCCTGGAGGCGTTCCAGCTGCGTCTGCGTCAGGGGACGGGTCACGCTGACCGTTGCAATCCAGCGCTGCTGCCGCTTGGCCGCCAGTTCGGCGAACCGTTCAACGAGCCGGGTGGGCTTGATGCCCCGGGGCTGGGAAACTGCCTGGGTGATGAGGACCTTTGCTTCCTCACCCACCCCGGGCACCAGCTTCGCGGCGAGGGCAGCCTTGGCGGCTGCACTGGCCTGCGGCTCGGACAGAGCACGTTGTACCTCGTGGCTGGAGGCAACAGCCTGGTTGAAGGAGAACAGTTCGTTCTCCAGCTCTTCCAGGCCAGTGATTCCGGAGGCAGAAACGGCCGACTTGTTTTCAGCAACGGAAATGACCACCGTTGCGGCAAGAGTCTCGAGTGCATCGCCGATATCGCGCGCCGATGCCCAGCGTGAACTGGCCAGTCCGGATGCGATCTCTGCAGCATCAGCGGAGACTTTTCCGCCAACCAGCTGCCTGACCAACGCCGACTTTTCGTCACCTGAACGCGACGGGTCAGTCAGGGCGCGGCGCAAGCCAGCCGAGCTGTCCACCATTTCCAGAATTCCGAAGAGTTCCTTTGCCAGCTGCAGCGACGCGGTGGGAAGCTTGGCTTCCAGCGCGGCCAGCCCTGTTGCCAGCGATTCGCTCGATACGCCTGCCATTACTTTGCTGCACCTGCGTTCTGGGTCTCCAGATCTGCCAGGAAACGGTCAACTACCCGTGCTGCGCGCTCATCGTCGTTGAGCGATTCGCCTACGATGCGGCCGGCAAGGGTGGTGGCCAGGGTGCCTACCTCTGAACGCAGGGACACAACGGCCGCCTGGCGCTCGGATTCGATCTGTGCGTGGGCCTGCGCGGTGATGCGGGCAGACTCTGCAGCTGCCTTCTCCTTGAGATCCGCAAGGATCTGGGCACCCTCCGCGCGGGCTTCCTCACGGATGCGGTTGGCTTCGGCGCGGGCGTCGGTCAGCTGCTGCTTGTACTCTTCGAGTGCAGCAGACGCCTCAGCCTGGGCCTTTTCAGCCTTTGCAATGCCGCCTTCAATAGCCTCGGCACGCTCGGCGAAGGTCTTTTCGAACATCGGGACAACGAACTTGACCACGATGAACATGAGGATGGCAAAGCCCACGAGGACAACGCCCATTTCCCAGATGTTGGGCATCAGGGGATTGACTTCGCCCTCAGTGGCGGCTGAGATGATCAGCTGAGCCATTTTTTCACCCGTCCTTTTCTACTCGGTTCTGTAAGTTCGCTTCGTTCCAGGACTAGAGAACGAAGGCGAAGACCAAGCCGAGGATGGCGAGGGCTTCAGTCAGCGCAAGGCCGAGGAATGCGATCGGCTGCAGCACGCGCTGAGCTTCAGGCTGACGGGCAACGCCGTTGATGTAAGCAGCGAATACGAGGCCAACACCGATACCACCGCCGATTGCGGACAGACCGTAACCTACGAGGTTGAGATTGCCTTCCATTTTTCTTCCTTTCAAGATGCCACTTCAGTGGCAGGTTGTTTGGGTTGCTTCATCCCCCGCGAAGGGGAAGTCTGTGTGCCCGCCGGAATTGCATCCGGCGGCATTGCCTAGTGGCTGTCGGCGTGCAGTGCGCCTTCGATGTAGATCGCGGTCAGCAGGGTAAAGACGTAGGCCTGCAGGACCATGATCAGGGCCTCGAGCATGTACATCGCGATGGCACCTGCCAGGACCAGGACCGAGGTTCCCTTGAGCAGGATGTTTTCCTGCATGACCAGGTATTCGATGCCGGAGCCGGCGATCATCACAATGAGGTGGCCTGCGAGCATCGTGGCGAACAGACGGAGGCTGTGCGTGACGGGCCGGACCAGGAAGTTGGAGATAATCTCGATCGGGATGACGATCGGAAGGATGAACCACGGAACACCCGAGGGAACGGTGGCCAGCTTGAAGTAGCGCAGGCCGTTCTTCTTGACGCCGATGGCGATCCAGGTGAAGTAGACGAGGCCGGCCAGTACGTACGCGCCACCAACGTGGGAGAAGGTGGGGAGCTGGATCAGCGGGATGGCGCCGTAGATGTTGTTCACCAGGATGAAGAAGAACAGGCTGAACAGCAGCGGGACGTACTTGATAAAGTCCCTGCCGCCGATGATGTCCTTGGCGATTCCGTTGCGGACAAAGCCGTACGCGGCTTCGCCGGCGAACTGGAGCTTGCCGGGTACCAGCTGCTGCTTGCGTGCGGCCAGCACGAAGAAGGTGGCGATAATGGCGACAGAGAGGAGGACCAGCAGCATCTGCTTGGAGAATCCTTCTGCGGCACCCCACGGCAGGATTGCCGGCAAATGCATTTCGTTAATACCAGGAGGAGCGAACTCTCCTGAATCTTGGGCCGGGAGCGCAAGCGCGATCAACGCGTTTCCTCTCTGCAGTGTCCATCATTGGGCGTTGGGCGGGGACCGGCAGCCTGACGGCCTGCTGTTCCCCCTGTGAAATTATTTGGCATTAGTGTCGCCGTCCGTGGACGGCCCGCTGGCAGCAGGACGCTCGCCAGCATTTTTACGAGAACTGGTGAGGCCATGCATGTGGGAAAGGTAAAAACCTCCGACGGCTCCAAGCAGAGCGCCTGCGAGCACAATCCAGCGCGTTCCCCACATATAATCCAGTCCCCACCCTATCAAACTCCAGACGATGATTCCGCCAATGATGTAGCTGAAGACGGCCATCCCGGCGTTGTATCCGCCGTCGGAGTTGTTGCCTGAGACGCCGGGGGCGGAACCGCCGGATACGGGCTTGCCGGCGGAGGCTTTTCCGGACTTTTTGGGGTCACGCATCGGAGGCTTCCTTGGTTTCTGGATCGTTGTAGATCTGCAGGCGGGATTTGCTGAAACCATAGAGCTCAGCGACCTGCCACAAAACGACGGCGGCCACGGCACCTGCAACAAACCAGCGGCCGTGCAGCCATTGCGGAGCGCCCACCACGAACAGGACCGCGGCGAACCCCACCACCTTGATGAAGTAGGTGGCCACGAACACGCCGATGGCTCCGGAGGGATTGCTGCGTCCCACGAAATGGCCCACCAGGAGGCTTATTCCGAAGAACAGCATCACCAGGAGACCACCCAGCAGGGCGGACACCGCGCCGGCGGAGCCGTCCAGTACCGCGGCAGCCCCCGCGCACAGCACTAGTCCCGCCGCCGCAGCTGCGGAACTGAGCTTTAGGAGATGCAGCCAAAGGGACCGGGTGGGACCGGAAGCACCAACGGGTCCTTTGCCGGACGCGGGTCCGGACTCGGCGTTGGAGGTCATGCGATCCCAATCGTCGGTACCAAGCGGCAGCAAGCCACAAGGCGGGGTGGAGGGGCAGCTTTGGCTGCCCCTAAATTCTACATGAGATAGAAATGTTTACGCACCGGCGTTACGCCGGAGTTTCGTCGTTACGGCGCGCAAGGTAGGGCCATGCGGTGACGAGGCCCATCACCAGGGTGGCGAAGAGGTCCACGGCGAGGACGATCTGCCACGGGAAGATGGCAAAAGCCAGTCCCCCGAAGGACAGCACGCCGGTCCACAGGTACATCAGGACTACGGCAGTGCGGTGCGAGTAGCCGATGTCCATGAGCTTGTGGTGCAGGTGGCCCCGGTCGGCGGACCACGGCGACCGGCCCCGCGCGGTCCTGCGGACCACCGCAAGGCCCAGGTCCAGCAGCGGCAGGAACAGGACGGCAAACGGCAGCAGGATGGGAATCACGGTGGAGATACCGTTGGCCCGGTCGTAAAGCCCGCTGGTGATCTGGCCGGTGGAGACCACACCCGCGGACGCCATGAGCAGCCCGATCAGCATGGCGCCGGAGTCCCCCATGAAGATTTTCGAGGGGAACCAGTTGTGCGGCAGGAAGCCCAGGCAGCTGCCTACCAGGACTGCGGTGATGAGGGTGGCGAGGTCCGAATAGTCCAGGAGGACGGCGTTGCGGTGCACCCAGTACGCGGTAAAGAAGAACGCGGTGCCGCCGATGATGGCCACGCCGGCGGCCAGTCCGTCCAGGCCGTCAATGAAGTTGAAGGCGTTCATGGTGGTGACGATCAGCCCCGCGGTGAGCACCACCCGGATGGTTTCGTTCTCCAGGTAGATGGGTTCCGGCACCCAGGGCACGATGGTCATCTGGACGCCCCAGACCGCCACGGTCAGGGCGGCGGCACTCTGGCCGATGAGCTTCACCCACCACCGGATGTCCAGCAGGTCGTCCGCCACACCCACGAGGACGATCACGGCAGCGCCGGCAAGGACGCCCCACGGCGAGAAGTTGTTCCGGTAGATGTCCTTGACGAAGAAGGACTGGCTCGCAACGATCAGCGCCACCATCACGCCCAGGAAGATTGCGACTCCCCCGAGCCTCGTGACGGGAATTGAATGCACGTCGCGGCTGCGGATGGGCAGGTGCAGTTCGAGCCGGTGGCCCACCACTCGGGCACCCCAGGTGGCGGCATAGGACACAACCGCAGCAGTCAGCCCCATGAGCAGGTACATGATCATGGGGTGGTGGCCGTTTCAACTGGGGTGGAAATGCAGCGGAGCAGTTTTGGCGGGTGTACACCGGCGGGTGGGCTCACTGGCAGGGAATCTGTTCTTCGATAAATGAAACTTCTCCGTCGCCGAGCACGCAGCAGGCAGTGCGAAATGGCTGACACGCAGTGCCTTACAGGGCTGTATTACAGTGGACTCTAGTCAAAGATACTAGCGCCACCGGCTTCATGGCTCCGCGCCACACGGCGCATTACGAGCGGGGAACTCCCTGACAGCCATGCTGAAAGGACCCTTCATGACCCCCCGCATTGCAGTTGCCGCCGTCACCTTCAACCGCCCGAAGGAACTGGCTGTGCTGCTGGATTCGATCAACTCGCAGACGGCGGCGGTGGACACCATCTGCCTGGTGGACAGCGGAACGGAGCCGGCGCGTGAGGTCGCCTGCCGGCACGAAAATGTGGACTACGTCAGGTCTGAGGCCAACCTGGGCGGAGCAGGCGGCTTCGCGCTGGCCGCGCTCAAGGCGGTGGCCAGCGGCGCCAGGTGGATCTGGATGATGGATGACGACGCCGAACCTGCGGATCCTGAATGCCTCGCCACCCTGCTGCGGGAGGCGGAGGCGCGCGACCTTGAAGCGGTGGTCCCGCTGGTGACGGCCCCGGGGCATCCGGACCGGCTGTCCTTCTTCTTCCGCCTGGACGGAAAAGTCACCCACAGCAGGGCCGAGGTTGAAAAGCTGGGGTTCCTGCCCAACGACGGGCACTTCTTCAACGGCGCGCTGATCCGTTCTGACGTTTTCTTCAAGGTGGGCCTGCCCGACATGCGCCTCTTCATCCGCGGCGACGAGGTTGATTTCACCATCCGCCTCCGGAAGGCCGGGATCCGCTTCGGGACCGTGACCACCACGGCCATTACGCATCCCCATGCCTTTTCCGAAACACAGCACGTCTATGGCGCCCGCTGGCACGTCATTGTTCCCGAGAATGCGTTCAAGCGGTACTACTACTACCGCAACCGCGGGTACCTGATCCGGCGCTACTTCCGCGTCCGTTCCCTGGTGGCCGATGTGGGCGGGTACGCGGGCTACTTCCTGCAGCGACGGGACCTGGCAGGGTTCCTGGGCTGGGCCTCATCGTTCAGCAAAGGCCTGCGGGGCAAGGGCTTTGCGCCCCTGGAGGACCAGAAGTTCTAGGCAGCGGCCTGCAGTTCCTGCGGCCTTTACTTCCTGCGGCCTTTACTTCCTGCGCAGCCGCCTGCCGGCCAGGAGCCACAAGAGGACCCACGGCTCGCCGAAGACCCGGTAGGCGACGCGCCGGGGATGCAGGAGGAGGCGCCAGGCCCATTCGAGGCCAAGGCGGCCGAGCCAGCGGGGAGCCAGCTTCTGGACACCCGCGAGCTGCTCAATGGCACCGCCCACGGCGCAATACACAGCGGGCGGCAGCGATTCCAGCCGGCGCTGGAGGACTTGTTCCTGCAGCGGCATGCCGAGCCCCAGCAGGACCAGCTGCGGCTGCTGGCGGTGCAGCCATTGAACGGCGGCATCTTCGAGGCCGGGGTTCCAGTTCTCTCCCGGGAATCCGGCCACGTGCGCGCCGGGAACAATGGCCTTCAGCCTCGCTACCGCACCCGCATTCGCCTCGGCGCCAGCTCCCACGACGGCGATCCGTTCCAGTCCCCGCACCTGGTCCAGGGCGGGAAGCCAGTCGGTTGAGCCCAGTCGGTAGTCCATGACCGGGCCCTCGGCATTGCCGGTCCTCCCCCACAGCCACAGCACCGGGGCACCGTCAAGGAGCACCACGTCGCTGCGCTCGTACAGGGAGCGGAAGCCGTCGTCGGACAGCGTCAGGGTGACGCTGTGCAGGTTGTGGCCAAGGACCGTCCGGGTGGATCCGTCCTGGATATAGCGGCTGAGCGCTTCCACCAGTTCGGGAACCCGCAGCGGGGTCGCATCAACCTCCAGGAACGGGATCTGCTGGCGTTCCAGGGTCATCAAGGCTGCTGGCTCTGGTCCGGAGCAGCCTGGCCCTGTGCCGGGGAACCGCCGGGTGCGGGAGCTACGGCGGAGGAACCTGCGGCCGCGGGCACATCTTCGACGCGTTCCTCCCCCACGGGCACGGCATCGGCGGGCACCACAGCGGGCACCGCGCCAGCAGGCTCCTCAGCAGCCGGGTCCTCCTCCGCCATGGGAATCTCGCCGAGTCCAAGAACGCCGGGCACGTGTTCGCGGAGCTGGTCCAGGCTGACGGCGCCGTTGCGGACTACCCGGAGACGCGGCCCGGTGGCGTCCACGATGGTCGAGGCCACCGCAGCTTCACCCTCGGCAGGGCGGAAGCCGCCTTCCAGGTAGACCTCCACAGAGTCGGCCAACTGCTCGCGGGCGGCCGCGGCGGTCTGCGCCGGCGCGTGGCCGGTGCGGTTGGCCGAGGAGACGGCAAGCGGCCCGGTGAGGGTCAGCAGCTCCTGGGCGATGTCGTCCGCGGGCATCCGCAGTGCGACAGTTCCCTTGGTTTCGCCGAGGTCCCAGTCCAGGGACGGCTGCGCGTGCAGGATCAGGGTCAGGCCGCCGGGCCAGAACGCCTCGGCGAGCTTCCGGGCGTCAGCGGAAACATCCGTGGCCAGGCCGTCCAGGGCATTGATGCGCGGGATCAGGACGGGCGGCGGCATGGTGCGGCTGCGTCCCTTGGATACCAGGAGCATGGTAACGGCCTGCGGTGAGAAGGCGTCGGCCGCGATGCCGTACACAGTGTCCGTGGGAAACACCACGCACCTTTTTTCGCTGATGGCGCGCTGGGCATGTTCCAGCCCCTGGGCGCGCTGGTCGTCAACGGTGCAGTCATAGGTTGTGGTCACTGGCCTATTCTTTCATTCCGGGTGGTGCTGGTCCGCGAGCACGGCGCTGGTGGCGCGCTCCTTCTGGTTCAGGTCCACATGCGTAGTGATGTTGCGCCACGTTCCCGCGCGGCCCATCATCGAAGCAATCCAACCGGCCTGGACCTCTGCGTGCTCCATGACAAAGAAGCCGCCTGGCCGCAGCAGCCGGGCAGCCGAGGCCGCTGCCGCCGTGGGAAGTTCCATGCCGTCCGCTCCCCCGCCGTAGAGTGCTTCCGGAGGGTCATGAAGCGCAACTTCGGGCTCGTTGGGAATGGCCTCTGCAGGGATGTAGGGCGGGTTTGAAACCACGACGTCGAAGGTTCCGTTAAGCTCCGGCAGCGCGGTCCGCAGGTCCCCCAGCACCAGGTGGACGCCCAGGGGCGCCAGGTTCTTTGCCGCCCAGGCATGCGCCAGGGGGCTGTATTCGACGGCGTGCACCTCCGCGCCGGGCACCTCATGGGCGATCGATCCGGCGATGGCACCGGATCCGGTGCCGAGGTCCACGATGCGGGGCGACGGCATCCCCTTGACGTGGTCGATGACGAGCTGCGCCACGGACTCCGTCTCCGGCCGCGGAATGAACACCCCGGGACCCACCGCCAGCTCGAGGTAGCGGAAATGCGCCACCCCGGTGATGTGCTGCAGGGGGACCCGGCCGGCCCGCTCCGCCACCAGCTCTGCGTAGCCGTCGGGGGCGGGCGCATCGCCCAGCATCAGGGCGCGAAGCCGGCCCAGACCCACCTTCAGGAGGTGGTCGGCCAGCAGTTCGGCATCGACGCGCGGGCTGGGGACACCGGCGTCGCGAAGGATGGCAGTTGCCTCGCTGACTGCTGCAGCGAGGGACTGGCCCGGCCCGTTGGTCATACCCGGCAGGAACTAATCGTTCAGCGCGTCCAGGCGCGCCTGCTCGTCCATCTCGATGGCGGACTGGATGACGGGCTCCAGGTCGCCGTTCATGACCTGGTCCAGGTTGTACGCCTTGTAGCCCGTCCGGTGGTCCGCGATGCGGTTCTCCGGATAGTTGTAGGTGCGGATGCGCTCCGAGCGGTCCATGGTGCGGATCTGCGACTTCCGCTGCTCGGAGTTGGCGGCGTCGATCTGCTCCTGCTGGTGGGCCAGGATGCGGGCGCGGAGGACGCGCATGCCGGCTTCGCGGTTCTGCAGCTGCGACTTCTCGTTCTGCATGGCCACAACGATGCCCGTGGGCAGGTGGGTGATGCGGACGGCGGAGTCCGTGGTGTTCACGGACTGTCCGCCGGGGCCGGACGAGCGGTACACGTCAATTTTGAGGTCGTTCTGGTTGATCTCGAGCTCTTCGGGCTCATCGACTTCCGGCAGGACCAGGACGCCGGCGGCGGACGTGTGGATACGGCCCTGGGATTCGGTGACGGGAACGCGCTGCACGCGGTGTACGCCGCCTTCGAACTTGAGCCGGGCGTACACGCCCTCGGCGGGATCGTTCGAGTTGCCCTTGACGGCCACCTGGACGTCCTTGTAGCCGCCGAGGTCCGACTCGGTGGCAGAGATGATTTCGGTCTTCCAGCCGCGCGATTCGGCGTAGCGGGTGTACATGCGCAGGAGGTCGCCGGCGAACAGCGCGGCTTCATCGCCGCCTTCACCGCCCTTGACCTCAAGGATCACATTGCGGGCGTCGTCGGGATCGCGCGGGATGAGCAGCCGGCGGAGCTTCGCAGCAGCAGCCTCCAGCGAAGCCTCAAGCTCGGGCACCTCGGCAGCAAACTCGGGATCCTCGGCAGCCATCTCCTTGGCCGCAGCAAGGTCGTCGCGGATGGCCTCCCACCGGTGGTAGGCCTCAACAATGCCATTCAGCTGAGCCGACCGCCGCCCCAGCTTCCGGGCAAGCCGCTGGTCAGCATAAACAGCAGGATCCCCCAGCTGCGCCTGAATGGAATCATGCTCATCAAGCAGGCCCTGTACGGAATCAAACATTTTTCAAAACCTCTTTCGACTTGTACAAGTCTAGTAACAAACACACACGTGACCGCGGCTGGCGGGCTTAACGACAAAGCCGCGCAGATTTTTCCGCCCCGGGAGTGGCATCGGGCCTGCCGGAGCTGGGAGGCTAACGATCGAAGATCGGAAGCCTCCCAGCGTAGGGGCGGGGGCGGAAAAATCTGTGCGGCGTCAGCACCGGGGCAGCAGAATCAGCCGCAACGCGAAGGGGCGGGGCCGGCAAAAATATGCGACGGCCCCACCCCTGGCTCAGCTACTTGTCGTTATCCGACTTCGCACCAAGCGTCGTCTTCTGGACCTGCATGAGGAACTCGACGTTGCTCTGGGTTTCCCGGATCTTGTTGGTGAGCAGTTCAAGGCTCTGCTGGGTCTCGAGTCCGGAGAGGACGCGGCGCAGCTTCCACATGATCTTGACTTCTTCCGGCGAGAGCAGGTTCTCCTCGCGGCGGGTACCGGACGCGTTGACGTCCACGGCAGGGAAGATGCGCTTGTCGGCGAGCTGGCGGGACAGGCGGAGTTCCATGTTGCCGGTGCCCTTGAACTCTTCGAAGATGACCTCGTCCATCTTGGATCCGGTCTCCACGAGGGCGGTGGCCAGGATGGTGAGCGAACCGCCGTTTTCGATGTTGCGGGCGGCACCGAAGAAGCGCTTGGGCGGGTACAGGGCTGCGGAGTCCACACCACCGGACAGGATGCGGCCCGAGGCCGGTGCTGCCAGGTTGTAGGCACGGCCCAGGCGGGTCATGGAGTCCAGCAGGACCACCACGTCCATGCCCATTTCCACCAGGCGCTTGGCGCGTTCGATGGAAAGTTCGGCCACGGTGGTGTGGTCATCGGCGGGGCGGTCGAAGGTGGAGGCAATGACCTCGCCCTTGACGGTGCGCTGCATGTCCGTGACTTCTTCGGGGCGTTCGTCAACCAGCACCATCATGAGGTGGACCTCAGGGTTGTTGGTGGTGATAGCGTTCGCGATGGACTGCAGGATGAGCGTCTTTCCGGCCTTGGGCGGGGAGACGATCAGGCCGCGCTGGCCCTTGCCGATGGGTGCCACGAGGTCGATGACGCGGGGGCCGATCTTCTTGGGATCGGTCTCGAGGCGCAGCCGCTCGGACGGGTACAGCGGAACCAGCTTGGCGAATTCGACGCGGTCCTTGAGTTCTTCTGCTGTCTTGCCGTTCACGGAGGTGACGCGGACCAGGGCGTTGAATTTCTGGCGGTTGGACTGCTGGCTGCGGTCCTCGCCGTCGCGGGGTGCACGGATGGCACCAACGACGGCGTCGCCCTTGCGCAGGTTGTACTTCTTGACCTGGGCCAGGGAAACGTAGACGTCGTTCGGGCCGGGCAGGTAGCCGGAGGTACGGATGAAAGCGTAGTTCTCCAGGACGTCCAGGATGCCGGCAACGGGCAGCAGGACATCGTCCTCGGTGATTTCGACGTCGTCGACGTCGGGGCCCTGGGAGCGTCCGCGGCGGCGGTCGTTGCGGTCGCGGAAGCGGTCGTTGCGGGAGCTGTCGCGGTCCTGGCCGCCGGAGCGGTCATTACGGTCGTTCCGGTCGCGGCGGTTGCGGCGGTTCCTGCGGCTGCCGCCGTCGGTATCGTCGCTGTCGTCACGGCGGTTGTCGCGGGCGCCTTCGCGCTGGCCGGCCTCGCGGCTGCCTGCGTTGTCGCGGCCGCCGTCGGAGTCGCGTCCTGCGGTGTCCCGCCCGCCGCGCGTGCGGCCCTCACGGCGGTCGGTGCGCTGGCCGGCTTCGACGGAGTCGGCGGCGGGGGCTTCGGCGCGCTCAGGTGTGCGCTGCTCCACGGGAGCCTGTTCCGGTGCGGCCTGCTCGGCCGGAGCCTCTGCGGGGGCTTCCTGCACGGCCCCGGCAGCTTCGCCGCGGCGGCGGTTGCGGGTGCGCGGCTGGCGGCGCTCGGGTGCGGCTTCCGCTTCAGCGGCTTCCGGCGCGGCAGGAGCTTCCACCGGAGCGGCTGCAGCAGGTGCCTCGGCAACTGTTTCAGGTGCTGCCGGGGCAATCACGCCGTCGCTGACTGCCCGGCGGCTGCGGCCACGGCCACGGGTGCGCGGGGCTTCAGCGGCAGGGGCATCCGCGGTTTCCGGTGCGGCCGCAGGCACGTCGGCAGCGGGAGCAGCCGTGACCGCGGTGGCCTTGTCAGCAACCTTGGCCGGCGCCTTCGTGGTGGGGGTGCCGGCGCGATGGGCGGAGATCGCCGTCACCAGGTCCCCCTTGCGCATGCGGGAACCGCCAGAAATACCCAACTGGCTGGCGAGGGCCTGCAGCTGGGCGAGCTTAAGGCCGGCAAGGCCGCTGCTCTTGGCGGGTGCTGCCGGCGATTCGGCGGCTGAAGATAGTTCCACAGCTGGTGACAGCTCAGTGGTTTCGGTCACGAAGGATCCTTCCCCCTCGACGGCGTCCAGACTGGGAGCTGGACGCGATGATTTGATCTGGGCTGCAGTTCAGATCTGCAGCCGGGATTTCGGCCTTGCCGGTTGGATTTCGGCCAGCAGGGCCGGATACTGATTCACCTTGCGCTCCACCCATGGCGGAACGCCGGGCTGACGCTTTCAGGGGCAGTTGGATGCTGCAGGTTCCTGCGTCAGACCAAGCAGGTGGCACCGGAATGCATTCGCAGTAGGAGATCAAATAGCAATTGAATGCAGGAGCAGATCAGATAGGCGGAATTACCGCCGGTGCATGTCCACCTTAGCACCTTCAACGTCCACTGCGAGCTTCAGTACGCGCCAGGCTACATCCGGCGTGTTGGCCGCGGTATACGAGTCAATGAACGCGAGGGCTTTGGCGGCTTCCGCTTCACCATTTGCGAGGACCAGGACGGTGGGCCCGGCACCGGAGACCACCGCTGCATGGCCGGCTGCGCGAAGTGCCGCGATCAGCGCGGCGCTTGGCCGCATGGCTTCCGCCCGGTAGCTCTGATGCAGATAATCCTCGGTGCCCGCCAGCAGGAATTCCGGCTTTTGAGTGAGGGCGTGGATCAGCAGGGCCGCGCGGCCGGAGTTCATGGCTGCGGCGTGGTGGCCCACGCTTGCCGGGAGCAACGCGCGGGCCGCCTCGGTGGACAGTTCAAAGTCCGGAACCGCCACGATGGGGATCACTGATCGGGCCACGGTGGCGTTGGTGCTGCTGTACTGGTCACTGTCCTGCCACGACAGCGCCAGTCCGCCGAATATCGCGGGAGCGACGTTGTCCGGGTGCCCCTCCAGCTCACTCGTGAGCTGGAGGATCCAGTCCTGTCCGCGTCGGCTGCCGACCGGAACCATGGCGTTGGCCGCGGAGACCGCAGCCACTACGGCGGAGGCCGAAGAGCCGAGGCCGCGCCCGTGCGGGTTGACGTTCTCCGCCGTCACCTTGAGGCCCCCGTGGCGGAAACCCAGCCGCTCGAAGGCCGCATCCATGGCGCGGATCACCAGGTGGCTGGCATCGCGTGGCAGGGTGTCGGCGCCTTCGCCGCGAAGGTCGAACACGAGTTCGTCCGTGTCGAGGCTTTCCACGGTCAACGTGTCATGCAGCGCCAGCGCGAGGCCCAGGCTGTCGTAGCCGGGACCGAGGTTCGCTGAGGTGGCGGGAACCCGGACGGTGACGCGCTGGCCGGCCTCGATGAGTTGCAGTCCGACGGCGGCCTGCGAGGTGGTGTCCAAGGTTATTTTTCTTCCAGTCCCAGTTCAGCGGCAACGGTCACGACGTCATTGGACACCTTGACTGGCTGCACGTCGCTGCCGTCTTCGGTGCGCAGGGCCCACTGCGGGTCCTTGAGGCCGTGCCCGGTGACGGTGATGACGATGGTCTTCCCGGCGGGAACTTCGCCGGCGGCGTGCTTCTTGAGCAGTCCCGCGACGCCGGCAGCGGAGCCGGGCTCCACGAACACGCCTTCGCGGGAGGACAGCCAGCGGTGGGCGTTCAGGATTTCCTCGTCGGTAACAGCACCGATGAGCCCGCCGGACTCGTCACGGGCACCGATGGCACCGTCCCAGGAGGCGGGGTTGCCGATCCGGATGGCGGTGGCGATGGTGTCCGGTTCGGTGATGGGATGGCCGGCAACGAAGGGCGCGGCACCGGCGGCCTGGAAGCCCCACATGGCAGGGGTCTTGGTGGCGACGGCGGGAAGCGTGCCGGCAGTTTTCGACTCGAACGGCGCGGAGTACTCCTTGTAGCCCTTCCAGTAGGCGGTGATGTTGCCGGCGTTGCCCACGGGAAGCACATGGATGTCCGGGGCATCGCCCAGCGCATCGACGATTTCGAACGCGCCGGTCTTCTGGCCCTGGATGCGGGCGGGGTTGACCGAGTTCACCAGGAACACCGGGTAGGATTCCCCCAGTTTGCGCGCGATATCCAGGCAGTTGTCGAAGTTGCCGTCCACCTGGAGCAGCGTGGCACCGTGCGCGATCGCCTGGCTGAGCTTGCCCATGGAGATCTTGCCTTCGGGCACCAGCACGGCACACTTCAGGCCGGCTGCGGTGGCGTACGCGGCAGCGGAGGCGGAGGTGTTGCCCGTGGAGGCGCAGACGACAGCCTGGGCACCGGATTCGACGGCGGCCGTCATGGCCATGGTCATGCCGCGGTCCTTGAAGGAGCCGGTGGGGTTCATGCCCTCCACCTTGAGGTACACCTCGGAGCCGGTGAATTCGGACAGCTTCTGCGCGTGGACCAGCGGGGTGCCGCCCTCGCCGAGGGTGATGACCCGGGTGGACTCCGTAACGGGCAAACGGTCAGCGTATTCGCGGATAACGCCGCGCCATTGGTGAGCCACTTAGACTCCTTCTACCCGCAGAACGGATGTAACTGAATTGATCACGTCCAGGCCTTTCACGGCCTCGACGGTGGCCGCGAGGGCGGCCTCTGACGCGCGGTGGGTGACGATCCGCAGTTCGGCGGACTCCACGTTGGACTCCGCGTCGCGGTGGATGGTCTGCCGCATGATTTCGATGGAGACGCCATTTTCGGCAAAGATCTGCGCGATCCTGGCCAGGACCCCGGGCTGGTCTGCGACATCGAGCCCGATGTAGTAGCTGGTCACGGCGGCGTCGATGGGCAGCGCCGGAACGTGCCCGGTGGTGGTCTCGGTGCGCTGCGGTCCGCCCAGGACCAGGCGCCGCGCCGCGGAGACGAGGTCGCCCAGCACGGCGGAGGCCGTGGGGGTACCGCCTGCGCCCTGGCCGTAGAACATCAGCTCGCCTGCGTTTTCTGCCTCAATGAAGACGGCGTTGAACGCGCCGCGGACGGCGGCCAGCGGGTGTTCGCGGGGCAGGAGCGTGGGGTGGACGCGGACGGAGACTCCCTCGCCGCCGTCGGCGTCCGTCAGCTTCTCGGCAATGGCAAGGAGCTTGATGACGAAGCCGGCGTCCTTGGCCGCGGCGATGTCCGCGGCGCTGACTTTGGTGATGCCTTCGCAATGGACGTTTTCCAGGGCAAACCGGGTGTGGAAGGACAGCGTGGCCAGGATGGCGGCTTTGGCGGCGGCGTCATGGCCTTCGACGTCGGCAGTGGGATCCGCTTCAGCGTAGCCGAGGCGCTGGGCTTCCGCGAGGGCGTCGGCGAACTGGGCGCCCGTGGAATCCATCTGGTCGAGGATGAAGTTGGTGGTGCCGTTGACGATGCCCAGCACGCGGGTGATCCGGTCGCCGGAGAGGCTGTCACGGATGGGCCGCAGGATGGGGATGGCACCGGCGACGGCGGCCTCATAGGACAGCTGGACGCCGGCCTTGTCCGCTTCCTCGTACAGGGTGGGCCCGTCCTGGGCCAGCAGGGCCTTGTTGCCGGTGACCACGCAGGCGCCGTTGCTCAGCGCCGAAAGGATCAGCGTGCGGGCAGGCTCGATCCCGCCCATCAGCTCGATCACCAGGTCGGCATCCTTGACCAGGGTTTCGGCATCCGTGGTGAACAGTTCCTGCGGCAGCTCAACGTCCCGCTTGGTGCCCAGGTTGCGCACGGCGATGCCGCTGAGCTCCAGGCGCGCTCCGGTGCGGGCAGCAAGGGCGTCGGCGTCCTCAATCAGGATCCGCGCAACCTGGGCCCCAACGTTGCCACAGCCCAGCAGGGCCACTTTCAGGGTTCGCATTTCCGTCACTTCAGGCTCCCATGTCGCGGTTCAGCAGATCTTCTTCGGTTTCCCCGCGGACAATCAGCCGGGCAGATCCGTCGCGCACCGCGACAACGCCCGGCCGGGCCAGATAGTTGTAGTTGCTTGAGAGGGCCCAGCAGTAGGCGCCGGTTCCCGGTACAGCAAGCAGATCACCGGCTGCCACGTCCTCGGGCAGATATACATCTCTAACAACTATGTCCCCGCTCTCGCAATGTTTGCCCACTACGCGGGACAGCTGCGGCGCTGCCCCGGAGGTCCGCGAGGCCAGAATCGCCGAGTAATCCGCGTCGTAGAGCACTGGACGGGCGTTGTCACTCATGCCGCCGTCCACTGACACATAGCGGCGCGGATACGTAACGTTGTTACCGTCCTCACCTGCGGCGGAAGCGGCCGGAGCGTCGACGCGCACGGTCTTCAGCGTCCCCACTTCGTAGAGCGTGAAGGTAGTGCTGCCCACGATGGCGCGGCCGGGCTCAATGGAGATGCGCGGCGAAGCGATGCCCAGTTCCGCGCAGGTGGAACGCACGACGGCGGCCATCGCTTCCGCGATCTCGGCTGCGGGGCGGGGGGTGTCCACCGGGGTGTAGGCGATGCCGTAGCCGCCGCCGAGGTCAAGCTCGGGCATGACGATGGAGTACTTTTCCTGCATGGCTGCCAGGAAGCGCAGCAGTTTCTCCGCGGCCAGGGCGAAGCCGTCCGGCTCAAAGATCTGCGAGCCGATGTGGCAGTGCAGGCCCAGGAGTTCAATGCCGGGGTGGGCCGAGGCGGCAGCCACCGCTTCCTCCGCCGCGGACAGGCCGGCCTGGTCGGTGGTGTCCGCCGCCATGGAGAGGCCGAACTTCTGGTCCTCATGGGCCGTGGCGATAAATTCATGGGTGTGGGCGTGGACGCCTGGCGTGAGCCGCAGCATCACCTTTGCCTGTTCCCCGCGGGCCCGGGCAATATCGCCCACCCGGACCAGTTCATCCAGGCTGTCCACCACGATGCGTCCAAGTCCCATGTCCAGGGCACGGTTGATCTCGGCGTCGGACTTGTTGTTGCCGTGCAGCGCCACCCGCTCCCCCGCGATGCCTGCCCGGCCAGCGACAGCCAGTTCGCCGCCTGACGCGGTATCCAGCCGCAGGCCTTCTTCCTCAACCCACTTCACCACGGCGGTGCAGAGGAAGGACTTTCCGGCGTAATAGACGTCCACGCCGCCGCAGATGTCCGCGAAGGCGGCATCAAAGGAGTCCTTGAAAGCACGCGCCCGGGCACGGAAGTCCGCCTCGTCCATCACGAAGAGGGGCGTGCCGAACTCCTCTTTCAGCTCCTGGACCGTGACGCCTCCAAGGGTGAGGGACCCGGTGTCGTTCCGTTCCACGCTGCCCGCCCACATCGGTTCGTGCAGGGCATTGAGGTCGGCCGGAACGGCCAGCCATTCAGGTGCCAGCGGGGATCCGGTGTTTCCGGTCTGCAATGTTCCTTCAGCTTTCACGGTCATGGTGCTCACATCCGTTCCGGCGCGGAAACGCCAAGCAGGTCAAGGCCGTTGGCCAGCACCTGGCTGGTGGCATCGTTGAGCCACAGCCGGGTGCGGTTGACATCGGTCACGGGGTCGTCGCCCATGGGTGCCATACGGCAGGCGTCGTACCAGCGGTGGTAGGCGCCGGCGATGATCTCCAGGTGGCGCGCCACGCGGTGCGGTTCGCGCAGTTCCGCGGCCTTGGCCACCACCGAGGGGTAGCTGCCCAGGTATGAAAGCAGCTCGTTTTCCGTGGGGTGGTCCAGCAGTGAGGCGTTGAAGCGGTCTTCACCGTCCACCGTGCGCTCCACTCCCGCGGCCACGGCGTTCCGTGCTGCGCCGCGTGAGCGTGCGTGGGCGTACTGGACGTAGAACACCGGGTTTTCGTTGCTGTGCTTCTTCAGCAGCTCGGGGTCCAGGGTCAGCGGCGAATCTGCCGGGAAGCGGGCCAGCGAATAACGTACGGCGTCCTTGCCCAGCCAGTCGATCAGGTCCTTGAGCTCGATAATGTTGCCGGCACGCTTGGAGAGCTTGGCCCCGTTGACGGAGACCAGCTGGCCGATCAGCACCTCGATGTTCTTCTCGGGATCGTCGCCGGCCGCCGCGGCGATCGCCTTCAGCCGGTTGATGTAGCCGTGGTGGTCGGCGCCAAGGAGGTAAATCTTTTCGGTAAAGCCGCGGTCCTTCTTCGAGAGGTAGTACGCGGCGTCGGCGGCAAAGTAGGTGGGCTCGCCGTTGGCGCGGATCATCACCCGGTCCTTGTCGTCGCCGAAGTCCGTGGTCCGCAGCCAGACGGCATCGCCGTCGTCGAACACGTGGCCCTGCTCGCGAAGGCGCGCCACGGCACTTTCGATAGCGCCGGCGTCGTGCAGTTCCTGCTCCGAGAAGAAGACGTCAAACTCCACGCCGAAGTCGGCGAGGGTGGCTTTGATGTCCTTCATCTGTGCCTGGTACGCGGCGGCGCGGATGACGGGAAGCGCGGCAACTTCCGTGAGTTCGCGGATATCCGGATGCGCGGTGAGCACCTCATGGCCGAGGTCGGCGATGTACTGGCCCGGGTACCCGCCCTCAGGCACCGGGAGGCCGTGAAGCCGCGAGTAGACAGACTTGGCGAAGGTGTTCATCTGGGAGCCGGCGTCGTTGATGTAGTACTCGGCCGTGACGTCCGCGCCCGATGCCCGGAGGACGCGCGCGATGGAATCGCCCAGGGCGGCCCAGCGGGTGTGGCCGATGTGGAGGGGGCCGGTGGGGTTCGCCGAAACGAACTCCATGTTCACTGTGTGGCCGGCGAGCGCGGAGTTGGTTCCATACTGCTTGCCCGCTTCAACAATCACCTTGGCGAGGGCGCCGGCGGTGGCAGCATCAACGGTGATGTTCAGGAACCCGGGGCCGGCGATGTCCACGGCCGAGACGCCGTCGATCGATTTCAGCCGGGCACTAAGGATAGTGGCGAATTCCCGCGGGTTCGTGCCAGCCTGCTTGGCCAGCTGCAGGGCGATGTTGGTTGCCCAGTCGCCGTGTTCCCGGTTCTTGGGTCGCTCCACGCGCACCTCATCAGGCACAGCTGATGCTGAAAGGGCGATGTCACCGGCGGCAACGGCGTCTTTCAGGCAGGCGGATATGGCGAGGGAGAGTTCTTCGGGAGTCACCCCTCTAGCCTACCGGGGGCCAGTGACAGCAAAGAATTCTGCGTATTGTGCGGGGGCCGCCTTACACAGGACGGCCACAAGGAAAAACCGACGACGGCACAGGGTTGAACCAATAGGCTGGATCCAGCGTTGACAACAGCGTAACCACCGCTTGAACTCCGTGATCCCTATGACGAAACGAGAGCCTTATGAGACCCACCGTGCGCAAGAGCGTTTATGCCGGTATTGCCGGCCTCTCCCTCGCGGGAACCGTGGCAGGCTGTGCGCCGTCCGCTACCGAAACTGCTCCGGCCTCCACCGGCGGAAACGCTGCCGAAACCACTGCTGCACCATCACCGAACGCGTCCTCAGTGGCCGGCAGCGGCTCAACGTACAAGGACGGGACATACAGCGCGGACGGGAACTACGTCTCGCCCAACGGCACCGAGACCGTGGGCGTCCAGCTCACCCTCGCTTCGGGCACGGTGAAGGACGTCCAGATCACCCAGCATCCCTCCAACCCCAACACCCGCAAATTCCAGGGCGAGTTTGCCGGCGGCATCGCGGCGCAAGTAGTGGGCAAGAACATCGACGAGCTCAGTGTTTCGAAGGTGGCCGGCTCTTCACTCACCAGCGGCGGCTTCAACCAGGCAGTGGAACAGATCAAGTCGGAAGCCCGGTAGGCGGTGCCGGGAGGGGACGTGGAGGGCATATCGTTCGAGGGCATCGGGACGCATTGGGAAATTTCGTCCTCCGTTCCGCTGGGGCCGTCCCTGACGGAGCGCATCCTGGCCAGGGTTGAAAAATTCGACGCCGACTGGTCCCGTTTCCGCAGCGATTCCCTTGTGAGTGCCATGGCACGGACACCGGGCCGCTATAGCTTTCCGGACGAGGCCGGACAACTCGGGGAGCTGTACCGGACCCTCTACGAGATCTCTGGCGGGACCATGACTCCCCTGATCGGCGCAAGCCTCGAGCGGCTCGGTTATGACGCTGTGTACTCGCTGCAGCCGGCCGATTCCCCGCTGCCCGCTCCAGCCTGGGACGACGTCCTGGAATGGAACGGAACATCCATCACCACCAGCGCTCCCCTGGTGCTCGATGTCGGCGCCGCCGGGAAGGGGCTGCTGGTGGATCTGCTGGCGGCCGAACTGGAATCGGCGGGCGTTGATGCGTTCGTCGTCGACGGCAGCGGAGATCTCCTGGCACGCGGCCCGTCCCCCGTACCGGTGGCTTTGGAGCATCCCTACAATCCGGACCAGGCCATTGGGGTGGTCCAACTGGCAGGGCGCGCACTGTGCGCTTCCGCTGCCAACCGGCGGGCCTGGGGTGACGGACTGCACCACGTGCTGGACGGAACCACCGGCAAGCCCGTCCAGACCGCCGTCGCCACCTGGGCCCTGGCGGAGACAGCCGTCCTTGCCGACGCGCTGGCCACGGCGCTCTTCTTTGTTCCCGGCGCGCACCTCCAGGAATCGTTCGATTTCTCCTGGCTGACCGTGTATTCGGACGGCAGTGCGGGCTACTCCGAAGAATTTGAAGGGACACTGTTCACATGAGCCCTGTCGGAACCCCTCATGCCGGTTCTGCCGCATCTGCCACCGGACGGATGGATACCCTGCTTGGCAGGTTCACCATGTACCGGCTCATCCTCCTGGTACTGGCAGCCCTTGCCGTGTACAGCCTGCTGCTTGAGGTACTGGGCTGGCTGACTTTCGGAATCCCGGAGATGCTGGCTCACCTGGCCTTGTGCCTTGCCCTGACCTACGCCTCCAACCGGGCCCTGGCGGCGCTGTTCCGGGTACGTCCGCACTCGGAATCGTCACTGATCACCGGGCTGCTGCTCTACTTCCTTTTCTGGCCTTCCTTCCAGCCGTTGGACGTAGCGGGGGTCGCCCTGGCATGTGTGCTGGCGTCGGCGTCCAAATACGCCCTTGCCTGGCGCGGCCGGCACATCTTCAACCCCGCTGCCGCGGGAGCCTTCGTCGCCGGCCTTACCGGGCTCAATATCGCCACCTGGTGGGCAGCGACGCCTGCCATGCTGTGGCTACTGGTCCCGGGCGTGCTGCTGGTCCTTTACCGGACCAGGAAAGTCCTGATGGCTTCGGTGTTCACCATCGTGGCGACGGGCATCATCACCTTTGAGCTGCTCAGGGCCGGCATGACTGCCGGGATGGGCATCTACCAGGCCCTGGCGCAACGGCCGGTGCTCTTCTTTGTCGGGTTCATGCTGACCGAGCCCCTGACGCTTCCGCCGCGGCGGTGGCAGCAGCTGGCGCTGGCCGCCGTCGTCGGCGTTGTCTTTGCGGTCCCCTACAATCTCGGATTCATCGCGAATTCCCCCGAGGCGGCGCTGCTGCTGGGCAACTTCCTTGCCTTCCTGGTGGGCCAGCGGGGCGGTGTGAAGCTGCGGTTTGCAGGAAGCCGGAGGCTGACCCCGAGCACCACGGAATTTTCGTTCGAGCCGGCCAGGCCGGTGCGCTTCCTTCCGGGGCAGTACATGGAACTCGACCTGCCGCATGCCAAGTCTGACGGGAAAGGACGACGGCGGGTGTTCAGCCTGACAGGTTCGCCTGCGGAAGGCCTCGTGAGATTTGGCGTCCGGACCGCCGAGCCTTTGTCCGCGGCCAAGAGGGTGCTCCTGGGGCTGAAGCCCGGCGACGAGGTAACGGCCACCTCGGTGGGCGGTGACTTTGTCCTCCCCAGCGACCCCCGCAGACCTGTACTGCTCATTGCCGCCGGCATCGGGATCACACCTTTCCTCTCACACTTGAGGTCGGAAGGGCTCCGGGAACGTGACGCCGTCTTCCTCCTACTGGCCAGGAGCGCCAACGAGATCGCCTATGCTGACGAACTTCGTGCTGCAGGCATCCGGGTCCTTGTACGCCTCGCGGACGGTTCGGAACCCCCGCCGGAATTTGGCGCTGTTCCGGCCGGAACACCCCGGCTGGACCCCGAGGGATTGAGGGCCCTGGTTCCGGACATTGGCAGCCGTGAAGTGTATGTCTCCGGCCCGCCCGCCAGCGTTGCCTCACTCCGCCGTGCCGCGCGGAAGGCAGGGGCCCGGCGGGTGCACGTGGACTCGTTCTCCGGCTACTGAGGCCACGGTTCCATGTGCTCCTCGCCTGTTAGCGACGCCGGAGCAGGACAGGTTTTCCCTTGGAGCCCACCTTCCTGCTAAGCTCTAGGACGTCCCGCCGGGAACGGCAGGAAATCCGGATTGCCCTCGTAGCTCAGGGGATAGAGCGTCTGCCTCCGGAGCAGAAGGTCGTAGGTTCGAATCCTATCGAGGGCACCATCAGAAGCGGCCCGGTCACTGACCGGGCCGCTTTCGTTTTTCCAGTTAGTTTTTCCGGGCAAGCTCGCAGCGGGGACCACATTATTTTTGCCGGGGTAAGCCCGTGACATTGTTTGCCTGGTAAGCCCGTGGTCATGACTGGTGGCTTAACGCTGCTTCCTCGGCCTTCAGCCGCAGCAGCCAGTCCGGGAACGGATCTTTGGCTGGATCGTATTCGAGCAAGTCAGGATCATCCGGGAAGCCAGCACCATCAAAGATGTCCGCGTCCGGCACGTCCGCGTCTGTAATTTCGACGTCACCCCATTCCAACCACGGCGGACACACCAAGTCTTCGCCTGCTTCATGCATGCCGGCCGCAGCTGCTGCGGGATAGCGCTCGTCCGTAGCAGCAGCCAGAACCATTTGCTCTTCATCAGTGGCAGCAGCTGGCCAGCCGCGCTTTTTAGTGGCAGACCAGCCCGGCCCGGGGCCACCAGGTGCTGTGGCGTCACTCAACAGGGCAGCTAGGGCAGCCAGGTCGGGCGGCAGCTGTGGTGGTTCCCGGTCGGGTTGTTCGGCGGGGTAGTGGCGGCCGGTGGGTGAGGTCCAGCCGGGTGGTGCAGTTTCTGTTGCTTGGGTGGGTGTCCAGCCGCTGTTGTGTTTGAGCCGGTGGTGTTTTGGGCAGAGTTGTGCCAGGTTGCTGATGCCGGTGGTTCCGCCGTGTTGCCAGGCTTGAAGGTGGTCGGTGTCGTTATCCGGGGAGTTGTTGTTGCAGCCGGGAAAGGTGCATTTGCCGTCCCGGAGCCGGAGCGCTTGTTTCATTGCTTTGGTGATCCGGTAGCTGGTGCGGCCGATTTCCAGCGGTGCACCGTCCCGCGGATCGACGAGGACGCGGGTGAAGGAACTCGCTCCGTCGACGAGGAGTTTGCGGGCCATGGACGCCGGGATCGGGCCGTACCCGTCGAGGATGGCCGGTTCGTCCGTCACGCCGAACAGCGCCAACGCCGGGACAGTGACAAGCACATCCGCCCGCGGCACCGGAACCTTCCCAACCCCCGAGTCGACCGCAATAGGCGTGGTTGCCAAGTCCTTGCTGGTGCCGTCATTGCGGTGCAGGATCCCGGTGAGGTCTTCGGGGATGCCAAGGACTGCTGCGGGTTCGTCGGACCCTTCAAGCGTTGCGTACCCGATGAAGTCGTTCGGGATCTGTTCGCTGGCGCTGCCAGATTCGGTGGGACAGGCCGCGTCCCCGCCGCCGGACTGGGCGGGCGCGAGGAGGCGGTTGGCGACGATATCGGCGCAGAGCTGCGGCAGGGTGCGGATTTCGGTGGGTCCCTGCAGGCCGCGCGCGGTAGCCCTTGCCCTGTTCCAGATTCCTGTGGCGGTATCTGCAGGGAGGTACGCGGCGATCCAGGCCATCCCGTCACGGTCCCGGTGGAACTCGACCCGCCGGTCGGCCACGGACTTCGCGTGGCGTTTCTGGATCGACTCGGGGTGGTGGCGTTCCCGCCAAGCCCTGACCTTGGCCCGCAGCCGGGACGGCACGAGCCCGGTGGCGGGGCAGCCCCTGGCCGGGTTCGGTGCATCCGGGTCCAGGAAATGATCCGCCAAAGCCACGGCGGCGGGATGGTCCAGGGCCTCGGTTTCGTCGGCGATGATTTTGGCCTGCTGCCAGGAGAGGGCCCCGGTGGACAACGCCCCGTACACGGAAGGGAGAGAGCAGACCTGTCGGGCCTGGGTGACGAACGCCCCTGCCGCGCCTGAACTGATGGTCAGGACCCCTGCGATCTCCTCAATGGTCGAGATCTCCTGAAAGATCCGTGCCTGAACCGGAGCGTCCGGCGGGGTCATAGCCTGCTGGAGTTCAACCGATTCGGCCGCGTCCCGGGCCTTGAGCGCGGCGACCTGGGCTTCGAGCCTCGCCAGCTGGCCCAGCCGTTCCAGGCGGAGTTCATAGGCACGCTGCAAGACGTTCATCCCTTCGCCGTCGACGGGATTTCGCAGCTGCGCATCTTCAAGGAACAACGCGTCGAGGGCCGCGACAGAGGCATGAATGCCTGCCATCTCCGCTGCCGTCAACGTGCCGTTTTCCATACCCACATCATCGTGCGGGGGTGTGACATTCTTCGTGCATCCCGCTCAAGGCGGCGATAACCAACAAAGCCGGTCGGCCGTCGTCGTGCTTCTGCGTGCTACCGCCACCCACGCGAAACGGCCCGTGCCGCGTGTGCTGGCACCGATTGTCAGAGCCCCCTCGTAGTCTGAATTGACCTAGTTGAGGGGGTACGCCATGCACGTTCCGTTCTGTTCCATCGTCCCGCCCTACCTGCTACGGCGGCTGGCCCGGCAGGATGCTCCGCAATATTCTGCGGCTGCCCGGGCCGCCAGGGAGGCCCTTGGCCACGTCGGCTCATTCCAGGCGTCCCGGACCCAGGCATTGCCCGATCTTCCTTCTGGCGTGCGCCTGGCGAAGCCAGGGCCGTCCAACCGGACCATTTACGATGCCGACGGTTCGGAGACCCTGCCGGGAAGGCTGGTGCGCAAGGAGGGCGAACCCGGGACGGGAGATGCCGCAACCGATGAAGCCTACGACAGACTGGGACACACCCACCGCCTTTATGCCGACGTTTTTGGCCGCAACTCCATCGACGGCCAGGGAATGCGCCTGGATGCAACCGTGCACTTCGGCAGGCTCTATGACAACGCTTTCTGGGACGGCACCCAGATGGTCTTCGGCGACGGCGATGGTGAAGTTTTCGAGCGTTTTACGGCATCCTTGAGCGTCATCGGCCATGAACTCGCCCATGGAGTAACCCAGCACTCCGCCGCCCTCGCTTACCGGAACCAGGCCGGCGCCCTGAACGAATCGATGTCAGATGTTTTCGGCGCCCTCGTGGAGCAGTACGTGAAAAACCAGTCCGCGGCCCAGGCCAGTTGGCTGATCGGCGAGGGGCTTTTCACCGCCGAGGTGGAAGGAAGTGCCCTGCGCTCCATGAAGGCTCCCGGAACGGCGTACGACGACGATGTGCTGGGTAAGGACCCGCAGCCGGACTCCATGGACTCCTATGTCAGGACCAGCGCGGACAACGGCGGGGTCCACATTAATTCTGGTATTCCCAACCGCGCCTTCTACCTCGTAGCGGAATCCCTGGGCGGGAACGCTTGGGACTCCCCCGGCCGCATCTGGTACGAAACCCTGACGGGCGGATCCCTGCCTGCCACAGCCACATTCAGCGTCTTTGCGCGGGCCACCGCCGCTGCCGCCGTGGAGCTCTTCGGTTCCGGCTCACAAGAGCATGACGCCGTGCGGCAGGCGTGGGAAACTGTGAAGGTCAAGCATTAAGGGATGCCTGGTTGCCGGACTTTCAGCCGCCAGGCTGCGCGGAAGCCCAGGAACCAGGCCATGAAAATCAGTGTGGAACGCACAGGTGGGATTGCCGCGATGACGCGGGTGTGGACCGTAGATGCGCGCTCTAAAACGGCAATCAACCAGTGGGAGCCGATCGTGGAAGCCTGTCCGTGGGATGCCGTTCCCCGGACACCGCGGGCGGCCGCCGAACAGTTTGTTGGAAACCAGCCTGACCGGTTCATCTATTCAATCCGGGCCGGGGACAGGCGGGCGGCCCTGCCTGAACGGGCAGTGACCGGACCTTGGCGCGTGCTCGTGGAGCGGACCCGTGCAGCAGCCCAGGAGTCCGGGAGTGGGCAGGGCACGAATAATCCGGGCAGCAGGGAATAGGCCGCCCAATCCAGGCCCGGGCAATACTCAAACCAGATCGCGGGCTGTAGCTAGCCCGCCTCGGCCAGCTGCCCCCGGAATGCCCGGCGGTAGGACTGCGGGCTGGTGTCGAGGACCTTGGCGAAGTGGTGCCGCAGCAGGACCGGATGGCCAAACCCGGCTTCCCGGGCAATCTCATCGATGTTCAGATCGGTCGATTCCAGCAACTCCTGGGCCCGGAGTACCCGCTGCGAGTTGAGCCAGGCCGCTGGTGTGGCACCCGTTTCCGAGCGGAACTTCCTGGCGAAGGTCCTGGGAGACATGTGAACCCGGGCTGCCAGCTCGTTGACCGTATGCTCACGGTCCAGGCTCTGCACCATCCACCGCAGCAGTTCTTCCATGGGCGCCGAGCCGCAGGTGGGCATGGGCCGGTCGATGAACTGGGCCTGGCCGCCGTCGCGGTGGGGCGGAACCACCATGTCACGGGCAATCGCGGCGGCAACGTTGGCCCCCAGCTCCAGCCGCACCAGGTGCAGGCAGGCGTCGATCCCGGCAGCGGTTCCGGCAGAGGAAATGATATTGCCGTCCTGCACATAAAGGACATTCTCATCCACCTGCACGTCCGGGTAGGCCTCGGCCAGGTCACGGGAGTAATGCCAGTGGGTTGTGCAGCGGCGGCCGTCCAGCAGGCCTGCGCGTGCCAGCGCGAATGCTCCCGAGCAGATCGATAAAACCCACGCACCCCTGGCGTCAGCGGCGCGGAGGGCAGAGAGCACAGGCTCCGGCATCTCCTGGTCCCGCCCGAAGGGAGCCATGATCACCAGGTCCGCATCTTCGGTGGCTTCCAGTCCGTGGCTAACGTTCATGGACAACCCCGACTTCATGGGCACGTTGCCCGGTTCGGGCGTGCAGACCCGAAAATCAAAGGCGGGGACTCCACTGCCCCGGGCAGACCTGTCGATTCCGAACACCTCACAGGCCGTCCCGAATTCGAAGATCGAAAAGTTGGGAACCACAATCACCGCTACCGATTTCAGCATGCTTCCATTGTGGCAGGAATTTTCGCTTTTTGGGCATTTCTGCCACTGTTGTGTATGTGCCGTGAAGAGAAGCATGGAGCCATGGAAATCTTCGCAACCATCACCGTCATCCTGCTCCTCCTCCTCGCTGCAGCCACCATCGCAGCCCTCCTGCGCGACGGACGGGGCCACACCCCTCCCGTCAGCTCCCATGAGGAATGGTCCGCCCTGGACCTTCCCAGCACCAGCTATACGCTCCGCATCTTCTAGCAAGCCCGTACCGCAAAGAACGCCGCAGGCAGTCGAACCGGGGGTGCCGGCCTCGCCGCAGTAGACTGTCTGCAGCCATGACTTTGCATATCTCCTATCCCGCCGAGCTGCCGGTCTCCGAGCGCCGCGAGGACCTGATGGCGGCAATTGCCGCCAACCAGGTGACCATCATTGCCGGCGAGACCGGCTCCGGAAAGACCACCCAGATTCCCAAGATGTGCCTGGAGCTCGGCCTCGGCGAGAACGGGCTGATCGGCCACACCCAGCCCCGCCGGCTGGCAGCGCGCACGGTGGCCGAGCGCATTGCCGAGGAGCTCGGCGTCGAGATTGGCCAGGAAGTTGGTTTCCAGGTCCGCTTCACCGGCGAGGTCAGCAAGGCAACCAAGGTGAAGCTGATGACGGACGGCATCCTGCTGGCCGAAATCCAGCGGGACAAACTGCTCCGCAAGTACAACGCCATCATCATTGACGAGGCCCACGAGCGCAGCCTCAACATCGACTTCATCCTCGGTTACCTCAAACGGATCCTGCCGCAGCGCCCGGACCTGAAGGTCATCATCACCTCGGCCACCATCGACCCCGAGCGCTTCGCCAACCACTTCGGCACTGAGGAAGAGCCCGCGCCCATCATCGAGGTGTCGGGCCGCACCTACCCGGTGGAAATCCGCTACCGCCCCCTGACCCAGCCCAGGGCGGACGACGAAGAGGCCTCCGACGACGAACTCGAGGAGGACCGCGACCCGCTGGATGCCGTGTGCGACGCCGTCGACGAGCTGGCCAACGAGGCGCCCGGGGACATCCTGGTCTTCTTCTCCGGCGAGCGCGAGATCCGGGACGCGGCCGAGGCGCTGCAGCCCCGCATCCAGTCGAACCGCCGGCTCGCAGGCACGGAAGTGCTCCCGCTCTTCGCGCGCCTGAGCCTGCAGGAACAGCACAAGGTCTTCCATCCGGGCAGCAAGCGCCGGATCGTGCTCGCCACCAACGTGGCGGAGACGTCGCTTACCGTGCCCGGCATCAAGTACGTCATTGACACCGGAACGGCCCGCATCTCCCGGTATTCGCACCGCACCAAGGTCCAGCGGCTGCCCATCGAACGCGTCTCGCAGGCATCGGCTAACCAGCGGTCCGGGCGTTGCGGCCGTGTTTCGGACGGTATTGCCATCCGCCTGTATTCGGAGGAAGACTTTGGGTCCCGGCCGCGGTTCACGGATCCGGAGATCCTGCGGACTAACCTCGCCGCGGTCATCCTGCAGATGACCGCCATGGGCGTGGCCCGCGGCCCCAAGGACGTGGAGGACTTTCCGTTCGTCGAGCCTCCCGAAACACGGGCGATTAACGACGGCGTCACGCTGCTCCGCGAACTCGGCGCCCTGGCTGCCCCGAAGCCGCAGAACGTGGAAGGTAACGGCAGGAGCGGCAGCGGCCTCACCGCCGTCGGGCAGAAACTGGCCCAGCTGCCCGTGGACCCCCGGCTGGGCCGAATGATTGTGGAGGCGGGCAAGCGCAACTGCGTCCGGGAAGTCATGATCCTGGCGGCGGCGCTCACCATCCAGGACCCCCGCGAGCGTCCCACGGACAAGCAGCAGCTGGCGGCGGAGAAACACAACCGGTTCAAGGACGAGAATTCGGACTTCACCGGTTACCTGAACCTCTGGAACTACCTGCAGGAGAAGCAGCAGGAGCTGTCCTCGTCGGCGTTCCGCCGCCTGTGCCGCAGCGAGTTCATCAACTACCTGCGGGTGCGCGAGTGGCAGGACCTCTTCGCCCAGCTGCGCCAGCTGGCGCGTCCGCTCGGCATCAGCCTGGACAACAAGCGCCTGGCGGACCCGGTGGGCAACCATGACGGGATCCACATCAGCCTGCTGTCCGGGCTCCTGAGCCATATCGGCATCCTCGATGAGCGCAAGCGCGAGTATGCCGGCGCCCGCGGCAGCCGGTTCGCAATCTTCCCCGGGTCCGCCCTCTTCAAGAAGTCCCCCACCTTCGTGATGGCCGCCGAACTCGTGGAGACCAGCAGGCTCTGGGCACGGGTGGCTGCCAAATTCGATCCCGTCTGGGCGGAACAGGTGGCCCCGGAGCTGGTGAAGCGCACCTACAGTGAGCCGCACTGGTCCACCCGCCAGGGTGCGGTCATGGCCTACGAGAAGGTCACACTTTACGGCGTGCCCATCATCGCCCAGCGGCGCATCAATTACGGCCGGGTGGATCCGGTGGTTGCCCGCGAGCTCTTCATCCGGCACGCGCTGGTGGAAGGCGACTGGCGCACGCACCATAAGTTCTTCCACCGCAACCGTGCGCTCCTGCAGGAGGTGGAGGAGCTCGAGGCCAGGATGCGCCGCCGGGACCTGCTGGTGGATGATGAGACGCTGTTCGAGTTCTACGATGCCCGGATTGGCCCGGACGTGGTGTCCGAGCGACACTTCGACAAATGGTGGAAAGAGGCCCGGAGACAGAACCCGGACCTGCTGGACTACGATAAGTCGCTCCTCCTGAGCGATGACGCGGATGATCTGGACGAGTCCGCCTTCCCCAGGACCTGGCTGCACAAGGGTTTTGAGCTGCCGCTGAGCTATGAGTTCCATCCTGTGGCCCCGGGGTCCCCGCCCAATCCGTCCGACGGCGTCACGGCGGAAGTGCCCGTCCTTTTCCTCAACCAACTGGACGACGCCCCGTTCCGCTGGCTGATTCCGGGCCAGCGCGTGGAACTTGTCACCGCGTTGATCAAGTCGCTGCCCAAGCAGATCCGGAAGAATTTCGTCCCGGCACCGGACGTTGCCCGGCAGGCAGTCGCCGTCCTGGAATCGGACTTCGATCCCGCCAACGACGAGCTGGAACCGTCACTGGAGCTGGCCCTTCGGCGGATCCGCGGCGCCATTATCCCGCCTGGTTCATGGAACTGGGACGCCGTGCCCCCGCACCTGCGCGTCAGCTTCAAGGTGGTGGACAGCAAGGGCAAGGTCCTGGAGGAAGGCAAGGACCTTGCAGCCCTCCAGGAACGGCTTGCACCTGCGACCCGGCGCGCAATTGCGGAGTCACTGGGCGCCACCCCCGCGACGACTGGTCCCAAGAACACTACTGCCGGGGGCAACGGACCGGGCAGAGGCAAGACGGACGACGGCGGCACGCCCCGGCTGCCCTCATCGGGCAAGGGAGGTCCGGCTTCCGCGCCTGCCGGCTTCGTGGAACAGGACGGCCTGACGGAGTGGAACTTCGGGACCCTTCCGCGGGAAGTCAGCAGCATGGTGAAGGGACACACTGTCACCGGGTACCCCGCACTCGTGGACCAGGGCACCTCCGTGTCGCTGCGGGTCTTCCAGACACCGGAGGAACAGCTCGATGCCATGCGCGGCGGCGTGATCAGGATGCTGGCCCTGCGGGTTCCGTCGCCGGACCGCTATGTGCTGGAGCACCTGAGCAACACGGAGAAACTGACGTTCAGCCAGAACCCACACGGCTCAGTGTCCGCACTGATTGCAGACTGCGCCCTCGCGGCCATCGACAAGCTCACCCCAGCAGAACTGCCCTGGGACAGGCAGGCCTTCGATGCCCTCTACGAAGTGGTGCGGGCGGAATTGATCGACACCGTGTTCAGCGTGACCGCGGTGGTGGAACGCATACTGGCCGCCACCAGGCGCATCGAGAAGCAGCTGAAGGGAACCACCAGCCTGGCCCTGATCAGTGCCCTCAACGACATCAAGAGCCAACTGGAGCAACTGGTCTACCCCGGTTTTGTGGCACGCACGGGCTACGCCCAGCTCAGCCAGCTGCCGCGGTACCTCACTGCCATCGAGAAGCGGCTTGAACGGTTGCCGGGAAACGTGCAGCGGGACGCAGTGAACATGGCCGTGGTGCAGCGGCTGGAGGACGATTATGACGATGCCGTGGCGGCGCTGCTCCCCGGACGGCGCGCAGGACGCGAGTTAACCCAGGTGCGCTGGATGATCGAGGAGCTCCGGGTGAGCCTTTTCGCCGTCGAACTCGGAACGGCCTACTCCGTGTCCGAAAAGCGCATCCGCACGGTACTCAACAAGGCCCTGGCGCCGGCCTGACGACCTTAAAACAAAGATGTCCCGGCCCGGGCCGGGACATCTTTGCGGGTTAAGTGGCGGGAACGAACTCGCCCCAGCCGGCCTCCCGCAGCCCGCGGCGCAGTTTCTCCGCGTTCGCGTCCAGGACGGCGGGATCAGGATTCTGGTCCGCGGAGGCGAAGTTGAAGTCCGCCATGCTGCGTGAGGGCCATACGTGCACGTGCAGGTGGTTGATCTCGTAGCCCGCAACGATGAGCCCGGCCCGCGGGGCGTCGAAAATATCCACCTGGACGGCGCCGATCCGGCGGGCCACCTCCATCACCCGTGCCAGGGTCTCGGGTGACGCGTCAGTCCAGCGGTCCACTTCCTCGGTGGGGACCACGAGGGTATGTCCATCGGCCAGGGGCCCGGTGGTGAGGAAGGCGGACACGTCGTCCTCCCGCCAGACGAACCGGCCGGGAATTTCGCCGTTGAGGATCCTGGTAAAGAGCGTGCTCATGCGTCTGCCTCCTTGGCGGGTGCCTGCAAGGTGCTGATGTCCAGCACGAACCGGTACTTCACATCTCCTGCGACCATGCGGTCATAAGCTTCGTTAAGTTGGCCGGCGCCGACCATCTCGATGTCGGCAACCACGCCGTGCTCGGCGCAGAAGTCCAGCATCTCCTGCGTTTCTGCGATTCCGCCGATGAGCGAGCCGACGTACGCGACGCGGCGGCGGATGAGGGCGCGCGGGTTCACCGGGGGCATGGCCTCGGACGGCAGGCCCAGCTGGAACAGCGCACCGTCCACGCGCAGGGTGCGGAACAGGGGGTTGAGATCGTGCGGGGCGGCAACTGTGTCGATGATGACGTCGATGGTGCGGTTCGCTGCGGCCATCGCATCCTCGTCCCGGGACAGGACAACCTCATCGGCTCCCAGTTCCAACGCGGCGGCCACCTTGGATTCCGACGTTGTGAACACCACCACCCGGGCACCCATGGCTTTGGCCAGCTTGACCGCCATGTGCCCCAGCCCGCCCAGGCCCACCACGCCCACAACATCGCCCTCTTCGACGTCGAAGTGCCGCAACGGGGAGAACGTGGTGACCCCGGCACAGAGCAAAGGCGCGACGGCGGCCGGGTCCAGTGACGTGGGCACGCGGACCACGTAGCGGTGGTCCACCACGATGGAGGTCGCATAGCCACCTTGGGTAACCGCGTCACCATTCCGGCGGTCGATGGCACCGTAGGTGCCGGTCATACCTTTTTCGCAGTACTGCTCCAGGCCATCCAGGCAGCTTTCGCACTCGCGGCACGAATCCACGATGCAGCCGACGCCCACCCGCTCGCCCACGGCAAAACCGGTGACGGCTGAGCCCACCCGGCTTACGGTTCCCACGATCTCGTGGCCGGGCACCAGCGGATAAGTCTGCCCGCCCCACTCCCCGCGGGCCGCGTGCACATCCGAGTGGCACAGGCCGCAGAACTCGATGGCAATTTCGATGTCGTCCGGGTTGGGCGCGCGCCGGGCCACGGTCAGCGGGACCAGCCCGCTGCCAGGGGACACGGCACCGTACGCAGCGGCAAGGGTGCCGGCGCCGGCGTACGGCAGGATTGGTGTGGCAAGGGGCGGCGGTACGGGACGTCCTGGGGTCATAGTCAGACGCTACCGTTGGGGCCAGCCAACTTTCCAGCCGGGAAAGATCCGCCGCCGGGATCAGCACCGGTGGCCACGGGCAGCTGCGCATTGTTGGACCACTCCGAGAATGAGCCGGCGTACAGCGCCGCACTGAACCCTGCCACTTCCAGCGCCGCCACCTCGTGCGCCGCGGTCACCCCTGAACCGCAATAGACAGCAACCGGCATCCCGTCCCGGACGCCCAGCGCCTCGAACCTGCTTCGCAGCTCGTTAGCGGGAAGGAAGCGTCCGTTTCCGTCCACGTTGTCCGACGTCGGGGCGCTCACCGCCCCGGGGATGTGGCCTGGCCGTGGGTCGACGGGCTCCACCTCGCCGCGGTACCGCTCCCCCGCGCGTGCATCGAGCAACACTCCGCTGTCCGGCCAGGCGGCGGCAGCACCGGTGTCGAGCCGGGGCATTCCGCCGTCCGCCAGCACCACATTTCCGGGCTCAGCCACCACCGGGCCCTGCTCCACCGCAAGGCCTTCGGCACGCCAGGCGGCCAGGCCGCCGTCGAGCAGGTAAACCTCCCGAAGCCCGGCGTTCCTTAACATCCACCAAGCCCTCGCGGCAGCCATATTGGCAGTGTCGTCGTAGGCGACCACGACGTCGCCATTGTTGATCCCCCAGCCGCGCGCCGCAGCCTGGAAGTCCTCCGGCGCCGGCAGTGGGTGCCGTCCCCGCGCCGGAACGGGCGGCGCAGCAAGCTCGGTGGCAAGGTCCACGAAGACGGCCCCCGGCAGGTGTCCGCCGAGGTAGTGCTCATGCCCCAGCGGATCTCCCAGCGCCCAGCGGACATCCAACAGCACTGTGCGCCGCCCGGCCGCAATACGGTTGCTCAGCGTGGTCAGGTCCATCAGGGGGTTCATCGGGCTCCTTCGGGGTGGTCAAACCATCGGTTCCACTCTAAGCCGCCACCGGTCCGCCCGCGGGTAGGCTGGATTGGTGAAGATTGAGGACGGCAGCAACGGCAGGGACACGGACTGGGCAGGCCGCGGGTGGTCAGACCGGGACTGGGCAGACCATGCCATCCGCACCATCCGGGCGGAAAACAACCGTTCGGCGGACACCCATCTCTACTCCGTGCCGCTGCCTGAACACTGGGGCGTCCAGCTGTACCTGAAGGACGAATCGACGCACCGGTCCGGCAGCCTGAAGCACCGGCTGGCGCGCTCGCTGTTCCTCTTCGGCCTGGTCAACGGCTGGATCAGGGCGGACACCACCATCGTGGAGGCGTCCAGCGGCAGCACCGCCGTCTCCGAGGCGTACTTTGCCCAGCTGCTGGGACTGCCGTTCATCGCAGTCATGGCTCGGACCACGAGCCAGGAGAAAATTCACCTGATCGAGCAGTTCGGCGGGTCGTGCCTGCTGGTTGAGCACGCCTCGGATGTGTATGCCGCAGCCGAAGAGGTTGCCGCCACCTGCAACGGGCATTACATGGACCAGTTCACCTATGCCGAGCGGGCCACGGACTGGCGCGGCAACAACAACATCGCGGAGTCGATTTTCGGGCAGCTCCAGCTGGAGGAGCATCCGGTTCCGGACTGGATTGTGGTGGGTGCCGGGACCGGCGGAACGAGTGCCACGATTGGCCGCTACCTGCGCTACCACAGCCACCCCACGCGACTGCTGGTGGTTGATCCCGAAAACTCTGCGTTCTATCCGGGGTGGCGCGGCGGGAATGACGCCGTGCCGGCGGGCCTGCCATCCCGGATCGAGGGGATTGGACGGCCGCGGCTGGAGCCCAGTTTTGTGCCGTCCGTCATCGACCGCATGGTCCAGGTCCCCGACGCCGCATCCGTGGCAGCCATGCGCCACCTTTCCGTCCTTGCAGGACTCCACTCCGGCCCCTCAACCGGTACCAATCTCTGGGGTGTCTGGCAGACCATCGCCGGCATGGTCGCCGAAGGCCGGAAGGGCAGCATTGTCACGCTGATGTGCGACGGCGGGGAACGCTATGCGGGCAACTACTACAACCAGGACTGGCTGGCATCCCAGGGCCTGGACCCCGCGCCCTATGAAGCAGCGATCCGGACCTTCTTCGATACAGGACGGTGGGACCCGGACGTCGCCTAGACCTCCACGGACTCCCCGGCGCGCAGGTGGCTGTACTCGGTCCCGTACTTGGCGCCGATCCTTTTGACGTGGCCCTCCACAATCTTCAGGCCGTTGTCATTGAGGAGCCCGTCGTGGATCTGGAATGCCCGGGGCGCCCGTATGCTGACGACGAAGTCCACTACTTCCGCCGACTTGCTCCAGGGCGCATGCAGCGGAACCAGCAGGGTCTTGACGCTGATGCCGTCCGGAACGATGAACGAATCTCCCGGATGGTAGACGTTGTCATCAATGAGGTAGCCGATATTCGGCACCACCGGGATCTGCGGATGGATCAGGGCGTGCTGGCCACCGAAGCTGCGCACCGCGAAGCCCGCCACATCCAGCGACATTCCGGGTTCCACCGCGTTAATCCGGGCCGTTGCTTCCGGAACTTCGGTCCGCAGATGGTCAGCTACCCCGGCCGGGGCGTAAACCGCCAGGTCCGTGGTGCTTCGGAGTGCGTCCACAACAGCGGGAACGTCGACATGGTCGGCGTGCTCGTGCGTGACCAGCACGGCTTCGGCCCCTGCCAGCGCCTGCCCGGTTTCGGAGAAGTTGCCGGGATCCAGGACCAGAACCCGGCTGTCCTTTTCGAGGCGGACGCAGGCGTGGGTGTATTTCGTCAGCTTCATAGCGCCAGCCTAGGGTCCTGTCCGGAACGGTGTCCACGAGGGCTTGGCTGGTAATCTTGGTCTTTGCCATGATCCCCAAGGAAGCGAGTCCATCCATGCCGCTCGGCGCCAAGGTTGATTCCACTACGCCCTCCCCGGCAACGGGCGGCAAGGAACAGCGCGTCACCAAGCAGCGCCGGGCCGTCAGTGCCGCCCTGGATGAGCTGGACGACTTCGTCAGCACCCAGGAGCTGTACCGGATCCTGCAGAACCAGGGCGTGTCCGTTTCACTCGCCACGGCCTACCGGATACTCCAGTCGCTTGCCGATGAAGGCCTGGTGGACGTCCTGCGCAACGGTGAGGGCGAAGCGGTCTACCGTCGCTGCGCCGTTACCGGCCACCATCACCACCTGCTGTGCCGGAACTGCGGCAAAGCCGTGGAGGTGGAGGCACCCGCCGTCGAAACCTGGGCAGCGCACACCGCCGCGGAGCATGGCTTCAGCGAGGTGGCCCACACGGTGGAAATCTTTGGCCTCTGCCCGGAATGCACGGCCCTGAAGGCTGCAGGCAAGCTGTAGCAGGCAGTAACCGCCGACGGTTACTGCGCCTGCAGGACCCTGCCGTTGATTCCCTTGCCGGCCCTGACGGAGCCGATGGCGCGGCATACCACGTAGATAATGAAGGACAACGTGGTGACGTAAGGGCTGATCGGGATGCGGCCGCCCAGTGCCAGCAGGATGCCGCCCACTGTGGCAGTAACGGCAAAAACTACGCTCAACACCACCACGGCCACCGGCGATGACGTCACCCGCAAGGCGGCTGCCGCGGGGGTGATGAGCAGGGCAAGCACCAGGAGGGCCCCCACCACCTGGATGGACAGGGCAACGCTGATACCCAGCAGGACCATGAAGACGATGCCCAGCCGGCGGACGGGAACACCGCGGGCCTCGGCGAGTTCGGGGTCGAGGCTGGCGAAGTTCAGCGGCCGCCAGATGGCCACCAGCGCCACCATCACAACCAGCGCCGTTCCGGCGAGGGCCGTGAGCTGGACCGTATCCACCGAGACGATCTGCCCGGTGAGCAGGCCGAACTTGTTGGCTGCGCGGCCCTCGTACAGGGACAGGAACAGGATGCCCAGGCCCAGGCCGAACGGCATGAGGACGCCGATGGTGGAGTTCTTGTCCCGGGCCTTGACCCCCATCAGGCCGAGGAGGAGTGCCGCCGCAACGGACCCGACGAGTGACCCGAACACAATGTCGGCGCCGATCAGCAGGGCGAAGGCCGCCCCGGCAAAGGACAGTTCAGAAATGCCGTGGACGGCGAAGGCCAGGTCCCGCTTCATGACGAAGGTGCCCACCAGGCCGCCAAGGAGGCCCAGGACGGCGCCCGCCCAGATCGAGTTTTGAACCAGGACCAACAGCTCGCCGTAGTTCTCGAAGTTGAAGATTGCCGCCAGGATACTGTCTGCGTCCATCAGGCGGCCTCCCCCGCCAGGGCATGGGGCTCGGCATGGTGATGGGTGGTGGCATCCGGAAGCCCCACCACCACGATCCGGCCGTTGGCGTGGATCACCTCGACGTGGCTGCCGTAGAGATCGGAGAGGACTTCGGTGGTCATGACTTCCTCCGGCGTCCCCACCTTGAACCGCCCGCCGGCCAGGTACAACACCCGGTCCACGTAGTCGATAATGGGGTTGATCTCATGGGTTACGAACACAACGGCGCTGTTCCGGTCGCGGCACTGCCTGTTGATCAAGGCACTCACGGCCTGCTGGTGGTGCAGGTCCAGGGACAGCAGCGGTTCGTCGCAGAGAAGGACCTGGGGATCGGTGGCCAGCGCCTGGGCAACCCGGAGCCGCTGCTGCTCGCCGCCGGACAGCTGCCCCACGGGCACCTTTGCATAATCGCTGGCGCCCACGAGGTCGAGGAGCTCGTCAATCCTGCGGTTTGCCTTGGCTGGGGACAGCCGCAGTCCCCAGCGGTGGCCGTCCACCCCGAGCCCCACCAGATCCCTGGCCCGCATGGGAGTGTCCGGGGCAAACGACTTCTGCTGGGGGATGTAGCCAATCAGGCGGCTGCCGCGCTCAACGGTGCGGCCGCCCAGTGCAGCCCGTCCCTGGTGCAGGTCCTGCAGGCCGAGCAGGACCTTGAGGAAGCTGGTCTTGCCGCTTCCGTTGGGACCAAGCACGGCAAAGAATTCGCCGGGTTTGATGTCCAGGTCCAAATCCTCCCAGAGCACCCGCTTGCCAAATTTCAGGGACGCTCCGGTGAGGCTGACGACGGGCTTCAACTATTTGCTCTCCAGAACTTTGCTGATGGTGTCCACATTCTCCGTCATCCACTGCAAGTACGTCTTGCCCTCAGGGAGGGTTTCGTTGAAATCCACCACAGGGACTCCTGCTGTCTCGGCTGCCTTTTTCACAGCTTCCGTCTGCGGCCCCTCGGTCTGCTGGTTGTAGGCGAGGAAGCGGACCGACTTGGAGGCTACGAGGTCGGTTGTGGCCTTGAGTACGGCCGGCGGCACGTCTGAGCCTTCCTCGATCGCAGCAGTGTAGTCCTCAGGCGTTGCGTTAACCAGCCCGGCGTCCTCCAGCAGGTAGAGAGGAACCGGCTCGGTCACTGCCACCGGCGCCCCGGCAGCAGCACCCTTCACGGAATCCAGCTTTCCGTGCAGGCCTTCGAGGGTGGAGGTGAAGTTTTCGGCATTGGTCTGGAATGTCTGCGCCGAAGCAGGGTCCAGTTCCGAGAGCTTTGCGGCGATGTCGCCCGCCAGCTTCTCCATGGCGTGCAGGCTGTACCAGACGTGCTCGTTGAATTCGCCATGGTCGTGCTCATCGGCCGGTTCTGATTCCGGCGCGGACGCTTCGGCGGAGGCTTCCTCCTCCTCGGGATGGGCCAGTCCGGAGAGTTCGACGGCGTTGAGCACCTTGCCGCCGTCGAGGTTGCTGTCCTCGGCGAGGGTGTGGAGGAAATCGTCGTAACCCCCGCCGTTCTCGATGACGAGGTCCGCTTTGGACACCGCCAGCCGGTCCTGCGCGGTCGCCTCGTAGGAGTGCGGGTCCTGGCTGGTCTTGCTGATGATGGCGGTGACGCTGACCTTGTCTCCGCCGATGGTCTTTGCGATATCGCCGTACACGTTCGTCGATGCCACGATGTTGATGCCGTCGGCGGAGTCCGACGAGGGCTGCGCCTCCGGGCTGCAGGCGGTCAACAGGAGTCCCAACCCGGCGAGGGCGGCGACTGACGAACGGGCGGCTGCGGAACGGCGCACGGAAAGACCTCGGTTCACTGGGGAGGGAAGAACAACCCCTCAAGTCTATACGTAAATAGGAATCATTCCTATCTAGCCCCGGCCGGGACCACCCTTCCCGCCAGTGGCGGGAAGGGTCAGGCCGGTCAGCCTCCGTTCGGGTGGCCCAGACGGCGGATGCCGGTGGCCTGGGTGGCGTCCCGGATCTCGCCCACCAGCTGCTCGATGACATCTTCGAGGAACAGCACGCCCTGCGTCTTGCCGTCCGGTCCAATGACGCGGGCCAGGTGCGAGCCCGTACGCTGCATGACGGACATCGCCTTTTCAATCTCGTCATCCAATGCCAGGTTGGCCAGCGACCGGATCCGGCTCTCGGCGATCGGAAACCCATAGGCCGGTTCCGGGATGGACAGGACGTCCTTCACATGGAGGTAGCCATAGAGCATGTCCTCGTCATCCAGCATCGGGAAGCGGGAAAATCCGGTACGGCTGACTGCCTTTTCAAACTCCACCGGAGTGGTGGGAGCCTTCAGCATCACCAGGTTCTCCAGCGGGACCATGATGTCCCCGGCGGTATGTTCCGAGAACTCAAGCGCGCCGGTGATCAGGCCGGCGTCGTCGTCCACCAGGCCATGACGGGTGGATTCCTGGACGATCGACTGGACCTCCTCCAGGGTGAACGAGGAGTTGACTTCATCCTTTGGCTCGATCCGCAGCAGCTTGAGGATGTGGTTTGCCGACCAGTTAAGGACCGAAATCACCGGGTTGACGAGCCGGGAGATGAACACCAGCGGCGGCGCGAGAAGCAGTGCGGCCTTGTCCGCAACGGACACCGAAATGTTCTTCGGGACCATCTCGCCGAAAGTCACGTGCAGGAACGTGACAAGCATCAGCGCCACGGCGAACGCGGCCACATCGGCCACCTCGATGGGCAGGCCCAGGGATTCCAGCGGGACAGCCAGCAGGTGGTGGATGGCGGGTTCCGCCACCAGGAGGATAAGCAGCGAACATACAGTGATGCCCAGTTGGGCGCATGCCAGCATCAGCGAAACATTCTCCATCGCCTTCAGCGTTGTCTGCGCGCGCTTGGAACCGGCCTCCGCCAAGGGCTCAATCTGGCTCCGGCGGGCCGACATCACGGCGAATTCGGCGCCCACGAAGAAGGCGTTGCCAAGCAGCAGGACTCCAAGCCACACAATTCCTGCCCAGTCGCTCATCGGCCGTTCCCGTCGTTGGTGTCCCCGGCCACGTCATCCGGTGCAACCGGCCGAAAGCAGATGCGGTCGATCCGGCGGCCGTCCATTCGCGTGACGCTCAGTGTTCCGCCGCCCACCGGCACGGTGTCTCCCACCACGCCGATCCGGCCCAGCATGCTCATGACGTAGCCGCCCACAGTCTCGTAGGCAGCCTCGTCAGGCACTGTCAGTCCCGGGATCTGTTCGGACAGCTCGTCCGGCCGCAGCAGGCCCGGGAAATACCAGTCACCCGAAGCGCTTTGCAGCAGGCCGGGGCGGACCTTGTCATGCTCGTCCGCCACTTCACCGACAATTTCTTCCACAAGGTCCTCGAGCGTGGCGATACCGGCGGTTCCTCCGTATTCATCCAGGACGACGGCGAGTTGCAGGTTTCCTTCGCGAAGTTCGGCCAGCAGGGCATCCAGGTGGATGGTCTCCGGAACCCGCAGCACCTCCGTCATAATGGCTCCGGCCTCAAGGTTCTGCCGGCGCTCCCACGGAACGGCCACGGCTTTCTTGACATGGACCAGGCCGCGGATATCGTCCGCGGAGTCGCCAATAACCGGGAACCGGGAGTAACCGGTCCGGCGGGCGGCAGCAACGATGTCGGCGACGGGCTGGTCGGCATCGATCGTCTCCACCCGGATGCGGGGCGTCATCACGTCCGCGGCCGTCCTGGTGGAGAAGTTAAGGGTACGGGCGATGAAGTTGGCCGTCCCGGCGTCGAGCGTTCCCATGGCCGCCGACCGGCGGACCAGCGAGGCAAGCTCTGCCGGGGTGCGTGCCCCCGAGATTTCTTCCTTCGCTTCCAGGCCGAACACATGGAGCACCCGGTTGGAGAAGCCGTTCAGCAGCACGATGGCAGGCTTGAAAACCGCGGTGAAGACCAGCTGGGGCCGGGCAAGGGCCTTACCCACCCGGAAGGACAGGGCAATAGCCATGTTCTTGGGAACCAATTCCCCCAGCAGCATTGAGAGCAGGGTGGCGATCACCATGGCCAGGACCAGCGAGATGGAGGCGACGGCGACGTCGGGAAGTCCGACGGCGGCCAGCGGGGCTTCCAGGAGTTGCCCCACCGATGGCTCCATCACGTATCCAGTGAGGAGCGTTGTGAGTGTAATGCCCAGCTGGCAGCTGGAGAGCTGCGTTGACAGGGACTTAAGGCAGGCGAGCAGCGGGACCGCGCCCGCGTCGCCGTCGTCCACGGCGCGCTGGACCGTCGGCTGGTCAAGTGCAATGAGGGAAAACTCAACGGCTACGAAGAAGCCGGTACCCGCAATCAGCAGCAGGCCTGCGGCAAGGAAGAGCCATTCCATTCAGCATCCCGCCTGTACTGCGCACGGGCGTGGATCGGGGTAACCGGGATATCTGCCCGGCGGAGGATGGTCGGCGGAGGCCGAGCCTCTTTCCTGGCGGGCGGCGGCCGGAGGGACCGCCTGCGGGTGATGGGCGCGTGTTCGGGGTTTGCCGGCTCTGCGGGTGGACTGTGCGGCGCAGTGCTTCGCGCTCCGCTGACAGCCCCCAGGCCGGCACCTAGATTTACTGTCCATAAGGACTTCAGTCTACAGGTACGCCTCCAGCCTCCCGGCGCTCCGGGTACGGCCCGGAAGCGCCGTAACGGCCTACCCCTAAAACCCCTTGTTCACACGCTTCCGGCCGCCATATTTGGCCGTTCCCGCGTCACTTCATGATTTGGGTCACCCTTATTGGCAGTTAGCACAACATGGTTACTAGACTTGCAAAGGTCTGGGTTCAGAGGACGCAGAGACTGGTTCGAACGTAGTGTTGACGCACCGTGGGGCCGGAGAGAAATCAAACTCATGGAAGAGGCGTATTTCAAGTGCCAGAGCAGCCAAGCCACCGTCTACCAGAGGAATTTGGCGGAAACGAGTGGCTCGTTGACGAACTGTACGAGCAGTACCAGCAGGACAAGAACGCTGTGGATGCCAAGTGGTGGCCGCTGTTTGAATCGTTCGACTCGGGCAGCAGTTCTTCTTCCAACGGAAATTCGGGGCAGGCCACTGCCCATCCTCCAACCCGGGAAATGCCAGTTGTGAACGCGGCTCCTGCGGCTCCGGCACCGTCGCCGGCAGCAGCACCGGCCACTCCCCCGGCCGCGCCGGCTGCCGCACCGGCACCCGCGCCCGTTAAAAAGGCTCCCGCCACCGTGGCCCGCGACGGCGGCAAGAAGACTGAGTCCACCTCCGGATCACAGCCGATTCCGGCCCAGCTGCCCAAGAACGTCAAGGCTCCCACCGCCCCTGAAGAAGACGTTGTTTCCGTCCTCCGCGGACCGGCCAAGGCAATAGCCACCAACATGGTCACCAGTCTTGAGGTGCCCACCGCCACCAGCGTCCGGGCCATTCCCGCCAAGCTGCTGATCGACAACCGCGTGGTCATCAACTCCAACCTCGCCCGCGCCCGTGGCGGCAAGGTCTCCTTCACGCACCTCATCGGTTATGCCGTCATCCGGGCGCTGTCCCAGTTCCCCTCGATGAACGTGTACTACGACGAGGTGGACGGCAAGCCTTCAGCAGTCCAGCCGGCCCACGTCAACTTCGGCATCGCCATCGATATGCCCAAGCCGGATGGCACCCGCCTGCTGATGGTTCCGAACATCAAAAAGGCTGAGACCCTCAACTTTGCCGAGTTCTGGCACACCTACGAGGATCTGATCAAGCGCGCCCGCAACGGCAAGCTCACCGCCGAGGACCACCAGGGCACCACGGTTTCGCTGACCAACCCCGGCGGCATCGGCACCGTCCACTCGGTGCCCCGCCTCTCCAAGGGCCAGGCCGCCATCATCGGCGTCGGCGCCCTTGACTACCCTGCCGAGTTTCAGGGCGCCAGCGAGAAGATCATTGCCCACAACGCCATCAGCAAGGTCCTTACCCTTACCTCGACGTACGACCACCGCGTCATCCAGGGTGCCGGCAGCGGTGAGTTCCTCAAGCTTGTCCACCAGCTCCTGCTGGGTGCCCAGAACTTCTACGACGAGATTTTCGAAGCCCTGCGCATCCCCTACGAGCCCGTCCGCTGGAGCGCCGACAAGCAGGTGGACCCGGCCGACGAGATCAACAAGGTTGCCCGTATCCAGCAGCTGATCCACTCCTACCGCGTCCGCGGACACCTGATGGCGGACACCGATCCGCTTGAGTACGTGCAGCGCAAGCACCCCGACCTGGACGTGCTGACCTACGGTCTAACCCTGTGGGACCTGGACCGCGAATGGCCCACCGGCGGCTTCGGCGGCAAGCCGACGCTCAAGTTCCGCGACATCCTGGGCGTCCTGCGCGACGCGTACTGCCGCACAACCGGCATCGAATACATGCACATCCAGGAGCCTGCCGAGCGCAAGTGGTTCCAGGACCAGCTGGAGCACCCCTACTCGAAGCCGAGCCGTGAAGAGCAGCTGCGCATCGTTTCCAAGCTGAACGCTGCCGAGGCTTTCGAAACGTTCCTGCAGACCAAGTTCGTGGGCCAGAAGCGCTTCTCCCTCGAAGGCGGCGAGTCGCTGATTCCGCTCCTCGACGCCATCATGTCGGACGCCGCCGACGACGGCCTGGATGAAGTTGCCATCGGAATGGCCCACCGCGGCCGCCTGAACGTCCTCACCAACATTGCCGGCAAGACCTACGCACAGGTGTTCCGCGAGTTTGAGGGCACCCAGGATCCCCGCTCGGTCCAGGGTTCCGGTGACGTGAAGTACCACCTGGGCACCGAAGGCACGTTCACCTCGGATACCGGCAAGGAGACCAAGGTCTACCTGGCTGCAAATCCGTCCCACCTCGAGGCCGTGGACCCCGTACTTGAGGGCATCGTCCGCGCCAAGCAGGACCGGCTGGACCAGGGCGAGTCCTTCCCCGTGCTGCCCATCGTGGTACACGGCGACGCCGCCTTCGCCGGCCAGGGCGTTGTTGCCGAAACCCTCAACCTGTCCCAGCTGCGCGGCTACCGCACCGGCGGAACCATCCACATCGTGGTCAATAACCAGGTGGGCTTCACTACCGCCCCGTCTTCCTCGCGCTCGTCCACGTACTCCACTGACGTCGCGAAGATGATCCAGGCGCCAGTGTTCCACGTGAACGGTGACGATCCCGAGGCTGTGGTCCGCATCGGCCAGCTCGCCTATGAGTTCCGGCAGCGCTTCCACAAGGACGTTGTCATCGACATGGTGTGCTACCGCCGCCGCGGGCACAACGAGGGCGACGACCCCTCGATGACCCAGCCGCTGATGTACAACCTGATTGAGGCCAAGCGCTCCGTCCGCAAGCTGTACACCGAGTCGCTGATCGGCCGTGGCGACATCACCGAGGAAGAAGCAGAGCAGCTGCTCCGCGACTACCAGGAGCGGCTGGAGCGCGTCTTCGCGGAGACGCACGCAGCCCAGACCTCCCCGATCCCGATCGTGACGGCGGATTCCGCTGCTGTGTCCGATATCGAGAGGCCCATTGCCCAGCAGTCCGACGCCGATGCCAACACGCCGGTAGCCACGGCAATTTCGGCGGATACCCTGGCCCGCATCGGCAAGGCCCACATCGAGATCCCAGAGGGCTTCACGGTCCATGCCAAGCTCAAGCAGCTGCTCGAAAAGCGTGAGCAGATGTCCCGCGAAGGCGGCATCGACTGGGGCTTCGGCGAGATCGCGGCCTTTGGCTCCCTGATCATGGAAGGCGTGCCCGTGCGCCTCGCCGGCCAGGACTCCCGCCGCGGCACCTTCGTCCAGCGGCACGCCGTGTTCCACGACCGCGCCAATGGCCAGGAATGGCTCCCCCTGGGCAACCTCTCGGACAACCAGGCCAAGCTGTGGATCTACGATTCCCTGCTGTCCGAATACGCGGCCATGGGCTTCGAGTACGGCTACTCGGTGGAGCGGCCGGACGCGTTGGTCCTCTGGGAGGCCCAGTTCGGCGACTTCGTGAACGGCGCCCAGACCATCATCGACGAGTTCATCTCCTCTGCCGAGCAGAAGTGGGGCCAGCGGTCCTCGTTGGTACTGATGCTTCCGCACGGCTACGAAGGCCAGGGCCCCGACCACTCCTCCGCCAGGATTGAGCGGTTCCTGCAGCTGTGTGCCGAAGAGAACATGGTCGTGGCCAACCCCACCACGGCCGCTTCGCACTTCCACCTGCTGCGCCGGCAGGCGTACAGCCGGCCGCGGAAGCCGCTGATCATCTTCACGCCCAAGCAGCTCCTGCGCCTGAAGGCTGCCGCGTCGTCCGTCGAGGACTTCACCAGCGGCACCTTCCGCCCGGTCATTGGTGAGCATGAGCAGCTGGCCGCGGACGCCGTCGAGCGCGTCCTGCTAGTCTCCGGCCGCCTGTACTACGATCTGCTCTCCACCCGGCAGAAGACCGGCGACAAGACCACGGCCATCGTGCGCGTCGAGCAGCTCTACCCGCTGCCGCACGCCGAGATCGCGGCTGAGCTTGCCAAGTACCCGAACGCCGAGGTTGTCTGGGCCCAGGACGAGCCCGCCAACCAGGGTCCGTGGCCGTTCATCGGCCTGAACCTGCCGGACGCCTTGGACCGCCGGATCCGCCTGGTCTCGCGTCCTGCGTCTGCCTCCACGGCCGCCGGCTCCATGAAGCGGCACGCCGCGGAGCAGGACGTGCTCCTGAAGCAGGCATTTGCACGGAAGTAAGCACTGAGGCTGCCCGGCCGGACGTCGAAATCCCAGACTCCGGCCGGGCAGTTCTGTTTAATGGATGGACAGCGCCGCCCCCTTGCACCAACGGTGGCAGCGGCCAGGGAACGACGTAAAGAGGATCGTGTGGAAGACAGGAAGCTGCGCATTGCGGCTGTAGGAGATGAACTGCTGGCCGGACTCGGAGATCCCCGGGCGCTCGGTTGGCTGGGCCGTGTCCTGGCCCGCACTCCCCAGGACGGCTTGCTCCTGGAAAGCTACGCCCTCCCCTGCCCGCAGGAAGGCACCGAGGGCCTGGCCGCCCGGTGGCTGGAGGAGGCCGGACGGAGGTTCAGCAGCCACGCCGAGAACCGCCTGGTGATCGGCCTCTCCGGCCGCGACATCGAATTCGGCCTCTCCACCGCGCGCAGCAGGCTGAACCTGGCAAACATCCTGGACTCGGCCTCGCAAAACCGGATCGAAGTGTTCGTCGTGGGTCCGCCGCCCACCCTCGATCCTGCCCAGAACCGCCGGCTGGACGAGCTGAACACGGCATTCGCGGACGTCACCACGCGGCGCAAGCACCTCTACGTTGATACCTTCTCCCCGCTCCTGAACCACGAGCAGTGGCGGCAGGACCTGGCTGCCAACGCCGGAACGCCCGGCCAGGCAGGGTATGGCCTCATGGCGTGGCTGGTGTTGCACCGCGGCTGGTTCCAGTGGCTGGGAATGGACACCCCCGCCTAGCAGTTCGCGATATATCTTGACGTGCTCCACAACCAGAGGTAGCGTGATCTGTACACGATATATCGCCTTCGGAGGTTCCCATGTCTGAGCAGAACTGGTCCGTCAGCAGCCCGCAGACCATCGATGTGGACGGCGTGACGTCCCTGAAGCTGGGCATGGTCCAGGGCAGGTTCGATGTTGTGGTCCACCAGGAGCCCGTCACCCGGATCGAAATATCCGACGTCCACGGTGATCCAGTGGAGGTGTCCGTTAACCACGGCCGCCTTGAAGTGCGCCACCAGCTGCATGGCCCCCAGGGCTGGTTCAAGAATCTAATGGGAGCAGTCAACCACAACAGCGAAAATTCCGCGGTGATCAGCATCGCCGTTCCCGGGAACGTGGAGGTCGAGGCCGGCATCGTCAGCGGCGACGGCCTGGTGTCCGGAGTAACCGGGCACACCCGGCTCAACACGGTATCCGGATCGGTCATGGCGGACGGCACAGGCGGGGAACTCCACGTCAACACCGTCAGCGGCGAAGTGACTGCCCGCCACCATACCGGCGTCCTCACCGCAAAGAGTGTTTCCGGCGAAGTGACGGCGTCCGGCCACTTCACGAACATTCGCGCCAACACCGTCAGCGGTGACCTGACCTTCGACCTGCACGGCTTCGCCAACGACTTCGTGGCCAACTCAGTCTCCGGCGACGTCACCATCCGGTTGCCCCACGACGTCGGTGTGGACATTGTTGCCAAGTCTGCCAGCGGCGCCGTGGTCATCGGCAACCGGCAGTACACGTCCGTGGGCGGGAAAGTTGAGACCATTGCAGGACCGGACGAGCAGTTGATGCTGGTCCGGACAAACTCGGTTTCCGGGAAGACCTCCATCTTCCACAGCTCGAATGCCGGAAATGCGGAAACGGGGCACTGATGCCCCCGGTATTCGCGCACGGTGCACTGCGCCTCTACCTGCTTGCGCTCCTCGAATCCGGCCCTAAACACGGCTACGAACTCATCAAAGCCCTGAAGGACCGGTTTGGCGGGACGTATTCCCCCAGTGCCGGCACCATCTATCCCCGTTTGGGAAAGCTGGAGGAAGAGGGCCTGGTGGCCACGGAATCGGCCGGCCGCCGCACCAACTACCACATCACCGCTGCAGGACTCGCGGAGCTGAACCGGCGGAGGGACGAGCTGGCCGGGGTGGAGAACGACATCTCGGCGTCAGTGCGAAGGCTGGCCGACGGCCTGCGGGAGGACATCCGCAGCAATATGCGCGGCCTCCGGGCGGACCTGGCTGCCACGGCCGAGGCGGCCCGCACCGCCGCCCACGCAACGGACTTCCGGGTTCCCGGCGGCAGGGTGCCGCCGGAAGGATCACGGTCACTGAAGGAGGCCGAGCTGATGCTCCAGGAGTTCCGGGACGATCTCCGCACCGAACTCCGGCTACACGCCCGGAGCCAGCCCCTGGGCCCTGTCACCCTGGAGACCATGCGCACAGTGCTGGAGCAGGCCCGCATCGCCGTCCGGAACTCGCTGAAGCCGTAAGGCGCCGGCAGGCAGCGCCTTATCGCAGGTCATGCGGGTGCTCCCGGTTCGCGGGCGCACTGATGTTGTGGGAGACTTGAGGGCAGCTCTTTTGAGTACCGACAGTAAGGAGGCCAGCTATGAGCAAGCGTGCACGCAAGCGTCGTGACCGTAAGCGTGGCGGCGCGAACCACGGGAAGCGCCCCAACACCTAGGCAAATGCCAGGGACTACGGTTCAAGCAAAGGACCCCGGAAGCCAATCGGCTTCCGGGGTCCTTTGCTTTTTACTGCAGCTGTCCGGGCGTGCGTATGGGCCCTATGCCTCCACCGTGCGGATGGAGTGGATCCGGTCCAGGATGGCGTTCTTCAGGTTGTCCGGTGCAGCTTCGGTGCAGGAGCGTTTAACCATGTTCCGGATGACGCACTCGAGGTCGTACTGCTCCGTGCACTCCGGGCAGTCATCCAGGTGGTTCTTGATCTCCGTGATGTCTTCCCGGGTCAACGCACCATCGAGGTATTCGTAGATGCGTTGCATCCGGGTGTCGTCGCAATCGCCCAATCCCTGGCAGTCGCTCATTTCCTGCTCTCCTGTTGTGTGCTTGCAGCCGGGTCCTGTGCATCCGCGGCCGATTTGAATCCGCGCTCGGCGGCGTATTCCGCCAGCATGTCCCGCAACATTCGCCGGCCGCGGTGGAGCCGGGACATCACCGTGCCGATGGGCGTGTTCATGATGTCTGAGATTTCCTTGTACGCGAAGCCTTCGACGTCCGCGAAGTACACCGCAAGGCGGAATTCTTCCGGAATGTCCTGGAGCGCGCGCTTGACGTCGGAATCCGGGAGGTGGTCCAGCGCCTCTACCTCAGCGGAACGGAGCCCGCTGGAGGTGTGTGATTCGGCCCGCGCCAACTGCCAGTCCTCGATCGTGTCCGAATTGGACTGGAGCGGTTCGCGCTGCCGCTTGCGGTACAGGTTGATGTACGTATTGGTCAGGATGCGGTACAACCACGCCTTGAGGTTGGTTCCCGGCTTGTACTGATGGAATGCCGAAAAGGCCTTCGTATAGGCCTCCTGGACGAGGTCTTCGGCATCCGAGGGATTCCGGGCCATCCGCATCGCCGCCGAATACAGCTGGTCCACGTACTGCATGGCATCACGCTCGAAGCGGACCCGCCGCTGTTCAGGGGTTTCCGTCGAGACGTCCACCAGCGTTTCCGTGGCGCCGGCCGCTGGTTCGGGGGCGCCAGCCGATGCGGACACGGGCGCCGCAGCGGGCGTGCCCTTCACGTCGCTGTTCGAAGCCTCATACATGGCCGAGACGGCCGGATCCAGGGTGCTCATTGCCTTCAAGTCTACTGTCAGGCTCCGCGCGCGCGGCGAGCCATACCCGGAGGCATCCTCATCCACCAGGCCAACAGCCAACGGGCCCACTGCTTCCACTCCGTCCAACACCTGCCTCAAGGCCCAGCTCCGCTCTGTATGTCGTGGAACATCTATTTCATGATTCGAATAGCGGCCGCCCTTGCCGACCCGCCTTTGCCATAACCCCCGGTCGCAGGCAAATATTCCCCAAAAGTGCAAGACTAGAACGGACTCCCCGCCGAAGACGCGGTTCGTCCATCCAGGAGGAAATCCATGCCCTTTATACGCACGCTCGCCCGCCCCATGCTGGCCTCCAGCTTTGTCCTTGCCGGAGTGGATAAGCTCAAGAACACCGACGATACGGCGCAGCAGCTCTCCCCCCTGCTCCGCAAGGCTGCGGCGTCCCTGCCGTTCCAGGCGGACGAGAAAATGCTGGCCCGTGTGATCGGCGGGACCCAGGTGGGCGCCGGCGTTCTCTTCGGGTTGGGCAAGTTCTCCAGGCTCTCGGCCACCCTGCTCACCGTCATCTCCCTGCTGAATACCTTCGTGGAGTGGCGCAGCGCGGACATCAGCAGCAAGGAGGGCCGCGAAACGCGCCGCAACCAGCTGCTGAAGAACCTGTCCCTGAGCGGCGGGGCACTGCTCGCCTCCGTGGACACGGCCGGCAAGCCGGGCCTGGCCTGGCGCGCCGAGCACCTGGCGGCCGATGCCCGCAAGGGTGCCTCGCACCTTGCCTCGGACGCCCGGAGGACCACCAACAAGAAGCTGGCCAAGGCGGACAAGGCCGTCCGGCGCGCCGTTGAACAGGCCACGGGGGCATAAGCACGAATGACCGCTGCAGCCGCCACCCGGGACGATTCCGGAGCTCCTGTCCCCCACTGGCCCGCACCGTTCGCTTCGCGGCCCGTTAACGCCACTCTCACGGTTCCCGGCTCGAAGTCCCTGACCAACAGGTACCTCGTCCTTGCCGCGCTGGCCGACGGACCGTCACGCCTGCGTGCACCCCTGCACTCCCGCGACTCCGCCCTGATGGTCGAGGCGCTCCGCCAGCTGGGTGCCACCATCACGGAAGTGCCGGGCGATGGCGCGTTCGGGCCGGACCTCGAAGTGGTCCCGCTGGGGCAGGATGCGGCGCAGCCGCTCACCAGGATTGACTGCGGCCTCGCCGGCACGGTCATGCGTTTCGTTCCGCCGCTCGCGGCGCTGCGCAACGGTGCCAGCGTGTTCGACGGCGACCCGCACGCGCGCAAGCGTCCGATGGGGACCATTATCGAGGCGCTGAGGGCGCTGGGCGTTACGGTATCCGCTGAGGATGGGGGCACGCCGTCGTCGCTTCCGTTCGTGGTGGAAGGCAGCGGGGAGGTCCGCGGCGGGCACCTGGTGATCGATGCCAGCGCGTCCTCCCAGTTCGTCTCCGCGTTGCTGCTGGTGGGGGCGCGGTTCACCGAGGGCCTGCATCTTGAGCACGTGGGCAAACCAGTGCCCAGCCTGGACCACATCAACATGACAGTTGCGGTCCTCCGCGGCGCCGGGGTCCAGGTGGATGACTCGGTGCCCAACCACTGGGTTGTCTCACCTGGCCCCATCCGCGCTTTCGACCAGCGGATCGAGCAGGACCTGTCCAACGCCGGCCCGTTCCTCGCAGCGGCGCTGGCTTCAGGCGGGACCGTCCGGATTCCCGGCTGGCCCGAGCAGACGCAGCAGGTGGGTGACCTGTGGCGCAGCATCCTCCCCGAGATGGGCGCGACAGTGACACTTGAGGACGGCGTCCTCACGGTCACGGGCGGTCCCGAAATCAAGGGCGCCCACTTCGCCGACACCAGCGAACTGGCACCTACGGTAGCGGCCCTGTGCGCCCTTGCATCGGGGCCGTCCCGGCTCACCGGGATAGCCCACCTGCGCGGGCATGAAACGGACCGGCTAGCCGCGCTGGTTACGGAAATAAACCGCCTGGGCGGCGACGTCGAGGAAACCAGCGACGGCCTGGTGATCCGCCCTGCCCCGCTGCACGCCGGCGTCGTGCACAGCTACGCCGACCACCGCATGGCCACTGCAGGGGCAATCCTGGGCCTGGCGGTGGAAGGAGTACAGGTGGAGGACATCGCCACCACGGCAAAGACCATGCCCGACTTTCCCCGGCTCTGGGCGGACATGCTCGCCCAGGGCGGTGCCCCGCAGCAGGAGGCCCGCACCGGGGCGGAAGGTTAGCGGTGGCAAGGCGCACTGATTCCTGGGACGAATCGGATGTCCGGATCCGGCCCAACAAGAAGGGGTCCAGGCCCCGCACCAAGGACCGCCCCAGCCACGACGACGCCGTGACCGGGCGGATCATCACCGTTGACCGGGGGCGGTACACCGCCGTGGTGCGCGAGGACTCCGCTGACGAGCGTACAGTTATCGCCGCCCGGGCCCGTGAACTCCGCCGCTCCCCCGTTGTGGCGGGCGACTTCGTTTCCCTCGTGGGGGATGTTTCCGGCGACCCCCATACCCTGGCCCGGCTGGTCAGGATCCAGGACCGGAAGACGCTGCTGCGGCGCAGCGCTGACGATACTGACCCGGTGGAGCGGGCCGTGGTGGCCAACGCCGACCAACTGGTGATCGTGGTGGCCGCCGCCAACCCGGAACCCCGCACAGGCTTCATCGACCGCGCGCTCGTAGCGGCCTACGACGCCGGCATCGACCCGATCCTGCTGGTCACCAAGGCGGACGTCAAGGATCCGGCGGAGCTCCTGTCCAACTACACTCACCTCGACCTTCCCGTGATCATCAGCCGGACCGCCGACCTTGCGGCGTCCGGCATCGATGCCCGCTCGGACGACGGACTGTCCGCCCGGCTGGACAGCGCTGCTGTTGCCGCGCTGCGGTCCTACCTGGACGGCAAGGTCACCGTCATGCTGGGACACTCCGGCGTCGGCAAGTCAACAATGGTCAACGCGCTCACGGGAGCCGAACGTGCCACCGGCGGCGTCAACGCGGTCACCGGCAGGGGCCGGCACACGTCATCGTCAGCACTGGCCCTGCGGCTGGTTGACGCACCGCCGGGCAGCTGGATCATCGACACCCCCGGCATCCGCTCCTTTGGCCTGGCGCATGTGGACCCGGACCGGATCCTGCGGTCCTTCCCGGACCTCTCCCCCGGCACCGATGCCTGCGAACGCGGCTGCAAGCACACGGCAACAGCCGTTAACTGCGGCCTGGATGCCTGGGTGGTGGAAGGCCACGCGGGCCCGACCGGAGAGGCTCGGCTGGCGTCCTTGCGCCGGTTGCTCGGAGCGGATCCGCGGGAGGATGCTCAGGAGGCAAAGGAGCTCGGCAGCGTCAACTGACAAAGCCGATCTCCCAGCAGAACAGCCTGCAGACGGTAGTTTGGAACCATGATCCAACCCGCTTCGAGCTACAACGATGACCTGCGCCTGGCCCATGTCCTGGCCGACTCCGTGGATGACCAGACCATGAGCCGCTTCAAGGCACTGGACCTCCATGTGGAGACCAAGCCCGACCTGACGCCGGTCACCGACGCGGACAAGGCCGCCGAGGAAGCCATCCGCGGCCAGCTCTCCCGCTCCCGCCCCCGCGACGCAGTGCTCGGTGAGGAGTTCGGCAGTACCGGCCACGGCTCGCGCCGCTGGATCATCGACCCCATCGACGGAACCAAGAACTTTGTCCGTGGCGTCCCCGTGTGGGCCACCCTTATTGCCCTCGTTGACGAGGGCGAGCCGGTGGTCGGCGTCGTGAGCGCTCCAGCCTTGGGCAAGCGCTGGTGGGCGGCCAAGGGCATGGGTGCCTACATGGGCCGTTCCCTTGCCGCGGCTACCCGGCTGCGGGTGTCCGACGTCTCCAGCCTGTCCGACGCCTCACTGTCCTATTCAAGCCTCTCCGGCTGGAAGGAACGGGGAAACCTGGACGAGTTCCTCGGCCTTACCGAGGATGTGTGGCGGACCCGTGCCTTCGGTGACTTCTGGTCCTACTGCATGGTGGCAGAGGGCTCGGTGGACATCGCCTGCGAACCCGAGCTCAATCTGTACGACATGGCTGCATTGGTGCCGATTGTGGTGGAGGCGGGTGGGCGGTTCACATCGCTTGAGGGCGAGGATGGCCCGTTCGGCGGGAACGCATTGGCCACCAACTCCATCCTGCACTCGGAGGTGCTGCAGCGGTTGAACCCGTACCTTGACGACCTGCTCTAAAGCCCCCTGCAACCGAACAAACGACGGCGGTTACCTCCAGAAGGAGGTGTCCGCCGTCGTCTTCTTCGCCGAAAAGCCTGTTTTCCATTCCCGCGTAACAAAGGCCTTAACAATTGCGCCGGCTTCAATCCTGGCCGCCCCATGTTCTACGCTCTTAACCAGGTCACGAGTGCCAGCGCAAAACCCCGGTTTGCTGGCCGGCAACCCTCCATTCGCGGTGGGGTGCCCCGGGTGACGACCAGGCCGGTCCGGAGCGGATGCGGCAAGCGCGGATTCCCTTGATAGCGGAGTCCTGTTTTGAAGTGAGGTCTCTGTGACAACTGCCACCGTCTCCCCCAACGCCGCCATCACCGCTGATTCCGTGTTTGACGGACGGCAGGCACTGGCCGGCCGGCCTCTCGCCGCCGTCACCGGCGCAGAAATCCAGGCACCGCTGATTTCCGGCGGCCATATCCGCTACGCCAACCTTGACTATGGCGCCTCCGCCCCCGCCCTCTCGGTGGTGTCCGCCTACCTCAACGAGATCCTGCCTTTCTATGCCAGTGTCCACCGCGGTGCCGGCTACGCGTCCCAGATCAGCACCTCGGTCTACGAAAACGCCCGCAGCATCGTCCGCGACTTTGTGGGCGGCCGCCCGAACGACTCCGTCATCTTCACGCGGAACACCACGGACTCGCTCAACCTGCTGGCCGGCTGCCTGCCCCTCAACGGCGGCCAGCCCGCCGGCGACGTCCTGTACCTGGACATTGAGCACCACGCCAACCTGCTGCCGTGGCAGGGCGTTCCCCACCGCAGCATTGTTGCCGCCGACACCATCGCGGGAACCATCGACGCCGTACGTGCAGAGCTGGAACAGGGCGGCGTCAGCCTGCTGGCCATCACCGGCGCCTCCAACGTCACGGGCGAAATCCTCCCGGTCCGCGCCCTTGCGGCCCTGGCCCACCAGCACGGGGCCCGCATCGTGGTGGACGCGGCCCAGCTGGCGCCGCACCGCCGCATCAACATCAGCGCGGACGACGTCGATTACGTCGCCTTCTCCGGCCACAAGCTGTACGCGCCCTTCGGCGCAGGCGTCCTGGTGGGACGGCCGGACTGGCTCGACGCCGGAACCCCGCACCTCGCCGGCGGCGGCGCGGTCAAGGAGGCCAGGCTCGACGGCGTCAGCTGGGCCACCGGCCCGGCCCGCCACGAGGGCGGCTCCCCCAACGTCCTGGGTGCCGCCACCCTGGCCAAGGCCACCCAGGTCATCGCGGGCCTGGACCAGGAACGCTGGCACGCCCACGAATCCGCCATCCGTTGCTTCCTGGTGGAGGGCCTCCAGGAGATCGACGGCGTCACAGTGCACCAGATCTTCAAGGACACCAACCCGGACACCGACACCATCGGCGTGGTCAACTTCTCGGTTGAGGGCTACGACGCAGGCCTCGTGGCTGCGTACCTGTCGGCCGAGCACGGCGTGGGCCTGCGTGACGGACGCTTCTGCGCACACCCCCTGCTGAAGCGGCTGGGCCTGCCTTCGGGTTCGCTCCGCGCCAGCTTCGGCGTCGGTTCCCGGCTGGAGGATGCCCAGCGGCTCCTGGCCGGCATCGCCAAGCTGCGCCGTGACGGGCTCGGCTGGGACTACGTGGTGGACTCAGGGCGGTGGGTTCCCGCCAATGACACCCGCACCTACCCGCACTGGGCCCCAAACACGCCTGGGACCGCCGGCGCTGCTCCCTGCACCGACGACTGACCCATCCGGCAGATGCGGTAAATTCGGAAGGTACCGCAGGGCATTGACTGAAGGAGGCCGCACGTGGTTCGGGGTGGCCCAAAGCTGGATCTCGGGCGGCGCCGGGAGCTGGGCAAGAGTTTCCAGCAGGGCGGTAGGCACTATCAGCGGGTCCGGCCCGGTTATCCCGCCGACTCTGCCAATTGGCTCATCCCCGCGGGCGCGAGGGATGCGCTCGACGCCGGGGCAGGAACCGGCAAGTTCACCGAACTGCTGCTGGAACGCGGGCTGGCCGTCACCGCCGTCGACCCCTCCGCCGACATGCTGGACCAGCTGAAGGCACACTATCCCGGCGCCACCGCGGTCCTGGGAACCGCCGAAGCCACAGGCCTGCCGTCGTCCGCCTTCGACGTCGTCACCGTTGCCCAGGCCTGGCACTGGTGCGATCCCCTGACCGCGAGCACCGAACTGGCACGCGTCCTGCGTCCGCACGGCACACTCGGGCTTGTCTGGAACCAACTGGACACCACCGTCCCCTGGGTGCACCGGCTCTCGCGGATCATGCACGCCGGGGACGTCTACAAGCCCGGCCACCGGCCGGTGGTGGGCCCGGAATTCGGTGAGCTGGAAAGCCACGTGACGCACTGGCAGGACACCGTCAGCACCGAGGACCTGATCGAACTGACCAAATCGCGCAGCTATTACCTCCGGGCAGGTGATGCCACCCGTGCCAAGGTCCTCGCCAACCTTGACTGGTACCTGCATGAGCACCTGGGACATGCCGCGGACGAGGACATCGGGCTGCCGTACCTGACGTTGTCGTGGCGGGCAGTCAAAGTATGAGCGGTTCCGCCGCGCTCCCTGGGCACCCGGTAGGCTTGGTCCTGTGAAGACCAGCGCGCCCTCCTCCTCCATTGAGGACTACGTCAAGGTCATCTACTCTTTCACTGAATGGCAGGACAAGCCCATCACGTCCTCGCAGCTGGCCCAAAGGCTGGGCGTTGCCAATTCGTCCGTGTCGGAAATGGTCCGCAAGCTCAAGGACCAGGGCCTTGTTGACCACAAGCCGTACAGCGCCATTACCCTTACGGACGCGGGACTGCGGCTTGCCTTGTCCATGGTGCGGCGCCACCGGCTGATCGAAACCTACCTGGTCCAGCAGCTTGGATACAGCTGGGATGAGGTCCACGACGAGGCCGAACTGCTCGAGCACGCAGTATCAGACACTTTCATTGAGCGCGTCGCCGCCAAGCTCGGCGATCCCAGCCGGGACCCGCACGGGGATCCTATTCCCACGGCGGACGGCAAGGTGCTGATGCCCAGGGCGCACCTGATGGGCGAGCTGGATAAGGGCCACACCGGCAGGATTACGCGGATCAGTGACGATAACCCGGACCTGCTCCGCTATCTGTCCGCCGAGGAGATCGACCTTGACGCCGAGGTAGAGGTGGTGGGACGCCGGCCGTTCGGCGGTGCCCTGATGGTGCGGATCCGGAACTCCGGGCGGACCAGGGATTACGATCTGGCGGACGAGATCACCTCAGCCCTCTGGGTCCACAGCGACCATCCCCATCCAGGCTGCCTGCTGGGAGACAGCTGACGTGGGACCGGCGCCCGTCTGGCGGGCATGGCTGGCTGTTGCCGTCGGCGGCCTGGTTGGCAGCGAACTCCGGTACGGCCTGACGCTGGCGTTCCCCGAGCAGCCCGCGTCGGTGCCGTGGGCAACACTGTGCATCAACGTTGCCGGCAGCTTTGTCCTGGCCGCGCTGACCACTGCCTGGATGGCCCGGCCGCGGACTGCGTTCTGGCTTCGCGCGGGACTGGGACCCGGACTGCTTGGCTCCTTCACCACGTTCTCCGCCGTGGTGTTCGCCGTAGACCAGCTAGCCCGGGCGGGCCAGCACCCGGTGTGGATCGCCTATCTGGCAGTATCGCTGCTTCTAAGGCCTGGCTGCCGCAGGAGCGGGGTGGCGGCTGGGCAAGCGGCTCACCCTACAACCAGTGGACGCTGTTCCGGGCCGCCGGCAATGATCGGCGCGGTCATGGTGGGCGTCTTCGGCGTGATGGGGGCACTCCTCCGCTTTGGCGTCGACAGCTGGTTCGCACACCACAGCTCCACCCGCAGCGTCCGAACCGGCAGCGGGAACCAAAAGCTGCACTGGCCGTGGGCCACGTTGCTGGTGAATGTGGCGGGGTGCTTCATCATCGGGTTGTCCCACGGAGCGGCAGCGGGGCTCGGCCTGAGCCCTGACTGGCAGGCCGGGCTGTCCGCCGGCCTGGCGGGCGGGCTGACCACCTTCAGTTCCTGGACCACGGCCACCGTTCGGCTCTTCGCGGAGTCGCGCGTCGGCGCGGCAGCCCTCAATATCGCCGGCAACCTGGTGCTCGGATTTGCCGCGGCTGCTGCCGGCATTGCGCTGACTGCCTAGTCGTGCGGTCCGGTTGGTTCAGCCCGCTTGGGCGCCCGGCCCCACCGGGGCCCGGTCCTGATTTGTATGCCTCCCGTATGGTGGACTGTGATGATTAGCAGACGTGACGCGGCAATTGCCCTGGATGTGCCGCTGGAAATGGCCCAGCGCCATGGCCTTCCCAAATGGATGACCGAGGCCGAACTGGGTGCGATCCTGGACAACCCGCCGCCTTGGCTGGTCCAGTCCCGCGCCAACCGGACGGGCAAGCGGCCGGTGTGGGTCCACCTTGAGTGTGCGGTCTGCGGCTACGAGGAGGCGGCCCGTCCCAAGAAATGGTGGCCGGACTTCACGTACGTTGTCTGCCACCATCATTCACCCGCGGACGTGCCGGCTGCCGCGCCGGGGTTCGTCCGGAGCGAGTTCGACGGCGTCGGGACGCGTTTCGTGGGCATCGCCGACGTGGCGGCGCCGGATACGGGGCGCTGACGCGGGACTTCACTGTTCCCGGCTCAGTTGCCGTTGCTGGTCATTTCGTCCGGCACGGCCACCAGATGGCTCTCGGCACCGTCCCGCAGTACCGCGAGATCCAGCGGCTGGCCGATCGCGTCGGCAAAGAGCAGCCGCTGCAGGCTTTCGGCATTGCTGACGGGCCGGCCGCCCGCCGTAAGGAGGATGTCTCCCGCTGCCAGGCCCGCCCTGTCAGCGGGTGAGCCGGGCAGCACCTCCACGATCCGCAGCCCTTCCCGCTGGCCCGTCCTGATCACTGTGCTGGGGTTCAGCCGGATGGGAGTGCTGACCAGGCCCAGGTAGGCGCGGCGGACCCGTCCATCGGAAAGCAGGGCGGAGATGATCCGCCGCGTGGTCGCGTTGATCGGAACCGCCAGCCCCAGCCCTGCGCCCGCGACTGCCGTATTGATGCCCACAATCCTGCTGTGGGTATCGGCGAGGGCACCGCCTGAGTTACCGGGGTTCAGTGCCGCGTCCGTCTGGATGACATCTTCGATGACCCTGCGGTTGTTGCCCGACCACACCGGAATGGCACGGCCGAGGCCGCTCACGACGCCCGCCGTGACAGAGCCTGCAAGGCCCAGCGGATTTCCCACCGCCACAACAAGTTGTCCCACGCGAAGGGTTTCCGCGGCCCCGAATTCAGCGGGCGGAACTTTCGGACGCCGGCCATGGACCACGGCGAGGTCCGACAAGGGATCGCTGCCCACCAGTTCAAGCTCCATCCGGCTGCCGTCGGCGAAGACCGCATGGCCCCTCTCCGTCCCGGCCACCACATGGGAGTTGGTCAGGAGATAGCCGTCCTGGGTGAAGAGGACTGCGGATCCGGCCCCCATGCGCATCCTGCCGTTGCGGCGCCGTGCCGTCATCTCAATCGCCGCCACGTGTGGGGTGACGGCTGCCGCCACGCGCATGACTGTCTGTGAATATGAATCCAGCACCTCGCCGTCGTCGGCGAAGACCGGTTCCCGCGCCTGGTCCACGGCGCACCTCCTGGTTGTGCCCGCCCGGACCTCCGTTGCGTTACCGGGCCTTACCGATCACAACGAGCGGCGGCGGCCTCCTAGTCCCGTGCAGGCTACGCCGTGGGTGAACGGGCAGCGCCATAGCCCAGGCAACGATAAACACCCCGGTCCGAGGACTGGGGTGTCAGGGCGCCCCCACTGGCGTCCTATGCCGAAGGGCAACAAAAAAGCCCCGGAAGTCCGGGGCTTTTTTGGTGGAGATGGGGGGAATTGAACCCCCGTCCGATGTCGTGTTGTCAGGGCTTCTCCGGGCGCAGTTTGCGTCGGATTTTCTCGGCCCCAGCCATGCTGCAAACAGCTGGCTGATCCGGGCCCAGTCATCTAAGAGTCCCGTTTACTCCGATGACGGGAGCAAACAGCAGTGGCTATCTAAATGACGCCAGGAACCGGGGCGATAGCAACCCCGGGCTGACGGACTGTCTTACTGCTTAGGCAGCAAGAGCGAAGTCAGTGCGCGTTTGTTTGGCACTTATTGTTTTGCAGAAAGCGTTAACGAGATAATTCTGCATCCTCGGCCCGCTTCACCTGTCGCGACAAACACCGTCGAAACCGATCATCCCCATATTTTGTTACCAAACCGGCGGGCATACCCACCGGACTATCTATAGTAACGCACGTTCTCCGGGATCCATTCCTACTTGCGCCGGTTGCGTTCCCGCATTTCCCGCTGCGCCTCCCGGTTGTCCTGCTGTTCCCGCAGCGTCTGGCGCTTGTCGTACTCGCGCTTGCCCCGCGCCACACCGATCTCCACCTTGGCGCGGCCGTCCACGAAATACAGCTGCAGCGGCACGATGGTGTAGCCCGATTCGCGCACCTTGTGGGAGATCTTGATGAGCTCCTCGCGGTGCAGCAGCAGCTTCCGGCGCCGCCGGGCGGCATGGTTGGTCCAGCTGCCCTGGTTGTATTCGGGGATGTGGATGGCTTCCATCCACAGCTCGTCGTTGTAGAACGTGCAGAAACCATCCACCATCGAAGCGTGTCCTTCGCGCAGGGACTTCACTTCAGTTCCCATGAGCGCGATGCCAGCCTCGTAGGTGTCCAGCACGTGGTAGTCATGCCGGGCCTTCCGGTTGGTGGCCACCACTTTACGGCCACTTTCTTTAGGCACGGGAAAGCTCCTCAGTTTTCAGGTCCGATGTCCTCCGGGCCGGTCCGGCGCGAAGTCATACCAGTTTACGGCAGGGCCGCGATGCCGCTACAGCAGTCCCATTGGGTCGACGGCGGAGCCGTTGAGCCAGGTTTCAAAGTGGGAGTGGCAGCCGGTTGAGTTGCCGGTGTTGCCGGAGTAGGCAATCAGTTGTCCCTGGGAAACCCGCTGGCCGTTCGACACCACAATGCTGGCGTTGTGGTAGTAGATGGTGTTCAGGGTGTTGCCCTCCACCAATCCATGGGAGATCTTCACCCGCCATCCACCGCCGTCCGCGGAGCTCCAGCCCGAGCCGAAGACTTCGCCTGCCGCTGCGGCATAAACCGGCGTACCGCAGGCCGCACCGAAGTCGATACCGGTATGCAGGTAGCCGCCCTGGCCATAGAAGTCGATGGTTCCGGGAGGCGTCGCCCGCCAGCCGAAGCCGGAGGTGATGGGAACACCACCGTTAAAGGGGTGGCGGAGTCCGAATGCCGACGGCGATCCCACCGGCGGCATGAATGACTGCACCGGCGGGGGCGGCGGGGGCGCCTGCCCCTTGGCTGCAGCCGCAGCCGCAGCAGCAGCTGCAGCTGCTGCGGCAGCGGCTTCGGCTTTCCTCCGCTGCTCGGCTTCCCAGGCTTCGCGGAGCCTCCGGTCACGTTCCTGGATTTCGGCGGCAACGGCGTTCTGGCTCGCCTGCACGTTTGCCAGCTGCGACTGGATGCCCGGCTTGGCGGCCTGAAGTTCGGCGTCAAGGCGGACAGTGTCAGCAATGAGCTGGTCCACCTGCGCCTTTTTGGCCTCGGCTTCGTCGCGCGCTGCCTTCTCCCGCTCGAGGGCGGCGTCAGCTTTGGCCTTGAGGTCCTTGATCTCCGCCTCCACGGCCTGCAGGCGGGCTTCGGAGTTGACGTTCGATGCGCTCTGCTGCGAGAGCTTGTCCATTGCGGCGTTCTGGCTGCGCATGGCCTGGTCCGCCAAATCCATGGTCTCGGTCAGGCTGCCGCCGTTATTGGAACCGAAGAACAGGGACAGGTTGGACGGCACGCCTCCGGACTTGTAGGCCTGTGTGGCAATCTGCCCGATGAGCTTCTTGGTATCGGCGATCTTCTGCTTGTCTGTCTCCAGCTGCTGGGTGATCTTCGCCTTGTTCTGCTGCGCCATATCTACCCGCGCCGAGAGGGCTTCCACCTCTTTGACTGCACTGGCCACACGGCCCTGCGCTTCAAGGAGGGCCTGCTGGGCGCCGGGCAGCTGGCCCTGGTAAATGACCAGGTCACTCGCCGCCTTCGCAATGCGCGAATCCACGAACTCCAGGGACTGCTGGACCCGTGCCGCTTCGGCCTCAAGGGCTTTTTGGCGATCTTCAAGCTCGCCGGCGAAAGCCGCAGGCGTGGACGATGCCAGTCCTGCGGCGAGAACCACGGCAAGCACGCCGCTGAGGACACCTGTCCGGCGCGCCCTGCCGCGCGCCCTCTTAAGGGAGCGGTGGGACGTCTGATCAGTTGGATTCATGGGCATTCCTTGTTTGGTTTGCATACCTAGACGCGAAGGTATCGGCGCAAGGTCAAGAGAGACGAAATTCCAGCCAAGGATCCGCCAAGGATTAGCAGGGCAGGAGCGAGAATCAGGGTTTGCCCGGACGAGATGAACGCAGTATCCGGGTATTGCTCGGACATGTATTCGCCCAGGAAGAAGTGGGCAACGGCCCACAACGTTCCGGAGGCCAGGGCCGCACCGATTACGGCGGCGATGACACCCTCCAGGATGAAGGGCAACTGGATGACCGTCTTCGAGGCGCCCACCAGCCGCATGATGCCCGTCTCCCGGCGCCGGCTGAACGCGGAAAGCCGGATGGTGGTGGCGATGAGGAGAATGGCGCAGACGATCATGACACCGGCGATGCTGACAGCCACCAGGGAGGCGCCGTTCATGACCGAGAACAGGCGCTCCAGGAGCTGGCGCTGGTCGATGACTGTTTCCACGCCCGGCTGGGACGAGAAGGTTTCGCTGATGATCTGGTACTTCTCCGGGTCCTTCATGTTGATCCGGAACGACGCCGGCAGCTGGTCCGGGGTCACGGAGTCCACAATGGGCGAGTTGGAGAACTGGTCCTTGAAGTGCTTGTAGGCCTCTTCCTTGGACTCGTACTGGAAGTCGTTGATGTACTGCGCAACCGCCGGTGACTCCAGGAGGCTGTTCAGGCTCTCCTGCTGTTCCGGGGTGACGGGCCCGCCCGCGCAACCGGCCGCCGTCGAACCTTCACTGCACAGGAAGATGGCCACCTGGACTTTGTCGTACCAGTAGCCCTTCATCTGGTTGATCTGCATCTGCAGCATGCCGGCGGCGCCCACGAACGTCAGCGACACGAAGGTGACCAGGATGACGGAGACCACCATGGACAGGTTGCGCCGCAGGCCGCTGCCGATCTCGGAGAGGATGAATGCTAGCCTCATCGCTGCGCCCCGCCTTCGCGTCCGTCGCCCGGCAGGCCGGCGCCGGGTTCTTCCCTGCCGCTGGCGTCCTTGAGCCTGCGTGACTGTCCCACGACGGGGATCATTGAGGTGTACAGGGCCTTGGCCTCGTCACGGATGACCACGCCGTTCTGGAGTTCCACCACGCGTTTGCGCATCTCGTTGACGATGTCGTCGTCGTGCGTGGCCATCACAACGGTGGTGCCGTTCTGGTTGATCTTGTCCAGGACGCCCATGATGCCCATGGACGTGGTGGGGTCGAGGTTGCCGGTGGGTTCGTCGGCGAGGAGGATTCCGGGCCGGTTGACGACGGCGCGGGCAATGGCCACGCGCTGCTGCTCACCGCCGGAGAGCTCGTGGGGCATGCGGTGTTCCTTGCCCTCCAGCCCCACGGTCTTGAGCACCTCGGGAACGGTGTCCCTGATAACGCTGCGGCTCTTGCCGATGACCTGCATGGCAAACGCCACGTTGGCGAACACATTCTTTTGGGGCAGGAGCCGGAAGTCCTGGAAGACGACGCCGATGCCGCGCCGGAGCCGAGGTACCCGCCAACTGGAAATCTTGGCCACGTTCTGCCCGGCGACGTAGACGGCGCCGGAGGTGGCACGGTCTTCCTTCAGCACCAGGCGGAGGAACGTGGACTTGCCGGAGCCTGATGCGCCGACGAGGAAGGCGAATTCGCCGCGGTCAATCTCAAGGTTGACCGAGTCCAGCGCAGGCCGGGCTTTCTGGTCGTAGACCTTGGTGACATTTTCGAATCGGATCATGGCCCTAAGTACCCTGCAGGGCATGGCCGATCCTTGCGAATGCAGCCCAGTTCTGCAGCCGGTGCACGGGTTTCTGTTGGGGAAATAGGGCCCCGGCCCCTCGACTATACGCAGGAAGGCCCGCGCATTACATCGTTTTCAGGGGGCGTGTCGCTGGATCCTTGGCTGGCGGGGCCCGAGGCACCCCTACTTTTCGGCGTTGCGGTTGTCCGTGCGCCAGCGGATTCCGGCGTCGATGAAGTCATCGATCTCGCCGTCGAACACAGCCGACGTGTTGCCGACTTCGTGTTCGGTCCGGAGGTCCTTGACCATCTGGTACGGGTTGAGGACGTAGGAGCGCATCTGGTCGCCCCAGGAGGCCTTGACGTCGCCGGCCAGTGCCCTCTTTTCGGCGTCTTCCTGTTCCTTCTTGAGGAGGAGCAGCCTGGACTGCAGGACGCGCATGGCCGCCGCACGGTTCTGCAGCTGCGACTTTTCGTTCTGCATGGACACCACGGTGCCCGTGGGGATGTGCGTGAGGCGCACGGCCGAGTCAGTGGTGTTCACGGACTGGCCGCCCGGGCCGGATGACCGGAAGACGTCAACGCGGATTTCGTTGTCCGGGATTTCAATGGAGTCAGTCTGTTCGATCAGCGGAATAACCTCCACCGCTGCGAACGAGGTCTGCCGCCGGCCCTGGTTGTCGAACGGGCTGATCCGGACCAGGCGGTGGGTTCCGGCTTCGACGCTGAGCGTGCCAAAGGCATACGGCGCCTTCACTTCGAAGGTTGCCGACTTCAGTCCGGCCTCCTCCGCGTAGGACGTGTCCATGACGGTGGTGGGGTATCCGTGGCGTTCGGCCCAACGGAGGTACATCCGGAGCAGCATTTCGGCAAAGTCGGCGGCATCCACGCCGCCGGCACCTGCGCGGATTGAAACGACGGCCTCGCGCTCGTCGTATTCGCCGGACAGCAGTGTCACGACTTCGAGTTCCTTGAGGGCCTTGCGGATTGACTCCAGTTCCGTGGCCGCTTCTCCCATGGAGTCGGCGTCATCCTCGTCCTGGCCCAGTTCCACCAGGACCTCGAGGTCGTCGATACGGGACTCCAGGCTGGTGAGGCGTTCCAGCTCGGACTGGCGGTGGGACAACCTGGAGGTGATTTTCTGCGCCGCGGCGGGGTCGTCCCACAGGTCCGGCTCCCCTGCCCGCTCGCTCAGTTCGGCGATGTCTTCCTTGAGTGCCTCAAGGTCAGTGACGCGTTCGATGGAAGCGTAAGTGGTGCGGAGCGCGCGGATTTCAGCGGAAAAATCAATATTGGCCATGGTCGTTTAAGCCTACGCTATCCGTCCCGTGGGCCTTGCCCGGGTGTTGTCCCGTCCCTGAACGCCGGGTGGGGATGCCGGGCGGAGGTCATCGAGTCAGCCGGGAGCGCGCCGTCGACGTCGCTTCGATTGGAATGCCGCCGGGGACCAGGAAGTTCACCACTGGCGGGTGCACGGCAGCGGTGAGGACCACGACGGCGGTGGAACCGTCGGGCGATCCCGTTGCCCCGGCTACAGCAAGGTCATCAAAACGTTCCGCTGACGGGGTCCTGGCGACAAAGTCAGCAGCGACATTCCGGACGCGGGCCGGGTTGAGGATGGCAGACGGGCTTTCCCCGTGTGACTCGACTTCGCCGAGTGTGTAGCTGTCTGCTGCCGCGAGGGAGGCACCATCCGCGAGTGACAGGAGCCGTTTGTGCTCCAGGTAGACCGCGGTGATGCCGATCATGACCGTTGCGACCAGCAGGGCCACGGCAACGAACCCGAGGATCATCACCATCATCTGGCCGTCTTCACTGGGCTTGCTAATTTTCACCGGAACCTGCCCACCAGTTGGGTTGCCGATGCCTCTACCTCGGTTGCTGAGAGCCGGAGGCCGTCACCGAAGGGGATGAATGGCAAGGGGATGGTAAGGCTGACGGTTGTGGTGACCGCGGTTCCCGGGGCCTGGCAGTCGGCAGGGCTGCAGCTGATGGAAACCTGTGCCTGTTCAGGACCGTGCCCAAAGTCGGCAAGTGCCAGGGCCGCGGCCTGTTCCGCGGCGGTCCGGGCCGTGGGTGCATCGGGCTGGGCTACGTAGACTTTGGCGGCTTGGTCTGCCGCGCCCACAACGGCAAAAGAACCGCCTTGGATCTGTCCCACGGTGATGATGAAGTAGACCAGCGGGACCATCAGGAGGAGGCCAAGGAAGGTGAACTCAACTACGGCACTCCCCTGCTCTGTGTTGTCCGTCCCCGGTCCCGGGAACAGCACATCGCGCAGGCGGTTTTCGAGCCGGCGCATTCCGTCAGGGCTGCAGGGCCGCATGGCCTTTCACCTCCAGCATGTCCCGCGGACCAATCAAGCCAATGACGGGCATGGGCGCCCGCACTGTCACTTCCAGTGTCCGGATGCCCCGGACGGTCACTTCGCTGGTGCTGACCTGTTCGGCAAAGCCCGGGTTCAGCGCGGTGGCGATGAGGGCGCGGCTCCGCTCTTCAGCGTCGGCGGCACTTCGGTCAGCAAGCGTCCCGTAGCGGGCACCTGAGGCGGCGGCATCAATGAGGGTGTTGCGGACGTGCAGAACCAATGTCAGCTGAATGACGGCGAGGAAAAACATTGTGAGCAGTCCACCCACCAGGACAAAGTCCACCACGGCCGAGCCCTGTTCCCTGGGCGCGGGTACCTGGCGGGCCGTTAGGGCCCCGCGGCCCGACTTTGTCATGTGCTTTAGCTGCCCACCTTGTCCATTGCCTGGTTGAACATTGTCTCCAGGGCTGGTCCCGCGAGCGCGAGCAGGGCAGCAACAAGGACGGCGGACATCAGCGTGATCATCACCCAGCCAGGTACGTCGCCCCGCTCGGGGTGGTCGGTGGCAGGGCGGCGCGCGGCTGCGAGCGCCAGAAGCAACATCCCGCAGCACATTCCCAGGTTTTTCATCCTTCGTCCTCTTCCTTTTTCGGTAGTCCGGTTTTCAGTGTCACGGGGCTAGGCCAGGCGCCCGGTGTTGATTTCAAGAACTAGAAGCCCAGGCTGATGGCCGCGATGCCGGGGAAAACGGCGAACACGACTGTCAGCGGAAGCACGCCGAAGACTAGTGGCACCCCCGTCGCGCGGTGCTAGTAGTCTTGACTCTCCTTGTCGGCCGGTGTCGGACACGCATGGGAGACTCGATCAGAGGCACTGAAGACGAGAGATGGGGGGCCACAGCATGGAGGGACTGGATCAAGACTGGGCAAAGAAAGTCTTGGAGTGGTGGAGAGACAACGCCACGGCTGCGCTTGCTAACGGCCAGACGTTCGCAATGCGGACTAAGGCTGCCCCGCTACGAGCGAAGGAGCACCAGACGCAAGTTGTGCTTCAAAAAGTCCTAGGCCTGAAAAACCTCCCCACAATCATGTCAACAGATAGTTCGGGAAAATTCGCTTACCTGACGGCTGGCATCGAGCAGACGAAATACGCCCTCGGCATTCTCGCCACGTTGGAGGAAACGCGGGCGCACATCGGCACTTCCGCCCCGAAAATGGCAGCGGATGCGCTCCATCACATCATCTGGGAGGCAGCAGCTCCGTTGTGGGCCGATGGGCACTACGGGCCTGCCGTCCAGAAAGCAGCGACTTTCCTGAACGCGCATGTCCAACATCTTCTGAACAGGCATGACGTATCAGATGCCGCACTTATGCAACAGGCCTTTTCACTAGCACCGCCTGAGGCCGGCAAACCGCGTTTGCGGTACCCCGGGAAGGATGACGACCTTACGGTCAAGGCCATGCGGAGTGGAATGCTTGGGTTCGCCCCGGGGTGTTTTATGGGCATTCGTAATCCCGCCACGCACGGGTCTGACGAACGGCCTAGGCAAATTTGGCTGGAGCAATTGGCGACACTGAGCACGCTCGCACGGTGGATCGACGAGTGCGAGGTATTGCGAGCCGAGGACGAATAACCTCGTTCCCACAGGAAATCAAAAAGCCGCCCCAGTTTGGCTAGACCTCTCAGGGGCGGCTCTTGCATTTGCCTTTACCTGGAGGGCGGCCCAATCCCCATGGGCAGAATGACCGCTTTACCTACAACAGCCGTCGAAGCCGGGCGGCGTCCAGTAGATCACTCTGGAAATTACCCAAGGTAGCCCTTGTGTACATGCCGTCGATGTCGTTCGACACCCACTTGTCGTGAATTTTTGCCAAGTCTGCTTTCCGCCGATTCCAGCCAATGCCGTCAATGACGGCCATAACGTATTGGTTGGGCCGTCGAACTGCAGCCATCTGTTCAACCTCACGAACCGCATCCGTCAGCTTGCTTCCCGTCGAATCAAAGCCCTTAGCTGCTACGACGATCTGCGCGTCGGAGCCCTTGCCCGGTATCGCTAGATCGAAGGGTGCTTCCTGGCCGTCGCGACCAATGAATGTCCCCCTCAACTCGTAGGGAAGACCTAAAGTCTTGGCGATTTCTTCGATCTCGTCCTCAAGCTTCCTGCCAGCAGCCGATGCCCTTTTCGCCACCGCTCGCGTGCCAGCGCGAGCGACCAAGACATCCCCGAAATCGTAGTCACGGTGCAATTGACCGTGAAGCAGCGCGACAAGACCAAAAGAATCGTCGAGGTACTCAATCAGTTCGCCTGGTTTGTCACGTGCGAGAGTTAGGTAGCCCGATGTTCCGAGGGCGTACTTTAGGTTGTTAAGCAGCTTCTCCCGCGACAGGCCCACTGCCAACCCGAGGGCTTCAACGTACTTATGGCGGGTACTAATCCACTTAGCTAAGCTGGCCTGCGAAATTTCATCGAGTTCAACCATCTCAGCTGCCGCGCGCTTGATTAGCACGCCATCTTCAGACTCTAAAGTAGGGTCCGGATGAGCGGACTGTGCTCCGAGTGTAGCGATGTACTCGTCGAGGCTTGGAATAGAGGGCGTCGTCAAGCTAGTCCGTTCCGATAAAGAGGTACTCCACAGCGCTACGTCGGTTTGCGGTTGTATGAGTCCCGAAGTGATAGGTATGGGGAATCACCCTTACCTCAACATGGGACTTTACCTCTCCTAGCAATTCCTTCAAGCGAGCCTCGCCGGGAAGCGCATTAGACGAATAGGAGAGTATGAGCGCGCCGGAGTTTTTGAATCTATCTAAAGTGGCTTCTAAAGCTCCTTCGATGGTTCGTTTGTTCGCAAACAACGAATGACGCTTAGGCAGTTTTTTGGTTTTCGTCCACTCCATAATTTCTCGGCCCTCCCAGTAATCCGAGAGCCCCTCAAGGAAGTGGTAGCGCTTCGTGTAGTCAGCGTCATCGTTTGGTGGAGCATAAGGCGGGTCCAAGTAGACGACATCGAACACGTCCTTCGGGACATCACATATGTCGCCCGTGTAGGCAACTTTCTCCCCGGCGCTGGCAAACACGGCCGCGTTGTATTCAGCAGCACGTTCACGAAAGTGCTCCCTCAACGACAACCGAAGGTCGCGCCTTCCGTCGTTGTAGTGGTCGAGATCTCCGGAGATAGTGAACACGCCCCGGGGCTGCTTTCGTGCGGCCGACAAAATGAGCGCGGCTATCGCGAGGTCACGCTCCGGCCCGACCATACTGTCGATGTGTGACCAGGCAGAGTCCAGGAACCGTCGGTCATCGGCAGTAAAGAACACGTTCTCGAACGTCGTTTGAACAAAGTCTCGACCATCTGCGGCAGGCCCGATAATACGATCAATCGTCTCGGCGGAAAGGAGGACGCCGTCATTGACGATAGCCGCTCGGGCTATGACGCTGGGGAAGCTCAGGTGATCATTGGATGCCACCGAGTAGCCCATCAACTTAGCTAGGTACCCCACGAAGCCAGATCCGCTAAACCCATCAAGGAAGGAAGACCCACCTACGTCACGAAAGGCCTGGGCGAGGTGAGGCGCTAGCTTGTACTTCGAGCCCATATAACGCAGTCGCGGAAACTTCGACGCGAGGCCCTCCATGGCTTCCATAGACGTTGATGGGGCGGCAGCCGGGGGCATTCAAACTCCTGATTTAGTAACGATTTCTGAGCGCTTCAGCAGTGCCACGGGGCCCACTCCGTTTCGCTCTTAGCCTATCTGGTGTGGGCGACAGAAGAGCTGACCCGCTAAGCCGCGTCGGAGCCCAAGGACATAGGAAAGCCCACCCGCTGCTGTGCGGGTGGGCTTTCGTGCGGCGCTGGCAGGGTCAAGGGCGAAAGGAATAACCACCTCTCCCACCATCGTTCCGGGACCGTCCAGGTCGAAGAGAGAAAAGGCACAGACGGCACGGTGACGTTAACGCCGGTCTTTAGGCTCCTGCTCGGACGCCGACGAACGGACGGCACGTTTCCCGCTGGCGGAAACGTCCGCCTCAGAGCCTGCAGTGGAGTTCAAGCGTTTGGCCTGGGCCTCGTTCTGGACTTTCACAGCCCAGTCCGGCAGTGCTTCACCGGGTACGAAGACCACCTCGTTTCCGGTGTCCGGGTGGACGGTGTGCAGGTACCCCTGCGAGATCCGCTCAGCGCCTCCCCCGGTGGTTAGACCGGAGACGCCGATCTCCGGCACTGCCACAGCAGCGGCCTCATCCCGACTCAAACCGTGGTCCTCCAGTTCCTCGCTGCTCTTGCTCATCACAGCGCCCCTTGGATCGCACGGTACACAGCGAACGCTGCCGGACGGGCAGGCTGAACATCGCCCCTCCAGTGCGCCACGATGCCGATCTGGCCGGTGTCTGCGTACTTCTCCGTCAGGACCTGGATAGTGACTGCCAGGCGCTGGCCGATCAGGAGCTGGTTCCAGTCGCCCACGAACAGATCCGTCGCGCGGTTGGTCATAGTTCCCTGCGTGTAGGAAGGAACCTGGTTCGTCATGAGCCGAGGAAGGTCCTCGACATCCGCGGGGAGCCTCAGTGGCTGGCCGGTCGTGTCGTTGGCTCCGGCGTATTGCCGGGCCAGCTTCGCGTTCCAGATCAGCGCGGTCGGTTCCTCGTTCGCGTACCGGACCTTGTAGATCGTGTCCAGCACTTCGTTGTAGAACGTGGCCGCAGTCTGCGCCGTACCGTTCGCCCCGGCACCCAGAACGTTCCCCGGCAGAACCGCGTTCAGTGCAGCAAGCACACCGCGAGGGTTCGGCGGTGTCGGCAGGTTGATCGTGCCAGCACCGGCAGTGATGCCGCCGTAAAGGGCAGCAAGGTCCAGGCGCTGAGCCATCGCCTTGCTGATCGCGTCCTTCACGATCTGATCCGCGTTGTCCGCGTCTTGGAACCACTCCAGAGAGCCGATCACCAACGAACTCATCGTGGTCGCCGTCAGGGTCACGTTGTCGAACGTCGGATCACTTGGCGTGATCGCAGAAGCTTCCGCACGGAACGCAGCCGTAGGATCACCCGTCAGCCGGCCAATCTTCACAACACCGGCGTCCATCGGAATGATCGGCGCACCGGCCTGCATCACAGCGGACTTGTTCCGGGCCAGATCGATGAGCTGCGCGGCCCAGATGGTGGGAACAACCGCGGAGCCGCCCGTCGTGGACAGAGCACGGATCATGTTGCCGAGATTGCCGTACTGGCTGACGGCGTGGTCCTCGTTCGGCTCGTTGTGGGCGGCGACCACCGGGTGGGACCGGAAGCTCTCGTCCCGGCCTACCGCTGCCCTCTCCCCTGTCGCCTCATAGACGAACGTCCCGGCGCGGCTCTCAGCCCGTGCTCCCCCGCCCAGCATGCCGGACTCAGCACTCCGCACCTGCTCCTCGAACCCATCCAGGCGGCGGAGCTGCGACTCGCCGGAAGCGATCTTCTCCATCACCTCGTCAAAGGTCTTGGTCTCATCAGCGGTGAGTTCACGGTTCTCGCTCTGCGCCAGATCCAGAATCTTGCGGGCTTCAGCTCTCTGCTTGTCGAGCTGCTCCCAAATCATTTGCTTCATTCTCGTTGCCACGTCAATGGCCTTTCATGGGATACCGCGCACGAGGGCACGGAAAGATGAATGATGGTTTTTCCCGGGGTTGCACTCGACGCCGCGCCCTGTTGTGGCGCTTGTAGCTGGTGCGTTACGCGCTGCCAGCGGCGGAGGTTTCTCCGTATGGTCCAACATGCGGTGGGTGTCGCCCTGCCGCGATACTGCTACGCGCTTCCACTTGCTTCGCTCGGGTGGTTTTCGACCTGCCCGGTTGCGGTCCACGGAAACTCGCTTACAGCAACTTTATCGTGCCGTGTTCAGCGCCCGTTTGACCCTATTGTGGTCAAATCATGCGAGCCGCCTGGGCAAGCTCGGCCACACACTCAGCACACCCGCACTGCTCCCGGCTCATGCCGTACCTGTGTCCCGGCTCGTCCGGATGCTTCTGCCCATACAAGGCCCGCGCTCCCGGGGCGGCATCACAAGCGCCACACGCCCCCGGCGTCACCACCGGGAAACTCTCCTGGCACTGATCCGACGGCCGGTGAATAGCCGCCACCCACAAGTCCAGATCCTCCGGGTCATCGTCGTCGACAGGCTCCGACGGAGGCGGAGGGATCGACGCCTCCAACGCCTTGACCGCTGCCGAGTGCATCTTATGCGCCGCAGACAACGGGCGGCCCGCCGCGAGCGCCTCATCCAGCGCCCTCGCGCCAGACACCGCCTGCGCGATCAAAAGCTTCTGAGCCGGCGTCCCCTCCAAATCCATCGACCGGATCAGCTTCCGCGTGCCCCGCTCCATCTCCCCCTGCCTGCGACGACCAGCAGAAGGCACGGCAGACACCTCAACCGGCGGCGGGGCCTCCCCATTCCGCCGCGCCCGCTCACCATCCATACAAGCCCGGCAGCGACACCCCTGCCGGTAACCCGGCGCACCGTGACGCTTCACAGCAACCAGTTGAACGCCACCGGCCGAGCCTTTCCTCGCAGTCATCCCTGCCTCCCTTCTGTACGCAGTTTTCGCACTTTTCCACCCGGATAAAACTTTTGGTCCAGAGCGGGGTGATCCGGCTTTGTCTCTGCCCAAAAACTCGCGTCCTTTTCCGGGGATCCGGCTTTGGCTTCGCTCCTGCAGATCGGTTGGGAGCCTTCTGCGCCTCTGTGGGCGTGTGGAGGGTCTCCTGTGGGTGTTTGCCCATCTGTGAGGCTTTGGCGAGGTCTGGGGTGCCGGTGCCTTTCACTGGAGGTCGCTCTCCGCCTCGAGCTGGAGTATCGCGGTGGTGAGGATGTCCAGCTCTTTCTCCGCTCCGAGCAGCCGCGGATCACGAGCCAGTGTGGCTAACAGGTTCACTGCTGCGCCGGCCAGTCCTTCGATTGCTTCAGGGTCTTTGGGCCAGAGCCGGAAGTAGTCGGCTCCTTGGCCTGTGACCAGTGCTCGCGCCAGTGCCAGCGCTGTGCGCTCGTCATCAGGTGTGTGAGTGCTCATTGTTCTTTCCTTTCGCTTACTGCTTGTCAGTCCTGCTGGTGGTTCGCCGGCTCATACTCCGCGCGGAGCACGGCCAGTTGTGATTCAGCCAGGCACGCCCGGTTCCTCCAGACGCGGGCCTCGTCGTGGGCTTCCTGGGCTTTGTCCCGGTACGTGTCGCACAGTTCGATGTACTGGGCTTTCGAGAGGCCCATGACTGCGACTGAGGGCTGGGTGTTGGCTTTCACCAATAGTCCACAGCCCTCGCTGCCGCTTCCTTCTTTGCCCGCTTGAGCATCTCTTCCCTCTCCCACCGCACCACCTTCTGTTCGTTGTCGAACCGGTCTCTGTAAGTGACCATCTCGAAATCTCGCCAACATTCCTTGGAGAGCCAGTTGGCTGGCAGCTTCACGAACTTGGGATCGGTCATCTCGCGGTTGACCTTCTCGCTGTACTTCTGCGCTGCTAGAAGGAGAGTCACCGCGTCAGTCTTGGACCGCGCTTGTGTATAGGCAGCTTTTGCTTTTTCCTCTTGCTCCTGCTTTGGATAAGCCTTGAACCAGACCTTGAACTCGTCCGCTGCGTCAGCAGCATCTGATGCTTTTTCTGGTGCTCTTTCTGGTAAATACTCTGGTTGGGTGGTCATGGCCACCACCCCTTTCTGCGACGTTTCACCACCCATAGACGCACGTTTCACCACCCCTATCTGCGACGTTTCGCCACCCGTAAGGGGGGTCATAGCGACCACCCCATTTGCCGCTGGCAACGTCACTTCATAGGTATTCGTGTTGCCTGGGGCATTGCCTCCCGCGGCGGCAACTTTCAGGTAGCCCTTTTGTTGGAGCGACTTCATGACGCGCTTTGCCCACCTAGCGTCAATTCGGCAATCAGATGCAATAGTGGCGACGCTCATCGTCGCGCCCTTCAGGTCTGGGCCGGTGTAGGTGCTGATGTTCACTAGCACGCAGTACTCGGCCTTGGTCAGGTCGGCTCTCCGCAGCCGCTTTTGCCACGTGAACTTGTCTAGCTTCATCGGTCAACCTCCGTACCTAGCGCGGTCCCGCTCATCCCGCATGCGCTGCTTCTCAATCCAGTCCGGATCGTCAAAGAGGCTGGGCACGTCATGGTCCTTCCGCACGTCCAGGTCAAAGGAGCGCAGGAGAAACGTGAACATGACTTCAGGACCCGGACCGAGGCAGATCCTCCGGGCGGGCTCGGTAACCTTGTCAGCGTTCCGGTGCTCGTGCAGCGTGAAGTTGTTTCGCATAGGAACGCTGGGCTTGCCACACTTGGGGCAGGTTCCACGAGCGATAGTGACGTTGGTGTTCACCGCGCCAGATGCGCCCAAATCAGTCTTGCTCTTCGGCTGCTGCTTCATTCGGCACCGCCCTTGGGGCGAAGCAAGCAGGAGATCCTATCGAGCTGTTCAGCACTCAAAGCAGGCGCTTCAGAAATCACCTTGGTGATGTACTGCTCCAGCTTGGCGGCAGCGAGCCTACGCCGAGCATCCTCGACAGGTTTACCGTCGCGGACTCGTACGGCCAGCTCCGCTCGGGCCTTGTTGATGTCTTTCGACAATCCCGACACAGCCTTTCACCTAGCAACCTAAGGCGTGTCGGGCACCTTTCTTATGTCTTCAAATCTAAATGGCGAAGATCAGACTTTCCAAGCACTGGCGCTGAAAAGGTAAAGAATCATACGCGCCACTCAAGCTGAACTTGCTCAGGGTCGAAACCGCGGCCCTTCCCAGCCGGAAGCAACGTGACTGTCAGAAGCGACCGGATGATCTGGCGCTGAACTCCGAGAGGCAGGCCGTACCAAGCTGCGGCCACGTCATCCGCTCCGATAAGCGCACTCGCAGGATTCAGGCTCTCGGCAGAGCTGATCGAGTCTTCTACTTGGGATAAGGCCCGAGTGAGCTTTCCCGATTCCTCCCGTACGGCTGCTGCTGACAGAAGCCCGTCGGCCAGGAGTGATGCCAGAGCGTCACGCCGTTCCCGCAGGTCGGTTGCTTTCCGTCGGAGGTCTGTCGTGTTGTCTCCGGCAGTGAAAAGTTGAGCCGCGTCCGGAAGCGAGAGCCGGGCGATAATGACGCGCTGCACAAGGTCATCCACCGGCTCCAGACCGCGCTGCAGACAGTAACCCCCGAAGCAGCGGTAAACCATGCGCTTGATGCCTTTGTCTTTCGACGGGACGGGAGCCGCGAACATCTTGCTGCCGCACTTTGCGCAAAGGGCGATTCCCGAAAGCAGATACTTTGAGTTCAGATCATCTGGGGCGGTGCGACGGCGAGGGTCAGTAAGCATCTCCTCCAGCCGCCGGGACGTGTCCTCGTCCAAAATGGCCTCCCACTTGCCCGAAGCTTCCTGGGCCTCGCCGTTGTAGAGCCGCTTCCCGGCATAGCGAGGGTTCATCAGGACCCGGCGGATCTGCGTGACTCCCCACTTGCCCTGTTCCTTCGTGGTGGTGGTGAATCCGTCCGCGTTCCACTGCCTTGTGACACTGCTCAGCGTTGCCCCGTCCAGGATAGCTTTTGCAGCCTGCCGGATGGCTTCCGCTTCCGGCTCCACGGTGAAGACTCGGCCCTCCGGTGTCCGGTCATAGCCGAACGGACGGCGGCTCCAGAAGGCCTCGCCCTTGGCTGCGCGTTGCTTGTTCGCGGCCTTCTGACGGTCACCCTTGTGAGCCGTCTCCATAGCGGCAATGGCCGTCAGAATCTGAGCAACAGCCACGCCGGTCGGATCCCCGAGATCGAGGGAGACACCATGGACGCAAGCGATGTTGACCCGGTGCTTCTGTCCTGCCTCGATGATTCTGGAGAGATCCCTCATGGACCTCGTCAGGCGGTCCAGGTGCCAGACTACGACGCCGCGGATGTGCCCTCGTTCAACGTCTTGGAGGAGCTTTTCGAAGGCTGGTCTGGTCTTGCCGGTTGTGGCGCTGATGGAGTTGTCAGCGTAAAGCTCCGGGCTGTCCCAGCCTTTGGCTTCAGCGATTAGGCGGCAGTCAGCCTCTTGGCGTTGCACGGCGGCTTCGTGGCCTGTCTTGTCCTCGGACTGCCGAACGTAGACGGCGGTGGTGCTCATGCTTTGAGAGTACTACTAAGGTTGAACGACGGGTACCATCATGGCGATTTCCTTCTTGCCGGCGGACTCCATCAGGTCGCGCTTGGCGGTATCGCGCACATCCTGTGCCTGGGCGCGAAGCACGTCGGCCAAAGGCGTGCCCCGTTCGACTGCCACAATGATGCCGTCTACGAATCTGACCAGCGGGGCCAGATCGGTTCGTGCTGAGAACTCCTGCAGTGCCAGCATGAGTGGCTTGCCGGCCCTCGTCTCTGCGAGGATCCTGGAAAACTCTTTCGCCAGTTCGCCCTTGGCGCTCCGGGAGACCCGGTCCAGGGCGCCGGTCGCGCTCTCCCCTGCACCCACAGCCAGCGCCATGAGTTCTGCCAGGCTTGGGAATTCAGCCATCATCTTCGCCTCCCGGCGCCGGACCTGGACCCCCAGCCAGTAGTCTCGCAGCATGAAACCGCCGATGGCACTGCCGAGGACGGCCAAGGCCGCGAACAGCGCGTTGAACCGTCCCGCGGCTGCACCGACCAACGTCAAACCCAGGGCCGCCGCAAACCCCGCTGCCGCCCAGAGGAGTTGTTCTGCCCTGAAATCAATGGTCGGCTTGCCGATTCCGGCCTGCGCAAGCCGGCGGACGGTGGCCCCCGGTGAGGGATTCAACTTTCCGAGCGCGGTCAGCAGGTCGCGTATGACGGGACGCAGAATCCTTTCGAGCGGGCCGAACGGGGTAACTGTCTGCTCTCCGGTACGCAGCAGCCGCGACTCCAGGTTCTGGGACTTGAGCTGGGGCTCAATCCGCTCCGCAAACGTCGTTGCCCGCATATACGGCGACCTAAAGATGACGAGCCACAGGCCAATGCCCAGAAGTGTTCCACAGACGATGGCGGCTGGCGAGGCAACAGTCACCGGAGCACCCGCTCTTCCTCTGGCAGGGCCCCTATTTTCAGCATGATGGAGTAGCAGATCAGGGAAACAACGAGGCCGCCGAGCAGTACCGCGGCGCCCGCCGGCGTGTTGTAGGCCTGCACTGCCTCCGGCCGGGTGGCCAGCAGGATCATGACGACCCACGGTGCCGCTACAGCCAGCCGTGCGGCGTTTATGGTCCAGGACTGCCGTGCTTCCAGTTCACTGCGGGTGCGGGCGCTCTCGCGCAAAAACTCGCTTAGTGTGCCCAGCAGTCTGCCGAGGTCGGAGCCGCCCACTTCCCGCGTCAGGCGTAAGGCTTCGACGATGCGGTCCGCCACGGGATCGGCCAGCTTGTGCTTGAGTTTGTTGAGCGAACCGTCGAACTGTCCGCCGGCCCGGTAATCAGCGCCGAATTCGCGGAATACCGGCCGTAGTTCTTCGGGGCCCTTGTCGCCAAGCTGGATCAGTGCCTCGGGCAGCGGCAGTCCTGCCCGAATGGCGGAACGCAGGTGGTCCACGACGTCCGGCCACAGCTGACGAAGCATGGCCGTCCTCTTTTTGGCACGCCATCGCAGGATTGTGACGGGGAGCCAGCCCGCAAACAGCCCAAAGCAGGCCGCGATGGGCCAGGAGCGGCTGACCGCGAAGAAGACCAGGGCCACGAACAGAGCAAGGCCCAGGCAGGTGCCCAGCAGCCCGCTGACCGATACTTTGTCCACCCCTGCCGCAACCAGGAGATCGGCTACCCGGCTGGGTTTGCGGTTTCGGCGTCCCGGCTGCGGGGATTCCCACAGCGACCACCAGATGAGGAACAGCCCTGTTCCTGTCGTTACCCCCAGCAAGGCAGAAATCATCGCGGATCCAGCAGTGCAGCGACGTCGAAGCCTGCGCGCGCGAATTTCTCCGCCGCCGGCATGCTGTTGGCGCGGGGCTGCAGGACCCCGTCCGTCATGGCGAAAACAAGTGATGACTCGATGATGCCGTTTTCCACGCGGCGGCCGAGGGACAAGATTTCGGTAACCTCCCTGCGTCCGTCCGGCCGCCGGCTGCAGTGCACCACAAGGTCGATGCATGAGGCGACTGTGGGCACAACAAAGGCTGATGAGATGTTTTCCCCCGCCAGGAGGGGAAGGGTGCAGATCTTTGTCACGGCGTCGTGGGCGGAGTTGGCGTGGACGGTGCACATACCCGGAAGGCCGGAGTTGAGCGCAATGAGCATGTCCAGGCTCTCCGCCTCGCGGACTTCTCCGACAACAAGGCGGTCCGGCCGCATGCGCAGGGCTTCCTTCACCAGACGGCGGAGTGGGATCTCTCCTTCTCCTTCGAGGTTCGGCTGCCGGCACTGGAGTCCCACAACGTCGCGCAGCGGGAGCTGCAGCTCGAAGATCTCCTCGACCGTGATGACCCGCTCCCTGCTTCCAATGCCAGCGGCAAGGCAATTCAGCATGCTGGTTTTGCCCGCCTGCGTGGCCCCTGACACCAGGATGTTCAGCCCGCTTGAAACAGCCGCACCGAGGAACCGCCCTGATTGTGGAGTCAGGGTGCCCAGTTCGACGAGATGTTCGAGCCGGCTGGCTTTGACAACGAACTTTCTGATATTCACGGCCCAGTGCCGGCGCGTGACGTCGGGAATCACTACATGCAGCCGGGAGCCGTCGGGCAAAGCCGCATCAACGAACGGGGAGGACATGTCCAGGCGGCGGCCGGAGCTCTTGAGCATCCTCTCCACCAGGTCCCGCACCTGCTGTTCCGAAAGGCTCAGGGACGTCAGTTCGGACTCACCGTTCCTGGCCACAAAGATTTCATTGGGGGCATTAAGCCAAATCTCTTCTATGGAAGGATCGTCGAGCAGTGGCTGCAGGATTCCAAAGCCAGCCACTGCATCAAAAAGGAACCGGCGTGCCGTGTCCAAAGGGCCAAGCGGCGGTAGCGGACCCGTAAGCGCCCGCTCGTCGTAGTCGACAACGACAGCCTCAACCAGCCTTCGGACCTCGCCTGCCTGCCTCAACGGATCAAGTCCCCTGCGCCGGATGAGCTCGCGGACTTCATCCTCGACAATTGCCAGAGCATCCATATTGTTCCCCCAAACGACTGCCTTCCCCAGCGGACCGCAGTGCGATTTGGTAAAAGCCTAAAGAGCCCCCAGCTCTGCAACAAGTGCTCAGTATCAACTGTGGATAAGCGCAGGATAGTCACAAGATTCTCAAGTGCCTCAGCAGTATCACTGTTTACACCAGCAACACGGTGCTATGGTGAGCGCGTTAATGATCAACAATCTGTCCGGTTCGTTCCTGGGGGATCTGCCGGAACAGCAACCCAGATGAGGGCTCATGGAGCGCCTCATTGTCTCCGGAGCCATTATGAAACGGAACCCGTCTCAGTCCCGTCGCCCCTCATGGAAATCCTTGGGAATAGCGCTCTTAGCCACCTCCTTGCTGGCTGGTCCCGGCTTGGCGGGCGTTGCGTCCGCCGTCGAACCTGCTCCGGCACCTGCCACGTCTTCGCCTGCGCCGGGCACAGCCGAGCCTTCGGCACCTGCCCCGGTTCCGACGGCGACCACGGAGCCCAGGGCCACATCCCCAGCTGCAGCCAGTCCGGAAGCCAGCGAACCGCAGGCCCCGGCCCCATCCCCCGGGACGACGCAGTCAATGGCGGAGGCGGTCGGTGTGGGCGGGGCCGAGATGGGGCAGCGTTCAGCACGGGTAACCTCCGCCCGCTCAGACTCGCTGAAGAAACTCAGTACGGAACCGCTGGCAAGCGAAGGCACCTGGATGCCAACGTTCGGTGTGCAGGGACTGGACGTCAGCGGGCACCAGCCAAGCGTGGACTGGCAGCACCAGTGGAACATGGGGGCGCGTTTCGCCTACGTCAAAGCCACCGAGGGCAACTACTACACGAACCCCTACTACGGCTCCCAGTTCCAGGGCTCGCGGAATATCGGCATGATCCGCGGCGCCTACCACTTCGCGATTCCCAACTGGTCCTCCGGTGCGGACCAGGCCCGTTACTTCGTGCAGAACGGTGGCGGCTGGTCCGGCGACGGATACACCATGCCGCCGGTTTTGGACTTTGAGTTCAATCCCTATGAAGGCCGGACCATCAACGGCTTCTACTTCGGCAACACCTGCTACAACATGTCTCCCGCACAGCTCCAAACCTGGGTGCGGGACTTCGGCAACACAGTGCAGTCCCTGACTGGCAGGCTGCCGGTCATCTATACCAACACAAACTGGTGGAACCAGTGCCTAGGCAACCCGGCCGGCTTCGGTGACTACCCGCTCTGGGTCGCCGCCTACCCCAGTTCCCCCACCAACAACGCCGGACCTGTGCCAACCGCCAGTTGGGGCACGTACAGCATCTGGCAGTACAGCAGCACGGGGCCTTTTGCCGGCGACTCCAACGTCTGGAACGGTGACTACGCGGGACTGAAGGCGTTTGCCTCAAGCGGAGTCCCGCCCGCCGCCACCAGGGCCATCGACGCGCTTCGCGCATCCATGCCGTCCCTTGGCGCGCCCATTTCGTCCATAGTGTGCGGGCTTCGCGACGGAGGATGCTTCCGTGGATACGAGACCGGAGTTGTCATGTGGTCTCCCACGGCGGGGGCACAACCCAGCCTTGCAGGACCGATCCGCGATGCCTGGGCACGCAAGGGATACGAAAACGGCCAGATGGGTTATCCGGTATCAGGCGTCATCTGCGGACTGAAGAATGGCGGTTGCTTCCAGAATTACCAGGGCGGTTCCATCATGTGGTCGCCAGCCACAGGAGCGGCGCTGGTGCCATTCGGACCTATCCGTGAGTACTGGGCGGCGCAGGGCTACGAAAACGGTGGCCTCGGGTATCCGCTGAGCGACCAGGTCTGCGGTCTTAAGAACGGCGGATGCTTCCAGCTCTTCCAGGCCGGTTCCGTTCTGTGGAGCCCGGCGACGGGTGCCCGTTTGGTGAAAACCGGCCCGTTGCTGGATGCATGGGGCCGCGCGGGCTTCGAGAACGGGCTGCTCGGCTACCCGACCGCGGAAGCCGTCTGCACCAGTACCTCCTGCACCCAGAACTTCAGCGGCGGCGTTGTAGCCTGGACCTCCACTTCAGGCGCCTGGCCGGTGTTCATGGGTATGGGAGAAACCTGGAAAGACTCCCGTACAAGGGGAGAACCGATTGGCTTCCCGGTAGCGGGAGAGGTGTGCGGGCTTCGCGGAGGCGGCTGCTACCAGTTGTTCCAGGGCGGTGCCCTCCTGTTCTCCCCCAACACCGGGGCATTTACACTGACCGGCCGGATCCTTGATTACTGGCAGAAATCCGGATTCGAGAACGGCCGGCTCGGCTATCCGACCGGTCCTGCAAGCTGCGGAGCAGTCCAAACCGAATGCCGTCAGCCGTTTGAGCAAGGAGTGGCCGCCTATTCGGCCACCACTCCGCCCCAAACTGTGGCGGCAGGACCCATGGCGGCCGGCTGGGAACGCACAGGCTGGGGTGCAGGCAGCCTTGGTTATCCAACCTCCGGCCAGCACTGCGGCCTGAAGGACGGCGGATGCTTCCAGATGTTCACCAAGGGTGCATTGATGTACTCGCCTGCCACCGGCGCCCAGCCGAGCATTCTGGGGCCCATCAGGGACCTGTGGCAAAAGACAGGTTTCGAAAACGGGTCCCTCGGTTACCCGGCATCCGCGGTGATCTGCGGACTCGTGGACGGCGGGTGCTTCCAGAACTACTCCTCGGGAACGGTGCTGTGGTCGCCGGCCAGCGGAGCCAATGCGGTCATGTTCGGTCCTGTCCGGGACGCATGGGTCAGCTCCGGTTTTGAGGCCGGCAAACTCGGTTATCCGGTCAGCGGGCAGATCTGCGGGCTGCGCAACAGTGGCTGCTTCCAGAACTTTTCCAAGGGCACGGTGATGTACTCCCCTGCCACCGGGGCGCAGGCTCTTACTTCAACGCCCATCAGGGAAAGGTGGGCCGCCACAGGTTACGAGTCCGGTTCACTGGGCTACCCCACAAGCGGAACCATCTGCGGCCTTCGCAATGGTGGCTGCTTCCAGAACTTCGAAAAGGGCACGGTTATGTGGTCATCCGCCAGCGGCGCCCACCTGATAACTCCGGGGCCGATCCAGCAGAGCTGGGCCAGCCAGGGATTCGAAGCCGGGGCCCTGGGGTATCCCACCAACAGCCAGGCCTGCACCGCGGACAGGACTTCCTGCAGCCAGTCGTTCCAGGGCGGCAGCATCACCTGGACAGCAGCAGGCGGCGCGAGAATCACCCTGCGCTAACCGAAAGGGAAAGGGAGGCGGAACCCGCACAGCGGGTTCCGCCTCCCTCTTTATTGGGCCTACTGCCTAGTGGCCGTACTCCAAAAGGTCGATCAGGTAGGAGCCGTAACCGCTCTTGACCAGTGGCTCCGCCCGCTCCCGCAGTTCATCGTCCGTGAGGAAGCCGAGCCGCCACGCGATTTCCTCGGGTGCCCCAATCTTCAGGCCCTGCCGGTTCTCGGTGGTGCGAACAAAGTTGGAGGCGTCATTGAGGTCGTTGAAGGTTCCGGTGTCCAGCCACGCAGTTCCCCGGGGAAGGATTTCCACCTGCAGCCTTCCCTGGTCCAGGTAAGTCCGGTTGACGTCCGTGATCTCAAGTTCCCCCCTCGCAGAGGGCTTGAGGTTCCGGGCAATTTCCACGACGTCGTTATCGTAGAAGTAAAGACCAGGAACCGCGTAATGGCTTTTCGGCTTTTCCGGCTTCTCTTCAAGCGAAATAGCCCGTCCCTCGGAGTCGAATTCAACCACTCCGTAAGCCTTCGGATCGGCGACCCAGTAACCGAAGACCGCTCCGCCGTCGATGTTTTCGAACCGGCGCAGCTGCGTACCCATGCCCTGGCCGTAGAAAATGTTGTCACCCAAGACGAGGGCAACGTTGTCATCGCCAATATGCTCTGCGCCCAGGATGAAGGCCTGCGCCAGGCCATCCGGGGAGGGCTGCTGCTTGTAGGTGATGGAAACGCCGAAACGCGATCCGTCCCCCAGCAGCCGTTCGAATTGGTCGGCGTCATGCGGGGTGGTGATAATCAGGATGTCCCGGATGCCGGCAAGGATCAGAGTGGATAGCGGGTAGTAGATCATCGGCTTGTCGTAGACCGGGACCAACTGCTTACTGACGCCCAGAGTGATGGGGTGAAGCCTGGAGCCGGTACCGCCGGCAAGTATTATTCCGCGCATGTCCCCCATCTTTCCTTTCGCTAACTGCCGCGGCAAATCCGGTACTCTTGGGAATTATGCAGCGACTTCTTGTTACCGGCGGTGCCGGGTTCATCGGTTCCAACTTCGTCCATTACGTACTTGATAACACCGATGACCATGTGACCGTTCTGGACAAGCTGACCTACGCAGGCAACCTGGAATCACTCCGCGGCCTTCCCGAGGACCGTTTCACCTTTGTCCAGGGTGATATCGCTGACGCCGGCCTGGTGGAGGGGCTCGTCGCCGCCACGGACGTGGTGGTCCACTACGCCGCCGAATCGCACAACGACAACTCGCTGCATGACCCGCGCCCGTTCCTGGACACGAACATCATCGGCACCTACACCCTGATCGAGGCTGCCCGGAAGCACAACAAGCGCTTCCACCACATCTCCACCGACGAGGTGTACGGCGACCTGGAACTGGATGCCCCCGAGCGGTTCACCGAGCAGACCCCGTACAACCCCTCCAGCCCGTACTCCTCAACGAAGGCAGGCTCTGACCTGCTGGTCCGGGCCTGGGTGCGGTCCTTCGGGCTGCAGGCGACCATCAGCAACTGCTCCAACAACTACGGCCCGTACCAGCACGTGGAAAAGTTCATCCCCCGGCAGATTACCAACGTAATCGACGGCGTCCGGCCCAAGCTCTACGGCAAGGGCGAAAACGTCCGTGACTGGATCCACGCCAACGACCACTCCTCGGCAGTCCTTGCCATCATCGCCAAGGGCAGGATCGGCGAAACCTACCTGATCGGCGCCGACGGCGAAAAGAACAACAAGGACGTCGTCGAACTGATCCTCAAGCACATGGGGCAGTCCCCGGACGCCTACGACCATGTGGTAGACCGGCCCGGACACGACCTGCGCTACGCCATCGACTCCACCAAGCTCCGCGATGAACTCGGCTGGGAACCCCGGTTCTCCAACTTCGACGCAGGCATCGAAGACACGATTGCCTGGTACCGCGACAACGAGGACTGGTGGCGGCCGCAGAAAGCAGCCACCGAAGCCAAATACAAGGAACAGGGCCAGTAGTCCATGCCTTTGGAATTCTCGAAAAAGCTCGCTGCCCGCGAGACCCCCATCCCCGGCGTCGTTATTTACGATCTCCCGGTGCACGGCGACAACCGGGGCTGGTTCAAGGAAAACTGGCAGCGCGAGAAGATGGTAGCCCTTGGGCTCCCGGATTTCCGCCCGGTCCAAAACAACATCTCGTTCAATGAGAAGGCAGGAACCACCCGCGGCATCCACGCCGAGCCGTGGGACAAGTTCATTTCGGTAGCCACCGGCAAAATCTTTGGCGCCTGGGTCGATCTTCGCCAAGGCCCGTCATTTGGCACTGTTTTTACTGCTGAACTGGATCCGAGCCAGGCTATTTTCATTCCGCGAGGCGTGGGTAACGCGTTCCAGACGCTTGAGGACAACACGGCTTACACCTACCTTGTGAACGACCACTGGTCAGCCGGTGCCCAAAGCCAGTACACGTTTCTGAACCTTGCAGACGAGACGGTCGCGGTCCCCTGGCCCATCCCATTGGGCCAGGCGGAACTGTCCGACAAGGACAAGGCGCATCCACGTCTGGCCGACGTCGTGCCGATGCCGCCGAAGAAGACCCTGGTTGTGGGCGCGAACGGGCAATTGGGCAAAGCCCTCCGGAACCTCTTCGAAGGAGACCCTTCGGTCGAGTTCGCCGGCCGCTCCGACTTCGATCTGAGCAGCCCGGATTCCTTCGCCGGCCGGAACTGGAAGAACTACTCCACCATCATCAATGCGGCCGCCTACACGGCGGTTGATGCTGCAGAATCCCCGCAGGGACGCGCCGAAGCCTGGTCCGTCAACGTTGCGGCCGTGTCCGCACTGGCCAGGACCGCTGTCGAGCATGACCTCACACTGGTCCATGTTTCCTCTGACTACGTTTTCGACGGTGCCCAGGTCCTCCACAGCGAGGACGAGCCCTTTACACCGCTTGGCGTATATGGCCAGACGAAGGCCGCCGGTGACGCGATTGTCCAGGTGGTGCCCCGCCACTACATTGTCCGCACCAGCTGGGTCATCGGTGACGGGAACAACTTCGTACGTACCATGGCATCACTGGCTGACCGAGGCATCGAGCCCTCCGTCGTCAACGATCAGATTGGCCGTCTCAGCTTCACGGAGGACATTGCCGCTGGCATCCGCCACCTGATTGATTCCGGTGCGGAGTATGGGACCTACAACCTCAGCAGTGACGGCGAGCCGCAATCCTGGGCTGACCTCGCGGCCGATGTGTACGAATTGTCCGGCAAGGAGCGGGCCGCTGTGACCGGCGTCAGCACTGCCGAATATTTCAAGGGCAAGGAAGCAGCGCCCCGTCCCCTCAACAGCGTGCTGGACCTGACCAAGATCAAGGCAGCCGGGTACGAGCCGCCCCTGTCGAGCACCCGCCTGGAGTCCTACATCAAGAATGGACTGATCAAACAGTGACCGTGCCCGCCCGCACCCCCGACACACTCGTCATCATGCCCGCGTGGAACGAGTCCGAGGCCATCGGAAATACCATCCGGGAAGTCTTCGAATTCGGTCCTCCCTGCGATGTCCTGGTCGTCGATGACGGCTCCCGCGACAATACAGCCCAGGTTGCCCGGGCGGCAGGGGCTACTGTCCTGCAACTCCCGTTCAACATGGGCGTGGGCGGCGCAATGCGGACCGGCTTCAAGTATGCGAAAAGCCACGGCTACAGCCAGGTCATCCAGGTCGACGCGGACGGCCAGCATGATCCCCGCGATATCAAGGCTGTGCTAGACGGTCTCCAGCATGCCGACATCGCCATCGGGGCCCGGTTCGCCGACAAGGGCAACTACACGGTACGCGGCCCGCGGAAATGGGCCATGAAAGTACTGGCGTGGACGATCTCCCGGGTCGCCGGTACGACGCTTACGGACGTTACGTCCGGGTTCCGGGCAGCAAACATGAAAGCGATCCGCCAGTACGTTGACCACTATCCGGCGGAGTATCTTGGCGACACCATCGATTCGCTGGTTGTTGCGATCCGCTCCGGCTGTACTGTCAGGCAGGTCGCGGTCTCGATGCGTGCCCGCCAGGGCGGCACCCCCAGCCACGATCCAATAAAGGCCGCCGTATACCTCGGACGCTCAGGAATGGCCTTGCTGTTTGCCCTGACGCGGAAGAAAACCGAGCCGTCCACTAACTAGGATTCCAATATGTCGCTCCTTATGGGCTCCATCGTCGTCGTGGCGATCCTCTTCTTTGTCTTCGAGATGCTCCGCCGGCAGAAACTTCGGGAGAAGTATGCCGTTCTATGGATTGTCATCGGCATAGGCACCCTGCTCCTTTCTGCTTTTCCCTCGCTCCTCGAACAAGCCAGCGGGCTCATCGGCATCCAGGTACCGGCGAACCTTCTGTTCATCATGACGCTGATTCTGCTGGTGGGCGTTTGCCTCCATCTCTCCCGCGAGCAGTCGCAGGCTGAAGACGAGGTGCGGATCCTCTGCGAGGAAGTGGCTTTGCTGCGGGCAGAACTGGCTGATGTCCGAGACCAGATTGACCTGGGGCGCGGCCCCGCCAACGGTTTAGAGCCGCACAAGCAGTAGCGCGCCCGCCGGGCGGCACGGAAAAAGGCCCGTACAACAAAAAACAAGCGTAAACAAGAAAAGGGACGCCCGTATGGGCGTCCCTTTTCTTTGCGACCTCTAGCTCACAATGTGCTTGGCGAGGCGGGGCAGCGAATCGAACTTGCCCTTCTGGACCGACTTCAGGATCAGGGAAGCGGCGTTGAGCCGGGATGTCGTGTGGAAACTTGCAGCCCGGGCAGCTCCCTTCCAGCCCAACTTGCCAAAACGCTCGGCCTGCTCCTGGAAGAAGCGCCGCTCCTCATCAAACCGCCTGCCATCCAATGCACGCACCGATGAATCAGACGCCGAATGCCGGCGGTACAGGAATGCCAGGACCGGATCCACAACCATGGAGCCGTGCTCGGCAGCGATATCCAGCAGGAGTGCGAGGTCCTGGACCACGTCCAGGCCTTCAGTGAACCCGATGCGCTTCACCGTCTCCGAACGCCACGCCAGCGAGGGGAAGTAAGCCCAGTCCGCGCGGACGAGGCTGGTTGCCATTGCCTCCCCCTTCAGTTCGATGCGCTCACTGGTCTTCGGGGCGTAGACCTTCTTCACTGCATCCACCAGGGGGGTGCAGGCAATACCCTGTTCGTCGATCACCTGGACACCCGGCTGGACGACGTCTGCCTTGGGGTATTCCTCAAAGGCGCTGACCACAACGTCCAGATAGTTGGGGAGCATGATGTCGTCGGCACCCATGATGACCACATAGGGTGCTTCGACCAGGGTGAGTGCCTTGCGGTAGTTACCGTTGGCACCGAGGTTCTGCTCGTTTTTCATGTACGTGACGCGGGGGTCCGTGATGGTTGAAAACCAGCGTTCGGGTTCCGGATCGGGGTACCCGTCGTCGATGACAACAAGCCGCCAGTCCTGGTTCTCCTGATTCATCACGCTGCGGGCGGCGAGCTTCATTTGATGGACATCGCCGTAGTACGGCAACATTACGTCAACGGTCATGGACCTGAGGTTCCTTCCGTGGTTTCCGCTCGAAGAGCTCGGCGGCTGCGTCCCCTCGAGTATAGTTGACCGGCACCCGCGTCCTTCCCGGCAGGCGCAGCTTGCTAGACTGCTTGGGACCTGCCCGCCCCGCTGGCACCGCCCGGAGGCACGAGGAGAAACTTATGGAGCCCGCATCCGCCCCAAACCCGCGCGTCAGCGTGTGCATGGCGGCATATAATGGCGCCCGCCACATCAAGGAACAAATCGACTCAATCCTGGCGGAAATCGGACCCCGCGACGAGTTGATTGTCGTCAACGACTGTTCCACCGACGAAACGCCGGCCATTGTGGCCGGAATGAACGACCCGCGGATCCGGCTGATCCAGGCGGAGCGGAACAACGGCTACGTGCGTACGTTCGAGTGGGCCCTCACTGAGGCCCGCGGCGAGTTCGTCTTCCTTTCGGACCAGGACGACGTGTGGCTGCCGGGCCGGGTGGAGCGCATGATCTCGGCCATGGGCGGCAAGGACATGGTGGTCAGCAACTGCAAGCACTTCGATGGGCCCCTGGGACCATTCCATGAGATCCGCCTGCGGTCCGAAGATTCGTCGCACACCGTCCGCAACATCCTCGGCATCGTGATCGGGTACCGGCTTCATTGGGGATGCGCCATGGCAGTGCGGCACAGGCTCCTCCAGCAGGTACTGCCTTTCCCGCCGTACATGAAAGAGTCCCACGACCAATGGCTGGCCATAGTGGGCAACGTTAACCGCTCCATCGTTTACCTGGAAGAAGACACCATCCTGCATCGTTTACACGGTGAAAACCTGACCCCACACGGCATCCGTTCCGCGCCCAAGATCCTGAAGGCGCGGATGGTCTTCCTCCGCAACGTCTATGAGGCGGTCCGGCGCGCGTGGCGGGCCAGGGCAGCGTGATGGCGTCCGAAGTGTTTGCAGCAACCCAGCCGTCACGGGACGTGTGCGGAGTCGTTTCGGCGTTCAACCCCGGCCCGGAAAACGTGGCCAACGTCACCTGGCTCCTGCGCTTTGTTGAGCACGTGGTGGTGGTCGACGACGGTTCACCCAGCGACGTCTCGCAGTCGCTGGAAGAGATGGAGCGGGCGGGTGCTGTTGTCATCAGGCTCGGCACCAATTCCGGGATTGCGCGCGCGCTGAACGTCGGCATCAAGGAAGCCATTGCCCGCTGGAATCCTGAATGGGTTGTGACCATGGACCAGGACTCGCGGTTCACCGGCGACTATGTGGCTTCGGCATTGGCAACGGCCCGTAACTCCCATGAACCGGAAACGGTAGGGATGGTCTGCGCTGAATCACACAACAACATCCCCCTGCCAACCTGGGGCAGCCAGGACGAACCCCAGATTTTTGATCCGATGACCAGCGGCACCCTGGTGCGCAGCAGCTCGTTCAAGGCCATAGGTTTTTTCGACGAGGGCTTCTTCATTGACTGCGTGGACTCAGAATTCAATGCCCGGCTCCGGGAGCGTGGACTGCGCGCCCTGGCTGGGAAGGGCTGCAACCTGGAGCACAGCCTGGGCAATGCACGTCCAATGAAGATCCTTGGCTGGCATGCACGGGTGGGATCCAAGAAACTTTATGTCTACTACCACGCACCGTTCCGCGTGTACTACATCACACGCAACTCATTGATTCTCGCCCGCCGCTACGCCCTGAAACAGCCGACGTGGGTCCTCCGCCGGATCTACATGGAGATCCAGAGCCATGTTGTCAGGTTCGGATTTGGCCCCAACCGGAAAAAGCACCTCGTCGCCGCGCTGGCGGGCGTTCGCGATGCTCTCCGCCAGAGGATGGGCAAGATCGACGACTCCCTCGCCGCCCGGCTGCGGTAGCAATATTCCACTATTCAGCAGTGCCCTGGCCCGGCCGAGACCGAAAGACCAGTCATGACCACCATTTCAGGAAAAATCTTCGTCCTCTACCACAAGGGCTTAAGGACCGGAGGCCCCGAAGCCCTTCACCAGCTCGTGGATATGCTCCGGGAGCTTGGGCAGGATGCCTACCTGGTTCCGCATCCCCACACGGCCCACAATGCGCGGGTGGAGCAGTACAGCGTCTACAACGCGCCCGAGGCTCCTGAAATCGTGGACGCGCCGGAGAACGTGGTTGTCTTCCCGGAAACATACATCTATGAAATGCCGAAGGTTAAGCTCGCACGGCGCATGTGCTGGTGGCTGAGCATCGACAACTCGCTCACGTTCATGGCGGAGAGGATGTGGCAGCGCAACACCTCCGGGCTGGTGGAAAAGGCGAAAGAAGGCGCTGTTCCCTACGCGCGGATGTGGAAGAACAGGGTGAACCCCGGCATGCTCCGGAAGGACCGGGATGTGGTCCACCTGGTCCAGTCGTCCTACGCCTGGGCCTTCATTGCCACGCGCCTGGACGTCGTGCCCTCGTTGCTTTCGGACTACACGCCGAACGCTGAGTTCCAGGGCACGCCCGAGTCGCCGCGCAACCGGCAGCTGGTCACCTACAACCCGGCCAAGGGCGGACACCTTATTGAGGCCGTGAAGGCGAAGTGCCAACCGTCCATCGAGTGGCGCCCCATCGCGGGGATGACCAGGTCCGAGGTTGTAGCAACACTGCAGGGATGCGGTATCTACCTGGATCTGGGACACCACCCGGGCAAGGACCGGATGCCCCGCGAGGCAGCCCTGTCCGGTGCACTCACCGTGGTGGCCCGCAGGGGTTCGGGGGCCTTCTATGCGGATGTTCCTGTTCCCTGGGAACACAAGATCACGCCTGGCCGAGACGAAGTGCCGACAGCTGCAGCCATGCTTCCCCAACTCATCGACAACTTTGACTCGGAGGTGGCAAAGCAGGACACCTACCGGACGGCCATCCTCAACGAGCGCTCCAGGTTCAAGAGCGAAGTGGAAGACGTTTTTGTGCGGGGCCGGCTTGGCAAGGACGCGTATGACTACCTGTAGTGCGTGCCCCGGGCCAGGGGGACAGGAATGATCAAAAGGATCGCAGCGTTCGCCGGGCTGCCGCTGCTGGGTTCGCTGGCGTCGTTCATCCTTCTGCCGATCATTGCGCACGTCGGCGGAACGCCGGCCTGGAATTCCCTGGCGGTGGGCCAGGCGGTTGGGTCTATTGCCGCCATTGTCATAGCACTGGGATGGCCGCTCACGGGACCGGCTGCCGTGGCATCTGCACCGGAAGAGCACGTACGACGGCGGCATTACGCCGTCAGCTTTGTCACCCGTTCTTTCATGTTCGTTTGCACCGTGCCCCTCATGGCGGTCGCCCTGATGTTCACGAGCGGCAGCAACCAGTTCTGGGTGGCCTTCCTGATGGCGTGCGCCCAGGGTGCCGCAGGCCTGACTCCGGCCTGGTACTGCATCGCAACCGGGCATGCGGGCCGGATCGCAAAGTATGACGTCGTGCCCCGGATGGTCGCGACCCTTGGTGTAATTCCGCTCCTGTTTGCAACGGGGCAGATGTACATCTACCCGCTCGCCTTGCTGGTGCTTGGCCTCGCCGGAACCCTGTGGTTCAACAAAGACCATTCCAACCGCGAGGATTTCAAAGGACTCACTCCGCCCATCGTGCTGAAAGAAATCTGGGGACTTCGGGCCGGCGCAGGTATTACCGTCGCCGCCGGGGCCTACGCCTCCACGCCTGTGCTGGTGGTGCAGTTTGCGGCTTCAGCTGCCGGGCTGGCTGCCTTCGTCTCTGCCGAGAAGTTCTACCGCATCGGACAGCTTGCCACCGCAGCGCTGGGCAACAGCCTCCAGGGCTGGGTCAGCGAGTTTGGCGCCGACCACCGGCACCGCCGGAAGTTTTCCCTCATGGCCCTCACGGGACTCGGACTTACCGGATGGCTGATCCTGGCACTGCTTGGGCCGTGGACCAGCGAGCGGTTGTTTGGGGCAGAACGGGCCGCCGACTTCTGGACGTGTTTCTGGTTTGGCCTGTCATTCCTGCTTGTCTGCGTGACAACATCCACCGGCGCCCATTGGCTGGTGCCGGCAAAGCGGATGCGCGTTGTATTCTCCAGCACTATCACCGGCGCCGTGGTGGGCCTGCCCGCCATGATCATCCTTTCCGGCCTGATGGGCGGCCCGGGCGGCGCCCTTGGCCTGGCGATCGGCGAAATAGCAGTGACAGCCATACAGCTGCGTGCGGTCCTGCAACTCCTCCGGGACAAGGCGCAGGAGGACAGGACCGAGGAAGTACCTTCGTGAGCTGGATCGGTATCCTTCCCGCGGTGGTAGTAACCATCCTTCTGTTCTATATCCCCGGTGCTGTAGTGGCGACATGCCTGAAATTCCGGCTGGGCGGCATCCTCGGCCTTGCACCGCTTCTGTCGACGGCGGCTGCCGGACTTGCGGGAGTACTCGCCGGGATACTCGGCATCCCGTGGAGCGTCCTGCCGTTTGCCGCGGTGACGGCCCTGCTTGCCGGCGCCGCCCTGCTGGTCACACGAGGTCTTCGCCGGCGGATGGCGGGCGCGCCTCCCCGGCGGCAGTGGTTGCCTTTCGCTGCCATGGCCCTTGCCACTGTCCCTATCACCTGGCGCTTCATCCAACTGGTCGGCTCACCCGAGCACCCGTCCCAGGTCTTCGACAACGTCTTCCATCTGAACGCCATCCGGTACATCCTGGACACCGGCAACGCTTCGTCCCTGAATCTCGCGTCGCTTCAAGGGGTCTCCGGCTTCGATGCCGTGTACCCTGCCGCGTGGCATTCGTTCGCGGCGCTCCTGGTCCAGCTGGCCGCCGTCGACATCCCTACGTCGCAGAACGTGCTCAACCTGGTCCTTTCGGCCATCCTCTGGCCGGCGTCGTGCCTGTTCCTGGTGGCTAAGACCATCTCGCGCCGGCCGGCCGCCCTCGTGGTGGCGTCAGTGATCGCGGCGGCCCAGGTCGCCTTCCCGTTCCTCATGATCGTCTGGGGTCCGTTGTTTCCGTATGCGCTGGCACTGAGCATGATGCCGGCGGTCATAGCCTGCCTCGCGGCAGTCGCCCGGCTTGGCCGTACGCGGACAGACCCGCTGCGCAGCTGGCTCTCGGCACTGTTCCTCGCGCTGGCGGGACTTGCCTTTGCACACACCAGTTCGATCAACACGACCATCGCCGTGAGTTTTCCGATTCTCGGGCTGCTTTGGTGGCACTTGGCCAGGAACACCAAGTTCCAGGCCAGCGTCCTGCGGGCATGGCTCTTCATCGGCGGGACCCTGCTCACCCTTGTGGTGGCAGCCGCTTTCTGGTTGAAATTGCGCCCTGCCCCCTACGACAACTGGGGTCCGACGGTGAAGCCGGGGGCCGCCGTCGGGGAAATCCTGACTGTAAGCCCCATGCAATCGGCCATACCGGCGGTGGTCGTTACCATTCTCTCGGTTGCCGGTTTGCTCACAGTCTTCCAAACTCGAAGATTGCGTTGGCTGGCAGCCTGTTACGGCGTCGTTGGTGCGCTGTACGTGGTGGCCGCTTCGTTTCCCAAGGGTGCACTGCGCGATGCCCTCATCGGCACCTGGTACCAGGACACCTACCGGCTTGCTGCCCTGCTGCCGCTGTTCGCAACCCCGCTTGCAGTTGTGGGCGGCCTGCGTCTCTGGGATTCCTGGCGGAACTCCACTGCTGCCCACCGCCTGCACGGCGCGCTGGAGCGGCGGTTGCGCTGGCTGGCTAACCGGGGAGCGGTTGCCGGGGCCGTACTCGCTACCGGTGTCTTCGCAGTGCTGGCGACATTCGCCGGCCCGGTCACGCACTATATTGGCGGCGCCTCCACTGTTTACCGGTTCGACGCGGGCTCAGAGCTGCTGACCCCGGATGAGCTCGCGCTGTTAAAGCGTCTCCCACATCATGTTCCTGCCGATGCGGTGGTGGCCGACAATCCGTGGAACGGCAGCTCCCTTGCCTACGCCTACACCGGCCGGCGGGTCTTGACCGCCCACCTGTTCGCGGAAAAGGACCAGGACGCAATCCTGATTGATGAACACCTGAAGGACACACCGGATGATGCCCGGATGTGTGAAGCATTGAAAAGCAAGAACGTACGGTACGTGTTGGACTTCGGGAGCCGATACCTGCTAAATCTCCCCGGATCCCGGGAGTACCCAGGCGTCACCGACATCGGGAATGCTCCCGGCTTCACCATGGTCGACTCACAAGGTTCCTCTGCCCGGCTGTACGAAATTACGGCGTGCGCATGACAAACCCCGTGCACCATCGAACGTTGGCCTGCCTCAACTTCCGTGGCACGGGCACTAGGCTGAAAGGGTGATTCCCGTTTCTCTCCGAGCAAAAATAAAGGCTGCCGCCTTGTTGTTGGGGCTCCTGTCCATGTCTGCGTGTGCCACCACTCCCCCGGGCACTGTCCAAGGTGCCCTTACCGGAATCGGCAGCAATGCTGCCCAGGGCGCAGTCAGCGCATGGGGCCTGGCATGGGGCAGTGCTGTTAAGGGCACCTCGGTGAGCTATTCCCCCGACGGTTCCGCAGCCGGGCTCAAAGCCCTCCAGGACGGACAGGCACATTTCGCGGTGGGTTCCGCGCCGCTTACTCCGCAGGAAGCCACAGCTGTTCGCGGCATGTGCGCGCCTGGCGGTGCCATATCGGTGGCGGCGGGGGTTTTGCCTGTAGGCGTAGCCATCAAAATCAAGGGCGTCAATGACGTGGTGCTGGACGCCCCCACCCTTGCCGCCATCCTGCAGGGTGAGATCACGCGCTGGAACGATCCCCGAATCCTTGGCCTGAATACCGGAACGGACCTCCCCGACCTTGAAATCACGGTCATTGCACCGGAAGGTCCTTCGGATACGGTACGTCCGGTGAATGACTACCTCACCCGGGAGGCAGGTGTTGCGTGGGAGCCGGATTCCCAGGACAGTTGGCCGTCCACGGTTATAGGGCAGGTATCGTCGCCGCCATTGGACCTCGCAGACAAACTGGATGACACCAACGGCGGGATTTCCATTCTCGACGGAAGCATCATCGGCAACCGCTTCACAGCAGCGCAACTCGTCTTTGACGGCAAGCAGAGGCGGCTCCAGGCCTCCTCCGTCGTCGACGCCGTCACTACCGGGGATGTGGACTCGTCCCCACACGGCGTGGCGCAGGAATTGGACGGGGCCTCCGGCTACGCGTTGGGCACCGTGATCTATGTACATATGTGCCGGGAATACTCCGAGCCCGCCTTGACGCGCTTGAGCCGGTCCCTCGGCCAGAGCCTCCTGAGCGAAGACGCGCAGAAGAACGCCAACGCCTTCGCCTTTGTCATGTCACCCAGCAAGACAGCAGTAAGCGAAGCCCGTGCACTGATCGGCACCAACGGAGACGGACAATGACCCTTTTCTTCAACAACGTCCGACGCGGACTTCCACGTCCCTTGCCGACGTTCGGGCTCCTGGCCACAATCTTTGCCCTGTTGTTCGGGCTGTGGGCGGTTGCCACCCCGCTTATGGGGTCGCCCGATGAACCCGCGCACACGATCAAGGCCGCCGCGGTCGTGCGGGGCCAGGTCCTGGTGGAAGAAGGTACTTCCTTCGGCCACGGCGTCCATGTCCGGGTCCCTAACTACATCGCCAGCCTTCATGCCCAAAGCTGCTATAAATTCAACCGGGCACAAGCAGCCGATTGCGCAGCGCCGGTCTATGCGGACGACACCTTCACGAATATCGGCGTAACCTCCGCCGGCTCCTACAATCCGATGTACTACTGGGTGGTTGGGCTTCCCACTCTGTTCATGTCCGGTGCCCCCGCGATCTATGCCATGAGGCTCGTCAGCGCGGCGCTCTGTGCTTTGTTCTTTGCCGCCGGGTTCACCGCCCTGACAGAACTGCGGCGCCCCAAATATCCCGTCCTTGTCGCGGCCCTCACCATGACTCCGATGATCCTGTTCCTTGGAGGAGGCATCAACCCGAATTCCCTCGAAATCGCAGCAACCATGGCAGCCTTTGCCGGTTTCGTTGTGGTGCTGGACAACTGGCGCAACACAAGACTGGTCCTGCCTGCGCTTGCAACTGTCGTGGCCGCAACGGTGGTACTGGCAAACGCACGGCAGATTTCCCTTGTATGGCTGCTGTGTGCCCTGATCGTCGGCGTCTGTTCGTTCCGGCTGCGCCGCACGCTCGCCGTTTTCACCGACAGACGTGTGCTGACCGCCGTCGCGATTGCCGTCCCGGGCGCTTTGCTGGGATTCCTTTGGATGTACGTTGCCGCCAACGGGCCGGCGAACGTAGGCGTGGCGCCTGAGGGAATCGCGAATCCGCACCCGGATGCCCCCCTCTACCGCGGCTTCATGATCATGCTTGACCGGACCTACGATTTCTTCCCGCAGTACATAGGCACCATGGGATGGCTGGACACCCCGGCACCGGAACTGGTGACGCTTGTCTGGGGCGGTCTGATGGTCGCAGCGCTAATTGTCCCCTTCTGCGTCCGCCCCCTCCGCAACTGGACGGGCTACTGGGTGGCCCTGGCCATGCTCTACCTGGTCCCTGCGCTGCTGCAAACGGCCCTGTGGCGCGGCATGGGATTCATCTGGCAGGGCCGGTATACGCTGCCGCTCGTCGTCGTACTGTTCGTCAGTGTTGGCCTGGGACTCCGGAAGCTTCGATTCCCGACCTCCCCGGTTGCAGTGCATATTTCGCGGGTGTTGTTCTGGCTGATTGTTTTTTGCCACACCCTGACGTTCGTTTACGTCCTCCGCCGGTATGTGGTGGGAATCAGTGAGATTGCCAACTGGCAAACGCTCTTCTCCTCACCGGACTGGCAGCCGCCCCTCGGGTGGTTCACGTTGACGGCGGCCTATCTGCTGGTCACGGCCGCCGGAGTTCTGCTCCTGTTCCGCTACCTCCACCCGGGCCAGCCGCTTATTGTCCGGGCTGCCGCTGCTGGCGGTAAGGGCCTGGGACGGCTCAGGGCGGGCGGGCAGCATGAACAGCCGCAGATGGGCGGAGGGACTATCGCCCCCGCGACTACCGGGGACCGTATTACTTCCGGATCCGGGGTATCAGCAGGACCGGGCCAATCCTAGGTTCCAATCCCCTGCGAGGAGGAGACAAAACGTCTTCCTCGGCGGACGGTGTACAAAGCTACAGCCCCCTTTATCCAGGTAAAGGGGGCTTCTTTGTGTCGTCCGGCGGTACGGTCTCGGATTCGTCTGGGCTTGGCCTCACGGCAGGGAATAAGTTCCCAGCCGCCTGACACCTAGAGTCACGCGGTACCGGGCAGGTGGAGCTGGAGGAGCAACTTCTGCCGTATGTTCAGGAGGACCCGCCAGTCAGCAGCAGCGTTATTCTCCGGAATCCCGCTTGAAGATCCAGTGGCGGTACAAGAAGTAATTCCAAACCGTGGTCATGACCGTGGCACATGCCTTACCGATGAGGTAGGACCAGCCGAGGGCATCAAACCCTGTCACCACGATGTCGCTGACTGCGATGTTCACAATTACCAGCAGGATGTACTTAACGGCGGAAACGCTGCCCTTGTTGGTGGCCCGGAAGGTGAACATTCTCTGCAGCAGGAAGTTGAAAACCAGGCTGACGACGAATGCGATAGGTGTCGCAAGCCACAGTGCCACACCGAAAACCTCATGAAGCAGAGCAAGAAGCCCCAGATCAAGGGCGAAGGAAAGACCGCCGACAAAAAGGAACCGGACAACAGCGTTCTGGTACAGGCCGATGGCAAGCCCGGGAACTGAAGGGGGCGCGTCGGCAGGCGATTGAGGAGACGTCGATGCACCAGAAATAGAACTGCGCATCGTTGTTATCCTCCCCAGAAGCTGGAGCGCACGGATTTAAACCCCGTACGTCCAAAGTATGGTTAAACCTACCATGCAAAATTCCCTCACGCCGACGCTGCGGCGCCCGCTCAAGTCATCCCTGCCCGACAGAAAACGCCCTTCGCCGCTGCGGGTTTTGTTGGTTTCCTGGCTTCTGTTCGGTTGCATCGGGACCCTTTGGAGCTTCGCTTCCCCCCTGATGTCCATACCCGACGAACCGGCACACGCCATCAAGGCTGCGGCCGTCGCCAGGGGACAGTTCAGCGGTGCCAGTACTGGTGTCCAGGGTGAACGCCTGACCGTGAACGTTCCGGGTTATGTGGCCAGCCTCGACGCCTACAAGTGCTTCGCCCATCACCCATATCTGACTCCAGCGTGCGCGCCGCCCATCGATGCGTCAGACCGCGGCCCGGTACCCGCACAGACTTCCGCTGGAAACTACAATCCGGTGTATTACGCCATCGTTGGACTGGGTAGCCGCGGTCTCAGTGGCGAGCCGGCACTGTACGCGATGCGGCTTATCAGCGCATGGCTTGTTGCGTTTTTCCTCGGGGCGATAATGTCCGCAGCATCGTCGCTGCGCCACTACCACCGACCCGTCATAGCCAGTGCAATCGCCCTCACTCCTGCTGTCTTCTTCCTGTCCGGCTCCGTTAATCCCAACGGCCTTGAGATCGCGGCAGCGGGTGCTGTCTTCATGAGCCTGTGTGCCATATTCGAGCGGACTGCCGCCGGAATACCTGGCAGCAGGCTGCTCTTTGTCAGCGCAGCGCTGTCCGGGAGCCTGCTGGCCCATACCCGCCCGCTTTCCCTGCTCTGGCTAGCAATCGCCGCTGTGTCCGCTATTCTCTGCTTCGGAATCAAAGCGTTTATTCGAACTCTTGCGGTCCGTGGTTTCCAACTGGCCGTCCTCGCCGTCGGCCTGTCAAGCGTGTTCGCCCTCTGGTGGGTGCTGTCCGCCAAGAGCTTTGACAGCCTGCTCGCTGGTGCTCCGTTACCGGCTGAGGAAGCCGCTGTTGCCATGCTGGACAAGACCGTGTTCTTCATGGTCGAGTACGTTGGCGTTCTCGGCTGGATTGACACCCTGCCTCCACCGGCTGCGGTTTATGCATGGGTCCTGGGATTCGGCGCCATGCTCTTCCTGGCTTTTACGGCACGCCCTGTCCGGGGACGTTGGGTGATGGCCTTGCTGACTTTGACCGTCATCGTGGTGCCTCTGGCCCTGCAGGCCAGTTCCAGCGAGAAGCTGGGATGGATCTGGCAAGGCCGTTACACTCTGGCGATGGTTGTCACGCTGATCCTGGCTGCAGGAGTGACCACCCGCTTCCGCCGCTTCAGGGTCACTCCGTGGACAAAGTCCATGGTGCGGTGGGGTTTGGTGCTGGGAGCCCTGGCCCACGTTTATGTGTTCATGGAAGGACTCCGGCGCTACACGATCGGCGTCATGGACCACGTCAACTGGACGGAGATGTTCCAGCCGGAGTGGCAGCCGCCGGGTACCTGGCAGCTGCTCGCCGTCGGCTACCTTGTGCTGCTGGCCGTCAGCGGAACGTTGCTGTACCGACTATTGACGGCAGCCCCTGCCTGGCGGAGCAGGCTGGCAACGCCGGCTACTACTGCCCGGCCAGCCGTGCATACTCACAGCGCTTAGTCAGCTGGAAGCCGCAGCGCTCCTGGCGGCGGGGCCACCAACGTGGTCCTGCCCCGGGGCAGCTGCTTGGAAGGTCCTGCGCCAGGAGTCCATTGAGACCAGTTCCGGCAAGGCGGTTTTGTAGGCGTCAGCGAGGTCGTCCCACTCTTTGTACAGCCGGGCATGCTGGCTTGCCGACTGCTTGAGCATCTCCCTGAGCTTCCGGGGGTCACGCTTATACCAGGACGCCGCGGTTCCCTCGGCATTGGACACAACCACTGAGTCGTAGTGCGCGATCCGGAACCAGCGGTTATCAATATGGGCAAGGTACGCCTGCGGGCGTTCCAGGGATTCCCGTGAAGGCCGCTTCAGTAGTTGCCTGGCCACTGTGGTGACTCCCCACTGGACCATATCCTTCTTAGCCGGCATTTGGATGTCCACCGAGGTGGACAGCCCGGCACCCAGTGCCGGAGGGGGAAATTCGTCCACGTCCTCCAGCATCTGCGCATCCGAGTAAGCGCCGCGGCGGGCCAGGATCTCGGCAAGCTTGCCGTGCAGTGAGGGATGGAGGTGCCCGGGGCCTGCCAGCAGGTCTGCCCTGGCGCTCAACCGGTTATGGACCGTGAAGTACTGGAGGGATACGAGGTGCTTGACGTCTTCCTGGAAGGACTCACGAAGAACGTTGCCGCCCTTTGGGTGGGGGCTGTGCAGCAGTGCTGTGATGAGCCTGTTGCGGTTGTGGAAGTATGCCTGCCATCCGACAAGATCGTCTTTGTCGATCCAGGAGATATGCCAGAGCGCCGCCCCGGGCAGGGACACAGTCCGGAATCCGGCAGCTCGTGCACGCAGGCCATATTCTGAATCGTCCCACTTGATGAACAGCGGGAGGGGCAGTCCAACCTGCCGGATGACGGAGGTGGGAATCATGCACATCCACCACCCGTTGTAGTCGACATCGAACCGCCTGTGCAGCCAGGGGGTCTGCCGAAGGTTGGACACGCTGAAGTCGTGCCGCATCTGCATATCCCGGTGGGGCTGGCTTGGGGAGAAGCGGCGGGAATCTATTGTTTCACCCATCGAGTACAGGGTGCTCCGGCTGTAAAGGTCGAACATGTGTCCGCCGACGATCGTGGGGCTCTTGCACCTGCCCGAAAAAGCCATCATCCGCATGATGCTTTCCGGTTCCATGACCACGTCATCATCCAGCAGGAGGACGTAGTCGCTGCCGTTTTCCACGCCTTCGTACATGCCGCGGGCGAACCCTCCGGAGCCGCCGAGGTTAGCCTGGTCGATGACGCGGAGCTTCTGACCAAGCAGGGCGGCTACTTCCGCAAACCCCGGCTGGTCGGCAACCTTCCGTGAGCCCTGATCGACGATGATCACTTCCTTGGCGAGTTCCAGGGCTTCGGGATGGCCAGCGAGGGTCCGGACATTGGCCAGGCAAAAGTCCGGCTTGTCCATGGTGGTGATCTGGATTGTCGCCGTTTCCCCGGTCCTCACCGGCGGCGGGCCCTCCCACCGTGCCTCCTTGAGGACGAGGTCTCCCCCGCTGGAGGCCAGATCGAACCAATACCACCCGCCGTCGCCAAACGGCCTGATGGACAACTCAAATTCGGTGCGCGCGTCATTCTCAACCCTGGCACCATCCACGCGTTGGATGGTGCCGCGGGCATTTGACTTGTAGACGGTAACAGATCCCCGCCCGGCCGTCTCCACCACCAGGCGGATGTCCCGAAGGTGGGTCCAGCGGCGCCAGTAACTGGCAGGAAAGGCGTTGAAGTATGTTCCCAGGGAGAGCTGCTCCCCGGACCGCACCCGGACTGATTGGCGCGACAGCAGATCGTCCACGTGCACTTCGCGGGTATTGGAGCCGACGAGGTGCAGTTTCTGTTCAACGGGTTTGGGGTTCCTGGCGAACTCATCGCTTTCCTTGAAGCGAACCCCGGTTGCCGGGCCGGCATCCGCATAGAGGGACATAGTGTCCACCCCCGACTCCGGCGGGAAAATTACCCTCTGAAGTGTTGACCAGCCCGGCCCGGCACTCATGCGTCGACGCCTCCGCTTTCCAGCTTCACGCCGCTTTCGAAGTGCGGGCGGATTTTGTTGTCGAACATGCTCAGTGCCGACCCGATGGCCATGTGCATGTCAAGGTACTTGTAGGTTCCGAGGCGCCCGCCGAACAAGACGTCCTTTTCAGCGCCCGCAAGGTCGCGGTACTTCAGCAGCCGCTCGCGGTCCGCCGTCGTATTCACCGGGTAGTACGGCTCATCGCCCTTTTCCGCGAAGCGCGAGAACTCGCGCATGATGACGGTCTTTTCCGTCTGGTAGTCGCGCTCCGGGTGGAAGTGCCGGGGTTCAATGACGCGGGTGTAGGGAACGTCGGCGTCGTTGTAGTTGACGACGGACGTGCCCTGGAAGTCCTCCATGTCGAGTACCTCCTCCTCGAAATCGATGGTGCGCCAGGAAAGGTCACCTTCGGCGTAGTCGAAGTAGCGGTCGACAGGTCCCGTGTAGACGACCGGGATGTTGCCCACAACCTTGTTCTTGCTGTACTCGTGCGACTCGTCAAAGAAGTCCGTGTTCAGGCGCACCTCGATGTTCGGGTGCTCCGCCATCTTCTCGATCCACGCCGTGTAGCCGTTGGTCGGCAGTCCCTCGTACTTGTCGTTGAAGTACCGGTTGTCATAGTTGTAGCGCACGGGAAGGCGCGAAATGATCCCGGCAGGAAGATCCTTCGGATCCGTCTGCCACTGCTTGCCCGTGTAGTGCTTGATGAAGGCCTCGTACAGCGGGCGGCCAATCAGCTGGATGCCCTTGTCGTTCAGGTTCTGTGGATCTGTGCCGGCGAGCTCACCGGCCTGCTCCTGGATGAGCTCACGTGCTTGGCCCGGGGTCATGTTTGCGCGGAAGAACTGGTTGATCGTGGCGAGATTGATCGGCAGCGAGTAGACCTCGCCCTTGTGCACGCCGTACACCTTGTGGACGTAGTTCGTGAAGGTGGTGAACCGGTTGACGTACTCCCACACCCGCTCATTGGAAGTGTGGAAGAGATGCGCTCCGTAGCGGTGCACCTCAATGCCGGTCTGCTCTTCTTTCTCGCTGTAAGCATTGCCGCCGATATGGTGGCGGCGGTCGATGACGACGACCTTAAGGCCGAGCTCGGTAGCGGCCTGTTCTGCGATTGTCAGGCCAAAAAAGCCAGACCCAACGATGACAAGGTCAGCGGTCACAAAATCTCCTGGTTTGAATGCGGGCAGCGCAATGATGCGCATTGTCTGCTGTTCTAGCCTACCCGAGGCATCGCGGCGCCCGTCGAATCAGCGTGCCGATCACGCCGCCGGCACTCGGCACGCGTAGTTGTCCACATAGCTGCTTACGGCGGGGGCGGTACCGGACACGTCTGGTTAGCGTGGAATCAACGGCAAGAAGGATCGGTGCTTATGAGGCTGCACTGCACACTGGTGGGCGGACCCGGGTCCTGCCTGGCCCCCCACCCGCTCGAGCTGACGATCGAAGCCCCTGACGGCGCTCCAGGCACCCTGATTTGCCGGCAGCTCACGGAGAAATTCGGAACGGGTACGGTCACCGTCGGCGGCAAGGACATGCAGTCCGCCAGGTTGGGGATCCCGCCACTCGTCACAGGGGCAATACTGGTCGACGGCGGCACGGAACCAATGCGCCGGAAGCAACGGTTCCGTCCTCGCGGCGGCCATCCTGCCGGGCTTGTCCTTGCCGTCCACACTGGCGCCGGTGCGGGAACCTTCGTACCGCTGCAGCGCGGCCAATATACCGTGGGCAGGAGCAATACACGGATCGTCATTCCGGACGCTGAGCTTTCCCGGGAGCATGCGCGCCTTACGCTGACTGACCAAGACATCTTCATCGAGGACCTGGACAGCGCCAACGGCACCTACGTGGACGGCGGGAGGATCCGGTATTCGGCCGTCTCCACGGGATCAACCATTAGGTGCGGTAATTCAACCATGTCCCTGATGTTCGCCGACGTCCCGATCAAGTCCCTGGCCAAGGCCGGAGCATCAGCACAGGAACCGATTGCTGTCCCGGGACGGGCGGATGCGGGAAACCGGGCCGCCCTTCTTGTGACAGCTGCCCTCCCACTGGCCATAGGCGTCGGACTGGCCCTCTTTACGGGCATGTGGATGTTTTTGGCCTTCGCGGCCACCTCGGCGTTTGTCCTCCTAGCTCCCGTTGTTGCCGGACGGCACCAACGGCGGGATACCGCCAGGGCAGTCAGGGAAGCGGTGGCCCAGGACCGGGAAAGGCGCCTGGCATCCGGACCTTCGCTTGCGGTTATGGCTCTGGCCTTGCGGAATGGAACCAGGGCAAATGCTTCCGCACCCGATGAAGGTGGCATCTGGCTGCGGCTGGGCGAGGTGGAGCAGGACGCCAATATCACAATGGTGCCGGCCGCCGCCCTCGACGTCCCATCCGTTGACTCGGTCCCGGTTACCTTCAACCTGCTGCACCCCCGGACCATCTTCCTCGGGACGAGACCACTCCGGGACGGAATGATCAGGTCCATCATCATGCAACTCTCGGGATATCCCCTGTGCAGGAGCACGCGGCTCATCATCTACGGGCAGTCAAGGAGCCTCCCCCTGGCCGCGCGATATCTTCCTGATGTCGTCCTCATGGTGGCAGCAGAGGCCTGCCGAAGTTCCTTGAGGGAGGGATTCGCACCCGGCTATGAGCACGGTGTCCTCCTACTGGCAGACGCCACCGCTGACGGCAGGACGGCCGCCATACTCACGGAAGAAGCGCTCCGGCACGGCTGGCAGGTCCTGGAATTCCATTCCAGGGCAGCCGCCGCCACACCCAACGTCGACGTCGTCCTGCACCACCACGGCTCAACGCTGCGCGGACAGGGAGAAGACACCAGGTTCGTGGCCGACCTGGCACAGGACGAAGTCTTTGACAGATTTTGCCGGCAGCTTGCCACTGCCCCAAGCCGGCGGAACATTGGGAGGCAACCAATCCCGGGCACCTGCGCCCTGGAGGATGTCCTGCCACTGTCGCCCGCCCACGTGGCTGCACGCTGGGATTCGAGTATCCGGGAAGCGGGCCTTGCCGCACCGCTGGGACTCGATGCGGACGGGGCCAGGATGCTCGACCTCCAGGCCGATGGACCGCATGTGCTGGTGGCCGGGACCACCGGGGCCGGCAAATCGGAGCTGCTGCGCAGCCTCACCCTGGCACTGGCACTCACCCATCCGCCCGACCGCATCAACTTCCTGTTCCTGGATTTCAAGGGCGGTTCCGGGCTCGGCCCGCTGACCGGCCTGGTTCACTGCGTGGGGCTGCTGACCGACCTGGACAGGGACGAACTGGAACGCACGCTGACCTCGCTGCGGGCGGAAATCCGGTTGCGTGAGGAAGCGCTGGCGGCCGCGCGGGTTCCGGACCTTGCCGGGTACAGGTCCACAGCGGAAGCCGAACGATTCCCCCTTCCCCACCTGATGATCATCATTGACGAATTCCGGATGCTCGTCGACGATGCACCGGAGGTAATCCGCGAGCTGATGCGGATAGCATCCATCGGCAGATCCCTCGGTATCCACCTCGTCATGGCGACCCAGCGGCCGCAGGGAGCCCTGACGGCTGATATCCGGGCCAACGTCACCTCCAGCATCGCCCTGAGGGTGCAGTCGGAGATGGAATCCGTTGACATCATCGGTTCCAAGGAGGCAGCGGCCATCGGCGTTGACGCCCCGGGACGGGCATTCCTGGCCCGGGGCACGGAACCAGCCCAGGAGTTCCAGGCTGCAACAACAAATTTGGTCCGGCCCCAGACAACCCCGGACGGGACCATCACCGTGCAGCTCACTACGGACCATCTCTCTTCAGGCATGCCTGAGCCTGAAGAAACGGAACCGCAGACTCCTGCGCAGGCGGTTGCGCCCCTGATCGCATTGATTCGTGAAGAATGGGCGTCCCGGCAGGGAGTTGTGCCACGTGTTCCGGTCGCCCCTCCCCTGCCCGATGAGATCATTGAGCCTCCGGCGGACGCCACCGGGTACAGCCCATCTTCCGGCGACCCTGTCTGGGCCATCACGCTCGGAGCATCGGACCTGCCGAAGGTGCAAGCTGTTCGTCCGCTCGTTTGGAGACCGGACGCCGACAGTCACCTGGCGCTGATCGGCGCCCCCGAATCCGGTACAGACGAAGCGGCGCAGCTGGTGCTTCGGGGTCTACTGGCCCACCCCGAGCCGGCGCACTGCTACGTCCTCGACGGCACTGGATCCTTCAGTGATGTGGCCAGGCACCCGCGCGTGGGTGCTTCCACCGGTGTTCATGAGCTTCGCCGTGCAGTGCGGATCCTGGAACGCGTAGCCCAGGAAATGATTCGCCGGCTCAGCAGGCCCGGGGAGGGGGCAGTTCCCCTGGTGGTGGTGGTCTCCGGCTGGGGCTCGTGGGTGTCGGCCTTTAGATCGGGTCCCCTGGCGTGGGCGGAGGAGCTCATGCACGATGTGGTCCGGGACGGTGGCCGGGCGGGCATCACAGTGGTTATTTCGGGTGACCGTGAGCTGGTCAGCGCCAGGTTCTGCGGGGCTTTACCCAACAGGCTCTACTTTCCCGCCGGTTCAAACCAGGACAGCAGGGCGGGCTGGCCCCGTCTGCCGTCCACGACGGCAATCAAAAGCAGGGCCGTGGCTTCCGGCCCGGTTTCAGGCGGTGATTCCGCAGTTTGCCAGGTGTTCCGGCTGGCGCCCGGCCCGAACTGGCCCGGCGGTCCGTCGGGCGTTGGCCCCACTGAACCACCGCCATTCCGGGTGGAGCCGCTGCCCGTGCGGATCTCGGCGCCGCAGGTGCGCGGCCTCCAAGCGCCTGTGCCCGGGCCTGTGAACGCTGCACCCGGACAGACGCCGCAGGACCTGCTCATTGGAGTGGGCGGGGACGAGCCTTCCCCTGTTTGCCTTCGGCTGGCTTCCGCAAGTACCGTCACCGTCCTCGGACGGTCCGGCAGCGGCAAGACCAACACCTTGAAGGCGTTGGAGGAACTGAACCCCGGTCATCACTGGCTCCGCCCAAACTCTGGAATACCGGAAGCCAACCCATGGGCCAGGGTACTGGCGGCTGCCCGTGCCGGCGACCTGCCCAGGGATGCTGTGCTGCTCGCTGACGACGCAGACCTACTGTCGCCGGCCGCCATGCGTGACCTCTCGGAGCTGCAGGCACTCGGCAAGCCGTTGGTGTTGACTGCCAACTACAGTCCGCTGCTCCTGCAGCGGGTTCCGCCCGTCATGGGTTCGCGTGCTGCCGGAACGGCGCTGCTGCTTGGACCGGCGTCCGTTGCGGACGGCGACGCGTTTGGGGTGCGGTTCGAAGTGGAACCGGCTCCACCCCCGGGCAGGGCGGTGCTCATCTCCGCAGGACGGGCCCGTGCCATTCAAGTGGCATGGGCTTCCGATGCCGGCATCAAGGAGCACGCCGGCCACCGGACGGCTACTTCCCGTTACAATGCGGGCGGGGCGCTTCCGGTCCGGCATGCGTAGTTGATGACCTGGTTGTGGAACAGGAGCAGGGTGGCCGTGACCGCCGGCACGAGCATCGCCAGCCCGACGGCGACAAGGCCGCCGGTGAGGGTGGGGAAACCGATGGTGAGAACGAACAGTTGGGCCACAAGGGCAGCCGCACGGGTCCAGCGGTACCCCCGGTAGAGGAAGACCGCCACGGCGAAAAGCCAAACAGCGAACGCAAGCAGGAGTACGAGGGTGAAAACCGCCCCCCACAAGGACATGACAGGGCTTCCGGCCAGCAGTTGATAGCCATACCAGCCTGCCGCGACCAGAAGAGCAGTCGCCTCAACGGCAACAATCAGCGCCACAATGATGGCGGCCGGCGGCGCACTTCCTCTTAACCCGGCGCTATCGCGGCCGGATATGGGCTTCGCCCCCCTCGGGGAGGCCGGCGGTTCGGGATCTTCCGGGGGTCTTGACACACTGGCACCCTACCGGACATAGTCGGTCATTGGTGAGGGCCAGGATGGGCAGTGTGATGTATCGCTCAGCGTTACGGGGATATCGGGCGTTATTACCCCTTGTTTACACAGCGTTAACATGACAGGCTTGATTCAGATGACCAAGGGGGCCCTGCCGGGCCCTTTTCCTTTGTAGCTACTAGTGAATTATTTCACAAGAAGCACTTCCCAGAAATGGAGCAACTGATCAGCATGGATTGGCGTAACCGCGCAGCGTGCCTGGATAAGGACCCGGAACTGTTCTTCCCCGTGGGAAACACAGGCCCGGCCCTGCTGCAGATCGAGGAAGCCAAAAGCGTCTGCCGCCGGTGCGAGGTCGTAGACACCTGCCTGCAGTGGGCACTCGAGTCCGGGCAGGACGCCGGCGTCTGGGGCGGCATGAGCGAAGACGAACGCCGCGCCCTCAAGCGCCGCGCAGCCCGCGCACGCCGCGCTTCCTAACAGCAACGCAAGAGCCCCTTCCGCAAGCTGCGGCAGGGGCTCTTTCTTTTTAGTACAAGCGGGCGCCAACTGAGGCACGCCTGCCACGTCTACTTGCCGGACAGGCTGAGCCGGATCTGTACGGCGGTGCCGCCTCCCTCGCGCGGCTGCCACTGGATGGTGCCGCCCAGTTCACTGGTCACCAGGGTGCGCACAATCTGCAGGCCAAGTCCCTCAACGTGGGGCGTGTCCGGCAATCCCACGCCGTCGTCGGCGATCGTCACCGTAAGGTCCTCGCCGTCTTCCCCCTCGGAACGGTCCGCAATGAGCCACACGGTTCCCGCCCTGCCCTCCAGGCCGTGCTCCACCGCATTGGTCACGAGTTCATTGATGACGAGGGCCAGTGGCGTGGCAAGGTCGCTCGGCAGTTCACCGAACGTGCCGGACCGCTCGGTCCTCACCTGCTGGGAAGGAGAAGCAACTTCCGCGGAAAGCCTGAACTGGCGTCCGATCAGCTCGTCAAAATCGACGCTCTGGGTAAGCCCCTGGGACAGGGTCTCGTGCACCAGCGCAATCGTGGCGACCCGGCGCATCGCTTGTTCAAGCCCCTGCTTCGCCTCTTCGCTGACCATCCGTCGGGACTGCATCCGCAACAGCGCGGCGACAGTCTGGAGATTGTTCTTCACACGGTGGTGGATCTCGCGGATGGTTGCATCCTTAGTCACCAGTTCCATCTCCCGGCGCCGCAGCTCGGAGACGTCGCGGCACAGGACCAGTGCGCCGAAGCGCTGCTGTTCGTCCCGGAGCGGAATGGCCCGCAGGGACAGGCTGACTCCGCGGGACTCGATCTCACTCCGCCACGGCATCCTGCCCGTGACCACCAGTGGCAGGGTCTCGTCCACCATCCGCCGGTCCTTCAGAAGGCTTGCGGTGACCTCGGCGAGCGAGCGGCCCTCCAGGGATTCCCCGTCACCGAGTCGCCGGAACGCGGAGACCCCGTTGGGGCTGGCGTACTGCACCACTCCCTCGGCGTCGAGGCGGATCAGCCCGTCCCCCACGCGCGGCGCGCCGCGCCGTGATCCCGTGGGTGAGGCAAAGTCCGGCCACAGCCCGAGAGTACCCATCCGCAGCAGGTCATAAGCACACTGCCGGTACGTCAGTTCAAGCCGGGAAGGCATCCGGGAGCTGGACAGGTCCATGTGGGTGGTGACCACTGCCAGGGTCCGGCCGTTGCGGACCATGGGCACGGCCTCCACCCGGAGTGCCATGTCGCTGCTCCAGTTTGTTTCGCTGGAGCGCTCGATAGCCCGGCTGTTCCACGCCTTGTCTACTAGCGGCTGCAGGTCCGACCGGATTCCCTCACCCACAAAGTCCCCGTGGAAGACCGTGTGGGTGGTGGACGGCCGGACGTGCGCCAGTGCGATATACCCATGGTCCGGGTGGGGGAACCAGAGCGCCAGGTCGGCGAACGCCAGGTCCGCCACCATCTGCCAGTCCCCCACCAGCAGGTGCAGCCACTCGGCATCGCCCGGCCCGAAATCAGCGTGTTCCCTGATGGGGTCCGTAAAGATTGCCACTGCACCTCCATTTGCGACGCCGGATTGGCTAGCGTCGGACGATTGACCTCAAGAGCCTCAATGCTACCGACAGTGAAGCCATATCGTCTGACTCGAGGGCGTTCACCTCGTCGAACATGCTCTTCGCCCGTCCCAGCTGCTCGGCGTTCCGCGCCTCCCATTCCTTAAGGCGCGCCTCCGGCGAGTCACCCGGCTCTGTAGCGTCCAGCACCGCCGTCGTCATATCCGAAACTGTGGAATACAAATCGTCCCGCAGTGCCGCCCTGGCCAGGGCCTGCCACCGGTCCTGCCGGGGAAGGCTGCTGATCCGTTCCAGCAGCGAGTCTGCATGGAAGCGGTTGAACACGGTGTAGTAAACGGCAGCGATCTCCTCCACCGGTTCCTTCCGCGCCCGGGCTATCTTGGCGATATCCAGCAGCACGAAGCTCTCGAAGAGCTCGGCCCACCGCAGTGCAAGCCCTTCCGGAAGTTCCCATTCACGCCCTGTTTCAAGCCAGCCGGCAACCCGTTCCCGGTCATCACCGCGCAGGTAGTCCAGCAGGCGGGCACGCATCGGATCCATCAACGGCTTGAACTCGGCCACCACATCCGCAATCGGCTGGGAAATGGACCCCTGAGTGAGGAGCCACCTGACCGCGCGGTCCAGCAGGCGCCGGATATCGAGGTGCACGGTGCTCCAGTGCTCCGTCGGGAACGATGCAGGCAGGCTGTTGAGCTCCCCGACCATCGAATCCAGTTCGTAGATTTCCCGCAGCGCCACAAACGCCTTGGCCACAGCAACTTCACTGGCCGAGGTCTCTTCCATGACCCGGAAGGCGAAGGTGATGCCTCCGAGGTTGATGATGTCGTTGGCCACCACCGTCGCGATGATTTCACGGCGCAGCGGGTGGGTGTCCAGTTCGGCGTCGAAGCGCTCGCGCAGCTGCCGGGGGAAGTAGTCCCGCAGCGTCTGCCGGAACCACGGGTCGTCGGCAAGCTTGCTGTCCCGGAGTGCGGACGTCAGTTCGATCTTCGCGTACGCTGCGAGGACCGAAAGCTCAGGCGACGTCAGCCCCTGGCCTTGCTGCAGCCGCTCGCGCAGTGACTCCGTGGTGGGCAGCGCCTCGAGGTCCCGCTTCAGGTCGGCTTTCTTTTCCAGCCAGTCCATCAGCCGCTCGTAGCTAGGGCTCCACTCGGCCACCTTGGTCCGGTCATTCAGCAGCAGGATGTTCTGGTCGATGTTGTCTTCCAGCACCAGACGGGCGACTTCATCGGTCATCGAGGCGAGGAACGCGGGCCGTTCCTCCGGGGAGAGCTTGCCCGCCGCAACCATCCGGTCGACGAAGATCTTGATGTTGACCTCATGGTCGGAGCAGTCCACGCCGGCGGAGTTGTCGATGGCGTCGGTATTGAGGATCACCCCTTGAAGCGCGGCTTCGATCCGGCCGCGCTGCGTCATGCCGAGGTTTCCACCTTCACCCACCACCTTGACGCGCAGGTCCCGGCCGTCAACCCGGATGGCATCGTTCGCCTTGTCCCCCACCGACGCGTTGGACTCGGTGCTGGCCTTGACGTAGGTCCCGATGCCACCGTTGTACAACAGGTCGGCGGGGGCCAGGAGGATCGCCCGCAGGAGTTCCGGCGGGCTGAGTTCCGTCGTCTCGGCGGGAAGCCCCAGCGCTGCGCGGACCGGCGGCGATACCGGAATTGATTTGGTCTGCCGCGGGAAGACACCGCCGCCCTCGCTGATGAGCGATTTGTCGTAGTCGTCCCAGGACGACCTCGGCAGTTCGAACAGCCGCTGACGTTCCACGAACGAGGTCTCCTCGTCCGGGTTGGGGTCCAGGAAGATGTGGCGGTGGTCGAAGGCGGCCACCAGGCGGATGTGCCGTGAGAGCAGCATCCCGTTGCCGAAGACGTCACCTGACATGTCGCCGACGCCTACCACCGTGAATGGCTGGGTTTGGGTGTCCAGGTCGAGTTCGCTGAAGTGGCGCTTCACGGATTCCCAGGCACCGCGGGCAGTGATGCCCATGGCCTTGTGGTCATATCCCACGGATCCCCCGGAGGCGAAGGCGTCGCCCAGCCAGAACCCGTATTCCGCGGCCAGTCCGTTTGCGATGTCGGAGAACGTGGCCGTTCCCTTGTCTGCAGCCACCACGAGGTAGGAATCGTCGTCGTCGTGCCGGACAACGTTCGACGGCGGCACGAGCCTTTCGCCGTCGCCTTCCGTTACGAGGTTGTCGGTGAGGTCGAGCAGGCCGCTGATGAACGTCTTGTAGCTCTCGACCCCCTCAGCCATCCAGGCGGCCCGGTCAACAGCGGGGTCCGGAAGCTGCTTGGCGAAGAATCCGCCCTTCGCACCGGTGGGCACGATGACGGCGTTCTTGACAGTTTGCGCCTTCACCAGGCCCAGGACCTCGGTGCGGAAGTCCTCCCGGCGGTCCGACCAGCGCAGCCCGCCGCGGGCAACCTTGCCGAAGCGGAGGTGGACACCCTCCACCCGGGGTGCGTAAACCCAGATTTCGAACATGGGCCGCGGGAACGGCAGCCCGTCGATCCGGGAGGGATCAAGCTTGAAGCTCAGGTGCCGCTTGTCCTGGTAGTAGTTGGTCCGCAGTGTGGCCTCGATCAGGTTGGCGAACGTGCGCAGGACCCTGTCGGCGTCGAGCGTGGCCACCTTCTCAATCGAGGCAGCGAGCTCCTGCCGCACGGTCTCCTGGGCGTCCGCCCGCTCGGCGTCGTTGAGATCCGGGTCGAAGCGCGCAGCAAACAGCGCGCTCAGGCCCCTGGCGACATCCGGGTTGGCCAGCAGGGTGTCCGCCATGAAGCCGAAGGAGTTGCTGTTTCCCATTTGCCGCATGTACCGGGCGTATGCGCGGAGCACGGTGACCTGCCGCCAGTGCATGCCCTCACGGAGGACAAGCCGGTCAAACGCATCCGATTCGGCGGCCCCTGTCACTGCGGCACTGAACGAGTCGGCCAGCAGTTCGCCGGTTGACACGGGATCCACACCCGCCGGGTACTTCAGCCCCAGGTCGTACAGGAAGAAGTCACGGCGGTCCGCGGTTTCAATCTCGAACGGGCGCTCGTCGAGGACTTCAAGCCCCAGGTTGTGGAAGTAGGGCAGGATCTGGCTCAGGCTCTTGGGCTCAAGCATGTAGAGCTTCACACGGGCGTCCTCTTCGAGCGTCGCCCCTGCCCCTTCGGGAAGGTAGACGTGGACACCGGGCCGTTCCTGGCGGGCTCCCACCGCACGTTCGGCGGCCGCACCGTATTTCTCGAAGCGGGCGATGTCCTCCAGGGCATCCTCCACCTCGTAATCCACCCGGTAGCTTGCGGGGAAGGCTTCAGCCCAGATAGCGGCGAGCTCCTTCGCTTCCTCGGCATCCCGCCCCTCACGCAGGACCTCGGCGATGCCTTCGCTCCAGGAGCGGGCCGCGCGGACCAGCCGTTTCTCGAGTTCGGCCGTGTTCACGTGGCTGACGTCCGCGTTCTTGGGCAGGCGGATGCGGAAGAACAGGCGTGCGAGTGCCGACTCGGTCATGCGTGCCTCGTAGTCAATGGACACGGCCTGGAACGTTTCGCGCAGTTCCTGTTCGATGCGGAGCCGGACATTGGTGGTGTACCGGTCGCGGGGAAGGTAGACGACGGCGGACATGAACCGTCCGTAGATGTCCGGCCTCAGGAACAGCCGGGTCCTGCGGCGCTCCTGCAGTTTTTGGATGCCCAGGGCAGTTGCGGCCAGGTCAGGGACTTCAATCTGGAAGAGTTCGTCTCGGGGGTAGGTTTCCAGGATTCCCAGCAGGTCCTTGCCGGAGTGGGAGTCAGGCGGGAAGCCGGCGCTGCGCAGGACGGCGTCCACTTTCTCGCGGACAATCGGGATGTTCCGGACGGAGCCGGTGTAGGCGCTGGTGGCAAAGAGTCCGATAAATCGGCGCTCGCCGTTGACATTGCCGGCGGCGTCGAAGCTCTTGACCCCGATGTAGTCCAGGTAGGCGGAGCGGTGGACGGTGGAGCGGGAGTTGGCCTTGGTGATGACAAGTGCCCGCTTTTCCCGCGCCTTCTTCCGCCCCGTGTCGGTGAGGTGCTGGATATGCGGTGAGTCGGCGGCCGCCCGCAGGAGCCCCAGCCCGCTGTCCTCGCGCAGCTCAAGGACATCCTCGCCGTCCACATTGATGAGGTCGTACTCCCGGTAGCCCAGGAAGGTGAAGTTGCCGTCGTCCAGCCAGCGGAGGAGGTCCTTCGCCTGCCGCAGCTCGGCAATCTGAGCCGGGTTTGCCACCTGGTCCAAGCTCTCGGAGATCTGGCGGGCCTTCTGGCGCATTTTCGGCCAGTCCTCCACGGCAGCACGGACATCTTTGAGGACGCGGTTGAGGCCCTCAAGCAATGAAGTCTTGGCTTCCTCGGACACGCGGCTAATTTCGACAGCGATCCAGGACTCCATGTGCGAGGCGTCTTCGCCCTGCGCAATGAGGTGGGACAGGCTGGGCATCGCCGCCGTGTCACCGCTGGAGATTCCGATGTGGGACGGGACCCTGTTCACTTTTACCAGGTTTCCGTTTTCCCTGTTGCGGGTGGCGACGATCAGGGGGTGGACCACCAGCTTGATTGCGGCGTGCTGGCGGACGAGTTCCGCGTTGACCGAATCAACCAGGAACGGCATGTCGTCCGTGACCACGAAGACGACACTGCTGTCTTCCTCGTCGATGATGGCGGTTTTCGCCTGGCCGGGCCGCCGTACAGCCGCAACCTCACGGTGGTTCTCTGCCCGGGCGACGAGTATCTCGCGGGGATAGCTCCGCGCGTCCTCCTCGGCCAGATGCTGGTAGTAGTCCCCAATGAAGCCCTCAGCGCCTTCAATAGAAAGGGGCTGATCCTCCACGCTGGATCCCGACGACATCGACACACGCCTCCATCACAAGTTTTTGCCGCTCCATTGCAGCTCTTATGGCGAGCCTAGTCCTTTGCCCGGCGCCGTGCTGTGGAAGAAAAAACAGAGGATCTCGACTTTTGCTGGTCAGGTGCACAAACGAGCCTACGCACTGCACGGCGAAGCGTCGACTCGGGTGCCGCCTCAAGCAGCAGTGAACCTGACAGGAGGGCTGCGTCCGCAGCTGCGGGGTCATAGGGAAGGAACTCCCTGAGGGCAGACGCCGGGCCAAACCTCTCCCAGGCGTCACGCAACTGCCGTTCAGGATTCCTGCCCACAGACGATGCACGTACCTTGTTCATCACCACAACCGGGGAGGCCTGCGGCACTGCGGCCTCAAGTTCTGCAAGCCCACGCACCAGGCGCGGCACTCCCACCGGATCCGCGGCGCCGACCGCATAAATTGTGTCGGCCAGCTCGAGCGGACGCAGCGTGGCGACATTGCGGCGGGGGGCCATGGTGTCGAAGCTGAGTTCCTCATCTGCTTCGAGGCAAAACCCGGTATCGACAATGATGGCGTCAGCGTTCCGGCGTGCCCGCTCCAGGACCAGCGCAAGGGCGGGCGCCCGAAGCTCGGTCCACCGGTCTGCCCGGGTAATACCGGTCAACACCCTGAAGGTGCCGGAAGCAGTGGCAACCGGGGTGGCAATCCGTTCCAGGGCGGCATCGTCCAGCCTCCCCTGGTCGGCCAGCCTGCAGGCCTGCGCCAAGCCGGCTGATTCATCCAGCAAACCCAGCACGGCGGCGATACTTGCTCCGTAACTGTCGGCATCAATGAGGAGCACCTGTTGCCCGTCCGCGGCCAGCTCGCCGGCGATGTTGGCCGCGAGGGTGGTGCGTCCCGGAGACCCTGCCGGACCCCACACGGCAATAATCCGTCCTGCCCCGGGACCCTCGGGAGAAGTTGCGGGTGTGTCAGCCGGCTCCGCCTGGAGGGCTGCGCCGGTGTCCGCAAGGGAGGAGGTACGGCCGGAGGATCGCCGGCCTGCAGTCGTTAATTGCTCTACTGCTTCCGCGATCCGTCGGGACAACTCAGCTGATTCCACCCCGGACAAAGCACAGGAGACGCCGATTTTCCGCAGCCTGGCGGCTTCTTCGGCATTATCCGTCAGCGCGATGATGGCGACTCCCACGGCTTCAAGCCTGTCCACGAGCGAAGCCGTCAATCCCTCACTGCCATCCGCAACCACAGCAGCCCGCGCCAGCCCGCTTTGGCATGCGGCCAGCAGTTCCGGGAGTTCGGCGCATCTCCTGACGACAGTGACAGGGCCGTGCAGCCGTTCAAGTCCGCCGACCAGATCCTCCCGGCTCTGGCCTACGGTGACCACCGGAATACTCATCGCGTTCCGCCACCCGGATTCCAGACAACCGAAATCTTGGCTTCGTTGGCCTGCGCGCCGAGCAGAGCCGGCATCTGGCCGTCCTCCACGAGGACCATGAGCACCGTTGTCTTGGTGGAGCCGAGCGCAGAGGAACCTTCTTCCACCTCAGCTATCTCAGCTCCAGGAAGAAGGAGCTTTGGCTCGCTGAAGCCGTTCTTCGCATCCGGCTGGGCTACCCAAACGTCTACCCTGGCACCAGCTACCGCCTGCGATGGAAGGGTCTCCTCGATGCTGATAGCCACCGGTTTGCGGTCAAGGTCATCAACTTCACCAAGGCTTGCCCGGGGTACAAGCTGGTCCTTGCCGATCCGCTGCACGGCCACCACCCCTTCCGGCAAACCGGATTCAACGGGGATGTAGTGCTGCTCGGTTTCGCCTAGCCGGACCTTGGCCCGGACAACGTTTTCAGGGGTCAGCTCCTCTCCCACTGCGATGCCGTCACGGGCCGCGTAGACCTCCGTGGTCCGATCCGCACCGTTGATCAGGAAGACCACCCCTGCCACGGACACCAGGACCAGCAGTATGCCCACCAGCAGGCGGGCATCCTTCCAGGAGGGGCGCCTCAGGCGCGCAGCCGTGGTCGTCGATTCTGGAACCATGCCGTGTCTCCCCCTGGTAGCGCCGGCACCCCCGTTGCGTCCGGACACCTCATTGTTGCGGCCTGGGCTGCCAAACGAAAGTGATTGGTGTAAACAATGCCAATCTGTGGATAACGAACGCAAGATCCTTCAGGCAATGGCAAAATGGAGGCATGCCCAGGTTCCTGACGCTCGCGGATGTCGCCGAGCAGCTCCAGATCAATTCGCCTGCCGCGTACGCACTCGTGCGAAGCGGAGAACTGAAGGCTATCCAGGTGGGCGGGCGCGGCCAGTGGCGCGTGGAAGAGAAAATGCTCGAGCAGTACATCGAGGAGCGCTACGCCGAGGCCAGCCGCATGATCCAGGAGTCCAAGTCCCGGTCCGTCTAACCAGGCACGCGCCCCGGAGACCTTCCGGCCGTGCGGTCACATGTCCCGCACAAGGGGCGACCTGATAGCTGCCAATGCCGCGAACGGAACGGTCGAAACCCCCGTGACGTGAGGGCTTCGCCGCGGCTCCCCCGGAACCACTGCCGCGAGGTCGAGGTAATCCCTGCCCACCCTGTCGATGACCCCTTCGAGGCGGACGGTGCCGGCGCCGGATCCCAAGGTAACGGTAAGAACCGCCCGGTCCTTGGCGAGGGCACGCAGAGAGTGCGCGAGACCCAACGCCCGGCGCACCTGAGACGGCTCGGAACGCGAGAACCTGCCCAGGCCCGCGTACCGGGCCACCGCGGCGTAGGGAACCAGGATCTGGTGAGGATCGTCATGCAGGACCAGGGCGTCCGCACCCGCATGGCTCAGTGTGCCGTGCAGCGTTTCCCCGCCGGACAGATGCACACCTACGAGGCAACCGAGCGCCGCGCGCAACCGGTCGGCCAGCCCCAAGTCCACCTCCTCGACCCTGGCGCGTTCGTTGACTTCGGCGTCGAGCGAGAGCCTGTCTGAGTCCGCCAACTGGCTTTCCATGTCATTGAAGAGTGCATCCCAGCGCATCCGGCCAGAGTAGGGCCGCATCCCCCGCGGGTCAACAAAAAACTTCCGCCCTCCAACGTCTGGACAAACACAAAGATCCGGGAGCAAACTGAACCAGTCACATCAAACTGCATCAAAGTGCATCAAAGGGGTAAAGATGGCACGACCCGACTCCACCCTCGGCGCCGACGCAACGATGGCCGCCGGCCTGCTGCTCCTGGGCGTGCTGCTTTCAGTCATCGGCGCGGGGCTCCTCGACCAATGGCAGGAATCCATTGCCCGGAACCACGAATTCACCGTGGACCAGATTCTGGGGGCGGCCGCAACAGCCTCCGGTGCCATCCTGCTCCTTTGGTGCCTGCTTTCTCTCGCCAGTGCGGCAGCCAGTTTGATTCTTGAGAAACGTGGCAGGATGCGTGCCGCCGCAGCGGCAGGCAGCATGGCACCGGCGTTCATGCGGCGGCTGGTCATTGCCACAGTGTCGTTCCAACTCTTGTCCGGGGCTGCAGCCAATGCGGCAGCACCGGGACCGGAATGGGCACCCACCAGCCAGGGACAGGAGCGAACCTCGACTGACACCGGGGACAACGCTTTGGCCCGGGAACAAGCCGCAGGAACCCCGGCTTCACCGGCTTCTGAGGCCCCCTCCAGCGACACTCCCCCATCAACATTTGAGCCCGGGTGGCAGCCGCGGGAACCTGTCGTCGAACCCGGGCCGCTGGCCGCGTCCCCCGTCCGGGATGATTTCTCCTCACCGGCAACGGGCTGGCCTGCCGGGGCCGTGACCGTCCTTGCCGGCGACAGCCTGTGGGGCATTGTGGCGAACCATCTGGGCCACGGGGCGTCGGACGTGGACGTAGCCCTCGAGTGGCCGCGCTGGTACGAGGCCAACAGGGAGCTCATTGGCCAGAACCCGGATGTCCTCCTCCCGGGTCAGGTTCTGCTTCCGCCGGCACCTGCCTAACCAGCCGCCACCCGGCAGGAACTTGACCCGCCGGGCACCGACGGCACGAATTCATCAAACGAAACCACTACAAAGGGGAATCCATGTCTGCAGTCACGCCAATCCGTGCCGCCCAGGGACCAACAGCCAGCAATCCTGGAACAGGACGGGCGCCGGGGACAGCGGGAGTTCCGCTGGACCAGCGCCGCACCAGAACTCCCCGGCCGCCAAATGCACCAGAGCTTCGGGCGGTGGACGAAACAGCAGAGGTGCGGGCCATCACCCGCGGTACCGTCCAGGCCGCGATGGAAGTACTGGCCGGGATACGGCCTATCCACCAACTGGCCCGCCGGCTGGATCCGCGTTGCCTGGGGAATCTGCAGCACCGCGCTTCCCTCATCAGGCGGGAGATAAACCGCACCGGAAACCCGGCGCTGGCCCGGCTTCACCGAAATTCCATCGTCCGCTCGGTCCGCGTCTGCGAAGTCGCCGAAGGTGTTTTTGAAGCAAGCGCGGTGGTGGTGGACGATGTCCGTGCCCGCGCCGTCGCCGTCCGACTGGAGCGCAGCAAGCAGGTGTGGAGGGTGACCGAACTTGTCATCGGCTGATATGCAGAAAGGAGGCAGGTCCGGAACTTGCGGACCTGCCTCCTTAAGTGCCTACCGGCCGGGGCACCCGATCAACAAGCGCTGGGTCAGCGGCGCTTCTTCTTGCCCGTCGACCGCCGGGCCGCATCCTGCGCCGCTGCCTTGGCGGGATTTCCGGAACGTCCGGACGATCGCGTCTCCACCCGGGTCTGGGTTCCGCCGGTTTCGCTCGGTGCCGTGTATTGCAGCTGAGCAGGCTTTTCAGGCGCTTCCAGGCCAGCCGCCTTCACCTGTGGCTCAACATGTTCAGTGTGGCCGCCGGCGGCATCCGGAACCACGACGTCCTGTGCAGGCGTGACTTCCACTTCCAGGTTGAACAGGAACCCAACACTTTCTTCGCGGATAGCCTCCATCATGCTCTGGAAAAGGACAAACCCTTCACGCTGGTACTCGACGAGCGGGTCGCGCTGGGCCATGGCGCGCAGGCCAATGCCTTCCTTGAGGTAATCCATCTCGTAGAGGTGTTCCTGCCACTTCCGCCCGATGACGGACAGGACCACACGGCGTTCCAGCTCCCGCATGCTCTCGGAGCCGATGGCTTCCTCCCGTGCCTGGTAGACCAGGCGGGCGTCGGACAGCAGCTCTTCCTTCAGGAATTCAACCGTCAGGCGCGACTTGCCGCCTGCCTCATCAATGATGTCCTCGGCCGTGACGGTCACTGGGTAGAGCGTCTTCAGGTTGGTCCAGAGCTGCTGGAAGTCCCAGTCGTCGCCGTTCCCTTCCGCCGTAGCGTCGTCGATCAGTGCCGTGATGGTGTCCTCAACGAAAAACTGCACCTTCTCGTGCAGGTCGTCGCCTTCCAGAATTCGGCGGCGGTCGCTGTAGATGGCCTCGCGCTGGCGGTTCAGGACGTCGTCGTACTTCAGCACGTTCTTGCGCTGCTCGGCGTTGCGGCCTTCCACCTGTCCCTGCGCAGAGGCAATGGCCCGCGAGACAAGCTTGGATTCCAGCGCGACGTCGTCCGGTACCGAGCTGTTCATGAGGCGTTCAGCAGCACCAGAGTTGAAAAGCCGCATCAGGTCATCGGTCAGGGACAGGTAGAAGCGGGACTCGCCCGGGTCCCCCTGGCGGCCGGACCGGCCGCGGAGCTGGTTGTCGATCCGGCGGGATTCGTGCCGCTCCGTGCCCAGGACGTAGAGACCGCCGAGGTTCAGCACTTCCTCATGTTCGTCCTTCACCGACTGCTTGGCTGCTTCCAGGGCTGCCGGCCAGGCGGATTCGTACTCCTCCGAATTTTCCTCCGGGTCCAATCCGCGCTTTGCAAGTTCGGCAACCGCGGTGAACTCTGCATTGCCGCCCAGCATGATGTCCGTACCACGGCCGGCCATGTTGGTAGCCACGGTGACGGCTCCCTTGCGGCCGGCCTGGGCGACGATGGCAGCCTCACGGGCATGGTTCTTCGCGTTCAGGACCTCGTGCCGGATGCCTTCTTTGGCAAGGAGCCGGGACAGGTATTCGCTCTTTTCAACGCTGGTGGTGCCCACCAGGACGGGCTGGCCCTTTTCGTGGCGTTCGGCGATGTCACGCACCACGGCGTCGAACTTGACGGTCTCGTTCTTGAAGACCAGGTCCGGCTGATCGATGCGCTGCATATCCCGGTTGGTGGGAATGGGCACAACGCCGAGCTTGTAGGTGCTCATGAACTCGGCAGCCTCGGTTTCCGCGGTACCGGTCATGCCGGAAAGCTTGCCGTACATGCGGAAATAGTTCTGCAGGGTCACCGTGGCCAGCGTCTGGTTTTCGGCCTTGATCTCGACGCCTTCCTTGGCCTCGATCGCCTGGTGCATGCCCTCGTTGTAGCGGCGCCCGGCCAGGATGCGGCCCGTGTGCTCATCAACAATCAGGACCTCGCCGTCGAGGATGACGTAGTCCTTGTCCCGCTTGAACAGTTCCTTCGCCTTGATGGCGTTGTTGAGGAACCCGATCAGCGGAGTGTTCGCCGATTCGTACAGGTTGGAGATGCCGAGGTAGTCCTCGACTTTCTCGATGCCGCTCTCCAGCACACCGACGGTCCGCTTTTTCTCATCGACCTCGTAGTCCTTCTCTGGCTGCAGCCGGAGAACAACCTTTGCAAACTCGCTGTACCACCGGTTGGTGTCGCCCTGGGCGGGGCCCGAGATGATCAGTGGCGTACGTGCCTCGTCAATCAGGATTGAGTCCACCTCGTCCACGATGGCGAAGTGGTGCCCGCGCTGGACCAGTTCGTTCCGGTCCCAGGCCATGTTGTCGCGCAGGTAGTCGAACCCGAACTCGTTGTTGGTGCCGTACGTGATGTCGGCTGCATACTGCTGGCGCCGCAGGGCAGGATCCTGGTTGGACAGGATGCACCCGCTGGTCAGGCCCAGGAACCGGTAGACGCGGCCCATCAGGTCGGACTGGTATTCGGCCAGGTAGTCGTTCACAGTCACCACGTGCACACCCTTGCCGGTGAGGGCATTCAGGTAGGCAGGAGCGGTTGCCACCAGGGTCTTGCCTTCACCGGTCTTCATTTCGGCGATGTTGCCAAGGTGCAGGGCGGCGCCACCCATCAGCTGGACGTCGAAGTGCCGCATGCCCAGGGTCCGGGACGCGGCTTCCCTTACCGCGGCGAAGGCCTCCGGAAGCAGGTCGTCCAGTTTCCCGCCGTCCTGGTGCCGTTCGCGGAGACGGTCCGTTTCCTCGCGAAGTTCAGCGTCGGTGAAGGTCTTGAACGAGTCTTCGAGTGCATTGATGGAGTCGGCATAGTTCCGCAGTTGCCGCAGGGTTTTTTTGTCACCCGTGCGGAGTAGTTTTTCGATAAGTGATGCCACGTGAAAATGCTCCCAGTCTCATGCCGCCGAATTCTGGCGTTTTTAGTCTACGGGAGAGACCACCGGCAGACGCCGGTTTCCCTCAGAGCTGATACTCACCTATCCGAGTGCCACGGCTTTGGCGAGGCCCGGCGCCAGGTCGCCCGTAGGCTGCACCTCCACCTCACTCAGCCCCAGCCACTGAGCCATGAGGGCCAGTTCCGCGGCGAGTTCGACGCCGGTGTCCGCCGGTGCTTCCGGCTCGGCAAAGGCGGATCTCACAAGCAGCTTCCCGCCGGCTCGGTCGGCTTTCAGGTCCACGCGGGCGACGATCCTGTCGCGGAGGAGAAACGGAAGGACGTAGTAGCCAAAGCGCCTTTTATGTTCGGGAGTATAGATTTCGATCCTGTAGTGGAACCCGAACAGTTCCTCGAGCCGGCGGCGCTCAAAGACCAGCGAGTCGAACGGGCTGAGCAGGGCGCGCCCCACGGCCCGGCGTGGCAGCACGGCGTCCACGTGCCGGTAGATGTCACGTTTCCAGCCGGTTACCGTTACGGGTTCAAGCCTGCCCAGCCGCACCAGATGCTCAACGGACTGGGCGGTTGCCTTGACGGGCGTGCGGAAGTAGTCGGCAAAGCAGCGGATGCTTCCGATGCCGTGGGCCTGGGCTGCGGCCTCCGTCAGCCGGTGCAGTGCCGCCGCCGGATCCGCGTCGCCGTTCCGGTCGGCGTGTGGCAGCACTCGTTCAGCCAGCGTGTACCTGCGCTCGAACTGTTCTGTCCGGGAGGCCGCGGAGACCAGCCCCTCCTCAAACAAATGCTCCAGCACCCGCTTGACCGCGTTCCAGTTCCAGCCCCAGTTCGCTTCCTGTTTTTCCTCGACGTGGCCAATCCTGGCGGTCAGTTCCGAAGCCGTCAGGGGGCGGCTGCTGGCAAGGGTTTCGAGTATTTTGGCCGTGATGGCGGCGCGCTGGCCGGGATCCATCCGCCCTGCACCCACCCAGGCGCGCCGTTGCCAGAGCCGGAGGTCCTGGTAGTGCTCGGGCCGGATATAGCTTGCCTCGTGGGCCCAGTACTCCACCATGCGGCGTGGGTGGGTGCCGGACATCCGCTGCAGGATGGTGCGGTCGTAATTGCCAAGCCTTGAGAAAAAGGGGAGGAAATGGCTGCGTGAAAGGACATTGACGGAGTCGATCTGTACCAGCTGTATTTGGGCAAAGGTCCGGCCCACCGTCCGTGAAGTTACGGGGCCGGCGGGCCGTCCTTTGTGAAGTCCCTGCGCTGCCAAGGCGATCCGCCGTGCCTGGTCCAGGCTCAGCGGTGGCACGTCAGTCCTCTGGCGGCTATGGCCACCTTAAGCGTTGGCTGCAGATTCATCCGAGCGGTAGGCAAGGATCTTTTCCTCGATTACCGTGTCCCCGGGCTCGCATTCGTGGTCAAGCGTGATGACCCCGTAGGTCCAGCCGCGGCGCCGGTAGACCACCGACGGCGTGTTGGTTGCCTTGTCCACGAAGAGGTAGAAATCGTGGCCCACAAGCTCCATGTTGTCCACGGCGTCATCCAGCGAAAGGGATGCGGCCGGAAAGACCTTGCGGCGGATCAGCACGGGGGAATCCCCGGCCGGGATGTCGTTGTCCACGTCATAGGGGGACTTGTCAACAGGCGTTGCCGTGGCTTCGTTCCGGTGGCTTGCCTCGACATAAAGCGGTTCGTGGGTACTGGCAGGCTCGAGTGTGGCGGTCGCTTCCCGGACGGCCTTCGGAGTGTGCCGCCCGTGGTGGACCTTCTTGCGGTCCTTGGCGCGGCGGAGACGCTCAAGCAGTTTGTTGTATGCAAGATCGAACGCTGCGAACTTGTCGGCGGCACTGGCTTCGGCACGGATCACAGGCCCACGGCCCAATACTGTCACCTCAACGGTCAGCTGGTCGCCGGTCTGCCGGGCATTCGTCTCCTTGGAGACTTTGGCATCGACGCGCTGGACTTTGTCTCCAAGCGACTCGATCTTTGAGATCTTCTCCCCGGCGTATTCGCGGAACCGGTCTGAAACTGTCAGATTTCGTCCGCTGATCATAAACTCCATGGTGCCCTCCAAATGACTTCGGTGACACGACGGCGGCACTTCGCTGGGCCGAGCTGTTTGACAGTCAAGCCCCTCTCCGAGCCGCCATCGACAGGTACATTCTGTTCTTGGTACCCACCACCGACGTTAGTTCATAGCCATCCGTTATTCATCCTTTCCCGGTTTATTTTTTTCTAAGTCATGGTTGCTTCCGCGGCCCCGGAGGCATCCGTGCCGGCGCCAGCAGCGTCGGGCGGGCGTGTCGCGGCCAGGACCACCGCACCGGTGACTAAGGCCCCCGCCTGGTGCAAAGCCCGGGCCGCTTCGGCAAGGGTGGCGCCGGTGGTAAGGACGTCGTCGACGATGATGCAGCGTCGTCCGGCAATCCGTACCCCATCCCGGCGCCGGACCTTCATTGAGCCGCGAACACGCTTGGCCCGGGCTCCCCGGCCGAGCCCCTTTTGCCCTCCGGCCCCCTGGACGCCCGCCTTGCCGGCCTTGCCGAGGACGTCCGCCACCGTGACTCCCGGCATCAGCCGCGCCACCTGTGCCAAGAGCAGGTGGACGGGGCTGAAACCCCTGCTCATGAAGGCCGTGGAACTGGTGGGAACGGGGACAAGACAGGCTGCCTGCCCCTCCCCCGCCGCGGCCAGGACACCGCGGGCAAGGGCTCTGCCAAGGCTGCTCCTGAGCTGATGCTGGCCATGCCGTTTGAACGACAGGAGCGCCTGCGCAAGTTCCTCCCGGTACACGCCGGAGGCTACGACCGGCAGCAGCACCCTCCCGCCAATGTCCATCAGCGCCGGCGCTCCGGTCTCCGCACGGAACGGATCCCTGGTCAGGCGCCTGATTTGCCGGTCGCAGGCGGCGCAGAGCGCGTGGTCTTCAGCGCCGCAGCACACGCAATCCACCGGAACGGCCAATGCCAGCAGCTCAGCGGCCGCGCCGGACAGCTGCTCCGCCAGGCGCAGCAACCGGCTGCTGTGCTCCGACCGGTGCCGGGCGGATCGGGGTGGCAGGGGAAAGAGATCGGGATCGGTCCGGGGGCGGCGGCCGGGGGGAGGCAGGAAAACTGGACTGGTCATGGCTCCACGTTCCAGGCCGCGGGCGTTGAAGGACAGTCCTCCGTCATGGCATGTGGACAGTGCTGGGGGAGCATGCGGCAGTTCCGCCGCAGCTCCTGTGGTTAACCGGGGAAGGACGGATCGATAGGTCCCTTGATCTGCGGTGACCAGCCGTTGCCCAGCCGCTGGAAGATGCCCTCGGCCGACTGCCCGTAGACCTCTTCGGCGCCATTTCCCGCGCTGAGGGCCACAAGCCCGGGCCACGGCGCCAGTTGCTGCGGCTGGCCGGACGTGAGGGACAGCAGTTCCGGCGTGACGTTGGACGCCGCCGCCCCCTTCATCACCGCCACCGTTGTGTCACTGACCCACGCCCCCTGGTCAGGGTTGCTCTCGGTGGCCAAGGTGACAGGTGCCGTCAATTCACGAGGGGTTCCGTCACCGCCACGGATGATGCCGGCCACCTGTACCCGCGTCCTGCCGTTCTGTTCCGATATGACCAGGGCCCGTACCCCCTCCCGCGAGATCCGGAGTTCCTTGACGGTCCGGCCGGCGAGCCATGCGGGGGCAAGGGTGACCGAAGGGACGGACGCCCCCTCGGCCACCCCGCCCGGGCGGTAGGCAACTACTTCCGTGGCGCCGTTCGCTCCCGGCCCTGCAGTCCACACCCAGTCGTTGAGGTCAAAGGAGGGGCGGCTCAGCGTGCTCCGGGTGGTAAGGGACCGTGCGGGCTGTCCAGGGTTGATGCCGTAGAGGGTGGTCCTGCCGTCGTTGAGGAACGCTGCCGTCTGCGATACCGGGGATTCCGCCGGGAACCGGGGATTCAGTGCCGAGACCGGCTGCATGTCCGGCAGCGGGGAAACCCTGTTGTTCTCGTACCTCACCAGTTCGTTGCCGCTGATGGCGATCTGGCGTGACGGCACGCTCTTGTCCTGCACCGGCGGCAGCACGGATCCGTCGTCCTCCACCCGCACCAGGTCCTGGTTCGCCCGCAGCTCCACATTGACCACATCGGGCTGGCTGCGGAACGTCAATGTCAGCTGCATCTGCATGCGCAGGCGGTCCTCCGGGGAGGTCTCCATCAGTTCCTTCGCCGTCAGGTCAACCTGCGCTGCCCCGGACACCACCGGGACGGATTCACGGGCCAGCTTGATGCCGGAGGGGAAAGCGCTGGCCACCACGCCCCGCAGGTACGGTGCAGGCCCGGCAAGCAGGGCGCTGGTCATCGCCTTCACGGTCTTATTCCTGATGAACCACCGCACGTCCGGGACCGCAAAGGTGAAGGTGGGATCGTAGAAGTAGATGGGATAGGCGCCGTAGATCACCTTGAAGGTCTCTTCGGCGATGGCTGTACCGTCTGGAATTGCGGAGATGCGCCACTCACCGTCCACCTGGGTGACGGTCACGGGGATCTTCTCCACTGTTCCTTCCGGCGATTGCGTGGCGATCCCGTCCGCATCGATCGTGTAGGCGACGTCGAGCTCGTAGTTGTAGACGTTTTCGGTGTCTGTTGCCACCACCCGGGCGTCCCTGTAGACGAGGGCACGCTGGTCCGGCTTCCAGGACACGGAGGAAGCCTGGGTCAGATATTGGCGGGCGACGGCGTAGTCGTCCTCATACCCGCTTCCGGCCCGGTAGAAGTAGTCGATGATGGTCTCGGGCGAGGCGCCCGGCTGCGGTGCTGCCGGAAGGAACACGGGTGCGCTGAGGTTGCCCGCGCTGCCTTCGCTGCTCTTTCCCACTGGTCCGGAGGTGGGGATGCGCGCGCAGCCGGCCAGCACGAACGCAAGGGCGAGCAGGAAGGCGGCCACCTTCACCAGGAGCAGGCGACAGGGCATCATGGAGTTTCTTTCGACGTCGGCACCGGGGCCAGGCGCGCAGCGCCGGTTTCAAGGACCAGCATGTTGCGGTTGTCCATTTCCCTGGGAATGTTGCGCGGTTCACCGGGAGCCAGGACGTCGTCGGGTTCGAGCTGGACAGGCGACGTATCGATGTCTTCCCCCTGGTGGAGCGGCAGGGTGAGCCGGAAGTTGGCGCCGGAACCTTTCCTGCCCCAGGCTTGCAGCCAGCCGTTGTGCAGTTTGGTGTCCTCCATGGCGATGGACAGGCCCAGTCCGCTGCCGCCCGTGGTGCGGGCCCGGGCAGGGTCCGCACGCCAGAACCGGTCAAAGACCCGGGCGGCCTCCGAAGGCTCCATGCCTATGCCGCGGTCACGGACAGCAATTCCGACGGCGGCCTGGTTGGCTGCCACGGTGACGGTGACGGGTTTCCCCTCACCGTGTTCAACTGCGTTGAGGATCAGGTTCCGCAGGATCCTGTCGATGCGCCGGGCGTCCATGTCCACGACGATGGGCTCGGCGGGGGCACTGAGGACGATCTCTGAACCGTATTCAGCCGCCACCGGCGCCGCGCCTTCGATGACGTGCGCAACAACCTGCAGGATGTCCTCCGGCTCAGCATCCAGGACGGCCACCCCGGCGTCGAAGCGGGAAATCTCCAGCAGGTCGGACAGCAGTGACTGGAAGCGTTCCACCTGGTTGTAGAGCAGTTCCGCCGACCGCTTGTTGATGGGGTCGAAATCATCGCGGGCGTCATACAGGACCTCAGCTGCCATGCGCACGGTGGTCAGCGGAGTCCGGAGCTCGTGCGAGACGTCGGACACGAAACGCTGCTGCATCTGGGACAGGGTGGCCAGCTGGGTGATCTGTTCCTGGAGGCTGGCAGCCATGTGGTTAAAGGACGCACCAAGGCGCGCCACCTCGTCCTCGCCGCGGACCACCATGCGTTCCTGCAACTGCCCGGCGGCAAGTTTCTCGGAAACCATGGCGGCGTGGCTGACCGGGCTGACCACGTTGCGGGTCACGTACCAGGCCACTGCGCCGATCAACAGCACCAGCACTGCGCCGCCCGCCCAGAGCACGCGCTGGATTTCATCCAGGGTCTGCTGGGCGGTATTCAGGTCGTAGATCAGGTACAGCTCGTAAACGGTCCCGTTGAACGTCACCTTGTTGCCAACGGCGATGCCCGGCCTGTCCTCGGTGCCCACGGGAATGACAGTGGATGCCCAATACTGGTCCTTCCCGGATTCCTGGACCGCCTTCCGCAGTTCAGGGGGGATAACACTCACCGTCAACTGGTCCGAAGCGCGGGACTCAACCCACCGGTTCCTGGGCTTGGTCTGCTCAGGCATCGCTTCGAACACGTAGCGGCGCTGGATGACGGAGCCCCTGCCTTCCACGGCGTTCAGGGTGTCATAGACCAGGGTTATGACGCTGGACTGGTCGGTGACCTGGGCGCCGTCGAACGTGTCCTGGACCTGCTTGACGTTGTAACGGGTCTCCGACTCCGCCTGCGTCAGGCGCTCCTGGAACAGATTGTTGGCGATCTGGTGGGAGAGGTACGCCCCGACCGCTGCGAAGGACGTGACGGCCAGGAGCAGAGTAGTAAGGACAGTGCGGAACTGCAGGGAGCGGCGCCACCGCCGCTGTAGGGCGCGACCGAGGTGGCGCAGTGCCGGAAGCAAGCGGCGGAAGCCTGTACCGACGAGGCGTGCAACGCGAAGACTGACAATCAGGGCCCGGCGCTGCCAGATGCGCCCTCGAAAGGCCAGTTCCCGGAATCCGGGGGTCAGGGAGTCCGAATGTTCGGGGGCCGGCTGCAGCCCGCCTGCCCCCTGAACAGTTGGGGGGCCTCCGGTTGAGGGGGGTTCCGGCGGCGGTACGCCGGCTTTCCGTCCCTCCCCGGAAGCAGCGGGGTCAGGCCCCTGCTTTGTAGCCGACACCACGCACCGTCATTACAACTTCGGGAGCCTCAGGATCCCGCTCAATCTTGGACCGCAGGCGCTGTACATGGACGTTCACCAGGCGCGTGTCCGCAGCGTGGCGGTAGCCCCAGACCTGCTCGAGCAGCAGCTCGCGGGTGAACACCTGCCACGGTTTGCGTGCCAGTGCCACCAGGAGGTCAAATTCGAGCGGCGTGAGCGAGATCCGTTCGTTGCCCCGGCTGACGGTGTGCCCCGCGACGTCGATGGTGATATCGGCAATCCGGAGGGTTTCCGGTGCTTTCTGGTCGCCCGGGCGGAGGCGTGCCCTGACACGCGCCACCAGCTCGGCGGGCTTGAACGGCTTGGGCACGTAGTCGTCGGCTCCTGATTCCAGGCCGCGGACGACGTCAGAGGTGTCCGACTTGGCGGTCAGCATGACGATGGGCACGTCCGATTCGGCACGGATCTGCCGGCACACCTCGATGCCGTCCACACCGGGAAGCATGAGGTCCAGCAGTACAAGGTCCGGCCTGGATGACCGGAAAACGTCCAGCGCCTGGGCGCCGTCGGCGCAGAAGACCGGCTCAAAGCCGTCATTGCGAAGTACAATTCCAATCATTTCGGCCAGCGCTTCATCATCATCAACCACCAGAATGCGTGCCTTCATAGTTATATATTCCCTTATCAGGCAGCCTTTGTCCTGTTCAGCAGCCTCCGGCATGGCGGAACGCTAGGACGGCCGACGCCGGAACTATAGGCTGGGGGCATGCCGGACCTTCCCGGCGCCCTTCCGCGCAGTGCGCCGGGCGCTGCGGGCAGCTGACGGCCTGGTACGGGGGAAGGAATAGGGTGGCACCACAAGATTCAGGCCCGCAGTGGCCCTCTGATTCGCCGTGGCCGGGGCGGCAACCTTGGCCCGGGCAGCAGCCAGGTTCGCAGTGGCCAGGTCAACAGCAGCCTCCCGGGCAACAGCCCTGGGGACCGCCCGGCTGGCAGCAGCCCGCCGGCCAGCAGCCGCCGGCGGGCCCACCGCCCGCACCCGGCTCGCCCTACGCCGGGGCTCCTTACAACGGAACGCAGAACGGCGGCCCGTATGGCCAGCCCCGCTACGTGGCACCGCCTAAGCCTGGCATCGTCCCGCTGCGCCCCCTGATGTTCGGCGAGATCATGGACGGCTCCTTCCAAGCCATTCGGCGGAACCCGAAGGCCATGCTGGGCGCCGCCGTGCTGGCCCAGTCTCTGTCGGCCATCCTTGCGGCCGTCATCACGGCCTTCACCGCGACCTCCATGGGATCCGTCGAAGCCTGGGCGGAGAGCGCCAGCCCGGCCGAGGCAGCATCGCTGGGCATTGGCTTCTTTTCCGCCTTCCTTGTGGTCGGCCTGCTGACACTGCTGATTTCGGCGGTCCTGCAGGGCGCGATGGTGGTCCCGGTGGCACGCGCAATCCTGAATCGGCGGACGGGTTTCCGCCAGATGTGGGCACTCTCCCGGTCACGCGCCGGGGCCCTGATCCGCCTGGCGCTGCTGCTGGCGGGCGCCGGCCTGCTCGCGTTCGGGCTCCTCGTGGCGGTTGCGGTAGCCCTGGTGTCCAGCATGGAAGGAACCGGAGCGCTCCTGCTCATCCCGCTTGTCCTGGCGTTTATCGCGCTGATCATCTGGATCGCCGTCAAACTCATGGTGGCTCCCGCCGCCGTCGTGATTGAGGAACTGGGAGCCCTGGCGGGGCTGCGGCGGTCCTGGGACCTGACCCGCGCCAATTGGTGGCGGATCCTCGGCATCACGCTGGTGGTGGGCATTTTGGTGGGGATTATCAGCCAGGTGGTGATGATCCCGGTCAGCCTGCTGGCAGGATTCCTCACCACATTCACCGATCCACTGGGCGGCGGTGGTGAGGCGGCAGCCACCGCCGTGGCACTTGGCGTGGTCACTGCTGTCCTCGGCGCCCTGGTAGGTGCCCTCGGATACGCGTTCCAGACGTCCGTCATGGCGCTGCTCTACATGGATCTGCGGATGCGGAAAGACGGCCTGGACATCACCCTCCTGCGCCTTGCAGAATCGGGCGCCGATCCCGACGGCGTTCCGGGCCGCGGGGCAGACGGCGTCCGGGGACCGGAAAACGGACCTCCCTCCGGTCCTTGGCATGTCCGCTGAACCCCCCGTACTCCCCGGCGCAGGGGAAGCCCGGCGGTGGGCCGAGGAAGAACTCGCCAAAGCGGAGTACCGCGAGGCCGCGCCGTCATGGATTGAAACCGTCTGGGAGTACTTCCTTGACTGGTTTTCGTCCCTGGACGGATCCACGGACTCCGCAGGGCCCCTGCCGAGTCCTGTGATCGGGATCGTGATTGCCCTGATCATCGCGGCCGCCGTGATCCTCGCCAAACCACGCCTGAACGCCGCGTTACGCCGATCCAGGGAAGTCTTCGAACCGGACAGCGTCCTTTCCGCCGCTGAGTACAGGCGACGCGCCGAGGCGTCGGCCGCGTCAGGGAAATGGGGGGACGCCGTCGTCGAACGCTTCCGTGCACTGGTACGTGCCGCTGAAGACCGGACCATCCTGGAACCGCAGCCCGGGCGCACGGCAGACGAAGTGGCTCGTGAGCTGGCTGTGCCGTTCCCGAAGGAAGCAGGGCGCCTGGAGCGCGCGGCAGGCGTTTTCGACGCTGTGCGCTACGGAAACCGGCCGGCAAACCCAGGCGATTACCAGGACCTGGCCGGCCTGGACGCCGACCTCGAGGCATCGAAGCCAGAGTCCGCACTGCAGCCACCGGCGGCCCTGGGATGACGGATACCCTTCCTGCCGGTGTCCCCGGGACGGCGCCGTCGCCCGCCCCCGGGTGGACACCTCTGCCCTGGGTGCGCAAGCACCGTGCGTTCACTGCCCTATGCGCGGTGGTCGCCATCGCCCTGGGCCTGGTTGTCTGGGGCCAACTGGCTCCCCGGGGTGACGCGGTTCCGCTGTCCCCCGCCAACGCGGGTCCGGACGGCGCACGGGCCGTCACCCAGATCCTGGGGCGCCACGGAGTGGAGGTGCACACCGCCGGAACGTTTGAGGATGCGATGTCGGCGCTGGAGGAAAGTTCCGCCGCCACCCTCCTGCTGTATGACCGCAACGGGATCCTCGACGAACCGCGGCTCCGTGAGCTGGCGGCTGCAGCCGGTGAGGTTGTGGTGGTCACGCCGCGGCTGGAAACACTCACAGCTCTGGACAGCGGTATCAGGCAGGCAGGAGTGGTGCCCGACGATGCTCCCCCGCTGGCCCCTGGCTGTCCACTCCCCGACGCCCAGGTGGCAGGGGACATCTCGGGCAGCCAGGGTTTCGTGTACGACGGCGGGGTGTCCTGTTACCGGCCTTCCGGAACTTCCGCCGGGCTGCTGGCCGTCAGCGGCGACGGACAGCTGACAGTGCTGGGCAGCACGGTGGTCCTGGGGAATGGGCAGCTGGATGAGCTGGGACATGCTGCCCTTGCGCTCCGGACCCTGGGCAAGTCTCCAGACCTGGTCTGGTACCTGCCGTCACTGCAGGATTTGGCGGCATCCGGGTCCGGGCAGACCCTGGACGAGCTCGCGCCGGAGTGGGTCCGTTTCCTGGGTCCCTGGCTGCTGGTGGTTGCCCTGGCCGCGATCGCTTGGCGCGGCCGGAGGCTCGGCCCGCTGGTGTTCGAGCCGCTGCCAGTGGTGGTGAAGGCAGTGGAAACCGCAGAGGGCCGCGCCCGGATGTACCACGATGCACACGCGGTGGACCAGGCGCGGGACAACCTCCGCGCCGGGATCCTGGTACGGCTGGCCGCGAAGCTGCGGCTGGGACCAGGCGCCTCTGCTGACACCATCACCGAGGCGGCGGCACGGTTGCTGGGCCGGCCGGCAGCCGATATCCGGGACCTCGTCAACCAGCATCCCAACAGCGAGTCCCGGCTGGTCGCCTGGGCACAGGAACTGGACAACCTAGAGAAAGAGGTCAACAGCCGATGAGTGAACACGGCAGCGGCCAGCGGGTCCTGGACCCGATGGAGCACGATTCCGCCCGGCAGGCCCTGCTGGATGTGCGCCACGAAGTATCGAAGGCGGTGGTGGGGCAGGACGCTACGGTCACCGGCATGCTGATCGCCCTGCTGTCCCAGGGGCATGTGCTGCTGGAGGGTGTGCCGGGCGTGGCAAAGACCCTGCTGGTGCGGGCCCTGTCCGCGGCACTGGACCTGGACACCAAGCGGGTGCAGTTCACCCCGGACCTAATGCCCGGCGATGTCACCGGGTCCCTGGTTTACGACTCGCACACCTCGGAATTCACGTTCCGGGAGGGGCCGGTTTTCACCAACCTCCTCCTCGCGGACGAAATCAACCGGACGCCGCCCAAGACCCAGGCCTCGCTGCTGGAGGCGATGGAGGAACGGCAGGTCTCGGTGGACGGCGTGTCCCGCCCGCTGCCCGCCCCGTTCCTGGTGGCCGCCACGCAGAACCCAGTGGAGTACGAGGGCACCTATCCCCTTCCGGAAGCCCAGCTGGACCGCTTCCTGCTCAAGCTCACCATGCCCCTGCCCGAGCGTTCGGCGGAGATGGAAGTCATCCGCCGCCATGCAGCCGGTTTTGACCCGCGTGACCTGGCAGCGGCCGGGGTTAGGGCGGTCGCGGGCGCCACGGACCTGGAGCGGGCCCGGCACGCCGTGACGGGCGTCGCCGTCGAGCAGGAAATCATCGGCTACATCGTGGACCTGGTGCGGGCCACCCGCACGGCGCCGTCCTTCCTGCTGGGCGTTTCGCCGCGTGGAGCCACGGCCCTTCTCAACACCTCCCGGTCCTGGGCCTGGCTGTCCGGCAGGAGCTTCGTCACCCCCGACGACGTCAAGGCGCTGGCCCTGCCCTGCCTCCGGCACCGGGTTGCGCTGCAGCCCGAGGCCCAGATGGACGGGGTCCGGGTGGATGACGTGCTGGGCAGCATCCTGGCATCCGTTCCCGTTCCGCGCTGATGGCCATTTCCGGGCGCTTTGTCCTGTTGGTGCTGCTGGGCCTGGTTCCGGTCCTGCTGCTGCCCGGATGGGGAACGGTATTTGCCGTGCTGGCCGTCCTCGCCGCCGTATGCGGCACCGACCTGTTATTCGCCGGCGCACTGAAACCGGTCCAGGTGCTGCGATCCGATCCCGGCAACGTCACGCTGAACGGGACGACGGAGGCCCGGCTCATTGTCCGCAATGACGGGAGCAGACGACTGCACGGCACGCTGCGGGACGGCTGGCAGCCGTCAGCCGGAGCGCAGGACCCGGTCCAGGGCATCGATGTTCCCGCGCATGAAAGCCGGCGCATCACCGTGCGGCTCCGGCCGGTACGCCGTGGCGACCTCAAGGCCCCGCACGTCACGCTGCGCTCCTTTGGCCCCCTGCGCCTCGGAGCCCGCCAGCGCACCATTGATTGCCCAGGCGCGCTGCGTGTCCTGCCCCCGTTCCATTCGCGGCGGCACCTGCCCTCCAAACTGCGGAAGCTGCGGGAGCTGGACGGGAAAGCGGCCGTCCAGATCCGCGGGGCCGGCACCGAATTCGATTCGCTGCGGGACTACGTCCGGGGCGACGACGTCCGGTCCATCGACTGGCGCGCAACTGCCCGCCGGTCCGCCGTCGTGGTCCGCACCTGGCGGCCCGAACGTGACCGCCGGGTGGTGATGGTCCTCGATACGTCGCGGACCGCGGCAGCGAGGATCGGCGACGAAACCCGCCTCGATACCGGGATGGAGGCGGCGCTCCTGCTCGGTGTCCTCGCCGAGCGGGGTGGCGACCGGGTGGACTTCCTGGCCTTTGACCGCAGGGCACGGGCCCGGGCAGGTTCCGCCGTTCAGGGCAACCTGTTGGGACAGCTGGTCCAGGCCATGGCACCGCTGGATCCGGAGCTCATCGAGATGGACTGGCCGGCCGTCCCTGCCCAGGTCCGCGCCGTCACGGCCCACCGCTCCCTGGTAGTGCTGCTGACTTCCCTCGACGGCGGCGCGCCGGAGGAAGGGCTCCTGCCTGCCGCCGCCAGGCTGGCCCAGGACCATGTGGTGGTGGTGGCAGCTGTCCGGGACCCGCAACTGGGTGCAATGGTGCGGGAGCGCGGCGATGCTGCCGGGGTGTTCCGGGCCGCCGCGGCGGAACGTGCCCTCCTGCAGCGAGCCGCCGTCAGCGCCGAGCTCCGCCGGTACGGTGTGGAAGTGGTGGACGCCGAACCGCACCAGCTGCCGCCGCGCGTCGCGGACATGTACATCCGGCTCAAAGCTGCCGGTAAATTGTGAGACCAGTAGTGTGTTGCGCCCAGGAGGAGCTTTGTGAACGTGCCCATTTACCAGCAGGTCCTTGGAACGGACTTCGCCAGGCTGCAGCCGGAACTCCAGGAGTACTTCGCCCTGGTGCCCGGCTCAGGCCGCTACGGCATCGGTGAAGGGACATTCGATGTGGTGGGCTGCCGGCAGGAGTGGCTGCGCCCGCTGCTGCGGCTGACCAGCGGGGAGGAGGCCTTCTTCCCCGAATATGGCGAGAACATTCCGTTCCGGATCGAGAACCACGCCCACCAGGACCCATTTGGCCGTTCCAGCCTTACCGCCCGCAGGGAGATCCGGTTTCCGGGACGGACCCGGATCTTCCAGGACACCACCAGCGCCACCATCCGCAACGGGTCTCCGCAGCTGGTGGACTACGTGGGCCGCTACCGCCGCATGGTGACCGACCTGAATCTGAGTGTCACCGCGGAGGGACGGCTGCGCGGCGTCTCGGAAGCCTCCCGGCTGTTCCTTGGCCCGCTCCGGGTGCCCTTGCCGGCGCCGGTCGACGCCAAGGCGTACGCCGAGCAATGGTGGGATCCCGCAGGCGGTACCAATGGCAAGCACCGCATCCAGGTCAAGGTCATCCAGCCGCAGATTGGCTTGGTCCTGGTTTACGCCGGAAGCTTCGACTACCGGTTGCGCCCCTACACCGGAGGCAGCGCGGCCCAAAGCTTCCTTCCCCGTTACGCACAGCCGGACCGCTGGGAGAACAGGGTTTAGGGCGGGCCCGCCCTGGCTGGCCGGCCCTGCCGGTTAGCCCAGGGCGAGCTGGTTCAGCCCGTCCGCCAACTGCGTCAGCCTGCCCAGCACCGCGGTGGCCTGTGCAGGGGTGCGGCCGGCCAGGCCCGCCGACGGCGTGACGCGGAGGGTCTGCAGGGACGACGCCGGCAAGCCAAGCTGCCGCCACGGCCGCCACACGGATTCCACGCAGTCCGCAACCTTGGGAAGGGTTTCCCCATCCACGTCCAGCGCCCCGGCCCACAGCCGCTTGCCTGCCTCCACCGTCCCGGCCAGGTGCTCCCACTGCCGGGTGGTCAGGGCCCTCAGGGGCACAGCGACGCCGTCCGCGCCGGACGCCAGGATCGGCTCGAAAGGTGCTTCGATGGCGGGCACGGACACCACCACCTCGCCGGCTCCCGCGGCACGAAGGGCTTCAACCACCAGGCGCCATGCTTCACGGGCCTCCGCGGAGGCAACGGCCCGCAGCGTACGGTAGCCACTGGCAGTAGGGATGGTGCCGGCGAGCACGGCGGCGATATCCGGTTCATCCAGCTGGACCACCAGCCGCGCACCGGGCACGGCTGCGGCTACACGGGCCAGGTACCCTCCTACACCCGCAGCGAGCGACTCAGCCAGGTCCCGCCGTGCACCATAGTCGACCAGCGCGCGTTCGCCGTTATGCAGGTGCAGGCCGGCGGCCAGGCTAAGGGGGCCGACCAGCTGGACCTTGATTTCCTCCGCGGACGCCTCCTCGGTCCCCGCGACGTCGGCCAGGACGTTGATGTCGGTGGCAAGCGCCGAGGCTGCACGGCGCACATCCTTGCCCGGACGGTCCACGAGCCGCCACCCGTAGGGCTGGACATCCACGGCCAGTTCCTCGAGCAGGGACGCGGTACGGCCCAAGGCATCGGAGCCTACGCCCCGGGCCGGCAGTTCAGCCAGGAACGGCAGGTGCGGTCTGCCGAGTTCTCCACGGATAATCCTGGCAGCTTCCAGGGGGTCCTCGCCCGGCCATGGCCCCAGCCCGGTCGCCGTTACTTCCGCCGGCGGGGCCTTCTTGGGCGCGGCGGCGGGTTCGTGACGTTCAGCAACGGTCATGCGAGTGCTGATGCCTGCGGGTGCTGGCCGGAGGCGGCCTGGTGGTCCTCGGCGATCGCCTCGTGGTGGCGGATGACCTCGCCGATGATGAAGTTCAGGAACTTTTCGGCAAAGGCCGGGTCCAGGTGGGCATCCTCGGCGAGCCTGCGGAGCCGTGCGATCTGGGCAGTCTCGCGCCCCGGGTCACCCGCGGGAAGCCGGTGGGCGGCTTTCAGGAAACCCACCTTCTGCGTGGCCTTGAAACGCTCCGCAAGGAGGTACACCAGCGTGGCGTCGATGTTGTCGATGCTGGAGCGGATGGACAGCAGTTCAGCCATCACCGAACTGTCCACCTGGCCGGCCAGGGAGCTGGCGGAGGGATCGTATTCGTCGGAGTCTGGTGAGGGGAGGTTGTGCTGCGTCATGATCCCAGTCTATGGGCAGCGGGACTGATGGGCCGGGTGTTAAGCGCGGGTGCCGGGGCCGCCCCGGGGCCAGCGGCACACCTCAGATGCCCACCCGTGGTTTACAGCGCGGCGCGCTGCAGGGACCGGGCGGCGTCGATGGTCGCCTGGCCCAGGACGCGGCTGCCCTGGTAGAGGACAACTGTCTGCCCGGGCGCCACGCCGCGGAGGGGGTCTGCCAGCCGGACCACCAACTGGCCGGCTGACTCCCCGTCCGTCTCCATGCGGGCGGTGGCGGGCACCGGGTCGCCGTGGGCGCGCACCTGGGCGTAGCAGTCAAACTCCTCCCCGGTTTCCACTTCCCGGATGGGCAGGCCCGCCCAGGACACCTTGATGCCGCGGATTTCATCGATGGCCAGCAACGCCTGCGGTCCCACGACCACCTTGTTTTCCTTGGGCCTGATCTCGAGCACGAAGCGGGGCTTCCCGTCAGCGGCGGGGGTTCCCAGCTTCAGGCCACGGCGCTGTCCGACCGTAAACGCGTTGGCGCCGGGATGCTCGCCCACCTTGGCTCCGGTCTCGTCCACGATGTCGCCGCGGGTCATCTCGATCTTCTCGGCGAGCCAGCCCGCCGTGTCGCCGTCGGGAATGAAGCAGATGTCATGGCTGTCCGGCTTGTTGGCCACCGACAGGCCGCGGCGCTCGGCCTCTGCCCGGACTTCGGCCTTGGAGGGCGTGTCGGCGAGCGGAAACATGGAGTGCTTGAGTTGTTCGTGGGTCAGGACACCCAGGACATAGCTTTGGTCCTTTGCCCAGTCCGCGGCGCGGTGCAGTTCGCGGTTTCCGTCGGCGTCCTCGATGACCTTGGCATAGTGGCCGGTGCAGACGGCGTCGAAACCCAGCGCGATCGCCTTCTCCAGCAGCGCCGCGAACTTGATGCGCTCGTTGCAGCGCATGCAGGGGTTGGGCGTGCGGCCGGCAGCGTACTCATCAATGAAGTCCTGGACCACGTCTTCCTTGAAGCGCTCCGAGAAGTCCCACACGTAGTACGGAATGCCCAGTACGTCACAGGCCCGCCATGCATCGCGGGAGTCCTCAATGGTGCAGCAGCCGCGGCTGCCCGTCCGCAGGGTGCCAGGCATCCGCGACAGCGCCAGGTGGACGCCGACGACGTCGTGCCCGGCCTCGACGGCGCGGGCGGCGGCAACGGCGGAGTCAACTCCGCCGCTCATGGCTGCTAGAACTCGCATGCTGGCTTTCTGTCGGGGAAGGTTTTGGCCGGCGCCACGTGGCTGGGGACCGGCTGTGCGGATCGAACGGGCAGGCTCCCGGAAACGATCCTCGCCTATCTATTCTACGGCCTCATGTAAAGTGTCCCGCCGCAGATGCCGAGTCAGCGGCTGCCTGGCCCTCGGCGGGCAATGGTCCCGGCCGTCTGGATCGAGGACTCGTGACCGGCCATGCCTGCCTGCCGGGCACGCACGTAGGCATCGGGCAGGGCACCCAGGAGGGCGTCGACGTCGGCATCCGTGGAAGCATGGCCCAGCGTGAAGCGCTGTGCCCCGCGTGCTGTCTCCTCGTCAAGCCCCATGGCCAGCAGGACGTGGGAGGGCCGCGGCACTCCGGCGGTGCAGGCGGAGCCCGTGGATGATTCCACCCCGGCGAGGTCCAGCAGGAAGAGCAGTGAGTCCCCTTCGCAGCCCGGGAAGGTGAAGTGTGCGTTGCCCGGGAGCCGGCCGGTACCGGGGGCGCCTCGGAGGACGGCTTCCGGAATCCGTTCGAGGACGCCCTCGATCAGGCGGTCCCGCAGGGCTGCGATGCGCGCCGCTTCATGGCCCAGATGGAAGGTCGCGGCCGCGGCGGCCGCAGCGAAGGCGGCAATAGAGGCCGTGTCCAGGGTGCCGGAGCGGACGTCCCGCTCCTGGCCGCCGCCGTGCTGGACCGGCGTCAGCTTGACCGCGCGGCCCAGCAGGAGGGCTCCCACGCCCACCGGCCCGCCGATCTTGTGGCCGCTGATGGACATGGCGTCCAGGCCCGACTCCTTGAAATGCACGGGAAGCGACCCGAACGCCTGCACGGCGTCCGAATGCACGGGAACGTCCGCGGCATGGGCCAGTTCCACTATGCGGTGGATCAGCTGGATGGTACCCACCTCATTGTTGGCCCACATCACGGTCACCAGGGCAATGCCGGCGGGATCACGGGCGAGTTCGGCCTGAAGGAACGCCAGGTCCAGCACGCCCTCGCCGTCCACGGGCAGCCACGTCACCTCCGCGCCTTCATGGCGCTCCAGCCACTCCACGGTGTCCAGCACTGCATGGTGTTCGACGGCGGAACACAGGATGCGCCGCCGCTCAGCGTCCTCCGCCCGGCGGGCCCAGTACAAGCCCTTGACGGCAAGGTTGTCCGATTCGGTTCCGCCCGACGTGAAGATCACTTCGGACGGGTGGGCCCCGGCGGCGGCAGCTATTGTTTCCCGGGCGTCCTCCACCGTCCGGCGTGCCCTCCTGCCCGAGCCGTGCAGTGACGACGGGTTGCCCGTGCGGGCAAGTTCGCGGGTCAGGGCAGCCAAAGCCTCAGCTGAGAGCGGGGTGGTTGCAGCATGATCGAGGTAGGCGGGCACCCTGTAATTCTAGCCGTTTCGGGCCCGGCGGCTCCCGGCAGGCAATCACTGCAGGGACAGTTTCGGGACATCGCTCCCCTGGGTGCCGCCTGCCAGCCTAGTTCGACGGCGGCAGGACCTGGAGCCGGGTGCCGACGTCGGCACGGGCTCCGGCGAGGGAGGCGGCATCGGGACAGGACACCGAGACGTAGACAGATGAGCCCGCCGTCGCGAAGAGCCGCGCCATTACAACTGTTGCCCTGGCGCCGGGCGCGGCCTGCTCGAGGAGCAGGACCTCCACCCGGCGCTCCGGCGCTTCCGGATCCTCACCCCAGCGCAAGGAGTCCGTCTTCAGGTAGCCCGGCAGGATAGTGGGGTCCAGGTACTCGAAGAGCGCAACAGTCGATTCCCGGTCGTCCGCACGGGCGAGGGCCTCCTGGCCGCCGCGGACCCTGGCAGAAACCAGGCAACCATCCGCCTTCAGGTACTGGCTTTCCCCCGCCACGTTTTCCTTGACTGCCTGCCAGCCCGGCGCGTCCTTCAGCCCGTCGGAAATCCCGACGGGCACCCCGCGGGCCAGGATGCCACCGGCGCTGAAGGGCAGGTCCTGTGCAGCCACGGCTGCTGCATCATGTCCCGGTGTAATGGTGGGGGTGGCCGGGTGGGTTGGACTTTCCGCCGCTTCCGGGGCGGCGGGATCCGGCACGTCCAGGCTGCACCCGCTGAGGAGGACGGGGACCAGCGCGGCTGCCAGCACCGCCCTCCGCCCGCCGTCGATGGCGGGCCGTCCCGCCGTCGGCGTTTCCATCTCCACCCCAGTACCTTCCCCATCGGCCGTCCGGCCGTGCCCCCACGAGTCTAGACTGCCGGAAGGGCGGGAACCTGCGGAGCCAGGACGGTCGTTGTCACATCAGGGCCGGCCGCAATGCTGGCTAAACTGGGCTGGCCCGGCTCCATTCACGGGCCGGACCACAAGGAAAAGGATGTGTGCTTGAGCGAGCTCAACAGCTCCCACTACCAGGTCCTCCAGGTGGCGGTCACGGCCACCGACAAGGAGATCAAGGTGGCCTACCGCCGTGCCGCCCGCACCGCCCATCCGGACCATGGCGGTGACGCTGCGGCCTTCCGCCGGGTGACCGCCGCCTACGAGACCCTCATCGACCCGCAGCGCCGCAAGGCATACGACCGGTCCTACGCGGCAGGCACGGTCCGAGAGGCTGCCGACAATGAGGCCCACTTCGACGCCCCTCCCGCGGGCAGCCGTGCGTCAGCCACCGTCCACCGGCCGGGCAGCGCCCGGAACACGGCCGGGGACCCTCCCGTCTACGTACCTGCCTACGAGGGCGGGACGCCGGGCAGTGTTCCGCTCATCCCCCTGGCACAGGCCAGCCAGCAGGTACACGGCATGCCACGCAAGCGCGGCATTTTTGGTGCCGAGGCCCGGATCCAGCGGGAAATGCGCACGGTGCAGCTTCTGACCCGCCAGGTCCTGCCGGCGATTCCCGCCGCCCGGCTTGTCAACGGCCTCCAGTCGCCGGCGGACAACAGCCACATCGACCATGCGGTCCTCTCCGGCTACCGGTTGGCCCTGGTCAATTCCATGCTCCTTCCCAAGGGCGCGTACGCCTGGGATGGCAGGACCCTGAACCACGGCGCGCGCACCATCGCCCCGCCGCAGCTGGCCCACCTGGTCCGGGCGATGCAGGACATCTTTCCGGAACTAAACGTCACCGGCTGGACCGTGGTCCTCAGCCCCACCGGCAACCTGCACGAGCCCGTCATCGACCACCACCGGCGCCCGTCCGGAGCCCTGGACACCGTCCAGATCGTCAACGCGGCCGGCATGGTCCGGGGCATTAAGGAGTTCCTTGCCTCCGGACCGGCACCCAACACCGTCAATGTCCCCGTCCTGGCCCGGCTGCTGCGCGGCATGCACTGAACGGATTGGCCGGCCGGCTGTCGCTAGGATGGAACCGTGTTCCGCATTCTCTTCCACGCCCCTGAAATCCCCGGCAATACCGGCAACGCCATTCGGCTTGCCGCCATTACAGGGGCTGAGCTGCACCTTGTGGAACCGCTCGGCTTCGACTTCTCCGACGCCAAACTGCGCCGCGCTGGCCTCGACTACCACGACCTCGCCGTCGTGACCGTCCACAAATCCATCGAGGACGCCTGGCAGCACCTGCAGCCGGAACGCGTCTACGCCTTCACGTCGGACGGAACGGCAAGCTACACGGACATCTCCTACCAGCCGGGCGACGTCCTGATGTTCGGCAGGGAATCCGTGGGACTTCCGGAAGAGCTGAAGAAAGACCCCCACGTTACCGCCACCGTGCGGCTGCCCATGCTGCCGGCCCTGCGGTCGCTCAACCTTGCCAACGCCGCCTCCATCGCCGTCTACGAGGCATGGCGGCAGCAGGGGTTTGCGGGCGCACGCATCTGAGACCGCCGACGTCCTTCCGGCCCATAAAGATTCCTCTGCGCCACCCATCCTTATCCCCTTTTGCCCCGAATGACTCCTGGAAGCATTTCCAGGACTGATCAAGGAGCGGCAGGTGACATTACTGGAAGCAGGCTCCCGGGCCGGCCCGACCGGCCGTAGCGGAACCGCTAAGGATTCACCGCCGCGAGACTTATGCTTGGTAGTAATGGAAACTCCCAATGCGCCAAATGCCGAGGCTTCTGCCGCGCTGACAGATCCGCCGGCTGACCTCAGCCGCCGTCTTGCTGTCCTCCTGGCCGGCATCGCCCAGGGCGACCAGGCGGCCTTCGCGGAGTTCTACCAGCTGACGTCCCGCAGGGTGTTCGGTATGGCGCGCAGGGTGCTGATCGACCCCGAACTCAGCGAGGACACCACACAGGAAGTCTTCCTGCAGGTGTGGCAGAGCGCGGCAAAGTTCGATCCCGCCGCCGGCAGCCCGCTGTCCTGGCTGATGACCATTTCGCACCGGCGTGCGGTGGACAAGGTCAGGTCCTCCCAGTCCTCAACGGACCGCGAGGCGAAGTACGGGGCCAGCACCCAGGACATTGACCATGACACGGTTTCCGATGAAGTGGGCAGCAGGCTCGAAGCCGAAGCGGTTGTCCGCTGCCTGGGAACCCTGACCGATACCCAGCAGGAGTCCGTACGCCTGGCATACTACGGCGGCCTCACCTACCGCGAGGTGGCAGAGCGGCTGAACACAGCAGTACCAACCATCAAGTCCCGCATCCGCGACGGACTGATCCGACTGAAGACCTGTTTGGGGGTGAGTTGAGATGACAGAGATGAACCAAGGGCCCAACGGCCGCTCCGGGGCTTTCGGCGACACCGTATCCACGGACCTTGCTTCCGGCCGTGCCCTGGACCTGGCGGAACTCTATGCCCTGGACGCCGTCACGGACCACGAACGCCAGGCGATTGAGGACTACATCTCAGCCGCCCCGGACGCGGAGCGGCTTGCCTTCCTGGAGCGTGTCCGCCAGGCACGCGAGACCCTCGCCACAACCTTCCGGTACGAGGAAGAGCCCCCGGCTGACCTTTTCAACCGCATCGTCGCCCAACTGCCGGACACCACCAATATGCGGCAGGACGGACAGCCCGGCGCCGGAGCTACCCCTGCCCCGCCGGCCACGGTTGCAGGAACGGCCAGCGTGGATGAACTGGCCGCAGCACGGCAGCGGCGGGAGGAACGGCGCAGGCCCGGTGGAGCGCGCCGCTGGCTTGCCGGGGTTGCCGCCGCCGCAGCAATTGCGCTGGGCGGGGTCGGAGTGGGTTCCTACCTTGCCGACCAGAACGATCCCGTAAACCAGGTGACCCGGGCCGGCGACCTTCGCGAGGCGTCCGTAGATGTGTCCGCAGGCGGCACCGCCACGCTGCTCATCTCGGCATCAGAAGACGCGGCGGTGGTGAAGATGAACGACGTTCCCGCCCCGCCGGAGGGCAAGGTCTACCAGATGTGGCTTATCCCCAAGGACGGCTCGGCCCCCGTCTCGCAGGGCCTGATGGACGAGGACGCGCTGTCCAAGCCGGCCGTGGTCCAGGGCATCTCGTCCGCGTCCGCCCTGGGCATCACGGTGGAACCGGTGGGCGGGTCCCAGTCCCCCACCCTTCCCACAGTGGCTGCAGCACCCCTGGGCGCCTAGCACCGCACCAGAGACAGCAGAACGCCCCGTTCCCTTCGCTGGAAGGGAACGGGGCGTTTCCTGTTGCGGGCTAGAACCCGGCGATAGTGCCAGGTCCGTTGATTGCCACCACGTGGAAGGCTTCCGCGCTGCTGCCCTCGGGGAATCCCGCGCGCGCCGCGTTCGCGCGCATGCCGTGGCGAACGGTAGCTTCCATGGCCTCCACGTCCGGGTGCTGGCTGACGTGGACGTGGATGGCGGCCAGCTTGGCCTCCACCTTGCCGGTGACGTCCACGAAATGGTTTTCCCGCTCTTCCGGACCGGCATACAGCCAGAGCCAGGGCAGTTTGAAAGCTTCCAGCCCGGACTCCGCCAGTTCCGGGTACGCGAACGGGTTCTCCAGAGCCGGGTAGACGGCACGGGTCACTGCTTCTCCCACCGCCAGATGGTCAGGGTGGCTCTTCTGGATGCGCCGCCAGTTCCGCTCGGGGTGCATGGAAAGCACGACGTCGGGCCGGATCTTCCGGATCAGCCGCACCACTTCCTTCATCACCTCATGAGAGGGTTCCAGGTACCCGTCACGCTGGTGCAGGTAATGGATGTCGGTGACACCCACCAGTTTCGCGGCGCGGCGCTGTTCGGCGTCGCGCAGGGCGATGATGTCCCCGCGGTGGGCGGGGTCGAAGCCGCCGGCATCGCCGTCGGTCATGATGCAGTAGCTCACCTCAACCCCCGCAGCCGTCCAGGCCGCGATGGTGCCGGCGGCGCCGAAGTCGATGTCGTCAGGGTGCGCCGCAAAACAGAGGACCCGCCCAACCCGGTCCGTGGCCGGGTTGAACGGGCTCTGTGCCTGCAGGTTCAATGCAGTCAAAGATTCAGCCCTTACGCTTCTTGATCTCCGCGGTAGCCTGCGGCAGCACCTCGAAGACGTCCCCGATGATGCCGAAGTCGGCGATTTCGAACACCGGCGACTCTGCGTCCTTGTTGACGGCGACGATGACCTTGGAGGTCTGCATGCCGGCCTTCTGCTGGATGGCACCCGAGATGCCCGCTGAGATGTACAGCTGCGGCGAGACAGTCTTGCCGGTCTGGCCCACCTGGGCGTCGTGGCTGATCCAGCCGGCGTCGGTGGCGGCGCGTGACGCCCCCACCGCTGCACCCAGGGCGTCGGCGAGCTCCTCGACCGGTCCGAAGTCGCCGTCCAGGCCGCGTCCGCCGGCGACGACGATACGGGCGTCGGTGAGGTCGGGCCGGCCGCTTGCCACTTTCTGCTCGCGGGCGGTGATGCGGGCGGCCGCTGCAGTTGCGGGCACTTCCACGGTCAGGGTTTCAGGTGCCGAAGGAGCGGCGGCGGGCTCGGGGGTAACGTTGTTGGCCTTCAGGGTCACAACGGACACGGCGGTCTTTGCCTTGCAGGACGTGTTGTAGGAGCCGGCCAGGACAGACTTGTGCGCCGTTCCGTCGGCGTCCACCCCCACGGCGTCGGTGATGACGCCGGCGTTCAGGCGGATCCCCACGCGGGCGGCAATCTCCTTGCCCTCGGGCGAGTTGTCCAGCAGGACAATGCCGGCACCCGTTGCGTCGGCTGCGGCGGCGACGTAGGCAGCCTTGGGAGCGACCAGGTAGTCATCCAGGTCCTGGGCGGAAGGCCGGACCACCGTGCTGACGCCGTATTCAGCGAACGTGGCTGCGGCGCCGTCCGAGACCTCTCCGTTGACGGCAACAACACTTTCTCCCAGGGTACGGGCAAGCGTCAGCAGCTCCAGGCTGCTCTTCTTCAGTTCAGCACCGGGGTTGTCAAGAAATACGAGTACTTTTGCCATGTCTGTGATCCCTCTTAGAGCAGCTTCTGTGCGGCCAGGAAGTCGACCAGCTTGATGCCGGCGTCGCCTTCGTCAGTGATGATGGTGCCTGCGGTACGCGGCGGCCGTTCCTCAGCGCTGACCACGCTGGTCCAGGAGCCGCTGAGGCCCACCTGGGAGGGGTCCACCCCGATGTCCGACAGGGTCAGGGTGGTGATGCTCTTGCGCTTGGCAGCGATGATGCCCTTGAAGTTGGGGTACCGGGGCTCGTTGATCTGGTCCGTGACGGACACGACAGCGGGCAGCGGCGCTTCCACGGTCTCCGAGGAAGTGTCCGCATCCCGCCGGGCGGTCAGCCGTCCGCCGGACACGTCAAGCGACGAGGCGAACGTGACCTGCGGCAGGCCGAGGCGTTCCGCCAGCTGCGCCGGCACCAGCGAGGTTTCGCCGTCAGTGGAGGCCATCCCGGTGATGATTAGGTCCGCCTGGCCCACGTGGCGGACCGCCGCCGCCAGCGCCAGGGAGGTTGCAGCGGCATCCGAACCCGCCAACGCATCGTCGGAAAGGTGGATGCCCTCGGTGGCGCCCATCTGCAGGGTCTTCTTGACGGCGTTTACCGCGCCTGCGGGGCCCATGGTGAGTGCGATGACCTGGTTGCCGGCCTTGCTTCCGCCGCGCGCCTCGGCCAGCTGCAGTGCCGCCTCCAGCGCGTATTCGTCAAGTTCGGACAGGATGCTCTCATCGCGGTCCGTCGTGAAGCCCTCCCCGTTGAGGTGACGGTCGAACTGGGCGTCCGGTACATGCTTGACCAGGACGATGATCTTCAATGTATCTTCCACTGTATTGACAGCAGCCTTCCATGCTTGTGGACAGCCAGCCGGGTGAGGTCATGGCCGCGGGATGCCCGGCATACGGGTAGCTCCTAGCTAACCACAAAGGCGCGCCCCTGTGCCCTCTTCCGTTAACGCCTGTGTCAGTACCCCCTTGCGGACGTCACGACGGCGGCGTCCCCGCCCAAGGTGGGGGCACCGCCGTCGTACTGTTTGCTGGTCCTGGCTTATGACGCCTGGCTGGCCGCGGCGCCAAGCGTGACGTCGACGGCTTGTTCCTGGCCGTTGCGCAGGACAGTGATCTTTACCTTGGACCCGGCGGGCTGTTCGCGGACGGCCGCGGTCAGCTGCTCGGGTTCAGCGACTGCGAGGTCGTTGAACCTGGTGATCACGTCGCCCACCTTGATCCCGGCCTTGGCTGCTGCCGAGTCCGGCTCAACAGTGGCGACCTCGGCGCCCACCGAGAACTCCGACGACGTGCTGGAGGCGGCCTTCGGCTTGACACTGACACCCAACTGGCCGTGGGAAGCCTTGCCGGTGTCGATGATTTCCTGGGCAACGCGCTTGGCGTGGTTGATCGGGATGCTGAAGCCTACGCCGATGTTTCCGCTGGTGGCCGATGCGCTGGAACCCGCGGAGGCGATGGCCACGTTGACGCCGATGACCTCACCGCTGGTGTTGACAAGGGCGCCGCCGGAGTTGCCGGGGTTGATGGCCGCGTCCGTCTGGATCACGTTGATGGAGATCTCACCCTGGCCCGCCGCCTGCTGGCTCTGTCCGCCGCCCGGAGGCGCGAACTGGAAGCCGCGCTCGTCGTCGCCCTCTGCGTTGTCGCCCTCTTTGGGGGCTGCTGCCGAGGCCACGCTGATGGTCCTGTTGAGGGTGGAGACGATGCCGTCGGTGACCGTGCCAGTGAGGCCGAGGGGGGAACCAATGGCGATGGCTGTGTCGCCCACGTTGAGCTTCCCGGAATCTCCCAGCGTGGCGGGCGTCAGGCCCGAGCCGGCGTCCACCTTGATAACTGCGAGGTCTGAGAGCGGATCGGTACCCACCAGCTTGGCGGGGATGACCCGGCCGTCACTGGCGCGGACCTCAAGGGCAGCATTCGCCGTCTGGCCGTCGAGGGTAACCACGTGTGTGTTGGTCAGGATATGGCCTTCGTCGTCCAGCACGATGCCGGACCCGGTGCCGCCCGCACTGCCGCTGGATGCACTGATGGTCACGACGCTCGGCGATGCCTTCACCGCCGCTGCCGTGATCTCGTTGACTGAGTCCTGGTTGTTGACGATGACTGTGCCGGGCTGGCTGTTGCCGCTCACGGCCGTTGAGGATCCGGTGTTACCGAAGAGCTCCGCCGAGCCGACGGTCGCCACGCCGCCGCCCACCAGGCCGGCAGCGAGGATGCTGGCCACAAGGGTACCGACGCCGAAACTGGCCTTCCGGCGCGGCGCATCCTTGGGGTTCGGGGTATAGCCCGCCGCTCCCCCATAGGCGGCCTGGCCGCCCTGGTCGTGGTGTCCGGGCTGCTGGTAGCTGTGCTGCGGGTACTGCTGGGCGGACTGCTGGCCTTGGCCGTAGCCGGCCTGCCCGTAGAACGGCTGGCGCTGCGGGTAGTCCGGGCGGGGGCCACCGGGCAGTTCCTGGGTGGGATTCGTGCCGTATTGACCCAGGTCTTCGGTGGGGTGCTGCAACGGCGGAGTACCCTGTCCGCTGCCAGCCGGGGCTGTCCCGTTCGCTTCCGCCGCGTCGTCCGCATGCCGAGCCTCCGGGGTCCGTTCCCCTTGGCGGGCGGAGTGCTGCTCCCAGGGGTTCTGGCGGCCGGCGCGGCCGTCCGGAGCCGGTCCGGGAGTTTGGTTCTCAGTCATGGGACTTCCTTTCATCCTCTTCTGCATTAACTATGGACCCCTTGGCTGGATCAAGCTCGGACGTTTGCTGAGAGCTTCCTGAAGGGTCGATTCGGCTCTCTCGGTCCGCCCTTGCAGCGTTTCGCTGCTGGCATATTCACCCCAATGGACGGTGTGTGGGGTGCACCATAGAATCAAGATGAATTGCCACAGCGACCTGCGGCTTCACACCAAGCGTGGGGGCGCTGTTGGATTCTGAGACGACTGATTCGTCCCGAATCGGTGTCAGGCGTGCTGAAGGGTTGCACATGCGGTCAAAGTTCATACGTACACTCGCCGTGATCGGCCTTGCGGGCCTGTTTACGGTGCCGGCCGGCGCGGCCTGGGCCGAGGACCCGGTCACCATTCCATCGGGAACCAACATTGTGGACGACGCCAACGTCCTTGGCGGCCGCAAGGGTGAAGTGCAGGAAGCGATTTCGAAGCTCCTGGAAGATCACAAATACAACCTTTATGTTGTGACCGTTGATTCGTTCACCAATCCCCCCGATCCCGCAGCCTGGGCACAGGCCGTAGCGACGAAGAAGAGCATGGGCCGGTCCGACGCCATCCTGGCTATAGCGGAAGAGGGCAAATTCAGCTTCGTCCTGAATTCGGCCAGTCCCATCAAGTCGAAGCAGGGGGCCATCAGCCAAAACGCCGTCACGGCGAACCTGGCTGGCGGTAACCCGGACTTCGCCCAGGCAGCCATTGACACCGCGGCCGCCATCGGCGATGCTGCCGGCGGTGGCAGCGGAACGGTACCTTCTGACAACGGCGCCGGCGCTGCTGTTCTCGTCGGTGCGGGTGTTGTTGCCGCGGGTGGAGCCGGCGCATACCTGTACTTCCGTAACAAGCGCAAGAAGGCTTCCGACCAGGCCTCAAGCGCCAGCTACGGGCCCCAGGGAGCCCATGTGGATCCGCTCGCCTCACTAAGCATTGATGAGCTGCGACGCAAGAGCGGCTCCCTGCTGATCGAAGCTGACGATGCCATCAAGTCCAGCGAGCAGGAACTGATGTTCGCACAGGCACAATACGGCGATTCCGCCGTAGGCAACTTCACCAAAGCCCTCGAGGAAGCCAAAGGCCACATGACGGAATCGTTCAAGCTGCAGCAGCAGCTTGACGACCACATTCCGGACACTGAGGAGCAGCAGCGGACCTGGTACGGCGAAATCATCCGCCGCTCCGAAGCTGCTTTGGCGTCCCTGCAGGAGCAGAAGGCCGACTTCGACTCCCTGCGCGAGCTTGAGAAGAACGCCCCGCAAGCACTGGCAACGGTAAACGCAGGAGCCCGCGAAGCCGATGCCAAGATCGCCAGCGCGGAGCAGTCCCTCAGCACCCTGCGATCAAAGTATGCAGAGAGCGCCCTCACACAGGTCTCGGACAACATCCTGCAGGCCAAAGAACGCCTGGCCTTCGTTCAGAATGCCACGGCCACCGCGCAGCAGAAGCTCAGCGAGGGCGAAGGCAGCCTTGCGGCGGTGGCCGTCCGGGCGGCGGAAGAGAGCCTGCACCAGACGAACGTCCTCCTGGACGCCATTTCCAAGGTGTCGTCCAACCTGGACGAGGCACGGAACAGCCTCGAGGCGGCAGTGGTTGACACTTCGCAGGACCTCGCACAGGCCCGGGCCATAATCCAGTCCGGCGCCCACCCCGAACTGGCCGGTCCAGTGGCAGGAGTGGAAGCGGCCCTGGCGCAGGTGAAACAGGAGATCCAGGGCGGCAAGATCGATCCGATCGCCACCCTCCAGCGGGTGGAGACGGCGCACCAGTCGCTCGATCAGGCGCTAACCGGCATCCGGGACCAGCAGGATCAGGCGCGCCGCGCCCAGGCGTCGCTCCAGCAGACCATCATGTCCGCGCAGGCGCAGATCAGCGCTACCTCCGACTACATCACGGCACGGCGCGGCGGCGTAGGTACCGAGGCGCGGACGCGCCTGGCTGAGTCGCAGCGCAACCTGGACTACGCACTTTCCATCGCGCGGACCGATCCCGTGACCGCCCTGACCTACGCGCAGCAGGCGCACGCACTGGCGGCGCAGGCAGCGCAGCTGGCTCAGGCAGACGTGGACCACTTCGACGGGTACGCCAACCAGGGCTACGGCAGGGGAGGCATGTTCGGCGGCGGCGGAGGCGGAGGCTTGGGCGGCGCCATCCTGGGCGGCATCCTGATCAACTCCATCCTCAACGGAGGCGGCGGCGCAGGCTGGGGCGGTGGCCACAGCGACGGCGGCGGCTGGGGCGGCGGTGACTTCGGCGGCGGTGATTTTGGCGGCGGCGATTTCGGTGGCGGGGATTCCGGAAGTTTCTGACAACCAAAAGCTAGGCGCTTGGCGGAGTTCCGGCAGGCGGATAGAAGCAGTACACCACTGTCTACGGATTTCAGTGGCCATCACAGAGCAGGACGAAAGGTAACACCATGGTTAAGCAGTCCATTTTCGGCCGTATCGCGCAGCTGGCAAAGGCGAACATCAACTCTTTGCTGGACAACGCTGAGGATCCGCAGAAGATGCTGGACCAGATGGTCCGGGACTACACCAACAACATTGCCGAGGCCGAATCCGCCGTCGCACAGACCATCGGCAACCTCCGGATGCTCGAAGATGACTACAACGAGGACATCAAGAACGCCCGCGACTGGGGCAACAAGGCCCTGGCTGCATCGCGCAAGGCCGATGAGTTCCGGGCCAGCGGCGACGTTGTTGACGCCGAGAAGTTCGACAACCTGGCCAAGGTTGCCCTGCAGCGCCAGATGGCGGCCGAGAACGAGGCCAAGGGTGCGGAGCCGGCTATCATGTCCCAGCGCGAGGTGGTGGACAAGCTCAAGACCGGCCTGGAGCAGATGAAGGGCAAGCTCAACCAGCTCACCAGCAAGCGCAACGAACTGGTGGCCCGGTCCAAGACTGCCGCTGCCCAGTCGCAGGTCCATGACGCCATCAAGAGCATCGACATCATGGACCCCACCAGCGAAGTGGGCCGGTTTGAGGAAAAGATCCGCCGTGAGGAAGCCAAGGTCCGCGGCCAGCAGGAACTCGCTGCCTCCAGCCTGGACGCCCAGTTCAACCAGCTCGAGGACCTCGGGGAACAGGTGGAAATTGAGGCCCGCCTGGCCGCGCTGAAGTCCGGCGGCGCGAAGCCTGCAATTGCCTCAGGCAATTCCACGTCCTCCGAGTCAACCGTGGAGGAAGCGGACTTCGACAAGCTCTGACAGGCACGAAGAGAACGCTGTTTCCCTAGCGCGGAACAAGGGCCAGGACCGACAGCCCTGGCCCTTATCCGTGCCCCGGTGTGTAGCGTGGTGGCATGGCCTCCTCCAACGAGACATCCCTGGTCTGGCTGCGCGACGATCTGAGGCTGGACGACAACCCTGCCCTGGCCGAAGCCGCCGGCCTGGGCAAGCCGATGACGGTGGTGTACATCCTGGACGACGAGTCCGAGGGCGTACGTCCCCTGGGTGGCGCCACCCGCTGGTGGCTGCACCATTCCCTCGCCGCGCTAGCCGCGGACCTTGAGGCCAAAGGATCGCGTTTAGTGCTGCGCCGCGGTCAGTCAGAATCCATCATCCGGAATCTTGCCCTGCAGACGAATGCCAGCCATATCTTCTGGAACCGCAGGTACGGCCAGCCTGAGCGCACCATCGACGCGGGGCTCAAGGACTGGGCAGGCGAAAACGGCATCCAGGCCTCAAGCTTCCAGGCCAACCTCCTGTTCGAGCCCTGGACCATCCGCACCGGGGCCGGCGGGCCGTACAAGGTCTACTCCCCGTTCTGGCGGGCCTGTATGGCGTCCGCCGACATCCGGGACCCGCTTGACGCTCCTTCATCACTGCCGGGACCTGCGGCCTCCGGTCCGGGCGTGCCCGCAAGCGATCCTCTGGGCAGCTGGAAGCTGCTGCCCACCTCCCCCGACTGGAGCACGGGGCTGGCTGAAAGCTGGGAGCCGGGTGAGAAGGGGGCGGCGGACCGCCTGGCGGACTTCCTGGACGGACCAATCGAGGATTATGGCACCGGCCGGAACATTCCCGGCACGGAGGGAACCAGCCGGCTCTCGCCGCACCTGCGCTTTGGTGAGGTCAGCCCGTTCCGCGTGTGGTGCGAAATCCACCGCCGCCATTCCGGAAGGATTCCTGCCGACGTCGGGACCTTCCGTGCAGAACTCGGCTGGCGCGAGTTCAACTGGCACCTGCTGTACCACCACCCGGACCTTGCCACCCGGAACTTCCGGCCCGCATTCGATAACTTCCAGTGGGGCCAGGTGAGCCGCAAGGAACTTGCCGCCTGGCAGCAGGGGAACACCGGATATCCGCACGTGGACGCCGGGATGCGGCAGCTCTGGAAGACCGGCTGGATGCACAACCGTGTACGGATGGCGGCTGCATCCTTCCTGGTGAAGAACCTCCTCATCGACTGGCGCATCGGGGAGGAATGGTTCTGGGACACCCTGGTGGACGCCGACGCCGCCAACAACCCCGCAAACTGGCAGTGGTGGCCGGGTCAGGCGCGGATGCCTCCCCCTATTATCGGATCTTCAACCCGGTGACGCAGAGCAAGAAGTTCGACGCCGACGGCCGCTACCTGCGCACCTTCATCCCCGAGCTCCAGGGCCTGACGGGTAAGGAAATCCACGAGCCGTGGACGGCGGAGGCGGACAGCTACCCCGGGCCGCTGGTGGATCTGGCGGAGTCCCGGGAACGGGCCCTGGATGCCTACCGGAAGCTCAAGGACGAATAGCCTTGGTCAGCGGCTGCTGACTTTGCCCATCAGCGAAGCAATTGGCCGCAGGAAAAGCGGGCGTGCCAGGAACCAGGCGGCGACCATGACGGCCACCGAGGCGACGAACACCCAGAAACCGAACCAGCCGTCGTCGTCCCTTGCGCCGTACATGTGGTTCAGGTTCCGCAGCGCACCGGTGGCCAGCACCAGGAAGACGTGGACCACGATGAAGGCGACGAAGTAGATCATCACCGGGAAGTGGACCGCGCGTGCCCATTCGATGGGGTAGGCCTTGTTGAGCCCTGCCGCCTTCTTGGGCCAGGCGGAGGACATCCGCAGGCCGGTGATGAAGGCCAGCGGCGCCGCGATGAACACGGTGATGAAGTAGGTCAGGAGCTGGAGGGCGTTGTAGTTGACCCAGCCGTTTTCCGTGGGCCAGTCCAGTGACGCGTACTGCAGTGCCGCCGAGAGGGCGTTCGGGAACACGTCCCAGCTGGTGGGGACAATCCGCATCCACTGTCCGGTGGCGAACAGCAGCACCGCAAACACCACCCCGTTGAGGATCCACAGGGCATCCAGCGTCAGGTGGAACCACAGCTCAAGGCTGATCTTGGTGGGGGCGTTCCGGGTCTTGATCAGGCCCTTGTTGTTGCGGGTCCAGTACCCGCTGGGACGGGTGGTGGTGCGCACCTGCCAGCCGGTGCGGATGATCAGCAGCAGGAAGAAAGCGTTGAGGAAATGCTGCCACGCCAGCCAGGCGGGAAAGCCCACCGGGGCGTTCTCCGGAAGTTCCGACTGGCCCGGATAGTCCGCCACGAAGGAGGCGACGGCAGGAAGCCCCATCAGCCCCTTGGCGGCCAGGACCACCAGGACAAGCGCGGCGAGGACAGCCGGCACGCCCCAGTAGAGGCGGGACCGCTTGCCCGCGGCGGTGCCGGGCTTCTTCGTGGGTGTGGACATCGAGCAACATTCCTCTCGAGAATGACTGGCCAACTGCTCACTGCTGTGAGGCTCTGCGAAAGAGAATACTAGGAACTACCCGTGATGAAGGAAAAAGAAGACCCCGGCCGGCTGTCCTGCCGGTCGGGGTCTTTCGTGGTTGCGGGGACAGGATTTGAACCTGTGACCTCTGGGTTATGAGCCCAGCGAGCTACCGAACTGCTCCACCCCGCGTCGCTGAAACAACACTACCCTATTTTCGCACCGGCATTTACCAGCCGGTTTGGCACCTGGCGGACGGGTTAAAGCAAGAAGGCCCGGACACTGTTTCCAGTGTCCGGGCCTTCCGTCAGTTGCGGGGACAGGATTTGAACCTGTGACCTCTGGGTTATGAGCCCAGCGAGCTACCGAACTGCTCCACCCCGCGTCGCAAGAACTACTTTACCGGGAGGTGAACAGGCGGCCAAATCGAAACGGCGTGATCTCCGTTACGCCGGCCCGGCACCCCCGCCCGCGAGGGGCCGGAAGGCCGGGCCGCCGTCGTCGGCTAGTTGCTGGGTGAAGGCGACGGCGACGGCGACGCCTCGGGCGTTGCCGTCGACGCCGGGGCGGGGGTAGCCTCGGGCGCCGCCACCGGGATCTTGGCTTCGGCGTCCACGGCCTTCTGGAGCGCCGCCGCAATCCGCTTTTGGGCTTCGCCGTAGGCCGCGAAGTCACCCGCCGCCAGTGCGGCCTGGCCGGCCTGGATAGCGGCGTTTGCCTCATCCAGCGCCGCCTTCAGCTCGGCCTTCGCGTCCACTCCCCCGGGCGCCGCAGGCGTTGCCGGATCGGCAGGCGCCTGGCCATTGTTGTCCGAGTCCCCGGCAGCAGCACCGGAATCACCGCCGAAGAGCTGCTTCAGCGCCTCATCCAGTGTGGGTGCGAAGCCAACCTTGTCACCGAACGCCACCAGCACGCGCTGCAGCGTGGGGTAGGACGTCTCGCCCGTGGACTTGAGGTAGACCGGCTGCACGTACAGGATGCCGCCGCCGACAGGCAGGGTCAGCAGGTTGCCGTTCAGCACGTCCGAGGCGCCCTGACGCAGCAGGTTCAGGGCCTGCGACACGGTGGGGTCGGAGTTGAACTTGTTCTGCGCTTGGCCGGGACCGGGGACCTGCGTCTCCGGCGGAATCTGCAGCAGCCTCAGCTTGCCGTAGCCTTCCGCCTTGACCCCTGCCTCATTGCCCGCGTCAGAATCTGCCGCCAGGAAGCCATACAGGACGTTGCGGGCGTTGCCGTTGACGATCTGTGGAATGAACGAGGAGGTGAGCTGGAACGCGGGCTCGTCCTGGTCCGGCATCTGCAGGGACATGTAGAACGGCGGCTGCTTCACTCCTGTAGTGGAATCCACTGTGGGGTCGTTCGGAACGCTCCAGGCGTCCTTCGTCTGGTAGAAGGTGGACGGGTTGGTCACGTGGTATTCACCCAGCAGCTGACGCTGGACCTTGAAGAGGTCCTCCGGGTACCGGACGTGGGACATGACATCGCCCGACATCTCGGAGTAGGGCTTGAGCGATGTGGGAAACACCTTCTGCCAGGCTTTCAGCAGCGGGTCCTGGTCGTCCCAGGCGTATAGCGTGACGGAGCCGTCGTACGCATCCACCGTGGCCTTCACGGAGTTCCGGATGTAGTTGACCGTACTGTTCGGCAGGGCCACTGTACGGCCGGACGTAGTTAGCGAGTCTGCAGTCGCATCCGAGAGCTGCTCCTGCTGGGAATACGGGTAGTACTGGCTGGTGGTATACCCGTCCACGATCCACTTCACGCGGCCGTCCACCACCGCGGGGTAGGCATTGCCGTCAACCGTCAGGTACGGCGCAACCTTTTTGACCCGGTCCCGCGGATTGCGGTCATAAAGGATCTGCGACTCTGGGTTCACACCGTCCGACAGCAGCAGGTCGGAAGACTGGAACTTGATGGAATACAGCACCCTGTTGAAGAACGTGCCGACATTGGGTCCGCCGTTGCCTTTGAAGGTGTACTGGGTCTCCCCCTCACCGGAGGGCCTGTCCTGCTCCCGCGGCGGGGCTCCTTCCGGGGCGCCCACGATCGAGTAGTCGGGCGAGTACTCCCCAAAGTAGATCCGCGGCTCGTAGGAAGAATCGTCACCCAGGACACCGGTAGAGGGAATGCCCGACTGCAGGAACTCCGGCTTTCCGTCCACCGTGAACTTGTTGCCCTTGGCCGCAACCACACCGTAGCCGTGGGTGTAGACCACGTGCTGGTTGAGCCAGCCCTGCTGGTTGGTGGCAACGTTGGCAGGGTTCAGTTCCCGTACAGCAATAACCGTGTCCTGGATTTGACCGTCAACTTCGTAACGGTCAACGTTCAGGGTTTCGGGGAAGCGATAGTACGGACGGTACTGCTCCAGCTGTGCGAAGGCGTCGGAAATCAGGTTCGGATCAAGGAGCCTGATGTTTGCAGTGGTCTGGGCATCGGGGGCGAGGGCTCCCGTGCTTGCCGTGTTCGTGGCGTCGTAGCGGCTTTCCTGAATGGCATCAAGGCCATACGCCCTGCGCGTGTTGTCGATGTTGCGCTGGATGAATTCCTTTTCCAGCGTTTCCTCGGAAGGCCGCACCTGGAACTGCTGAATGACCCAGGGGTAGACGCCCCCCGCCAGGATGGAGGTGATGACCAGCATCGCCGTTCCGATGACGGGCAGGCGCCAGCGTCCGATGACGGCGGCAACGACGAAGAGGATGGCCACCAGCACCGCAGCGACGGCCAGGATGGCCTTGGTGGGAATGACGGCGTTGACGTCGGTGTACAGTGCACCGGCCCACCGCCCGTTATTGCTCTGCACCGCCGAGTAACGGTCCAACCAGAAGTTCACGCCCAGCAGCACCAGGAACGCGGCGCCGGTAACGGCGATGTGGATCTGGGCGGCCCGGCTGGTGAACACTCCGCGTTCCATGAGGCGGATGCTGCCGTAAAGGTAGTGCGTCAGGATGCCAGCGATGCCGGCGATGACCACGACACTGATCAGGAAGCCGGTGACGAACCCAAGGAAGGGCAGGACCATCAGGTAGAAACTGATGTCCAGGTTGAATTGCGGGTCGGACTGGCCGAAGCCCTCCTGATTGAAGAACAGCAGCACCTTCTGCCACTGGCTCGCGGCGGCGCTGCCGGCGAAGAGGCCGAAGAGGACGGGCAGGCCCACCATGACCACCCGGCGGACAGGTTCCAGCTGGGCCTGGTAGCGGTTGAGGTTGTCCCGGATGTCGGAGTCCGGAGCGTAGACAGGCCTGGCGTGGTAGGCGATGCGAATGGCGAAGAACACTGCCGCGAACATGATGGCGAAGCCGGCCGCGAAGATGGCGATCCGGACGAGGTTCTCGGTGACGAAGACTTCAAGGAAGCCCAGCTGCCGGTACCAGAGGACGTCGGTCCAGACGTTCGCGAAGAAGATGAAGCCCACAACCACGAGGGCAACAACGATCAGGGTGGGCGTCAGTGCGCCGCGCCGGGAAGGGGGTCTGCCTGTGGACATGGTGCTGGCGGGACGGGACAAACTGGGTACCTCATAGCTGGTCGTCAGATATTTGGAGCGTGCGAGCTGGCGATGGACTCCGCCAGCCAACGGCTGGTTTTGTCCGCCATATATTTGCCACGAGTGGCGGTAAAGCTTAGTTCCTCTTGAGTCTAGTTGCGCCCAGTCTAGTTGTTTGTGCAGGTGGGCAAGCCGGATGTGTCCTGACCGCTGGCGGCACGTTCGACGGCGGCCCTCGCCTCCGCGAGGGTCTCCACCCGCACCACCTGCAGCCCGTCCGGGATGTGTCCGGCTACATTCGGGCAGTTGGCGGCAGGTGCAAGGAACAGGGTGGCTCCCCCGGCCCGGGCGCCGTGCATCTTCTGTGCGATGCCGCCGATCGGTCCAACGGCGCCGTCCGGGGAGATGGTGCCGGTCCCGGCGATGTGCTTGCCGCCGGTCAGGTCCCCGGGGGTCACTGTGTCGATGATGCCCAGCGAGAACATCAGCCCTGCCGAGGGCCCGCCCACCTTCTCCAAGGAAATCTCGACGTCGAACGGAAAGTCGAACAGATATTTCAGCATGACGCCGAGGATGAACCTGCCCTCAGCGTTGCTCTTGGGTGTGATGGTTTCGGTGACCTGCTGCCCGTCACGTTCCACGACGACGGTGGCGGGGGCGCCGTTGCCGGCCGCCAGTTCCTCCTGGACGACCGACAGCGCGCTGATGTCCTTGCCGTTGATGGTCTTCAGGATGTCCCCGGGCTGGATCTTCCCGGCCGAGGCGGAGCCCTCGGAAAGGCCGGCTGCCTGGAGCTGCTGGCCATACGGGATGTCCAGCTCATTGAGTGCCGAAGCTACCGCGTTTTCCTGCGACGTGGTCATGGCCACGGCGCTTTGCTCCTCGGCTTCCTGCCTGGTTGTGCCGGTCGGGTAGATCAGCTCAACCGGCTGGACCGCGTGGGTGGGGTTCAGCCAGGCGGAAAAGGCACGGAGTATGCTGACAGGGCCGTGGGGGCCGCCTTCTACGTCGATGGTAGTGAGGTCAAGGTTGCCCGCCGCTGGATACGATTCACGGCCGGTGACCTTGATGACCTGTGTCCCCTGGCTCTGCCCAAGGGTGTTGTAGGTTGGCCCCGGCGTCTCGATGACGTAGGGCACCGGAAGCGTGGCGACGCCGATGCCCAGGCCTAGCGCGGCCATCCCCGCCAGCATCATGGAGGACACCCTTGGGTCCCGGGGTGCCGCGCCCGCCTCGAAAGTTCCAGGGCCGCCGTCGCCCCTCACACCGCCGTCCTTCGTCCACGGGAAGGCGGCCTGCGGAAGCTCTGGGGCGTGGTCCTCGGAGGGGTGGCTGCCACGGGTTGTCGTCACCCACCCAACACTACCGGTGGCAGCCGGGTACAGGTCTTTGCCTACAGCGAACGGTACCGGAGCGCGGCAGACAGCCGGGGGCAGCCGCGGTACCGTGAAGGTTGATCAACAGTCACACCGACGATCGGCGGGATCATGACCTCCAATCCACTCAATCCGTCCAACGGCGACGACACCCCCAAGGATCCGTTGACCGAAATGCTGCAGAACCTCATGGGCGGCAAGGGGATGGAGAACTTCGACCCCGCCGAACTGGCCAAGGCTGCCGGGCTTCCCAATGACCCCAACCTGCTCGCCCAGATGTTCTCCCAGGTCCAGGCGATGATGAGTGCCCCGTCCGAAGGACCCGTGAACTGGACGCTGGCGCACGACAACGCCCGCAGGGTGGCGGCAAGCAGCTCTGACCCGTCTGTGACGTCCCAGCAGTCCCGCGACGTTGACGAGGCCCTGCGCCTGGCGGAGCTGTGGCTGGACCCTGTCACGGACCTGCCCGCCACCGGCCTGATCGGCCGCGCCTGGTCCCGGGCGGAGTGGGTCGAGGCGACGCTAGGCACCTGGAAGCGGCTGACGGAGCCGGTGGCCAACAGCATTGCCAACGCGCTCTCCACCGCGATGACCGAACAGATGCCCGAGGAAATGAAGTCCATGATGGGCGGTGCCTCGTCCATGCTCCAGGACATGGGCGGCGCCATCTTCGGCATGCAGCTGGGCCAGGCAATCGGCGCCCTCTCGGCGGACGTGGTCAGCTCCACCGATATCGGAGTGCCCCTGGCGGACCTTGAGATGGCGCTCCTGCCCGCGAATGTGGCCTCCTTCGGTGAGGGCCTTTCGCTGCCCGAGAATGACATCCGGCTCTTCCTGGCAGTGCGCGAGGCCGCCCATGCCCGCCTCTTCGTCCAGGTTCCCTGGCTGCGGGGACACCTGCTGGGCGCCATCGAGGCGTACGCCCGGGGCATCCACATCGACACGTCCCGCATCGAGGAACTGGCACGGGACCTTGATCCCAGCAATCCGGAAGGCATCCAGGAGGCCCTGTCCCAGGGCGTCTTCATGCCCCAGCGCACCGCGGCCCAGGAGCAGGCCCTTGAGAAGCTGGAAACGGCCCTCGCCCTCGTGGAGGGGTGGGTGGATGAACTGACCGCCGCGGCGACCGAGAAGATGTTGCCTTCGGCCTCGGCGCTGCGGGAAACCGTCCGCCGCCGCCGCGCCACCGGCGGTCCGGCCGAGCATGCCTTCGCCTCGCTGGTGGGACTGGAACTGCGCCCCCGGCGGCTGCGTGACGCCGCCACCCTGTGGGCCACCTTGAAGGAAGAGCGCGGCATCGAAGGGCGCGACGCCATCTGGCACCACCCGGACCTGCTCCCCACCGCCGAGGACCTGGACGATCCCAAGGGCTTCAGCAGCCGGCGCAAGCTTGCCGAAGCCAGCGACAGTGAAGTGGACGATGCCCTGCAGAAACTGCTCAATGGTGGTTTCGACACCCCGGCGCCGGACGCCGGCAAGGGAGAAGCAGCCGGCGAGGGAGAAGAAAAGGACGACGACGGAGGCGACGCCCAGCCGAAAGGCTGAGTTCTCCCGTGGCAGGGTGGGCCGCTGCTAGTCGGCGTCCCCCGGCCAGCCATCCAGCTCCGGCCAGCCTTCGAGCTCCTGGCTGCCGCTGCCGCCAAGTGCCCCACCGTCCCCTGCCGCAGCCATTCCGCGCGCGGTGGCAAAGGAAACACCTTCCAGGAATGCCTTGGCGCGCTGAGTTTCCGGGTACGCCTCGAGCAGCTTCCAGAAAGCTGCGTTGTGCCCGGCCACCAGCAGATGGGCAAGTTCGTGGAGCAGGACATAGTCGATGACCCACTGCGGCATCGGACGGAGTTTGTCCGAGAGCCGGATGGTTCCGTCAGCGGGTGTGGCTGATCCCCAGCGCGAGTTCTGGTTGCTGACCCAGCGCACTGACGTTGGGACGGCACGCCCGCCGAGGTACCGTCCCGAGAGGTGGGTGGCGTGGGCTGCAAGTGCGGCGTCCGAGGCGGGACGCTTCCGGCCGGAGGCCGCGCGGCGCTCCCCCTGCCGCTGCAGCTTGGCCAGCATGCGCCGGACCCACTCGGACTCCTGGGCTGCGGTGAAACGGGCCGGAATGGCGACGACGGCTGTCCCGTTCTCCCAGAAAGCCGCCACTGTCCGGGTACGGCGGGCAGAACGGCGCACTTCCACCGGTGCACCGTCCGCGGTGGTCAGCGGAGCAACTGTCCGCCGGCTCCCCGCAGCGACTCCGGGGCCCACCGCTGCTCCGGGACTCACAGTGCCGTACTTTCGGCCAGGACCCGGAGCACGGCTTCCCCGTACTTCTCCAGCTTCGAAGGGCCCACCCCGGCAAGGCCGGCGAGTTCTTCCAGCGAGGCCGGCCGGGCCTCGGCGATGGCTGTCAGTGTTGCGTCGGTGAAGACCACGAAGGCCGGGACGTCCGTGGACACGGCCACTTCCCGACGCCAGTTCCGGAGTGCGTCAAAGGTCTGTTCCTCGTAACCCGGCGGGCAGGCGTTGCAGCGTCCCACCTTGCGCTCGGCGCCGGTGGCGAGCATGCTCCCGCACACCCTGCAGACTGCGGGGGCGGCTGCCTTCCGGCGCGGGGCCACACCCTTGCCGCGGGCATTTGAGCTCGCCACTGACGCGGGCCGGAGCCCGTCGAGGAACCGGGACGGCTTGCGGTTGGCGCGGCCACCGGGCGTCCGAGCGGTGCTCCAGGACAGCGCGAGGTGTTCACGGGCTCGGGTGATTCCGACATAAAGGAGCCGGCGTTCCTCATCCACGGATTCCGGCGAGTCGGCGAAGGAGATGGGCATCAGGCCTTCGCTGAGCCCAACGAGGAACACGGCATCCCATTCCAGGCCTTTGGCGGCGTGCAGGGATGCCAGCGTCACCCCCTGGACTGTGGGCGCGTGCTGGGCCAGAGAGCGTTCCTGAAGTTCGTTGACGAAGTCAACCAGGCCAAACTGCGGTCCCCGGTTCTGGACGAGTTCGTCGGCCAGCGCCACGAGCGCCGCCAGCGATTCCCAGCGCTCCCGCAGCGCGCCGCCGCTGTGTGGTGCGGAGTCTGTGTAGCCGAGGGAGGCAACGATGTCCCGGACCAGCTGCCCCAACGGCTCCGGCGCATCGGCCTCGCTGGCCGCCCTGGTCGCAGCCCGGAGCTGAAGGATGGCGTCACGAACTTCCTTGCGCGCGAAGAACCGCTCGCCGCCCCGCAGCTGGTAGCCGATGCCGGCGGCGGCCAGGGCCTGCTCGTAGGCCTCGGACTGGCCGTTGGTCCGGAACAGGATGGCCACCTCGCTGGCGGGAGTGCCGGCGTCGACGAGGGCCTTGATCTTCTGGGCCACCGTGGCGGCCTCGGCTTCGTCGTCGGCACATTCCGTGAACGTGGGCACGGGGCCTGCCGGCCGTTGCGCCACAAGCTGCAGGGGCGCAGCCCACGCGGCATCCGCTGCCGGTCCTCCGCTGCGCCGGGCCGCCAGGAGGTCGTTGGCGAGTTTCACCACCTGCGGCGTGGAGCGGTAGTCCCTGATCAGTTTGACCACGTTGGCCTGGGGATAGCGGGCCTTGAAGTCCAGGAGATGCCGGGGCGATGCGCCCGTGAAGGAGTAGATGGTCTGGCTGGCATCGCCCACGACGCACAGTTCGTCGCGCCCGCCCAGCCACAGGTCCAGGAGCCGCTGCTGCAGCGGCGACACGTCCTGGTACTCGTCCACCACGAAATGCCGGTACTGCTCCCTGACCGTGGCGGCCACCCGTTCGTCTTCCTGCAGGATGCCGACCGTGATGAGCAGGACGTCCTCAAAATCAATGACGTTGCGGTCGGTCTTGACGTCCTCATAGGCCTGGAACACCCGGGCCACGGCCGTGAGGTCGAAGCCGCCCGGCGTTCCCCTCCCCTGGGCGTTCTCAAGGTAGTTGGCGGGAGTCAGCATGGACACTTTGGCCCATTCGATCTCAGACGCCAGGTCGCGGATGGAGGCCCGGTCCGTGCTCAGCCTTAATCGCCGCGCCGCCTCCGCCAACATCTGGGCCTTATGGTCTAGGAGGTTGGGAAGCGAGCCGCCAACGGCCTGTGGCCAGAAGAACTGGAGCTGGCGCAGGGCAGCGGCGTGGAACGTGCGTGCCTGGACGTTGCCCGCTCCGAGGTCACGGAGCCGGCTGCGCATCTCGGCGGCGGCCCGGGCGGTGAACGTGACGGCCAGCAGCCGCTGCGGAGTGTACACACCCGAGTGGACGCCGTAGGCGATGCGGTGGGTGATGGCCCGGGTCTTTCCCGTCCCGGCGCCGGCGAGCACGCACAGGGGTCCGTTGAGGGTGCTCGCAACCTCGCGCTGTTCGGCGTCCAGCCCGCCAAGGATCCGGTCCTCAAGCGATGCCGCCCCGTCAAAAATTTCTGTAGTCACTTCTGCTGCTTTGTGTCTCGACTACCGCGTGCTTGGAGTCTGGTGGATAAGGGATCAGGCGCCGGCGCGGTCCTCGATCCGCCCGCCGTACCAGTGCTCAATGAGCGCCCGTGCGATGGAGAGCCTGCTGGAAATGGTGATATCACCCCTGAGAACGGCTTCCTGCAGATCCTCCCGGCTGAACCAGCGCGCCCTGGTGACCTCCACGCCGTCGGGCGTTGCCTCGGCATCTTCGGTGACGGCGGTAAATCCAAGCATAAGCGAGGCCGGGAAAGGCCACGACTGCGAACCGAGATACTGGCAGGCAGTGACGCGCACTCCCACTTCCTCAAGCACTTCCCGCACCACTGCCTGTTCCAGTGATTCGCCGGGTTCAACGAACCCCGCGAGGGTGGAGAAGTTCTTCGCGTCCACCGGGCCCCCTCCGCCCAGAAGCAGCCGGCCGTCGGGCCCCACAACGGTGACGATGATGGCGGGGTCAGTCCGCGGATAATGCTCGGACGAATCTGCCGGGCAGCGGCGCATCCAGCCGCCGGCCTCCACCAGAGTGGGGGTTCCGCACCGCGGACAGTGCGTGTGGCCTCCATGCCAGTTGGCGATGGCGCTTGCCTCAACGAACAAGGCAGTGCCGGTTTCCGTCAGGCCTGCAGCCACGTCCCGGAATCCTGCCCAGGCGGCATCGCCCGGAATGCCCGCAGTGCCCGGCTCCAGCGGCTCGGACAGGACGAAAAGCAGCAGTTCGGTGCCGGCGGGAAGGCCGGAGCCCGGCAGGGCAGCGCCGAGGTAGATCACCAGTTCCGGCGTGGCAGAAACCGCTGACAGGCCTTCCAGCAGGCCTTTGGCGCCGGTCATAAACAGGTTTCCGTCCTGCACCAGTCCCTGCCGCCCGGACAGGACGACTGCCAGCGTGCCTGGCGCGGCGAGGAGTTCGTAAACCATCCCCGGCCTGGTCCGAACGGCCGATCCCCTGTCCACCAGCGCCGGCCGGACGGGAAGCAGGGTGTCCCGGAGGTGGTTGGCCGGCAGCAGCGCCGGCGCTCCCTGATGGACCGGTGTGACAGACTCCGCGTGGCTCATGCATCCACCGTACTGACATGGACCGACAATCCGCATTTCCGGCGTGGCCCTCCGCCCCGCGCGGGTACCCCCCATTTGCACCGATCTGAAGACTCGCCGCCCGCAGACCGGTGACTTGGACGGCGGGCAATCTACCGTGGAACGGTGAGAAGAAAACCGATTGAACTGGCAGCCGTTGCAACCGCGGCAGTCCCCGGACTGACCCCAACGGCCGTTAGCTCTGCCCCGGATGATCCCGCAGACTTCGATTCGGCCCTGCTCCTGGATTCGGAGGGCAAACGCTGGCGGGTCAGGTCTCCCCGGCACGCGGAGGCCAGCGCCCGGCTGGAGACCGAGTTCCTGGTGCTGCGGGCCTTCGCGCCGGGAATCCGGGCCGAACTTCCGTTCCTGATGCCCACGGTGGCCGGCAGCGTCCGGTTGGGCACCCTGAGCACATTTGTCTACTCACACCTGGCCGGAAGTACCCGCAGCGTTGAGGAGCTGACCGCGGGCCCTGAGTCCCTGGCCCGCGAAATCGGCGCGGCGCTGGCAGCCATCCACGATCTGCCCCGGGCACTGGTCAGCAACGCCGACCTGCCCAGCTACACTCCCAACGAGTTCCGCCAGCGCAGGCTGAATGAACTGGACCAGGCAGCCACCACCGGGAAGATCCCGCCGGCGCTCCTGCTGCGGTGGGAGCACGCCATGGAGGATGTATCGCTGTGGCGCTTCAATCCCTGCGTGGTGCACGGCGACCTGCACGAGGACAACATCCTGGTCGAAGGCCAGCGCGTCACGGCCGTGACCGGATGGACCGACCTTCGGATCGGCGACCCGGCTGACGACTTCGCCTGGCTGGTGGCATCCAACGAGCAGGACTTCGTGGATGCTGTCCTGGCCTGCTACACGGCCAGCCGGCGCGACACGCCGGACAATCACCTGCTGCGCAGGGCCGCCCTTTCGGCCGAATTCGCCCTGGCCCAGTACCTGGTCAAGGGAATTGCTGCGGGCGATCCGGCAATGGTGGCGGAGGCGGAGGGCATGCTGGAGACACTTGCCAACGACATCGCTGAGCACGGTGGCCAACCCATCAGTGTTGAGCCGCAGCCCGCCGCTCTCACCGTGCCCGGGGCAGCAACGTCCGACGGCGGGCCCGGACCGGGTGGGTCGGCCGTTACGGTCATTCCCGTCCCGGCACAGCCGGCGGTAGGAGCCGTTCCCGTCCCGGCACACCCGGCGGCAGGAGTTGTTCCCGTCCCGGCACAGCCGGCGGTGGAGGTTGTTCCCGTCCCGGTTAAGCCGGCGGTTCATGTGACACCCATCCCCGCCGAGCCGGAGCAGGCGACTGGGGGAAAACAGCACTCCCAGGACGGGCCCGACGATACGTCCACCGCCGCCCTGCCGGTCATCAACGCCCGGCAGTCCTAACCGGAAGCGCTACCCCGGATCCGCCCGACCCGTGCGGTCACCGGGAATCCAGGGCTGCGCTGACGATGGTCTCCAGCTCCTCGGCAGTTCCGAGGTCGTGAGGCCGTACCACCTCGTTGTCGGCCACGTAGAAGAACGCTGCCCGCACTTCCTCCAGCGGAACGTTCTTCAGACGTGCCCACGCCAGCCGGTATACGGCCAGCTGCACCGACCGTGCCCGCAACTGGGCACCTGACGGACGCCGGCCGGTCTTCCAGTCCACGAGGTCCCAGGACCCGTCCGCGTCCCGGAATACAGCGTCGATCCGGCCGCGCACAACCACCTCGCCCACCCGGGTTTCAACGGGGACCTCCACGAACGCCGGCGAACGCTCGGCCCAGGGTGAGGCGCGGAACGTCGCCACCATGGAGTCGAGGTCGTAGGCGGCGTCGATATGGTCGTCCGAACCGGGAGCCTCACCCAGATCGAGCATTCCGGCAGCCCCAAAGTATTCCTCCACCCAGGCGTGGAATGCCGTTCCTTTGCGTGCCGACATTCCGGGTTCACGCGGAACCGGCCGGCGGAGCCTGGCGAGCACGTCCGACGGGTCGTTCCCCAGGTCCACCAGCATGGATGCGGAGATATGGCTTGGCAGGTGAACATCCTGGCCGTAGGACCGTTTGGCGCGGCGCTCCAGCAGCAGCGCGGCTTCCCGTGCCCACCCGGCCGCTGGTCCAGCCAGGCCGGTGATGCCTGCCGGGCCGCCTTCAGCATCCAATGGTCCGGACTCATGCCGGTGGTTCCCGGCAGCCTCGAGTTCGGCCAGAACAAGGGCAGCAGCCCTGTCCATGGCCTCCCTGCGGCCCCCGGCCAGCCGGAGCCGCTCCCCTGTCCGGGGATCCACCGGGCCTTCAAGGGGATCGTAGGGCCAACCTGCCACTTCGGTTTCGCTGGACAAGGGGCTGCTTTCGGGCAGGGCGTCTTCCGCCAGGGACAGCGGATGGACCGAGGCCCGGGCCGGCTGCCCATCGGACTTCACGAGGACATCCAGTTCGGCCAGGAACGGTGACATTTCCGCCCTGGCGGCGCGCGACCCCACCCATGCTGCACTGGAGACCCACAGGACGTGCTTCGCCCGGGTGTAGGCAACGTAAGCCAGGCGTCGCTCCTCCGATTCCCCGTGCGCCTGCACGGCCGCCTTGAAGTCCTTCTCCGCATCCAGCCAGCCCTTCTGGTCCGGCTGGTCCAGGTCCCACTGCGGCAGATCTGCACGGTCACCCCGCAGGGGCCACGGCAGGGCCGCACTCCCGCTGCTCCAGCGGGAGTCCTTGTCGCTGGGAAAAGCCCCGGCGTTCAACCCGGGCACAAAGACGACGTCCCACTCCAGGCCTTTGGACGCGTGGACGGTCAGAAGCTGGACAGCTTCCCTGTTAACATCGCCGGGCGGAGCTTCGAGCCCGTTCTCCTCCGCGGCTGCAGCTTCGAGCCAGGCAAGGAAGGCAAGGATGTCCACCCGCTGGGAGGTCCGAAGAAATCCCGCAGCGGCGTCCTGGAAGGCGTCCAGGTTGCGGCGCGCCTGGTGGATGCTGACCCCTGGGCGTGCCGCAACTTCGATATCCAGTAGCATGGCCCGTTCCACTTCCCCCAGGAGTGTGGTGAGGTCGTCCCCGAGGTAGCCGCGGAGCTGCCGCAGCTCGGCGGAAAGCTGCAGGAGGCGGCCGCGGGCCCCGGTGCTCAGGCACCTGCCGCTGGAGGAAGTCCATCCCTCGCGTGGCAGCCAGTCAAGGGCTTCCACGAGGCTGGCACCATCTGTCAGGTCACCCTCGAGAACGGGGGAATCCTCGTCGGGGGAATCGTCGTCGGACCGCTCCGCGGCCTGCCCGCGGCGGCGGGCCAGGTGGCTGGACCAGTCCCGCAGGGCCATCAGGTCCGCCGGTCCTATCCGCCACCTCGCTCCGGCGAGCAGCCGCATGAGCGCGTCCGACCGGCCCGGATCGGCCAGTACCCGGAGGGTGGCCACGAGGTCCACCACCTCGGGTGTGTCCAGGAGCCCGCCAAGGCCCACGATCTCGTAGGGGATGCTCCTGGCTTCAAGCTGGCGGCGGACAACTTCCATCTGCGCCCGCCGCCGGCACAGGACGGCGATGGCCGGCGGAACGGGGGTTCCATCGGGCTTCAGTTCGAAGTCTGTTACCCGGTATTTCAGGACTTCTTCGGCAAGTGCGGCAGCTTCCTCCACGTCACTGCCGAAACGGCCAAGCACCACGGAGCCCTGGGCAGCATGGGGGCTGGGCTGCAACGGAGGTACATGCGCGGTCTGGGCTCCCTTGCCGCCTGCCGGCCCACGCTGCGCTTCGGCTTTGACCAGCGCTTCCGACATCACGTTCGCCGCCGCCAGGATGGACCGTCCGTTCCGCCATGCGGTGGTCAGGTAGGACGTGGGTGCAGGCGCCCAGCCTGCCTGCCCGCCCATAGATTCCTGGCGGACAGGAAACTCCCGGACGAAATGGAACAGCTGGCCGGCCGAGGCCCCGCGGAAACCGTAGATGGACTGGTTCGGGTCTCCGACGGCCGTGACGGCGTGCCCGCCGCCGAAGAGCCGCGAGAACAGGACGAGTTGGGCATGCGAGGTGTCCTGGAACTCATCGAGCAGGACAACTTTGTACCGTTGGCGTTCCATCTGGGCGGCCATCGGAACGTCCCGGGCCACCTTGGCTGCGAGCGCCACCAGGTCGCCGAAATCGAGGGCGCCGCGTGCCCGCTTTGCCTCGGCATACCTGCCCACCATGTCGGCAACGCTGGCGCGGGTGCGAAGCATGGCGGCCAGCTCTGCAACGGCCTGCGGAGCGTTCTTCTTTTTGTCGGCCAGGTAAGGAAGCGATTCGAAGTCTGAGAGCCGGGCCATGAGCCAGGCCTCAACGTCTTCCGGTTCCTGAAGGTGTTCGGCACATTCTCCGGCGAGTTGGATGACCGCCTTCACCAGGGTGGACTTGGCGGCACGGAAGTGGGCGTACTCGCCGTCGTAGGCTTCCACCACTTCGCTGGCCAGCTGCCACGCCTGCGCCCCGCCCAGCAGGACCACATCCCGTTCCACGCCCAACCGCAGCCCGTAGTCGGAAACGATCCCGCTGGCGAAGGAGTGGTAAGTGGACACTTTGGGTTCCAGAGCATCACTGCTGAGCAGGCCTTCCGGAAAGACCTGGTGCGCCGTATCGCCGGCAACCAGCCGCTGGAGGGCCACCAGTTTGGCGCGGATCCTCGATGCCAGTTCCCCCGCGGCCTTCCTGGTGAACGTCACGCCGAGGACTTCCTCCGGCCGCACCCAGCCGTTGGCCACGAGCCACACCACCCGGTCCGCCATGGTGGCCGTCTTGCCGGAGCCGGCACCGGCGATGACCAGCCGCGGCGTGAGCGGCGAGGAGATGATGGCGGATTGTTCGGCTGTGGGCATGTTCTTTTCACCCAGGAGCACCGATAACTCCTCGGGGCTGAACCGTGCCCCCGGTGGCTGGGGAGCTGCTGCGGCCGCCGCTGATGGCCCGGCATCCGGCTCAGCGCCCTGCCGGCCGGGCAGCACGTCGAGGTTATGGCTCATTCCGTCACTTGCCTTCCACGCACGCAGAGCGGGCATACCTCGGGCAGCTTGCAGCCATGGCCTCCGTGACTCCCCTTTGCCGGATCATGCCGGGCTTCGAATTCCTTGCCGCCCATCACTTTCGCTGCATCCTTTACCATGTCGAGGGCCCAATTTTCCTGCGGGTCGAGTGCATCCTGCTGCTGGACGGCAGGGTTCTTGGCGCTTGTTCCGAGTTGGGCAAGAACAGCCCCGCCGGGCAGGGTGCCGCCCTCCCTGCCTGTTGCCTCGGCAAATCCCCCCGCGAGGACTGCTGCCTGGTAGGCACCGAGCTGGGGGTGCCGGGACAGTTCAGCCTTTCCGGGCTGCCGCTTTCCCGTCTTCAGGTCCACGATGACCAGCCTGCCTTCGCCGTCGATCTCCAGCCTGTCCACCTGGCCGCGAAGTATGGCCTGACGTGGGGCCAGACCGTCCACTGCCACCTCGCCAAGGGGCACCTCAAAATCCTGCTCCACGCCCACGAGGCTGCGGCCCTCGCTCCTCATCACCAGGATGTACTGGGCGAGCTTACGCACCATAGACTCCGCCCGCTGGAAATCAAGCCGGCCCTCCCAGTTGTCCTTCATGCCCAGGGTGGGCCAACGGCGGACCAGCTCCGCGAGGTACTCCCCGCCCGAGGCGTCCGGCAGTTCCTGCGCAATGGCGTGCACCAATGTTCCCAGGCTGCGGGCAAAGTCTGTGGCCGCCTCGCCCCCGGCCGCCTGCACGAACCAGTCAAGCGGCGACTTCTGGACCGTCTCGACCTTCGACGGCGACACGGACACGGTACCGCCGGGCGGAACCACGGCTGCCTCGGACGTCAGCGGCGCGAGTCCCCACCATGTGGAGGGATGGGCACCCGGGACAGGCGGCACGGCAGCCGCCAGCCGGGCCAGCACCCTTGCCGCCTCCCGGGCCTCCGCTGCACGGTTCCCGTCCAGCTGGGCATGCTGCCGCAGTTCGGCAACGAGGGCCCGCAGGGTCATGGGGCGCTCCACCGCGGTGAAGCCCCTCCGCTCCTGGCCACGCTCCAGCGGCGCGACGTAATCCAGGAATGACGACGGCTGGTCGTCCTCCGAGGCGACGGCTGTGCATATGAGCAGCTCCCGGGAGCGTGAAACAGCTGTGGAAAAGCTGCGCAGTTCGTCGTAGCGGATTTCGCGCAACCGGCTCAGCGGGTCCCGTTGCAACGCGTAGGCGGGGCCGTGTTCAACGGCGTCCGCGTAGACAGTGCTGCCCAGGAGTTCCCCCCGGAGCCTGGTATTGGGCCACACGCCCTCCTGAAGGCCGGCGACAATCACGACCGGCCATTCCCGTCCTGCTGCGCTGGCGGGCGTCATCAGCTCCACGGCATCATCCACCTGTGCCCTGGCTGCAAGGGTGTCCATGGGGAGCTCCTGGTTGAGGAGGTACTCCAGGAACTGTTCAGGCCCGGCTCCGGGCATCTGGTCCACGTACCGCTCGGCCGTATGGAACAACGCCATCATCGCATCCAGGTCCCGGTCGGCCCGGGCGCCGTGGGGGCCGCCTGCCAGTGCAGTTTCCGTCCAGGATGCTGCCAGCCCGGTGGAGCTCCACAACGCCCAAAGCACCGATTCGGCGTTGGCGCCCGGCTGGAAGGCAGCTTCGCGACCGGCCTGGATCATCCTGGCGGCACGCCTGGCCGCCCTGCCTTCGATACCCAGGGCGGACAGCGCTCCGGGCTCCAGCAGGGCCTCGACCAGGAGTGCATCGCTGGTCCGTCCGCCGCCACCCAGCAGTTCCTCACGGCGAAGCGACTGCCGGAGCCGCCGCAGTTCGATGGAACTGGCTCCGCCGATCCGGGACGTCAGGAGGGACACTGCGGCTTCCGGGGTCAGCAATGTGGGGTCCAATGCAATGGCAAAGGCATCCAGCAGGGGGCGTACCGCTACTTCGTCCCGCACCGCCGACTCGGCAACCGGCACCCGGACAGGGATCCCCTGCCCCGAGAGGTAACGCTGCAGCTCGCTGACCTGTCCGCCGTTGCGCACGATGACAGCGATCTCCGTGAGGTCCCGGCCATGGTTGATGTGCTGGTCCAGGATCCGCTGGGCGACATACCGGAGCTCGTGCACTGCTGACGGGACCAGGTGCGCCTCGACGGTCCCTTCCTGCAGGTTCCCCTCCGGCCGGTCCTTCTGCGGATGCTCCAGCCGCCTGGCCAGCTGCCCACCCGCGCGCTGCGAGATCCGGCCGGCTACACCGAGCCAGGCGTCCGCGAGCGCCGGAACCAGGCGGTGGGAATGGGACAGCGGACGCTCCACGAGGGGCGCTCCCGTGGACAGCAGCCGCGGCAGCTCCGCCACGAGGTCGGGCCGGGCCCCCCGGAAGCCCTGGACCACGGTATCGGGCGAGTACGCCACATAGCAGTCCTTGCCTGCCGCGATGTCCGCCAGGAGCTCGAATACTGCGGGGTTCGCTTCCTGGATGTCGTCCACCACCACCAGTTGCAGCCTGTCCCGTTCGGCGGCGAGGAATTCCGGCGCGTCCTGGAAGATGTGGCGTGCCGCTGTGATGATTCCGGCGGGGTCGAAGGCCTCAGGCATCCTGAGGTCCAGGACATCCCGGTACTCGTTGTAGAGGGCAGCCGCGGCGATCCAGTCGGGCCTGCCGCACTCCCGGCCAAGCACTTCAAGATCCTCCGCAGTACGGCCGGACTCGATGATCCGGTCGAAGAGCTGCCGGACCTCCTGGCGGAACCCGCGGGTTTCGAGCGCGCCGTTGAGGTCCTCAGGCCACGGCAGTTCCAGGCCCGGAAGGCGGTGCCCGTCAAGGAGTTCCTTGATGATGAGGTCCTGTTCGGGACCGGACAGGAGGCGCGGCGGCCGGGCCAGCGGGATGACGCCCTCAGCCTTGGCGCGCCTGATCAGGTCAAAAGCGTAGGAAGCCCACGTGCGTGCGGGGGTGGTGCTGAGGCTGCGGTCCAGCCGGGCGGTAAAGCGGTCCCGCAGGAAATCAGCGGCCAGACGGCTCGGGGCAAGGATCAGCATGTGCTCGGGATCGATGCCGTCCCGCAGGGCGCGCTCCACGGCAGCCTCGATGAGCACAGTGGTCTTACCGGTCCCGGGGGCGCCGGGGACCAGCACCGGCCCGGCTCCAAAGGGAACATCGACGGCGGCCTGCTGGTCAGGAGTGAGTGACGGCGCGGCTGCATGGACCTGGCGCGGCGCGAGCAGCCGCAAGGAACCTGGCCTTCCTGCGGTAGCGTCTGGGCTGCTTCCTGCTTTGCCAGCTCCGGGCCCGAAAGCGGACTCCTGCCCCGGCTGGGGGTCGGGCCGGTATTCGTCACGTGGTCCCGTGAAGGGAAGAGTTACTGTCACACCGACATTCCATCATCAGCCACCGACAATCCCTGGAGCCGACGCTCCAGCGCCGCGGCGATGCCGTCCACCCTGTCCAGATCCCCGTCGGTCGGCTGCCAGCGAGCGGCGGACAGATCGACGCGCCACCGGCCCTCCCCGGTCCGGAGGAAGGACGCGAAGTCGCCTCGGAGCGGTGTTCCCTCATCCAGGTAGCGGCGGAGGGCCGCGGCTTCATGCCCCTCGGGAGCATGTCCGCTCGCCTTCAGCACACGCCACCAGGAAACACCACTGCCGTAATGGCTCAGCACCGCCCCCACCTGCCGCGGGCCCCCGGCCCCGAGCAGTTCGGAAACGTCGCCGTAGGACACAACGGACCCGGCTGGTACCAGCCCAACAACGGCCAGCACCGCCTCCACATACTCGATCCGCACTCATCCAATCTATCGGCAGTGGCGCTCCCGGGAATTGTCCGGGGTCCCCCTTAGCGTTGAAGCATGAGCACCTGGAACACCCTTCCCCGAGCAGCCTTCGATCTCGAAACCACAGGGCGGAACTCCCGTGCGGCCCGAATTGTCACAGCGTCGGTGACCGTCGTCGACCACCACGGCGAGGTCATCAAGGAACACGAGTGGCTGGCGGATCCGGGGGTGGAAATTCCCGTTGAAGCCAGCGATGTGCACGGAATCACCACGGAGCAGGCCCGGCGTGACGGGCGCCCCGCCCATGAAGTCACCAGGGAACTTGCAGGGGTCCTGCAAGAGTTGTTCGACGCCGGTGTTCCCGTCATTGCCTTCAACGCAAGCTACGACTTCACCGTGCTGGCGGCCGAGTCGGCCCGGTACGGGGTCCCACAGCTGACGCGGTTCCCGGTACTTGATCCCTACATTATGAATAAGCAGGTGGACCGCTACCGGAAGGGCAAGCGCACCCTCACGGCCCTGTGTGAGGAGTACGGCGTGGTCCTAGACAACGCCCACACGTCTGCCGCTGACGCCCTGGCCACACTGAAGGTCCTGGATGCAATGGCCGGCAAGTTCCCCAAACTGATGATGCCGGCCAGCCAGCTCCACCAGCTCCAGGTCGATTGGGCTGTCAGCCAGGCTGCGGACTTCCAGGGCTACCTCCGCAAGACCAAGCCCACCGCCGTGATCGAAGGTGATTGGCCGGTCCTGCCTCCACAGGATGCCAGCGTCGGCGGATTTTAGGCTTCAGCAGGGCCTGCCCCGCCGTAATGCGAGGCAAGTCACAGTGCAACCACTGCGCATTTCACTCTTGAAGGGGCCCCGCGAATTCGCCGGATCACCAAGCGGTCTCCCTGTTGCGCGTGCGGGAAGGGGAAGTTCCCGAATTAAATCCGGCTTCAGGCTGCCCTGCTCGTCCTTCGATTTCCTTAGCAGCGCATTTTCGATGAAGTGAGACAATAAAGTTTTGCGGTCACCCCTGCCCTGGCCATGCTTGACCAGCACGGGGCAGGTGCCAGGCGCCATCAGCGCAGCCTTGCGGCCCGGTTGACTTATGACTCAATGAAAGTGACAACCTGATGAAAATCAAAGCGATGAAGTGGCTGACTACCGCCCCCGTTGCTCTGGCCCTGGCGGTTTCCCTGGCCGCCTGCGGTTCAGGGTCCCCGGAGCCCGCCGGCACCCCCACCGATGCCCTCGCCGGCAGCGACCAGCAGACACTGGACAAGTACACCACTGCGGATGTCACCCCGATCGACCAGATCGACAAAACCAAGCTCGGCCTCAACACCGAAGGCAAGCTCGAAGTGGGCACCCTCTCGGACGCGCCGCCGAATATCTTCATCGACCCCTCCGGCAAGTTCACCGGCTACGACAACGAGCTCCTGCGCGCTATCGCCGCCAAGCTCGGTCTCGAGGTGGAATTTGTTGCCACGGACTTCTCGGCGCTCCTTTCCCAGGTGCAGACCAAGCAGTTCGACGTCGGGTCCTCCTCCATCTCCACCACCGAAGCCCGCCGCCAGAACGTCGGCTTCACCAACGGCTACGACTTCGGCTTCATGGCCGTCGTCGCCAAGACCGACGGCGACGTCAAGAGCTTCGATGACCTCACCTCCGACCTGCGCGTCGGCGTCGTCCAGGGCACCGTCCAGGACGACTACGTCACCAACACCCTGAAGATGGAACCGATCCGCTTCCCGGACTACGCCACCGTCTACGCCAACGTCCGCAACGGCCAGGTGGACGCCTGGGTGGCTCCGTCGCAGCAGGCTGAAGGCCAGGTCAAGGAAGGCGACGGCACCGCCATCGTCGAATCGAAGATCAACACCGAGAACTTCACCGCCTACGCCGTGGCCAAGGACAACCAGCCGTTGATCGACGCGCTGAACTCGGGCCTGGACGCCGTAATCGAGGACGGGACCTGGTCCAAGCTGACCAAGGAGTGGTACCCGGACCGCGAAATGCCGACTGACTGGAAGCCGGGCAGCAAGGCCGCCACGGTTCCCCAGAGCTGATTGAGCCGGGACGTTTATGGATCTCCTGGACCAGCTTGCCGACACCTTCTTCAACTGGGAGGAAATGACCAAAGTCATTCCCGCCCTGTTCATGGTGGGCCTGCCCAACACCCTGATGCTGGCCATTGCCTCAGGCATCTTTGGATCCCTGCTGGGGCTGCTGCTGGCCATGATGGGCATTTCCCGCAACGCGGGGGCCCGGTGGGCGGCACGCATTTACACCGACATCTTCCGCGGCCTGCCGGCCATCCTGGTGATCCTGGTGATCGGCATCGGCCTCAGTCCGATCGCCAGGGAAATCACGGGTTCGCGGAACCCGTATCCCCTGGGGATCCTGGCCCTGACCCTGATCGCCGCCGCCTACATCGGCGAGATCTTCCGGTCTGGTATCCAGAGCGTTGAGAAGGGCCAGCTGGAGGCCTCGCGGGCCCTCGGGTTCAGCTACGGCAGCTCCATGCGCCTGGTAGTGGTGCCCCAGGGCATCCGGCGGGTCCTTCCCGCCCTGGTGAACCAGTTCATCTCGCTGCTGAAGGACTCCTCGCTGGTGTTCATGCTGGGCCTGGCTGCCTCCGACCGTGAGATCTTCCGGATCGGCAACGATGCCATGGCCAACACCGGCAACCTGTCACCGCTGGTGGCCGCCGGTGTCCTATACCTGATCCTGACCGTCCCGCTCACCCACTTCGTGAACTTCATCGACCACCGGCTGCGTACCGGCAAGCCGGAGAAGAAGGAGCCGGACGAACTGGCAGCACCTATCGGCAAGGGGGCACACGCATGACGGAATTCGCTTCCGGAACCCTGACCGGCAAGAACCTGCACCTATCGTTTGGCCACAACCACGTTCTGCGCGGGATCGACCTGCACGTGGAAAAGGGCACCACAGCCTCGGTCATCGGCCCGTCCGGGTCCGGCAAGTCCACGCTGCTGCGCGTCATGAACCGCCTGATCGAGCCCGACCAGGGTGACATCCTGCTGGATGGGCGTTCCGTCCTGAAGGATAACCCGGACGAACTCCGGCAGCGGATCGGCATGGTGTTCCAGCAGTTCAACCTGTTCCCGCACAAGACCGTGGTGGACAACGTGTCGCTGGCCCTCCGTAAGCTCCGGAAGCTGCCCAAGGACCAGGCCCGTGCCGAAGCCCTGGAGCAGCTGGACCTGGTGGGCCTGAAGCACAAGGCCGATTCCCGTCCGGCCAACCTGTCCGGCGGCCAGCAGCAGCGCGTGGCGATTGCCCGGGCTCTGGCCATGAAGCCGGAGGTCATGTTCTTCGATGAGGCCACGTCGGCCCTTGACCCCGAACTGGTCAAGGGTGTCCTCGCCCTCATGGCGGACCTGGCGAAGGGCGGCATGACCATGGTGGTGGTGACCCACGAAATGGGCTTCTCCCGCAACGTCTCGGATAACGTCACGTTCATGGACGCGGGTGTCGTGGTGGAGTCCGGTCCGCCGGAGCAGATTTTCACCGCACCGCGCACCGACCGGCTTAAGGGCTTCCTTTCGGACGTCCTCTAGCCGAAGACAAGAAATCCCCGCGTCCCGGGCCTTTCCCCCCACACATGGTGGGTGGATTGGTCCGGGACGCGGGGATTTGCCGTTTAAGCCGGCGACGGCGGAACCCGCCCGGCGGCCGGAATTACGGCCGGGCCGCAGCGGCTGCCGCTGCCGCGGCGGGCAGGGCGTCGAAAATCCGGTTCATAGCGGCGTCGTCGTGGGCTGCGGAGAGGAACCAGGCCTCGAACACCGACGGCGGCAGGTAGACGCCGGACTCCAGCATGGAGTGGAAGAATGTCGCGTACCGGAAAGCCTCCTGGGCTTGGGCGTCGGCGTAGTTGTGGACGCCGTGCCTGGAGGTTCCGAAGGCCACCGAGAACAGGTTTCCGGCGAACTGGATGGAGTGGTCCACCCCGGCGGCGTCCAGGGCGCTGGAAAGAGCCGAGGACAGTTCCAGCGAGCGGGTGTCAATGTAGGAGTAGACGTCGCGGGTGGCGTTGGTCAGTGTGGCAACACCGGCGGCCATGGCAACCGGGTTTCCGGACAGCGTTCCCGCCTGGTAGACGGGCCCTGTGGGAGCCAGGTGGTCCATGACGTCGGCGCGTCCGCCAAGTGCCGCCGTCGGCATGCCGCCGCCAATGACCTTGCCGAATGTGAGCAGGTCCGGGGTCCAGGGATCGGCGGCGTCGGGCGCTCCGCCGGTCAGTCCCCAGTAGCCGGAGTAGCCGGTGCGGAAGCCCGTGAGCACCTCGTCCACGATGAGCAGGGCCCCGTGTTCCCGGGTGATCCTGGACAGCCCCAGGTTGAAGCCCTCTTCCGGGGTCACCACGCCCATGTTGGCCGGGGCGGCCTCGGTAATGACGGCTGCGATGTTGGGGCCGTGCGCAGCGAATGCTTCCTTGACGGCGGTGAGGTCGTTGTACGGCAGGACCAGGGTTTCCGCGGCGGTCGCCTCGGTGACACCTGCGGAACCTGGCAGGGCGAGGGTTGCGACGCCGGACCCGGCTGATGCCAGCAACCCGTCCAGGTGGCCGTGGTAGCAGCCCGCGAACTTGATGATCAGGTTGCGCCCCGTGAAGCCGCGGGCCAGCCGGACGGCGGTCATTGTGGCTTCGGTGCCGGTGGACACCATCCGGAGGCGTTCGACGGCGGGCACGCGTTCCTTGACGATTTCGGCCAGGTTGGCCTCGTCCGGAGTGGAGGCGCCGAAGGACAGTCCGCGGTCAACCGCGGCATGGACCGCGTCCAGCACGGCCGGGTGTGCGTGGCCCAGCAGCGCAGGGCCCCAGGAGCAGACCAGGTCAACGTATTCCTTGCCGTCCGCGTCCGTCAGGTAGGCGCCCTTGGCGGCCACCATGAAGCGGGGCGTTCCGCCCACGGAGCCGAAGGCGCGGACGGGCGAGTTGACGCCGCCCGGCATCAGCTGGCGGGCGCGGTCGAATAATGCCTCGTTGCGAGGATTGCTGGAAGTCATGGTTCCTATTCTCTCAGTTAGCCGGCATGTCAGCTGCCGAGTAGTTCCGCCACCTTGGGCGCCACCGCCGTTCCCATCAGCTCAATCGAGCGCATCATTGCCGAATGCGGCAGTGGCCCGCTGCTGTACTTCAGGTCGAAGCGGTCCACCCCCAGGTTCTGCTTGAGCAGGGCAATCTTCCGGGCCACCGTCTCCGGGGAGCCGACGTACAGGGCGCCCTCCGGTGCGCACATGGCGTCGAACTCGGGACGGCCGGCAGGGCCCCAGCCGCGTTCGGCGCCCAGCCGGTTCCGCAACGTGAGCCAGTGCGGATAGAACTCCTCGCGCGCCTGCTCGTCCGTGGGGGCGACGTGCCCCGGCGAATGCGTGGCCATCTGCTGCATCGGGTGCCCATATTTAGCCATGGCCTCGCGGTACAGGTCTGCCAGCCGACGGAAAGCACGCGGCTGGCCGCCGATGATGGCGAAGATGATCGGGTAGCCGTAGTGGGCGCACCGGAGCACCGATTCAGGGGTGCCGCCGACGCCGATCCAAGTGGGCAGCAGGTGGTGTTCCAGGGGTGGGTAGACGCTGAGCCCGGCCAGGGCCGGCCGTGTCCGTCCTTCCCAGTGGACCGGCTGCTGCAAACGCACCTTGCTGAACAGTTCCAGCTTCTCCTCGAAGAGGACCTCGTAATCGGCGAGGTCGAACCCGAAGAGGGGGAACGATTCCACGAACGAGCCGCGGCCCAGCATGACCTCGGCGCGGCCGTTGGAGATGGCGTCCACCGTTGAGAAGCGCTGGAAGACACGGATGGGATCGTCCGAGCTGAGGACGGTGACGGCCGAACCCAGGCGGATCCTGGTGGTGCGGGCCGCCGCAGCAGCCAGGAAGACTTCCGGCGCGGATACCGCGTAGTCCTTCCGGTGGTGCTCCCCCACACCGAAGGCGTGAAGTCCGACGGCGTCCGCAAGGTCGGCCTGTTCCAGCAGCTGCCGCAGGACTTCGGCATGCGCCTGCGGGGAGCCGTCCTTTTTCACCCCGACGTCACCGAACGTGTTGAGGCCCAGCAGGATGCGGTCCTCCCCTACAGGTTCGGTGGGTCCCGCGGGCAGCTCCGTCATCAGGATTCCTTCAGCCAGCCGGCCAGCTCCGCGGCCCAGTACGTCAGCACCATGCCCGCACCGGCCCGGCGGATGCCCAGCACGGATTCGGTGATGGCCGCCCGCCTGTCGATCCAGCCGTTGGCGGCCGCGGCCTCGATCATGGCGTACTCCCCTGAAATCTGGTACGCCGCCACCGGCACCGGGCTCATGGCGGCGACGTCGGCCACGATGTCCAAGTAGCTCATGGCCGGCTTGACCATCACGATGTCGGCACCCTCGGCCAGGTCCAGTTCCACTTCCCGCAGCGCCTCGGTGCGGTTTCCTGCATCCATCTGGTAGGTCCGCCGGTCGCCCTTGAGCTGGGAATCGACCGCCTCGCGGAACGGTCCGTAGAAGGCGGAGGCGTACTTGGCCGAGTAGGCGATGACCGCCGTGCTCGTGTGCCCGGCTCCATCCAGGGCGGTCCGGATGGCGGCGATCTGTCCGTCCATCATGCCGGAGGGTCCAAGCATGTGGGCGCCGGCGTCCGCCTGTGCCACGGCCATGCGCGCGTAGATTTCCACGGTGCGGTCGTTGTCGACGTAGCCGTCGTCGTCGAGCACCCCGCAGTGGCCGTGGTCGGTGAACTCGTCCAGGCACACGTCGCTCATGATCACCAGGCTGTCCCCCACCTCGGCGCGAACGTCGCGGATGGCCTTGTTCAGCACTCCGTCGGGGTCCAGCGAGGCCGAGCCCTCGGCGTCGCGGTTTTCCGGGATGCCGAACAGCATGATGCCGCCCAGCCCCAGCTCGGCGGCCTCGGTGGCGGCGCGCTTCAGGGTGTCCGTGGTGTGCTGCACCACCCCCGGCATGGAAGTGATGGGGTTCGGTTCGGTGAGCCCTTCCCGGATGAAGGCGGGAAGGATGAGCTCGGCCGGCGCCAGGCGTGTTTCGGCGGTCAGCCGGCGCATGGCGGGCGTGGTCCGAAGGCGGCGGGGGCGTTGGCTGGGGAATGTCATGGTCCTGTCCTTCACGTTGTTCCGGGTGGATTCGGGTGCGGTGCCCCGCCGGAACCGGCGGTTCCAAGGGCAGCCCCGACGGCAGCTACGAGTCCCTCCGGCGTCGGCTCAGCCGCCACGGCCGCCACCTGCAGGCCAAGCGCGGCGGCCTGTTCCGCCGTCGAACGCCCGATGACCACAAGCCGGCAGCCGCGCAGCGGCGCCAGGTCTGCGATCCGGCGCACGGCGCTGGGTGAGGCTGCGAGCACGGCGTCGATACTTCCGTCCGCGATCCCCGCCCGGGCCGCTGCCGGCGAAAGCAGGGAGTACGACGGCGGCACGCGGCCCGCGTCCCCGTCCTCCACCGAAACGGCGAGCCTGCGCTCGGCTGCCGCGGGGTAGCCGACCGTCCGGTAGGCGGCCACCACCGTGACTTTGCTGCCTGCGGCGTCGAGCCCCTCAGCAAGCGCGGGCGCCGCGATGTCGGCCTGTGGCAGCAGGACCCTCCCGTCGCCGGGCCAGACCTCGAGCAGTCCGGCGGCGGACTGCTCGCTGCGCGGCGTCAGGTCCACCGCCAGGCCGTTGGACTCCAGGAGCCTCCGGGTGGCTGGTCCCACGGCAGCAATCCGGGTACCGGCGGGGACCCACTGGCGCAGGGAAAGGCCGCGGTCCCGGGCTTTGCCGAGGAGCACATGGACAGTGGTTGCGCTGGTGAGCACTAGCCAATCGAACGCGCCGGCTCCCAGTGCGTCACAGGCCACGTCCAGGGAATGCTGGTCCGGTGCCTGTTCGAAGTCGATGAGCGGCAGGAGCATGGCGGTGGCCCCGGCTTTTTCCAGCGCAGCCACGAGTTCCAGTGACCGCTCCGGGCTCCGGGTGATCAGGACCCGGGCGCCGGCCAGCGGCTTGCCCGCCCCTGATGTTCCTGCAGGCACTCCCCCGGGCAAGGTCAGGATGCCTGGAGGTCTGCGATGTCGGCGGCACCGGCGGCAAGGAGGACCTCGGCCAGTTCGATGCCCAGAAGGGTGGCGCCCACCTCGGTCAGCCCGTCGGTTGCCCGCTTGTCGCGGACGGACGCGGTGCCGTCCACGGCGCAGACGACGCCTTCGAGGTGCAGCATGCTGCCCTTCCGGTAGGCGTACGCGCCCACCGGAGCCGCGCAGCCGGCTTCCAGCCGGGCCAGCATGGCCCGCTCCGCCGTGACGGCGAGCCGGGTGTCCGGGTCGTCCAGCGCGGCGAGGGCCTGGGCCAGCACGGCCTGGGACCCTTCGGTTGAGCCGGGCTTCCGCGGGGCGTCGGCGGTGCGGCACTCGATGGCCAGGGATCCCTGCCCGGCGGCCGGGAGCATGACGTCGGTCTCCAGGAATTCGCTGACGGCATCCAGCCTGTTGATGCGCTCCAGGCCTGCGGCAGCAAGCACCACGGCGTCGAGGTCGCAGGACTTGCCGGGCACCACCTGGTCCGTGGTGTTGCCCGGAAGCCCGGGAACCCGGCCCAGGCGGGTGTCCACGTTGCCGCGGATGTCCAGGATCTCCAGGTCGGGCCGGGCCGCGCGGAGCTGTGCTGCACGGCGGGGCGAACCGGTGCCCACCGTGGCGCCGGCGGGCAGATCGGCCAGTTTCAGCCCGTCCCGGGCGCAGAGGACGTCGCGGACGTCAACGCGGCGCGGGGTGGCCGCCAGGCTGAGCCCCACGGCTGCCCCGGTGGGAAGGTCCTTCAGGGAGTGGACGGCCACATCGCATTCGTTCCGCAGCAGCGCGTCCCGCAGCGCTGCCACGAAGACCCCGGTGCCGCCCATCTGCGACAGCGAGCCGGTGAGGACGTCGCCGTCGCTCCTGATGTGGACGAGCTCCACGGGAAAACCTCCGACGGCGGCCAGCTGGTCCGCGGTCTGCTGCGTCTGCGTCAGGGCCAGTTTGCTGGCGCGGGTTCCGATCCGGACAGTCACTGCTGCGCTGCTCCTTGCGATGCTTCCGTCTGCGCCGGCACGGCGGGGTAAGGGTCATGGCCCGTCCCCACGGTGGTGTCGGCACCGGCGATGGTGGGCTTTTCGCCGCGGAAGTTCGCGCAGCAGCCTGGCCGGCAGACGTCGTACCAGGGGCCGAGGTCCGTCACTGCCGGACGTTCGCTGATGTGGTTGGCCTCGGTGCGTTCGCAGATGAGGTCCACCATGCCGTTGACGAACTTGCGGTGGGTGCCCGGGGTGGGAACGCGGGTGGCGGCCAGGCCCAGGTTGGCGCAGGTCTCCAGCGCTTCGGTGTCCAGGTCCCAGACAACCTCCATGTGGTCGCTGACGAAACCGAGCGGCACGATGACGATGCCCCTGGTCCCCTTGCCGGCGAGTTCCTCGATGGCGTCATTGATGTCGGGTTCAAGCCACGGCACGTGCGGGGCGCCGGAGCGCGACTGGTAGACCAGCGACCACGGCGCCGTGAGGCCGGATTCCTCCTCCACCCGCTGCATCACGGCCGCGGCGGTGGCGAGGTGCTGCGCCACATAGGCCGAGCCTTCCTCGAATTCGCGGGGCTCGCCGTCGGACTTGCCGGCAGCTTCGGCATCCCGGGTGGGGATGGAGTGGGTGGCGAAGAGGATCTGGACGGGGGCATCCGGGGTTCCGGCTTCAGCCAGCTTGGCACGGACCTCGGCGAGGCCGGCGGCGGTCCCTTCCACGAACGGCTCCACGAATCCGGGGTGGTCGAAGTACTGGCGGACCTTGTCCACTTCCAGGCGTCCGTCCAGTCCGGTCTCGGTCAGCGCCATGCCGATGTCCTCGCGGTACTGGCGGCAGCTGGAGTAGCAGGAGTAGGCACTTGTGGTGATCATCAGCAGGCGGCGGTGGCCGGCGTCGTACGCGTCCTGAAGTGTCTCCGGAATGTAGGGGGCCCAGTTGCGGTTGCCCCACAGCACGGGGAGGCTGATGCCGCGGGCGGCCAGCTCGGCCTCGAGTGCTGCCTTGAGCTCACGGTTCTGCTGGTTGATGGGGCTGATGCCGCCGTTTGCGCGGTAGTGGTGCGAGACCTCCTCCAGCCGCTCGTCCGGGATCCCGCGGCCGCGGGTGACGTTGCGGAGGAAGGGAATCACATCCTCCTGGCCCTCGGGACCGCCGAAGGAGGCGAGGAGTACGGCGTCGTAGTTCTTGGGGGCCATCCGGCCCGCCTCCGTCACGGGATTGACGGCGGTGGCGCCCTGGGGATCGAGGGGGCTCATGCCAGCACCTCGGCTACCTCGTCGGCGGAGATCCGGCGGCCGGTGTAGAACGGGACTTCCTCGCGGACGTGGTTGCGCGCCTCGGTGGCGCGCAGGTGCCGCATGAGGTCCACCAGGTCAACGAGTTCGGGGGCCTCCAGGCCGAGGATCCATTCCCAGTCGCCGAGCGCGAAGGAGGACACGGTATTGGAAATGACCTGGGGGAAGTCCCGGCCCAGCAAGCCGTGGTCACGGAGCATCTTGCCGCGCTCCTCCTCCGGCAGGATGTACCACTCGTAGGAGCGGACGAACGGGTAGACGCACAGCCACTCCGCCGGGGTGACGCCGCGGGAGAAAGCAGGCGTGTGGTTCTTGGCGAACTCCGCCTCGCGGTGCACGCCCATCGCCGACCAGACGATCTCGGTTCCGGCGAAGAGCGAGCTGCGGCGGATATCGCGGATGGCCTGCTGGAGGGCCTCCGGCTTGGGCCCGTGAAGCCACACCATGACGTCCGCATCGGCGCGCATGGCGGAGACGTCATAGCTGCCGCGGTGGGTCACGTGCCCCTCAGCCAGGCGCTGCAACAGGGCCTCGAAATCGGCGGCGGCATCGGCGCTGCGGACCACTGCCTCCGACCGTTTGAAGACAGTCCAGAGGGTAAAAAACTGCTCGGCTGATTCTTCGGTTTTAGTGACAGATTCGGCAGAAGTGTGGCTCATGGTTACAAGTTTGCCCTTTAGTACCCGCCAAGTCGAAACCAAGAACTTCTACAACCCGTAGAAGTGGCCAAGATCACACCGGGCCTCCGTTTCCCCTCTATCCCAGTCGCTCCGGCGTTAGAGATTGCGCAGGCGGAAGAGCACCAGGCCAGCCGCACCTGCCACACCCACCAGTCCGGACCCGAGCCACACCATGGCACTGCGCGGCTCCGGCTGGGCCTTGAGCGTGGCGCTGCTCCGCGCACCGGCGCCGGTGCTGTACGGCGTCCACGCCGAGTGGGCCCGGGGTGTGCTGTACAGTGGCGCGCCGCCAGCTTGGCTGCCGGGCGCCGCACCTGCCGCCGGGTTTGTGGCCGGGCCGGTGGAATGCGACTGCTGGGCCGCCGGAGCCTTTGCGGATGCACTGGACGCAGCGGCGACGGAACCAGACGGCGTTTGGCTGGCATCTGCAGCGGCGGGGGTCCCTGCGGCCGTGGTCCCCGGAACGGCCGGGGCAGTGGGGGCTGTCGACGCTGCGGCCGCGGACGCCGCCGGTGACGAAGCCGGGCCGGTCTGCGATGCCGCGGCGCCATATTTCGTTTGCGTTGGAGCGGCTGCAGGTGCGGTGCCGGTGGATGGAGCCGCAGGAGGGGTACTGCCCGTCGGAGCGTAGGAAGGCGACGGTGTTGGCGTGGGGACCGCCGTCGCGGTCGGGGAAGGGGTAGCGGTTACCGCCGGAAGGAGTGCCGGGGGCAAAGACAGCACCATGGCGGAGGGCGATGCCGACGGACGCGGAACAGCGGTCTCCTGCGCGGACTTGTCCTTGCCTGACCCCTTGCCGCTGGAGTCCTTCCCGTCCTTGTCCTGGCCCGGCGCTGCCTGCAGGGCCTCACCGGCGCTGCGCCGCTCGGATGCCTCCGGCGGCTGGGAGCCTTTTTCCTGCGCCAGCGGAATTGTGGGGCTGCCGGGATCAGCCAGCCTTTCGTCTGCTTGGGACGCCGTGGCGCCTGTGGCTAGAACCAGTACCGCTCCGATCGCCGCTGCATAACTGCCGCGCCGGATTCCCCCATGGATACCGGTCCGGGACATTGAAAGCTCGGACCTGTTGTGAACCATAGTCATCGACCCTAACCATGGAGCAGAAGGAATTGAAAGCCGGTGAAACGGGGTTGGACCAACCGCCGGATACGCCGTTTGCACTCAACCCCGCGCTGACCAGCGAAGACGTTCAGCTTGCGAGGTTCCGGATCTGTTGTTGCGTGTCGGACACCACGGCGGCGAGCCCGTTGCCGGCAACCCAGCCGCCCACCACGGCAAGGCCGCCCGCCGCGTTGCAGGCTTCACGGATGGCCGCCACCCTCGCGCGGTGGCCAACGGCGGCGAACGGCAGGGCCCCGCGCCAGCGGACCACGTCCCAGTCAAGGATGGTTTCCCTGCTGATGTCCACAGCCAGCAGGGCTGAGGCGTCGCACAGTGAGGCGGCCAGGAGTTCATCGTCCGTTTCGGGACCGGCCGGCTGCCCCCCAACGCCGTCCACGCGGCCATAGGACAGCCGCAGGACGTGCCGGCCGGGGCCCGCAGCTGCGGCCAGCCAGTCCCACTTGCCCGTGGCGTGCGTCAGCGCCTTCGCCGCAATCCCCGGGGTCTGCGGTGCCACCAGGACGCCTGTGCCGCGGGGGCGGCGGTCGAGGGCGGGATTGTCCAGCACCAGGGTCACGAGCTTGACGTCGGGCCCGGGTGCCGGTTTCTTGCCGGCGACGGCGGGCACCGGTCCGGCCAGGAGGTCGACGGCGGCTGGACCGTCCACCGCCACCACCAGCAGGTTCGCGTCGAAGGCCAATCCGGTCGACTGTATGTGCCACCCGTCCAGAGTGCGGTTTATAGCGACAGCGGGTGTGCCGGACAGCAGGGCGACTCCCTCCCCGCGAACGGCTTCCATCAGCGCGGTGACCAGCGTGTGCATGCCGCCTTCCAGGCCGGCGACGGCGGAGCCGGCTTTGGCGGGTTGCCTTTCAGCGGACGCAGCTGCCGGGGCGGCGCTGCTCCGCTGGGCGGCAACGGCGGCTGCGAGGGAACCGTGCTGCCGGAGGCGGGCGCGGAGCCCGGGAGCTACCATGTCAACGTCGAGCAGCCCGGGATCGGCCGAGTGGACGCCTCCCACCACGGGGGCGACCAACCGCTCCAGGACCCGGGTGCCCATCCGGGCTTGCACCAGGGCTGACACGCTGGTCACCTCCTGCCCGGTTCCAACCGAGGCCGGCAGGATCCGGTCCAGGGACGCCCGGAGGGAACCCAGCAGCCCAAGGGAACGCCGGACCTCCGGGTCCCAGGGGTTGGCGGGGATGCCCAGCACGCCCGTCTTGGGCAGTTCCCGCGGACCTTCCGGCAACTGGACCCACGCACCTCCCGGCCGGGGACTAACGATGTTGCCGCCAAGCCCAAGCTCGGCGGCCAGGCTTGCGACGGCGTCGGACCTTGTGGCGAAGGACTCGGCGCCGCTGTCCAGGGTGAGGCCGGCCACCACATGGCTGCCCACGCAGCCGCCCCACTCATTGCCGGCTTCCAGGACGGTGACCCGGTATCCCGCGAGAGCCAGTTCCCGCGCGGAGAGCAGTCCGGAGATGCCGCCGCCCACCACCAGCGCGGTCTGTGCCGTGGCCGGCGCGCTGCCCACGGACTACTCCGGGGAAATGGAGTGGATGAGCTTGACCACCCGGGTCAGGACATCGGGGTCCGTCTCGGGGGGCACGCCGTGGCCCAGGTTCACAACGTGTCCGGGTGCCGACGAGCCTGCCGCAATGACCTCGCGGACGTGGGCTTCAAGGATTTCCCAGGGGGCCGGAAGCAGGGCGGGATCAATGTTTCCCTGCAGCGGTACGGTGCCGCCCAGGCGGCGGTTGGCTTCGTCAAGGGGCAGCCGGTAGTCCACGCCCACCACGTCGACACCCACATCCTTCATGGCCACCAGGAGCTCCGAAGTTCCGGTGCCGAAATGGACCAGCGGGGCGCCGAGGTGCCGCACGTGGTCCAGCGCACGGGTTGAGGCAGGCGCGACGTACCGGGTGTAGTCGGCCAGGCCCAGGGATCCGGCCCAGGAGTCGAACAGCTGGCCCGCGGAGGCTCCTGCCTCAAGCTGTGCCCGGAGGAACATCCCGGACGCGTCCGCAGCCCAGTTGGCCAGGGCGGACCAGGTCTCCGGGTCAGCGTGCATCATGGTGCGCGGCCCCAGGTGGTCACGGGAGGGCTTGCCCTCCACCATGTAGGCAGCCAAAGTGAAAGGGGCGCCGGCAAAACCGATCAGGGGGGTCTTGCCGAGCTCGGCCACCGTCAGCCGGACGGCTTCCCGGATGGGTTCCAGCGCCTCCCAGGTCAGCTGCGGCAGCGCTGCCACATCGGCTGCCGTGCGGACGGGCTTATCAAGGACAGGACCTACTCCCGGAACGATGTCCACGCCCACGCCGGCGAGCTTCAGCGGGATGACGATATCGGAGAAGAAAATGCCTGCGTCAACGTCGTGCCGGCGGACCGGCTGGAGCGTGATCTCAGACGCCAGCTCCGGCCGCAGGCAGGAGTCCAGCATGGCAATGCCCTCACGGACCTTGAGGTACTCGGGCAGGGAACGCCCCGCCTGCCGCATGAACCAGACGGGACGGCGGGAGGGTTTGCCGCCGCGGTAGGCGGTGATCAGCGGGGATTCCGCGGTGCGGCCGTCCAGCAGCGGATGGTCAGCGGCAAGGGCGCCGGCAGCAGAGACGGCAGGGCTAGAAGTCATGCCATTGATTCTGCCGAAGATCAGCGCCAAAAGATAACGACAGCCTGTCATCCCGCAGCCAAATTTCCCGTCGTGGCAGGAATCACAAGCCCGGGTACCCCCGGGACTGGGCAGGGAGTTGTTCTACCGAGGAACGAAAAAGCTATGATTGGTCTGCTGTGGTTCTTTTTTCATTGGTGGCTACACACGCCGACATCGATCTTGAGACCGTTGCTCAGTTGAGCAACGGTTCCTCCGGGATTGCCACGAACGCCCTCTCCGGATCGCCGGCCGTGACGGGTGCGGTTGTCCTTGCCACCTGCAACCGTTACGAGATCTATGGCGAGGCGCCCCATCCGGATGACGTAGAGGCCGCCCGGGCAGCGCTAGTCGCCCAGATCAGCGAAGCCAGTGGCCTGAGTGAACCGCTGGTATCCCGCTCCTTCAGCACCCGCACCGGCCCTGAAGTAACCCAGCACCTCTTCGCCGTCAGCGCAGGGCTGGACTCCGCCGTCGTCGGTGAACGGGAAATCGCAGGCCAGGTTCGCCGCGCACTCATTACCGCCCAGCATGAAGGCACCGCAAGTGCGGGTCTGGTCCGGCTGTTCCAGGCCGCCTCCAAAACCGCCAAGGACGTGGGCGCCCAGACGGCGCTCGGTTCACGCGGACTGTCCATCGTGTCCGTGGCCCTGGACCTTGCAACAGATCTTTCTGAAAACCCGGACTGGTCCACCAAGAAGGTGGTGGTCTTCGGAACAGGAGCCTACGCCGGCGCCACCATGGCACTGCTCCGCGAACGCGGCTGCACGGACATCTCCGTGTTCTCCTCCTCCGGCCGGGCCGAAGGATTCGTCGCCACGCGCGGCGGCACCGCCCTCGACGACGATTCGCTCAATCCCGCCGTTGCCGCGGCGGACGTCATGATCGGCTGCAGCGGTTCGGACTCCCGGGTGGAGGCCGATGAACTGGCCCAGGTCCGCGCCAACTCCCCGCAGCCGCTGATCGCCATCGACCTGGCCCTCACCCACGACTTCGACCCCGCCGTCGGCGATCTGGACGGCGTCGAACTCCTCACCCTGGAATCGGTCCGCCTCGCCGCACCGCAGGAACAGGCCGAATCGCTGGCCCAGGCAAGCAGCATCGTCAAGGGTGCCGCCACGGCTTTTGAACAGGAACGCGAGGCCCGGTCCGTGGATTCCGCCATTGTTGCCCTCCGCCGCCACACCATGAACGTCCTGGACGCCGAAATGGAAAAAGTCCGGGCCCGGCACGGCTGCACCGCCGCTGCCGAGGAAGTGGAGTTCGCACTCCGCCGCATGGTCAAGCAGCTGCTGCACGTGCCTACGGTCCGCGCCCGGGAACTGGCGGCCAACGGCCAACAGGACGAGTACGTGGCGGCCCTGGAGGCCCTCTACGGCATCACCGTGGAGCAGCCCGCCGCCCGCCCGTCCGCCCAGGCAGATTGCCCAGTGGACCATCGGGGCCTCGAAAGCGCCTGAACCACACATGCTCTATCAGATATGGCTCCCAAAATCCTGTTTTGGGAGCCATAGCTGATAGGGCAGCGGGTCAGTAAACGGGCTTGTGCGGTTCCACCTCGCGCACCCATGAGATGATGCCGCCGTCGAGATGGCTGACGCGCTGGTAGCCCGCCTTCTGCGCTGCCGCCAGGACGTTGGCCGACCGTGTCCCTGCCTTGCAGAGAAACACGATGTCCCGGTCCTGCGGAATCTCCGCCCACGCGTCGCCCGCCAGGATCCGGCCCTGCGGGATCAGGACTGCGCCGTCGATCCGGACGATCTCGAATTCACCGGGCTCCCGGACGTCCACCAGCTCAAAATCCTTGAGCCCGGCTTTCCGGGACGCCAGCATGGTGGCCAGCTGCGTTGCGGTCACAGTGTGTTCGGTGTCCGACGGCGCCGCCGGCGTGATGCCGCAGAAGGCCTCATAGTCCGTCAGCTCCGTGATGGGTTCCGCCGCGGGATCCTTCGATACCCGGATCTCCCGCCAGCTGCCGCCCAGGGCGTCGAACAGCGCCACACGGCCCAGGAGCGAACGCCCGACGCCGGTGATCAGCTTGACTGCCTCCGTCACCATCATCGACCCCACGGCCGCGCACAGCATGCCGAAGACTCCACCCTCGCCGCAGGAGGGAACAGAGCCCGCGGGCGGCGCTTCGGGGTAGAGATCGCGGTAGGTGGGCCCGTACTTTTCCCAGAACACGCTGACCTGGCCGTCGAACCGGAAGATGGAGCCCCAGACGTAGGGCTTGCCCAGGATGGCTGCGGCGTCGTTAACCAGGTAACGGGTGGCAAAGTTATCCGCCCCGTCAAGGATCAGGTCGTAGCCGGCGAACAGTTCCAGGGCGTTGGAGGCGTCCAGCCGGACATCGTGGAGGCGGACGTCCACCAGCGGGTTGAGCGCGGCGATGGCGTCCCTGGCCGATTCGATCTTGGGCCTGCCGACGTCGGACACACCATGGATGACCTGGCGTTGCAGGTTGCTGAGATCAACGGCGTCGTCGTCAATGATCCCGATCGTTCCCACGCCGGCCGCCGCCAGGTAAAGCAGCGCAGGTGATCCCAGCCCGCCGGCGCCGATCACCAGGACTTTCGCGTTCTTGAGCCGCCGCTGCCCAATGGTCCCGATCTCGGGAATGATGAGGTGCCGCGAATAGCGCTCCACCTCGGCAGGGGTCAGCTCACCAGCCGGTTCCACCAGGGGATCCAGGGAAACAGAGGAAACATTTGCGGTGAAAGTCGAAGCCATACTTCAATGTATGCCCAGGGATACCGCCGGGTCATATTACCCCGCAGTAAAGTGGAGCTAACCGCAATGGAAAGAAGGACAACCGTGGTCCCTGAAGCACGGGCTGACCGCCCTCCCGCCGCCGAACCGCAGGCGACCCCGCGGCCGGCAGGCCAGCGCTCCGCCCGGCTGCCGCGCGACGAGCGCCGCGCCCAACTCCTTTCCGCAGCGCAGGAAGTCTTCGTGGCCAACGGCTACCACGGAGCCGCCATGGACGAGATCGCCGAGACGGCCCACGTCAGCAAACCCGTCCTGTACCAGCACTTCCCTTCAAAGCGGGACCTGTACCTGGCACTGCTGGAAAGCCACTTGGCCTCCCTGACCGAGCTCATGCTGGGTGCCCTGAACTCCACCACGGACAACAAGGAACGCGTGCAGGCCGTGATGCGGGCCTACTTCCGCTTCATCGCCAATGACGACCAGGCCCACCGGCTGGTCTTCGAATCGGACCTGATCAACGATCCGGATGTCAGTTCCAGGCTGGAAACATTCAACCGGACCTTCGCGGACGCGATCGCACGCGTCATTGCCGAGGACACCAAGCTCCCCCATCTCGAAGCCGAACTCCTGGGCCGGGGGCTGGCAGGAATGGCCCAGGTCAGCGCCCGCTACTGGCTTGAAACGGACGGCAACCTGGACCTCGATGTGGCCAGCGACCTCATCTACCGTTTAGCTTGGCGCGGAATCTCTCGCTTCCCCAAAGAGTCCTAGACTACAAATAAGACATCATCCATGAACTTTGACTGGCTGGGAGGCCCCTGTGGAAATTAAGATCGGCGTTCAGAACGTTGGCCGCGAGATTGTGCTCGAATCGACCCAGGACGCCGAGACGGTGGCGAAGGTTGTGGGCGAAGCCATCAATGCCGGCAGCGAGCTGCGGCTGACCGACGACAAGGGACGCCTGATCATTGTTCCCGGCAATGCCCTCGGCTATGTGGAAATCGGCGCCGAAGAGGTGCGCCGCGTAGGGTTCGGCCAGTTCTAGCCGGCACCGCGGACGTCCCTAGGAGATCCATGCTTTCCCTGACCATCGTTGTTCTGGCAGCGGTTGCCGCAGGCTTCATCGTCTGGGCGAATGACAGGCGGCACGCCAAGTATGGCGCCGGCCTGCCCGCAGGCGTTGCCGTCGTTGTCGGGGTCTTGACCTGGATCATCCTGATGATGGCAGGCTTTGGCTACCGGCCGGGCCTGACGTGGCTCCCGTGGGTCCTGCCCATCGTCCTTGGAGTTGCCGCCGCCGTGGCCGCGGTCCTCTACCTGGGCCGCAGCCGCGCCCGTCTGGACACGCAGCGGCTCACTGCCATCCTTCGCCGCTAGGACCGGGAACTATCCCGAAAACACGCGTGGCCGCCGCCCTCCGGGGCGGCGGCCACGCTCACTTAAGCGGCTTGGCGGCTAGCTTCCGGGGTAGCGCGACGGTTCCGCCTTCGCCCCCACGGCGGCCGCCGCCTCGCTGGCTCCTGCCGCAGCGGTGAGGTCCCGTCCGGTCACCTGCCCGCCTGCGTCATGCGAGGTGTAGCGGATGAAGACGCGGTTGTAGCGCCAGTCCAGGTCCGGGTGGTGGTTCTGTTCCTCAGCAATGCGTCCGACGGCGGCAATCAGCTCGAGTGCGGCAGCCGCCGTCGGCGTCTTGAAGACGGTGACCAGCCCGCCGTCGTGGTACCGCCAGTCGGGCAGCCCGGCGAGGGCCTGGTGGATCTGTTCCTGGGGAAGGGCATCTTTGCCGGCCACTGCTGCTCCTTGCTTGAGGGGCATCAGCCGGCACGGTCCCGGCCTAGAGGAACTCGGCCCGGCCTTCCATTGCCGACGATGCCAGCGCGTGTTCGCGGCGGGGAATGCGGCCCGCCGCTTTCGCCAGCCTACCGGCGATGACGGCGTGTTTGAATGCCTCCCCCATCAGGGCCGGATTCTGCGCCCGCGTGACCGCCGTGGCCAGCAGCACGGCGTCGCAACCGAGCTCCATGGCCAGGGCGGCGTCGGAGGCCGTACCGATCCCGGCGTCCAGGACCACCGGGACGGAGGCGCGGGAGACGATCAGCTCGATGTTGTGCGGGTTCAGGATTCCCAGTCCCGTGCCGATGGGCGCTCCCAGCGGCATCACGGCGGTGGCGCCGAGGTTCTCCAGCCGCAGCGCCAGGACCGGATCATCATTGGTGTACGCAAACACCTTGAAGCCGCGGTTCACCAGCTGTTCGGTGGCCTCCACCAGCTCGACGGCGTCGGGAAGGAGGGTGTGCTCGTCGGCAATGACCTCGAGCTTCACCCAATCCGTTTCCAGCGCCTCGCGGGCGAGTTCGGCAGTGAGGACGGCGTCCCGGGCAGTGAAGCAGCCGGCGGTGTTCGGCAGTACCCGGATGCCGTGGTCCACCAGGAGCTGGAACAGCGAGCCCGTCTCCGCCGTCGAGTAGCGCCGCATTGCCACGGTGGTCAGGGACGTGCCGGAGGCCAGGAGTGCTGCGCCAAGCCCGTCGAGGCTCGGGGCGCCCCCGGTCCCCATGATGAGCCGGGACGCCAGGGGCACCCCGTCGATAACCAGGGCATCGTCCAGGTTGGCAACGGCCGTGGTGGTCAGGGTATCGGATTCGGTCATCGTGTCAGCCTCCCTGCACTGCCGTGACAAGCTCGACGTCGTCACCGTCGGCGAGCGCCGTGGCGAACCATTGGCTCCGGGGAACAACCTGTGCGTTGTGCGCCACGGCGACACCCAGCCTGTTCCCGTCCTTGGCCTGGCCGTCAGCCCCCACGGTACGGCCGGTGACCTCGCTGATGAGGGTGGTGATGGAGGCCCCCTCAGCCACCGTATGGTGGTTTCCGTTCAGGGTGATATTCATGCTGTCTCCTTGATGTTGACGCTTGCAGCGGAGGTTTCGCGGCCGGAGAAGCGGCCAGGGTCGAACGTTTTCCAGCGGGGGTCCGCGGTGCCGTCCATCAGGTCCCGGCAGATGGCGCCGGCTGCGGGTGACAGGAGGACGCCGTGCCGGAAGAATCCGGTGGCCATGATCAGGCCGGCGATGTGCCCGCCCGGGTTGGAGCCCGGGGCGGCGGGCACCCTGCCCAGCAGCGGGGCGTTGTCCGGGGTCGCCGGCCGGGCCCGCGCCGTACATTCAAGCAATTCCAGCTCGGCCACGGCCGGGACCAGGACCTGCGCGTCCCGGAGTAGCTGATAGACGCCGCCTGCGGACACCGTTCCGGCAGCGGACCGGAGGGCTTGCGGGGGTACGGCACCGGCCCCGGCGAGGGCATCCTCACGCTGGGTGGCTCCGATCACCACCGTTCCGTCCTCCCGGGGGACGATGTACACCGGCACGCCGCGGACCAGGCCGCGGACGGTGGCCGTCACCAGCGGCCGGAGGTGCTGCGGTACGGCGAGGCGGAGGATGTCCCCGTAGACCGGCCGCAGCGGCAGGAGCAGGCCCGCGGGCAAGTCCATCACCGCAGCGGCATCCAGTCCATTGGCCACCACGGTTTCTCCGGCCAGCACTGTGCCGCCGCCGGCGAGCCGGGCTCCCGCAACAGTGTCATCCGCCCACAGCAGGCCCAAGGCCCTGTCCGGCACCGCGTAGCCTTCCACTGCGCCCGCAACTGCGGGGCCGCGGCCGGCGGCTTCCCCGGCGAGGGCGTTGCGAAGGCAGGACACCAGGAGCCGGGGATCCACCTGGTGGTCCGCGGGGGTGTCGAGGGCACACGCGATGGCGGGGCTGAGCAAAGGTTCCCGCCGCCGCGCCTCGCGGATGGTCAACGGCTCAACAGCCAGGCCATTGGCCTGCTGGACCGCGCGCAGGTCCATCAAAGCCCGGCGGTCGGCGGCGTCGGCACCTACGGCGAGGGTGGGCGTCGTCAGGTACCCGGTTTTCTCCCCGGATGCACAGGACAGGTCCGCGATGAAGCCGGGCCACCGGGCGGAAGAGGCCAGCATCAGGTCCAGGAGATCCTCTTCCTGGTAGTGCAGCTCGCTCACCGGTGCGAGCATCCCGGCTGCCGCCCAGCTGGCGCCGGAGCCGGGGGCGTCGTCGATCAGCGCGACGCTGCGGCCTGAGCGCTGTGCTTCCCAGGCGATTGCGTGGCCCACCACTCCGCCGCCGATGACTACGACGTCGGCCCTGATGGTGCCGTTGGGGGGCTGCGGGGGTGCTGTGTTGGGGGTGCCCATGTGTCTCCTTCCCTACGCCGGAATTACCCGGATCAGGTCAAGCGGTCGGCTCTGACGCCCTCTCAGCCCGGCGCTTTATGACAGCTGCCGCAGGCTCCCGCAGTACGAGGCAAGTGTAGAGGAACTAGGCTTGCAGCCATGAATGTGTCCCACTCCGCTGCCGCTGTCGGCGCCTCCGCAACCGATGCCTTCACCACCGCCGAGGGAACCGCAGGGCTCAAGTCTGCCCGCCTCTATCTGTGTACTGACGCCCGCGCTGACCGCGGTGACTTCAGGGATTTCGTGGATGCCGCCTTCGCCGGCGGAGTGGACATTATCCAGCTCCGCGACAAGACCATCGAGGCTGCCGAGGAGCTGGAACTGCTGGCCGTCCTCAGGGAGGCTGCGCAGCGCCATGGCCGGCTGTGGGCAGTGAATGACCGCGCCGACGTCGCGGTGTTGTCCGGCGCGCCGGTGTTCCACATCGGGCAAAAGGACCTCCCCCTGCCCGCGGCACGCACCCTGCTGAACGGCAACGCCGCCATTGGACTCTCCAGCCACACCCCGGAACAGGTGGATGCCGCACTCGTTGCCGCCGCAGGGCCTGCCGGGTTGGACTATTTCTGCGTCGGGCCGGTCTGGGCCACCCCCACCAAACCGGGCCGGGCCGCCGTGGGACCGGAGCTGGTGAAATACGCTGCAGCAGCCGCGGCCAAAACCGGCAACGAGGTGCCGTGGTTCGCCATCGGCGGCATCGACCACTCCAATATCAGCGAGGTGGTGGAAGCGGGGGCCCGGAGGATTGTGGTGGTGCGGGCCATCACCGAAGCGGCGGATCCCGCCGCGGCGGCGGCCTCACTCCTGGCCGTTTTGGACGCTGCCGCGTCCTGACCTACCGGCGGGCAACACGGCCCTGCCTTCTATCCCGCCAATGGCCTGCATATTCGGCGGTCTTCGGGCTAGGCTGATTTTCGTGTCACACCATCGGCTGGCTCCCAACGTCCATGAGCACAACAACGCGCTGGAAGAGGCCCTGGGCGCGCTGCGGACCGAGCTGGAGCTGCCCGGGCCATACCCGGAGCACGCGGTCCGGGACGCCGAAGCGGCCGTGGCCGCGCTGGAGCTTCCGTCCCACGACCTGACCGGGGTCGAATTCATCACCATCGATCCGGCCTCGTCCACGGACCTGGACCAGGCGCTCTTCATAGAGGCCGACGGCGGCGGCTACCACGTGCTGTACGCCATCGCCGACGTTCCGGCCTTCGTGAAGCCGGGCGGACCGCTGGACCAGGAAACGCGGCGCCGCGGGCAGACCTTCTACGCCCCCGACGGCCGAATTCCGCTGCATCCGGAGGTCATCAGCGAAGGGGCGGGGAGCCTGCTGCCTGGCCAGGAGTGTCCGGCCTTCGTCTGGGACTTCCGCCTGGACGGCAATGCCGAAGTCACCTCTGCCACAGTCAGACGGGCACGGATGCGCAGCCGCGCCAAGCTGAGCTACAAGGGCGCGCAGGCCCAACTGGACGCCGGCACCGCATCCCCGGTCCTGCAGCTGCTGAAAGAGGTTGGCCTCAAGCGCGTGGAGCTGGAACGCGCCCGTGACGGCGCCAGCCTGAACATGCCGGAGCAGGAGATCGTCCAGCTCCCCGACGGCGGTTACCGCATCGCCGCCGCGCCGCAGCTGCCCGTGGAGGACTGGAACGCCCAGATTTCGCTCATGACGGGCATGGCTGCCGCGCAGCTCATGCTGGACGGCAAGGTGGGCATCCTGCGGACCATGCCCGCGCCGGACGAACGCTCCCTGAACCACTTCAAACTCCAGACGGAGGTGCTGGGGAAACCGTGGGACGGCGAGGTCGGCTACGGCGAGTACCTGCGCAGCCTGGACCCCACCGAACCGCGGCAGCTGGCAATCATGCACTCGGCGGGGATGCTGTTCCGCGGAGCCTCATACACCGCTTTTGACGGCATCGTACCGGAGGCTGCTGTGCAGGCCGCCATCGGTGCGGCCTACGCGCACACCACCGCTCCCCTGCGCCGGCTGGTGGACCGCTTTGTGCTGGTGATCTGCGAGGCTCTCAGTAACGGCGGCAACGTTCCTGGCTGGGCGCGGCAGGCCCTGCCGTCGCTTCCCGAGATCATGGCCGGCTCGGACCAGCTGGCGTCCCGGATGGAGCGGATGGCGCTGGATACCGTGGAGGCCGCGCTGCTGGTCAACCATGTGGGCCAGGAGTTCGATGCCATCGTCATCTCCGGCTCGAAGCCCCAAAAGGACAACGGCAACGGCGGCAGCCCCCGCAATGGGAATGGGAAGAACGGAAACGGGAAGAACGGAAACGGCAACGGCGGTTCCGGCATCATCCAGATCGCCGAACCTGCCGTAACAGCCCGCTGCGCCGGCGACCTGGAGTCCGGCACCAAGGTCCGCGTCCGCCTGCTTTCCTCCGATATTGCCACCCGCGAGGTCCACTTCGAACTGGTCGCCTGACGCCCGTTGCGGGCCCGGCTTCCCGCCCCGAAGGGTGCAAAAGCCGGTATTGCGGCACTGTACGGCTAGACTGGAGAAGTAGAAATGGATGCCCGGTCGTTGATTTCCTTGATTTGAAACCAACAAGCCCGCCCCTACGCGATCTTGAGATTTGCCCGCTGGTCACCAGTGCCAGCATTAGATAGCCCGCGATCGGCTTCCACTGGAAATGCTTGTGCGCCCGAGCGTGCTCCGGACCGGCCTTGCGGCCGGCCCGTCGAGCAGGCAGCGCCAATGCCCAAATGAATAAGGAAACTCCCTGTGAGTGAATTGCATACCCACCAGCTTCTGACGGACGAGACCGGCACCGAGGTGATTGAGCCGGAAGAGACCATCATCTCGGACGAGAAGCCGCACGAAATCGCGGAGAAGTCCTTCTCCGACTACAACGTCCGCGAGGACATCGTCGAATCGCTTGCCGACGCCGGGATCACCCACCCCTTCCCCATCCAGGCCATGACCCTGCCGGTGGCACTGTCCGGGCACGACATCATTGGCCAGGCCAAGACCGGCACCGGCAAGACCCTCGGTTTCGGCATCCCCGCCCTGCAGCGCGTCATCGGCCAGGACGACCCCGGCTACGCCAAGCTGGCGGTCCCGGGTGCACCACAGGCCCTGGTGATTGTCCCCACCCGCGAACTGGCAGTCCAGGTGGCCAACGACCTGCAGACCGCATCCCGCAAGCGCAACGCGCGCATCGCCACTATCTACGGCGGCCGTGCCTACGAGCCGCAGGTGGAAGCGCTGAAGCAGGGCGTGGAGGTTGTGGTGGGCACCCCCGGGCGCCTTATCGACCTGTACAAGCAGAAGCACCTGAGCTTGAAGAACGTCAAGATCGTGGTCCTGGACGAGGCCGACGAGATGCTGGACCTCGGGTTCCTGCCCGATGTCGAGACCCTCATCGCCGCCACCCCGGCCGTCCGGCAGACGCTGCTGTTCTCCGCCACCATGCCCGGCCCGGTCATCGCGATGGCCCGGCGATACATGACGCAGCCCACCCACATCCGCGCCGCCGATCCGGACGACGAGGGGCTGACCAAGCGCGATATCCGCCAGCTGATCTACCGCGCTCACAGCATGGACAAGACCGAAGTGGTGGCCCGCATTCTGCAGGCCCGGGGCCGCGGACGCACCATCATCTTCACCAAGACCAAGCGCACCGCCGCCAAGGTGGCAGAGGAACTGGTGGACCGCGGCTTCGCCGCCGCCGCCATCCACGGCGACCTGGGCCAGGGTGCCCGCGAGCAGGCCCTGCGCGCCTTCCGCAACAACAAGGTGGACGTCCTGGTGGCCACCGACGTAGCGGCCCGCGGCATCGATGTGGAGGACGTAACCCACGTCATTAACTACCAGTGCGTGGAAGACGAAAAGATCTACCTGCACCGGGTGGGCCGCACCGGCCGCGCCGGCAACAAGGGCACCGCCGTCACCTTCGTGGACTGGGACGACATGCCGCGCTGGGGACTGATCAACAAGGCCCTGGGGCTGAGCGTGCCCGAGCCTGTCGAAACCTACTCCTCCTCGCCGCACCTCTACACCGACCTGGACATTCCCGAAGGCACCAAGGGCCGGCTGCCGCGCGACAAGCGCACCCTTGCCGGTGTGGACGCCGAGGTCCTGGAGGACCTGGGCGAAACCGGGAAGAAGAACAGCCGCGGCGGCGGCCGCGGGGACGGCCGTGACCGTGCCGGGCGCGGACGCCAGGATTCCGGCAGCCGCGAAGGTGGCCGTGAAGGTGGCCGTGGCGGCGAGCCCGCTGGCCGCTCCGGTGAGCGCCGTCGTCGTACGTCAGGCCCGGCGGCAGCCTCCGCGCCCGCCGGCGAAGCTGGACAGAACGACGGCGAGCAGCCCACGCGTGCCCGCCGCCCCCGTACCCGCACCCGCCGCCGCAACGGCGAAGTGGTTGCCGGCACTGACAAGGGCGCACAGCCTGGCACCGAGGGCTAACTGCCCCGATGACTGACACTGTTTGGGCGCCGGACGGCGGCAGCCTGGTGGTGCACGCGGACAACGCGGAGTACCTCCCCACGCTGCCGGACGGCGCCTTCACACTGATTTATGTGGATCCGCCCTTCAACACCGGCAGGCCACAACGGCGCCAGGAAACCAGGATGGTGGCCAACGCCGAGGGCGGCGGCGACCGCGTGGGCTTCAAGGGCCGCTCCTACGACACCATCAAGGGTGCTTTGCACCGTTACGACGACGCGTTCAGCGACTACTGGTCCTTCCTGGAGCCGCGGCTCGTGGAGGCGTGGCGACTGTTGGCCGAGGACGGGACGCTGTACCTGCACCTCGACTACCGCGAGGTGCACTACGCCAAGGTGATGCTGGATGCCATCTTCGGCCGGGAATGCTTCCTGAACGAGATCATCTGGGCTTATGACTACGGCGCCCGCGCCAAAAACCGCTGGCCCACCAAGCACGACAACATCCTTGTGTACGTCAAGAACCCCGCCAAGTACCACTTCGACAGTGCCGAGGTGGACAGGGAACCGTACATGGCTCCCGGCCTCGTCACCCCCGCCAAACGGGAACTGGGCAAGCTGCCCACGGACGTCTGGTGGCACACCATCGTCTCCCCCACCGGCAAGGAAAAAACCGGCTACCCCACGCAGAAGCCGGAGGGCCTGGTCCGCCGCGTCGTCGCCGCTTCAAGCCGTCCCGGCGACTGGTGTCTGGACTTCTTCGCCGGCTCCGGAACCCTGGGTGCGGTGGCGGCCAAGCTGGGCCGCAAGTTCGTCTGCGTGGACCAGAACCAGCCCGCGGTGGACATCATGGCGAAACGGCTGGGCGCGCACGCCACGCTCGTCAGCCGGCAGCCCGGCTAAGCGTCAGGAACGGACGACGGCGGTCCCCGTACCCAGTTCCTCGATCCTGGCCAGGGCTTCCGGGGACGTGAGGTTCTCGCCCAACAGGTTGGGTTTGCCGGTGCCGTGGTAATCGGAGGAACCGGTCACCAGCAGGTCGTGCTTCGCGGCCAGCCGCCGGAGGAAGGCCCGCCCTTCCTCCGCGTTGTCCCGGTGGTCGATCTCCAGGCCTGCCAGGCCGGCGTCGATCATCTCCAGGTAGGTGCGCTCCCCCACGGTCCTGCCCCGAGCGGTCGCCACCGGATGGGCAAACACCGGGACGCCGCCGGCGGCGCGGACAAGTTCGACGGCGGTGGCGGGGTCGGGCGCGTAGTGCTGGATGAAGTAGCGCGACCGCGAGGTGAGGATGGTGGCGAAGGCCTCGGAGCGGTCCTCCACCACACCGGCGGCCACGAGGGCGTCGGCGATGTGGGGACGGCCGAGGGTGGCGCCAGGCGCCACATGGTGTATGACGTCGTCCCAGGTGAGCGGATAGTCCTCGGCAAGGAGCGTGACCATCCGCTCGGCACGCGTGAGGCGGGCGTCCTTGGCCTTGGTGATTTCCTCCAGCAGGCCGGCGTGTGCGGGGTCGTGCAGGTAGCTCAGGAGGTGAACGCTGATGCCTTCAGCGGTCCGGCAGGACACCTCCATCCCGGGCACCAGGGCCACGCCATGCTCAACAGCCGCCGCGGATGCTTCCTCCCATCCGTCTGTGGAGTCGTGGTCAGTCAGTGCCACCACGTCCAGCCCGGCGCGGGCGGCGGAGGCCACCACGTCGGCGGGTTTCTCCGTGCCGTCGGAAACATTGGAGTGGGCATGCAGGTCAATCCTCACCTGTCCAGACTAGTAGACCCGGCACCGCCCCCGGCGGAAGCCCGTTAGCATCGCCGCGGAGCTGGTGAGACGATGGTCCCGTGAACGATGCCGATAACACCCTGAACTCTGCTTCCCAGCCGTTGGAAGAGCGTGTCAACAACCGCTCGCAGCGGCCCAGTTCCGACGCCTTCAAGGCCTTCATGGCCAGCAACTGGGCACCGGCCAGCGAGGAGCTGCCGGGCCGTGATGCTGTTGCTGCTTATGCCGCGACCCGCCGCAAGACCATTTCCGCCAAGTTCAAGGGCGAACGCCTGGTGATCCCCGCGGGCCCGTTGAAGGTCCGCTCCAACGACTGCGACTACCGGTTCCGCCCGTATTCCGGTTTCGCGCACCTGACGGGCCTGGGCCTGGACCACGAGCCGGACGCCGTCCTGATCCTTGAGCCAGTTGAGGAGGGAAAGGGCGACGACGGCGGGCACCACAGTGCCACGCTCTACTTCCGTCCGTTGGCCGGCCGCGACACGGAGCAGTTCTATGCCGACGCGCGGTCAGGGGAATTTTGGATCGGCGCCCGGCCCACGCTGGCCGAGTTTGAGGCACGCTTGGGCCTGGCGACGGCCCACATCGACCAGCTGGAGACGGCCGTCACCAAGGATGTTGGCGCCCCGGAAATCGGCGGCATCTCCATCCGGCTGGTTCGCAAAGTGGATGAAAATATTGACGCGCTTGTGGACACCGCCCGGTACAACACCGCCAGGGATCCGGAAAACCTGGATCTGGGCGTGTTCGACGCCCTGGACGAAAAGCTCAGTGAGGCCCTCTCCGAGCTGCGCCTGCTCAAGGACGAGTGGGAGATCGAACAGATGAAGACTGCGGTGGCAGCCACCGTTGAAGGTTTCGAGGAAGTGGTGAAGTCACTGCCCCGCGCCCTTACCCATGCCCGGGGTGAACGGGTGGTGGAGGGAGCCTTCTTCGCCCGGGCACGCGAGGTGGGCAACGAAGTGGGCTACGACACCATCGCGGCAGCCGGCAACAATGCCACCGTGCTGCACTGGACCCGCAACACCGGGAAGGTCCACGCCGGCGAACTGCTGCTGCTGGACGCGGGCGTGGAGGTGGATTCCCTGTACACAGCGGATATCACGCGCACCCTGCCGGCCGGCGGGGTTTTCAGCGACGTGCAGCGCAAGGTCTACCAGGCAGTGCTGGACGCCGCGGATGCAGGGTTCGCCGCGGCCCGGCCCGGCACCAAGTTCCGCGACATCCACACTGCCGCCACCACCGTGCTGGCCGAACGGCTGTCCGAGTGGGGCCTTCTGCCTGTCAGCGTGGAAGAGGCCATCAGCCCCGAAGGCCAGCAGCACCGGCGCTGGATGCCGCACGGCACCAGCCACCACCTGGGTCTGGACGTCCACGACTGTGCCCAGGCCAAGCGGGAACTCTACCTGGACGGCATCCTCACCGAAGGCATGGTGTTCACTATCGAACCCGGCCTGTACTTCAAGGCCGAAGACCTGGCGATCCCGGAGGAATACCGCGGCATCGGTGTCCGGATCGAGGACGACATCCTGATGACCGCCGACGGCCCGGTCAACCTCAGCGCCGCCCTGCCCCGCAAGCCGGAGGACGTGGAGGACTGGATGACCGGGATCTATCGCGACGCGGAAAGCGGCCAGTAGTACCGATCAACAAAAGCGGGGCCACCCGGCGGGGACTGGATCAGTCCTTCACCGGGTGGCCCCGCTTCTTGCTAAAGGGACGGGCCTACTGGCGCGGATCCGCCGGCCGCTGCGGGCCCTCGGCGCCCTGGCTGCCCTCGGTGCCCGGCAGGTTCTCACCCTGGGCTGTTTCGTCAGGTTGTCCGGACACGGGAGCGGTACCGGGCTCGGCGGCGGGAGCCTGGGGCAGCCGCACGCCGTACTGGGGCCGGCCATCCGGCAGGTCCGGGTAACGGACCGAACGCGCAGGCGCAGGGGCAGGCGTCTCCTCCTGGCGCGGGCCGCCGTCGTAATTCTGGCCGCCCTGCTGCTGGCCGCCGGGGTAGCCGCCGTTCTGCACGGAAGACCCCGTGGACTGGCCGTACGGGTCCTGCCAGCCGGACGGGCGCGCAGGCCCCTGCCCCGGCTGCTGGTGGTGCTGGTCCTGCTGGTACGGCTGGTTGTAGTAGTCACGCTGCGTGTACGGTCCGCTGCCCGCTGCCGCATCGGAACGGGTCATCGGGAGCTGCTGCAGGAGCCGGCGGGCCTCATGGGCGGCCTCCGGCGAAACGACGACGTCGTAACTGGTGGCAACCACCTGGCTGGTGGACGTGAAGTCCCGCTTGCCGCGCTGCATGGCGTAGGTGACGATGCCAAACAGCATGAAGAACGCGGCGCCCATCAGGACGGAGGTAAGGATGGAGAAGTACCCCGGCGACGGCGCGAAGAAGGACAGCAGCACACCGACGAACAGGCCGAACCACATGCCGCTCAGCGCCCCCGAGAGAGCCACCCGGGGGTAGCTCAGGCGCCCCGTCACCCGTTCCACCATCTTCAGTTCGTTGCCCACGATGGATACCATCTGAACCGGGAACTGCTGGTCGGCGAGGTAGTCCACCGCCTTCTGCGCATCCAGGTAAGAGGTGTAGGAGCCGACGGTGTCGCCGGTGGGAACGGCCCTGGCTTCGTCCATGCCGTTGGGGCCACCTGCCTTGGGAGCACCAAAAATGTTTGCCATACCCCCATTCTTGCCCATCACCATGGATGCTGCCTGGGAATTCAGCTAAAAGAGAGCAGACTCGGTAGCCTGTAGGAGTGAGCACAACACCTACCCGAGTCTTCGTTGCGCGCCTGCTTGGACTCGACGTCTTCGACCCGCTGGGTGACCGGCTGGGCCGGCTGCGCGATGTTGTTGTGCTGTCCCGCGGAACCCAGGGAGCCCCGCACGTGGTGGGCATCGTGGTGGAGGTTCCGGGAAAGAAGCGTGTGTTCGTTCCGATGACGCGCATTACCTCCATCGACCAAAGCCAAATCATCTGCACCGGCCTGGTGAACCTGCGGCGCTTTGAGCAGCGCGGCGCGGAAACGCTGGTGGTGGCCGAGATGTTCGACCGCCGCGTTACTCTGCGTGACGGCAGCGGCGATGCCACCATCGAAGACATCGCCATGGACCAGAGCCGTTCCGGTGACTGGTTCGTCAGCAAACTGTTCGTCCGGCGTGGACATTCGCTGTCCCCCCTCAGCCGGCTGCGCCGCAACGAGACCCTGATCATTGACTGGGCAGACGCGCTGCAGGGCCCGCGCACGGAGCCGCAGGCCGCCACCCAGTTCGTGGCAAACCACGAGGACCTCAAGCCCGCGGACTTCGCCGAGGCCCTCCAGGAAATGAGCGACAAACGCCGCTTCGAGGTGGCCAGCGAGCTTCAGGACGAGCGCCTGGCCGACGTCCTGCAGGAACTGCCCGAAGACGACCAGGTGGAGATCCTCTCCGCCCTGGACGTCCAGCGCGCCGCCGATGTGCTGGAAGAGATGGACCCGGATGACGCCGCCGACCTTCTCGGCGAGCTTCCCTCCGCGCAGGCGGAGGAGCTCCTGCAGCTGATGGAGCCGGAGGGCGCCGAGGACGTCCGGCGCCTGCTGGAATACGACGAGGACACCGCGGGCGGCCTGATGACGCCGGTGCCCGTCATCCTGCCACCGGAGGCCACCGTGGCAGAGGCGCTGGCCCATGTCCGCCGGGAGGAATTGTCTCCAGCCCTGGCCTCCTCCATCTTCATTTCCCGGCCGCCGTTGGAAACCCCCACCGGACGTTTCCTGGGCGTGGTGCACATCCAGCAGCTGCTTCGCTTTCCCCCGTACGAGCCCCTGGGAAACCTGGTGGACAAGAACCTGGAGCCTTTGTCCGACCAGGCGCATATCAGCGAGGTGGCCCGGACCCTCGCAACCTACAACCTGAACTCCCTCCCGGTGGTCAACCACACCGGCCGCCTTGTGGGGGCGGTGACTGTTGATGACGTCCTTGATCATCTGTTGCCGGATGATTGGCGCGCCCATGATGGCGAAGCCCCGATAAGAAAGCTCGGTGGACGCATTGGCTGACAACAGCGCTCCAAAGAACCCCAGCCAGAGGGTCCCCGGCCGGGGTGCGGCAAAGGGCGGCAGCCTGGACACGCCGCTGAGTGGACGCCAGCGGATCCTGCCCAAGTTCTCCCCGGATCCGGACGCCTTCGGCCATGCCACCGAAGGTTTCGCCCGTTTCATGGGAACGCCGCAGTTCCTGGTGTACATGACGGTGTTCGTCGTCGTCTGGCTTGCCTGGAACACGTGGGCGCCCCTGGAGTGGCAGTTCGATTCCAAGGACCTCGGGTTCACCCTGCTGACCCTGATGCTGTCGCTGCAGGCCTCGTACGCGGCGCCGCTGCTGCTGCTGGCCCAGAACCGGCAGGACGACCGGGACCGGGTCTCCCTGCAGCAGGACCGCCAGCGTGCCGAACGCAACCTGTCCGACACCGAGTACCTCACCCGGGAACTGGCGTCGCTGCGGATCGCACTGCGTGAAGTGGCCACCCGCGACTACGTCCGGGCCGAGCTGCGGTCGCTGCTCGAAGACATCCTGGACGCGCAGGAAGAACTGCGCAGCCACGACCAGACGGGCCCGGGCAGCCACGAGTCCCCGAAGGACAAGCTGCGGGAGCAGCGCGACCGGCAGCGCAATCCCAGGACGCAGCAGATCCCCAGGATCAAACCCGGCCACTCCAACCAGGACCGTTAATGAATGAACGTACCGCCAGCCCCGGGTTGGCCGACGCAGTCATGGCTGCGCTTTCCACCGTCATCGACCCCGAGTTGAGGCGTCCCATCACGGAACTGGGAATGGTGGACTCAGTGAAGGTCTCCGACGACGGCCGGGTCAGCCTGACCGTCCTGCTCACGATTGCCGGCTGCCCCCTCAGGGATACCATCACCGCCGACTCCGAAAAGGCGCTGGGTGCTGTAGCGGGGGTCACCGCCGTCGACGTGGACCTGAAAGTCATGGACCAGGCGCAGCGGGACGCACTGAAGGAAAAGCTCCGCGGCGCCGGCGGTCAGCGTGGCATCCCTTTCAACCAGCCCGAGTCCCTCACCAAGGTCTTCGCCGTGGCAAGCGGAAAAGGCGGTGTGGGGAAGTCCTCTGTCACTGTGAACCTTGCCTGTGCCATGGCCGCGCAGGGGCTGCGGGTGGGCATCGTGGACGCGGATGTCTACGGCTTTTCCGTTCCTGCACTGATGGGAATCAGCCAGGCGCCCACGCGCGTGGATGACATGATCCTGCCGCCCGTCGCCTACGGCGTGAAGGTGATCTCCATCGGCATGTTCGTCACCGGCAACCAGCCCGTGGCCTGGCGCGGGCCCATGCTGCACCGCGCCCTGGAGCAGTTCCTCACGGACGTCTACTTCGGCGACCTGGATGCGCTGTTCCTCGACCTTCCGCCGGGCACCGGGGACATCGCCATTTCGGTGGCCCAGCTGCTGCCCAAGGCCGAGATCCTGGTGGTTACCACTCCCCAGGCCGCTGCAGCGGACGTCGCGGAACGCGCCGGCGCCATCGCAACCCAGACGGGCCAGAAGGTGGCGGGCGTCATCGAGAACATGTCCTACCTGGAGATGCCCGACGGCGGCCGGATGGAATTGTTCGGAAGCGGCGGCGGCGCGGTCCTCACCGAAAGGCTGACGGCCACCGTGGGTGCGGAGGTGCCGCTGCTCGGACAGATTCCCCTCGATATCCAGCTCCGTGAAGGCGGCGACACGGGTGTTCCGATCGTTATCGGCCAGCCCGGAACTCCTGCGGCTGCTGCGCTGTCAGGGATCGCCGGCCGGCTGGCATCGGTGCCGCGGGGCCTGGCGGGCATGAAACTCGGGCTTCAGCCGCGCTGACCGGCTGGCCGGTTCCTGGCCCTGGCAGGGGCTACGCGCGGGTGGATTCCTAGGTGGCTTCGGTATCGTACGGCGCAGCTTCGCCTGCGGGGAGGGACTGCACCACTCGCTGCGGCCGTGCCGGAGCCCCCTCCACGGCGGCAACGGCGGCCGCCCCTGAGACAGCAGCCACTGCGGCGGGTGCTCCTGCGCTGACGGGTTTGGCATCGTCCTCGAGCAGCGCTTCCTTGATGATGCGCCGGGGATCGTACTGGCGGGGATCGTACTTCTTCCAGTCGACATCGTCGATGTCGATGCCCACTTCTTCCTTGATCTGCTCACGGGCGCCGGACGCCATGCGGCGGACTTCCTTTACCAGGTTCGCCAGTTTCTGGGTGTATTCGGGCAGCCTTTGGGGGCCGATCACCAGGATGCCGATGAGCAGCAGAAGAAAAAACTCCGGGCCGTTGATTCCAAACACTTTAGGAAGATTACCCTCTCCGGGCTGCCGGTGACGATTTCCGTCCCGCGGGTACGGACCATGCCTGTGTCACCGGGTAAAGAGGGCCACGATGTTGTTGATCCCGCGCTGCATCCGGGCGCCCAGGGACTCCTCCGGCCCGGACCCGTCCGGTTCGTGGACCGCGGCGGCCACCCCGGCAGTGGACTGGCTGGCCAACCGCTGCAGGATCGGCACGGCGTCGTCAGCCTGGTCTGCCGGAAGGTTGGACTCGTATGTGAAGGTGCGGGCGGGTGTCCTGTAGGTGGCCGTCCACGGGGAGGTCCCGCCCAGCTGCAGCGGGCTGTCCAGCTGGGCGGATACAGCCTGGCCCTGCGTGCCGGTAGCGTGCTGCTCGGTGACGGTGGCGTAGTGCGATCCGTCGGTGAGTCGAAGTGACACAGCGGGCTGGCCGTCGATGACCACGGCCCTGGCCGATTCGAGCTGGAAGCCCATTGCCTCCAGTTCCGGGCAGGCCCAGCCCTCGGCGCGCAACCTGCCGAGCTGTTCCTTCGTGAGCGTACGGCCATCCGCGGGGGTCTGCGAGGAGACTTGGGAAAGCGCCGCCGAGGTAGCTGCCCCTGCTGCGGTTTCGGGGTCGCCGGCGGCAGCAAAGGCGCCCACGGCGAGGACGCCGGCGGCGGCGACGGTACTTCCGGCCGTCACGGCCAGCATCCGGACTGCCGTCCGCGGCGGAGGAATGTGGGCGGCGGCAGGCAGTGGCTCTGCAGCCAGCACCGATGTGCGGGCCAGTAGGCGCGCCGTCAGGTCGTCACTGGCCGGGGGGATGGGTGCCTGGCGCAGCCGCTCCAGGTACTGGCGTTCGCGGCGCATGGCCGAGGCACACTCCTGGCACTCCGAAAGATGGCCGGGGGTTCTCTGGTGCCTGCCGCCGGGAGGGAAACGGGACCTCATGCGCCGATCAGAGGATGCCCGCTATGCGCGGCATGGAAAGCTTGCGCCGCGTCTGCTGCGGACGCGGGTCCCGGTGGGCAAGCTTTTCCCGCAGCATGGTGCGGCCGCGGTGGATGCGGGACCGGACGGTTCCGAGCTTCACGCCGAGCGCCTCCGCTACCTCGTCGTAAGAGAGCCCCTCCAGGTCGCACAGGACCACGGCGGCCCGGAAGTCCGGCGGCAGTTCTTCCAGCGCGGCCTGGACGTCCAGGTCCAGGTTGTTCAGCTCAAAACTCTGCTCCGGTCCCGGCTCTCGCCCCGGCAGGCGCGACTCCGCGTCTTCGGCCAGCGCATCGAACCGGATGCGGGTCTTGCGCCGCGCCTGGTCGAGGAACAGGTTGGTGGTGATGCGGTGCAGCCAGCCGTCGAGTGTTCCAGGCTTGAAGTTGTCCAGCGACCGGAACACACGGACGAACACCTCCTGGGTGAGGTCTTCGGCGTCGAACTTGTTGCCGGTCAGGCGGTAGGCAAGCCGGTACACTTTGGCCGAGTGGTTGGTGACTACCTCTTCCCAGGTGGGACGGACCCACTCGGTGTCGGGATTGTTTGTTGCAGGGACAGGTGCCACAACTGAAGATGACATCGTCCACTCCCCTCGTGGAATGCTAACGCCCGGATACTGTTGACATCACTGATTCGGCGCCGATCACCTTTTGGATGAGCGGATAATAATCATTTCAAACTTGGCTGGGAATTTCCTGACTGCCGGACATTTCAGCCGTGGGCGCAACAGCCCGGTTCCACTGCCGTTTCGCCCGGACACAGTAGGCTGTAGGAGACATTCCCCCCTTCCGCCCAGAAAGCGAATATTCATGAGCGCCGACAAGTCCATCAGCTGGTCCTATGCAGAAGATCTGCCCGCTGAGGATGAGGTCATGCTTCGGGCACGGGAGCGCTCCTTCGAACTGGGGGTCACTGCCATCGGGCCGGGAGTCGGTGCTGTCCTCACCGTCCTCGCTGCCGCCTCCAAGGCGCAGACCGCCGTCGAAATCGGCACCGGCGCAGGGGTGTCCGGCGTATGCCTCCTTCGCGGGCTGGGGCCGCAGGCAGTCCTTACCACCATCGACGTCGACGTCGAACACCTCAAGGCTGCCCGTGAGGCTTTCACTGAGGCCGGCAGCCCCGCCAACCGCACCCGGACCATTTCGGGCCGCGCCGGTGACGTGCTGCCGCGGCTGACGGACGCGGCCTACGACCTGGTGTTCATTGACGCGGACAAGCCGGGCCTGCCCGGATACGTGGAGCAGGCCATCCGGCTCCTGAAGCGGTCCGGACTGCTGATCATCAACGATGCGCTGGACAAGGACAAAGTGGCGAATCCGGCCGGACGTGAGGCAACCACGGTGGTCCTCCGGCAGGTGGGTAAGGCCATCCGCGATGACGAACGGCTGGCCTCGGCAATGCTTCCCACCGGAGACGGCCTGCTGGTGGCCGTCAAGAAATAACGTCCGGGGCAGACCCAAAGGAAAGGACAGGGTCCGCAGCCCGGAGCTGCGGACCCTGTCCGGCACGATTATTCGGTAACGCCTACCAGGCATTCCTTGAGGTTTGCCGCTTCGGCAGCGTTCAGTTCGACCACAAGGCGCCCGCCGCCTTCGAGCGGGACGCGCATGATCAGGCTGCGGCCCTCCTTGGTGACTTCCATTGGGCCGTCGCCGGTGCGTGGTTTCATCGCCGCCATGAGGAATTCCCCTCCAATTTGTCCCAGGACTGATCAGCCCGGGCGGGCTGTGTCCGCATGTCGATCAAGCCGCTATGGCGGGTTGCTTTTACCGCCAAGGCTGCGCGTATTCTGAATGCTTTTTGTCCTTGCTTACTTATCATTATCGCGGAATTACCCGCACGTAGCTAATCGATGGACATTTTCGGTATGCCTATATTCCCGTCCTGACCTGCAGGGAGTTTCCGGAACTAGGGCGGGTAGTCGCCGCCGCCCGGCAATGGCGCCCAGGCCCACAGCCAGACGATCCATACGATCTGGAGCAGCAGGAACATGGTGACCACCGTGCCCCGGTAGGCCCTTGACCTGGACAGCAGCACCGCCCCGAGCGCCAGCGGAAACAGCGGAAGCAGCATGCGGAAGGTACTGGTTTGGGGATGCAGGAATGCCAGAAGGTAGCCCATGTAGGAGGCGCACCACAGCCGGAGTTCGACGCCGAGGCGCACCACGGGCGGAAGGAACAGCATCAGCCCGAACAGGGCAACGAAAACAAATGGCGCCAGGAGCCCGAGCACAGGACCGAAAAGGTCGACGCCGGTATCGAACCACGGCTTGAACGGCACCAGGTCGTGTCCCCGCCAGGCCGTTTCGGTCTTGGTGTAGGCCCCGAAGTCGCCGGTCGCGGCCCACGCCGCTGCCGGCCAGGCCAGGGCCGCCACTCCTGCAACGGCCGTCAGGACAGCCAGCGCCGCCAGGTCCCCCGCGGAGTGCGCTTCCCCTGCACTTCCGGGTGAATTCGCTCCGCGGAAACGCCCGGAGAGGGGAAACCGCTGCAGGAACCGGAAGCACAGTACCAGCCCAAGCATGAGCGCGAAGGGAACGCCCACGGGACGCGACAGGCAGAGCAGCACCACCACCGGAACCGCCCACAGGTACTGCCGGCGCACCACCAGCAGCAAGGCGCCCGCCAGGAGCAGCAGGGACAGCGACTCCGCGTACGGCACCTGCAGCACTGCCGATACCGGGAACGTGGCGAAGAAGGCAACACCCCAGAGCGCAGCCACGTGGGGGGCCCTGTGGCGGAACAGGGTGTAGACCAGCAGTGCCGCTCCCCAGCCGGCCAGCATGGCAATGACGGTGAGTGAGGCAGCCGGGCTCAGTCCCGTGAGGCGCCCCAACCCTCCTGCGAGTGCGGGAAACAGGGGGTAGAAAGCCCAGGCGTTTTGCTGCACATCGCCGGTGGTGTCTGTGGGAAGGAGCGACGGATAGCCGTTGGCGATCACCTCGCCATACCACCGGGCGTCCCAGATGTTGATGAAGTTCCAGTAGTCCGGCTTGGCCGCGAACCAGGGGTTGGGCCCCTGGTGGAGTGCGGCCGCCATGAAGATGCAGGCGCTGGCCAGCCTGGCACTGACGTAGATGGCAGACACCTGGACCCACCAGGGCCAGCTGCGCATGGCTACTCCGGCCCGGCCCGCGAGCGCGTGGGCGGAAGAAGCGATGCCCGTCCTGCGCCGGGCCACGGTACTCACAGGCTGCCCTCCCCGGAAGTGGCCTTCCCGCCGTCGGGCGCTCCGGCGGACCCGCCGTCGTCCAGTCCCCCGTCGCTGGCGCGCGGATGCTGCTCATAAGCCTGCAACCGGGCGCGCAGCTCCTGCACCTCCTGCTGCGTGGCTGCCAGCTGGTCGCGCAGCTCGTCCAGGACCTGGTCCACCTGGTCCATCCTGTAGCCCCGAAGGCCCAGCGAGAAGCGGACGCGGTCCACATCCTCGGGGCCGGCACCGGCCGGCAAAAGCACCGGGGGAAGATTGGCGGGCGGCTGCTCGAACCCGCCGTCCAGCAGCACGGGCAACGGCCGGCCGCCGGCACCACTGGCACGGCGCCCCAGGCTGGCCCAGGCAACTGCCCCCACCAGCACTATGGCAAGGAAAACCAGAAAGAAGCTCACTGTTCCATCGTGCCAGACCGGGCCCGCCGTACCGGACTGCTTGGAAAGCTACTCCGGCCGCTGCTCGCCGTTCAGGGACGGCGTAATGCCCGCCTGCAGGACGCGGTTCACGGCTTCGGCGGGATCGTCCACGAGCTGGATCAGGTCCAGGTCCTTTTCGGAAACCATTCCTTCGGCCACCAGGGTTCCGCGGATCCAGTCGATCATGGGGCCCCAGAATTCGACGCCGAGCAGCACGATGGGGAAGGACGTCACCTTCCGGGTCTGCACCAGCACCATGGCCTCGAACAGTTCGTCAAGGGTTCCCAGGCCGCCGGGGAGCACGATGAACCCCTGGGCATACTTGACGAACATGGTCTTGCGGGCAAAGAAGTACCGGAAGTTGATGCCCAGGTCCACCCACTGGTTCAGGCCCTGCTCGAAGGGAAGCTCAATCCCCAGCCCCACGGAAACGCCGTTGCCTTCAACCGTGCCCCGGTTGGCGGCCTCCATGGACCCAGGTCCCCCGCCCGTGATGACGGCGACGCCGGCCTCCGCCAGCTTCCGGCCGACCTCGACGCCCATCTCGTAGTAGGCGCTGCCCGGTTTGGTGCGGGCCGATCCGAAGACGCTCACCGCCTTGCCGATGTCCGCCAGCGCACCGAACCCCTCGACGAACTCGCTTTGGATTCTCAGGACCCGCCACGGATCCGTGTGAACGAACTGCCCGGGCCCCTTGGTATCAAGCAGATGCTGGTCCGACATTTCCACCGCTGCCTGCTTGCGGCGCAGTTCGAGGGGCCCCTTACGGCGCGGCTGGGAGTTCTTGGCCGGATCTGCGTTGATGCTCATTCCCCTAGGCTAACCTCCCGCGGCAGGTATCTCTTGAATCACGATCCGCAGGAAGTTGGGGTGATTCCCGTCATAAGGACCCGCAGTTCGCTAGATTCTTCCTATGACTACTCTTGTGCCCGGCGATACCCTCGTTTCCCTGCAGGCCGTCAATAAGCATTACGGCCAGTTGCACGTTTTGAAGGACATTAATCTGCAGGTCCGCAAGGGCGAGGTCGTTGTGGTCATCGGTCCTTCCGGCTCCGGCAAGTCCACTCTGTGCCGCGCCATCAACCGGCTTGAGACCATCGAAAGCGGGACCATCAGCATTGATGGGAAGGTGCTTCCGGAGGAGGGCAAGGAACTCGCCCAGCTCCGTGCCGACGTCGGAATGGTTTTCCAGTCGTTCAACCTTTTCGCACACAAGACCATCCTGGAGAACGTCACCCTCGGCCCCATCAAGGTCAAGGGTGCCGCCAAGGCCACCGCGGACAAGGACGCCATGGCGCTCCTGGAACGCGTGGGCGTGGGGCATCAGGCGCCCAAGCTGCCGGCCCAGCTCTCCGGCGGCCAGCAGCAGCGCGTCGCCATCGCCCGTGCCCTGGCCATGAAGCCCAAGGTGATGCTCTTCGACGAGCCCACCTCGGCACTGGACCCCGAGATGATCAACGAAGTCCTGGATGTCATGATCCAGCTCGCCAAGGAAGGCATGACCATGATCGTGGTCACCCACGAGATGGGCTTCGCCCGCAAGGCCGCGGACCGCGTTGTCTTCATGGCGGACGGCCAGATCGTCGAGGACGCCACCCCGGAGGAGTTCTTCACGAACCCGAAGAGCGACCGGGCCAAGGACTTCCTGTCCAAGCTCCTAACGCACTGAAACACGTTCGCCACAACAACCCGAACAACCACACTCAAGTTCGCACCCAGGCCGTGACCCACGGCCACCAATGAAAGGAATGTCATGAAGGCATTTATGACCCGGCGGAAGTCATTCTTCGTGGCGGCTACCGCTGCCGTCGCCCTGTCCCTGAGCGCCTGTGGCGGCGGCGACGCCGGAACCACCAGCGATCCGACCGTGGCCGAAACGCCCACCTTCGCCCCCGGCACCACCATGGAGAAGCTTTCTTCCGCCGGAACCATCAAGATCGGCACCAAGTTCGACCAGCCGCTCTTCGGCCAGGTGGGCCTTGACGGCAAACCGGTGGGCTTCGACGTCGAAATTGGAAAGCTAATTGCAGCAGAGCTGGGCATTGCCGCGGACAAGATTGAATGGTCCGAGACCGTCTCCGCCAACCGCGAACCCTTCATCGAGCAAGGCAGGGTCGACCTGGTCATCGCCACCTACACCATCAACGACAAGCGCAAGCAGGTTGTTGACTTCGCCGGCCCCTACTACGAAGCCGGCCAGGCCCTGATGGTCAACAAGGACAACGACACCATCAAGACCCCCGAGGACGTCAAAGGCAAGAAGGTTTGCTCCGTGACGGGTTCCACCCCCGCTGCCACCATCGTGGATCAGTACGGTGCGGAGCTGGTCCCCGCCGCCACCTACTCCGCGTGCCTGGAGCCGCTGCGCAACAAGCAGGTTGAAGCCGTCACCACCGACAACGTGATCCTCGCCGGCTTCGTGGACAAGGAACCGGACGCCTTCAAGCTCGCCTCGGACGAAACCTTCACCAAGGAGCCCTACGGCATCGGCCTGAAGAAGGGCGACACGGAGTTCCGTAACTGGATCAATGACCAGCTGGAGAAATTCGAAGAGAACGGGTCCTACGAGAAGGCCTGGGAGGCCACTGCAGGTTCAGTCATCAAGACCGCGCCCGATCTGCCCACGCTTGACCGCTACTAAGGCAAACAAGCGTTGCCGGGGTTGCCGGGGCCGGTTCGCCGGCCCCGGCAACTTTCCGCCTTCCCTCCCGTCCACGCCGACAGCCGAAGGATCCTATGGACGTCATTCTTGAAAACCTGCCCCTGTACTGGGAAGGCTTTCTCCGCACCCTATTCCTTTCAGCAGTATCCGGGATCATCGCTTTGGTACTCGGTACCCTTCTTGCGGCCGCCAGGGTTTCGCCGGTAGCAGCGTTGCGCGGTTTCAGCACCGTCTACGTGGAGGTTCTCCGGAACACGCCGCTCACCATCGCGTTCTTTTTTGCCGCCGTCGTCCTTCCGCGGCTTGGCGTGACCTTCGAACAGTTCGAAGTCGCGGCCATCATTGCCCTCAGCACCTACACCGCTGCGTTCATCGCCGAAGCTGTCCGCTCAGGTGTCAACAGCGTCCCGGTCGGCCAGGCCGAAGCCGCCCGCAGTATCGGCATGAAGTTTGGGCAGGTCCTGAACCTCATCATCCTCCCCCAGGCGCTGAGGACAGTGATCCCGCCGCTCATCAATATCCTGATCGCCCTGGTGAAGAACTCCTCCGTAGCGGGTGCGTTCTTTGTCCTTGAACTGTTCGGCTACGGCCGCCAGCTGGCCAACGCCAACGGCGACGCCGTGATCGCCGTACTGCTGGGCACCGCATTCTTCTATCTGCTCCTCACCGTTCCGCTGGGCATCCTGGCCAGCACGGTGGAACGAAAGGTGGCGATTGCCCGATGAGTTCAGTCCTTTACGACGTCCCCGGACCGAAAGCCCGGCGGATCTCCCTGATCGGCTCCATAGCCGGTTCCCTCCTGATCCTGGGCCTGCTGGCGTGGATCATCATGACCCTTGGCCAGCAGGGCATTTTTGAAGGCCGCCGCTGGCGGATTTTCACCCGGGCGGACGTCTGGACGCTCCTGGCCAATGGCCTCGGCGCGACCCTCAGCGCTGCCGCCCTCGCAGCGGTTATCGCCTTCCCCCTGGGACTGGTGCTCTGCCTGCTGCGCATATCAGACTCGGCCTTTATCCGGGTCCCGGTGCGGGTGGTTCTGGAGTTCCTCCGCGGCATGCCCGTGGTCCTGATGATGCTGTTCGTCCTCCTGGGCTTCGGCACCTCCCCGTTCATCGCCGTCGTGACGGGCCTTGTCCTATATAACGCGGCGGTGTTTGCCGAAATTATCCGCGCAGGCATTCAGTCTCTGCCCCGCGGGCAGCGCGAAGCGGGCTTGGCCATCGGCCTCACCAGCTTCAAGTCGCGCATGCTCATCGAGCTTCCGCAGGCCATCCGCCGGATGATGCCATCCCTGGTGGCACAGATGGTGGTGCTCCTGAAGGACACCTCGCTCGGCTACATCGTGGCATACGGCGAGCTGCTGCGCGCCGTGCAGGTGATGGCGGACTTCCTGGGCACGCAGTTCCTGTTCCCCATCTTCTTTGTTGCCGCGGCAATCTATATCGCCATCAACATCCTCGTGTCCAGGCTTGCCGTCTGGATCGAGCGCCGCGGCTCCAAGAAGGCAGCCGGAGGTGTCGCCAAGGCTGAACCTGAAAAGGCCGAAGCCCCAATTCCCTAACGGTTCCAAACGAAATGGCCCGGACCAGCAGGTCCGGGCCATTCCCGTTTAACCCGGAAGGCTTCTATCGCGCGCTTGGCCCCGCCAGCCAATCCTGCAAGGCCGCGAGGCATCTGCGGATGGCGTCGGCATGGACATGCTCATTGTCCTTGTGCGCCAGCAGCGCATCCCCGGGGCCGAAGTTCACTGCCGGAATGCCCAGCTCACTGAAGCGTGCGACGTCGGTCCAGCCGTATTTCGGCTTGGGTTCGCCTCCCACAGCGGCAATAAAGGAGGCCGCGGCCGGATGCTGGAGTCCCGGCCGGGCGCCTGCCGCGGCGTCGGTACGGACAACGTTGAAGCTCTCCAGCAGGCCGCGCACCACCGCTTCTGCCTGGTCGGGCGTCTTGTCCGGGGCAAACCGGTAGTTGATCTCCACCACGCACCGGTCCGGGATGACATTGCCGGCGGTTCCCCCGTTGATCCTCACGGCGTTGAGGCTTTCGCGGTAATCAAGGCCGTCAACCGTGATGGTCTGTGGCTCGTAGGCAGCCAGCCGGGCGAGGATGGGCGCCGCGGCGTGGATGGCGTTGCTGCCCATCCAGGCCCGGGCCGAGTGTGCCGCCTCCCCCACGGTTGTTGCTTCGAAGCGGCTGGTACCGTTGCAGCCGCCTTCCACGGTGCCGTCCGTGGGTTCCAGCAGGATGGCAAAGTCACCGTGCAGCAGCGGCCCGTGATTGCGGACCAGGCGGCCCAGGCCGCTCTTCACCGCTTCCACTTCCTCGTTGTCGTAGAAGACGAAGGTGACGTCCCGCCCGGGCTGAGCGCCGCCGTCGAACATGGTTGCTGCCAGTGCAAGCTGCACCGCAACGCCGCCCTTCATGTCGGTGGCACCGCGGCCGTACAAGATCCCCTCGCCCGGGACGCCGGACTCCCAACAGGAAGGCACCGTGCCTTTCGCGCCCTCGGCAAGCGGCAGCGGGACGGTGTCCAGGTGCCCGGCAAGGATGACCCGCTCGGAATGCCCCAGCTCGGTGCGGGCGATGATGGCATCACCGTCGCGGACAACGGTGAGCTGGGGGATCTGCAGGAGGGCCGCTTCGACAGCGTCCGCGAGTTCTTTCTCGTTCCCGGAGACGCTGTCTATGTCCATGATGGCCGCGGTCAGCAGCGCGACGTCCTGCCGCAGATCCAGCCGGGGTGGCACGACTCGCCGGCTGGAGTCCTTGGTGGAGAGGGTGGAAGCGGGGTCCGGAGCGGTTTCGGCAGTCACGAAGCCAGTCTAGTTCGAACCCGGAGCCCTGCCCTCGATAGACTGGAGCACATGACTGAGACCGCTTCTTCCGCCGTGCCCGAAACCCTGAACTCCCCCACCGACGAACGCTCCGCCTATGGCTTCGGCGTGGCCACCATCGCCACCGCCAACGGCGAGGCAACGGTGCTGGACGTCTGGTTCCCCGCACCGGCCCTCGGCGTTGCCGCCGAAAACCTGCGTTCAGTGGAGAACGCCGACGAGGCCCTGACGCAGATCGCGGAAAACGGCACCGACGAGGACCGCGGCACAGAGCAGAAAGTGGTCTTCGTCCAGGTCAACCTCGACGAGGCTCCTGCCGACACAGCCGACGCCTACCTCCGGCTCCACCTGCTCTCACACCGCCTCGTCCGGCCCAACACCATCAACCTGGAGGGCATCTTCGGCAAGCTGCCCAACGTCGTCTGGACAAACTTCGGCCCCGCCGCAGTGGAGGGCTTCGAACTGACCCGCGCCCGGCTCCGCCGCCGCGGCCCCGTCACGGTCTATGGCATCGACAAATTCCCGCGCATGGTGGACTACGTGGTCCCCCCCGGTGTCCGCATCGCCGACGCCGACCGCGTCCGCCTCGGCGCCCACCTCGCCGCCGGCACCACGGTCATGCACGAAGGCTTCGTGAACTTCAACGCCGGAACACTGGGCACCTCCATGGTGGAGGGCCGCATTTCCGCAGGCGTTGTCACCGGTGACGGCAGCGACGTGGGCGGCGGCGCCTCCATCATGGGCACGCTCTCAGGCGGCGGCAAGGAAAAGATCACCATTGGCGAGCGGGTGCTGTTGGGCGCCAACTCCGGCGTCGGAATCAGCATTGGTGACGACTCCGTGGTGGAGGCCGGACTGTACGTGACGGCAGGAACCCGCGTCCGGGTACCGGGTCCCAAGGACGAGGTGGGTGAGGACACCACCAAGATCGTGAAGGCCGCGGAACTCTCCGGGGTCCCCAACCTGCTGTTCCGCCGCAACTCCACCACCGGTGCCGTGGAGGTCCTTCCCCGCAAGGGCCAGACGGTGGAACTGAACGACGCCCTCCACGCCAACTGACTTCCGGTGGCACGCAGACGCGGCCTGCACCGCCTGGCGGTGCTCCTGCTGGTCCTCGCCCTGGTGGTCGGCGGCATCTACTCGGCTGTGTTCTTCGTGCAGCGCTCCGAGACCCTCGTCTCGGAGCGCTGCACGGCCGTGGTCGGCGAGCGGAGGGCTGAGCTGGCTCCCGACCAGGCCGTCTATGCCTCGCTGATCACCGCCGTCGCGGTCCAGCGCGGGCTGCCGCCGCGGGCGGCAAGCATTGCCCTGGCCACGGCCATGCAGGAGTCCAAGCTGCGGAACATCGGCCACGGCGACCAGGCCGGTCCGGATTCACGGGGGCTGTTCCAGCAGCGGCCGTCGCAGGGCTGGGGCACTGAGGAACAGGTCATGGACCCCTACTACGCCGTCAACGCCTTCTATGACGCGCTGGTCCGGATTCCGGGCTACGAAACCATGGAAATCACCGACGCCGCGCAGCAGGTCCAGCGTTCCGCGTACCCCACCGCCTACGCCCAGCACGAGGACATGGGCAGGTTTTTCGCCTCGGGCCTGTCCGGCCAGACACCGCAGGCTGTGCACTGCACGCTGCGTTCCACCGAATCAGCCGGTGACGCCCCAGCTGTCTCCGCCGAACTGGACCGTGCCTATGGTTTCCTGGGCAGCAAGGTTGAGGGGCAAACCGTGGTGGTGGAAGCCACCGGCAGCCAGGCCTGGTCCGTGGCGCACTGGGCGGTGGCAAACGCCAAGGGCCTGGAGGTAACCCAGGTGGAAGTGGCAGGACGCAGCTGGGACCGCGCGGAACGCAACGGCTGGCAGGAATCTGCGGCCCCCGAGGGCGAGGTCCGGATCACCGTGGCGGCGCAGGACGCGTGAAGCTCCAGCCGCTCCGGCTAAACTTCGGCCACCCCGGCTAAACGAGAATTTCGACCACGGGCTGCACGTAACTCCGGAAGAGCTCCGGCTGGCTCATGAGCTTGCGGCTCATGATGATCTTGTCCGGTTCCAGGTACCACGCGCGGTCCTCGTTGAGCGGCAGCTCAATGATGCTCAGCGTGAAGTCTCGTGAATCCCGGCCCACCTCCAGGAGCCGGTCATCCACCATGTCCTCCAGCAGCTGGTTGGTTCCGCTGGCAACCCGTTCCGCCTCCAGCTCCGCGTATTCGCTCCGCCGTTCACGGGCCCAGGTGAGGGCTGCGCCAAAATGTGCCTGCAGGACGCGCTGGAGTGCCGGTGAGTTGCCAAACGCCGCGAAGTCGGGCGGCGTGAGTTCGGGCGAAGTCTGGGGATAGGCCTTGAGGAGCTGCTCCCACCACGCCTCCCACTCCGTCTTGAGGGCACTGATGCCGCCCACGTCAGCCGTCAGGTGTGTATGGTCGGCGGGACGGATCTTGGGCGAGGCATGCGACAGTGCCGGGTGGCCGGCGCCGTTCAGTCCAGCGGTATCGCGGACGTACAGTGCGATCATCATGGGCCCGGACGTGTCCGTGGTGATCCGCCAGCCTGTACCCGTTGCCTGATGCATCCCAAATCCCTTCCCTGACGCGCCTCTGCCGGGTCTGGTGATCCGGTTCTGCGCCCTCTCCCGGCTATCAGTCTATTCCCGCTCCCTGCCCACGTTAACGCCCCTGGGCTTCCAACCCGTCAAGGTGCCGCTCCAAAACGCCGCCGACAATCTGCGCGGTTATCCACCCGGGGTGGAGCAGGGCGTGCAGGCACAGCCCGTCCAGGGTGGCCAGCAGGCGCTCGGCTTCCAGCACCAGGCTGTCTTCCGCTTCCCCCTCCGGCACCAGAGTGGCCACCACTTGGCCAATGATGGCGGCCACTTCCCGGTGGCTCCGGTCCGCAACCGGGGCGAGGAAAGGCCTGATCCTGGCGGCGTTGCGGAAGGCCAGCCAGGCACAGGCGTCGAGTGCCCGCGCCTCGTCCAGGGGCAGGGCGCCGCCAAGCAAGGCCAGTACCGCCGCTCGCTGCCCGGTGCTGCCGTGGGCCGCCGCCGTGAGGTGCGCCGCGCCGTTTCGCAGCCGCCCCACGATGCGGTCCACCACTGTGCCGAAGGAGTAGGCGAGCAATTCGTCACTGTTGGCGAAGTAGTGCCGCACGGAGCCGACGGCCAGGCCGGCCTCGTCCGCAACTTCTCGAAGCGATGCCCGTTCCAGCCCGTCCACTGCGATGATCCGCAGGACCGCTTCCACAACATCCTGGCGGCGGGCATGGGCGTCCACGATTTTAGGCATCCCTCTTATGTAGCACAGTTGTGCTTCCAAGATTGGCTGGGCCGACCTGGCCTGCCCGGCATCCGGAACGCGACGGCGGCAGTACGTCCCGTGGGATAGCGTGGAGGCATGAAGATTCTGGTTACCGGGGGCACCGGTTACATCGGTTCCCACACTGTTCTTTCCCTGCAGGAAGCCGGCCATGACGTGGTGGTCATGGACAACCTGGTCAACTCCAGCGAAGAGTCCCTGCGCCGGGTGGCCGAACTCAGCGGCAAGGCCGCCGAATTCCACCAGGTCGACCTGGTGGACGAAGCCGCCGTGGAACGTGTCTTCGCCGGCAGCGCCATCGACGCCGTCATCCACTTCGCCGGCCTGAAGGCCGTGGGGGAATCAGTCCAGGAACCGCTGAAGTACTACTACAACAATCTGGTGGGCACCCTGAACCTGATCCGGGTCATGGAGCGGCACGACGTCCGCTCCTTCGTGTTCAGCTCCTCCGCGACCGTCTACGGCGAGCACAACCCCATCCCGTACGTCGAGAAAATGGAAATCGGCGCCAACAACCCCTACGGCCGCACCAAAGAACAGATCGAGGACATCCTCTCCGACCTCGGCGCCGCGGACCCGCGCTGGCACATAGCACTGCTGCGCTACTTCAACCCCGTCGGCGCCCATCCCTCCGGCCGGATCGGCGAAGACCCGCAGGGCATCCCCAACAACCTCGTCCCGTTCATCGCCCAGGTCGCCGTCGGCCGGCGCGAGAAGCTGATGGTCTTCGGCGGCGACTACGACACCCCGGACGGCACCTGCCTGCGCGACTACATCCACGTGGTGGACCTCGCCCAAGGCCACGTCGCAGCCCTGAACCACGTCGCAGACCGCGCCGGCGTCTTCCGCTGGAACCTGGGCTCCGGCAAGGGCTCTTCCGTCCTGGAAGTCCTGCGCTCCTTCGAGAAGGCAGTCGGCAAGCCCATCCCCTACGAAATCACCGCCCGCCGCGCCGGGGACCTGCCCGCCTTCTGGGCAGACGCCACCTCGGCACTGGCCGACCTCAGCTGGTCCACCACCAAAACCGTAGACGAAATGTGCGAAGACCACTGGCGCTGGCAAAAGAACAACCCCAACGGCTACATGTCCTGATTTCGCAGCCCCACTTACCCCAGCACAACGAAACGGCCGCCCACCTGGAGAGGTGGGCGGCCGCCGTCTTAATGGGCCCACACCGGCGAGGGACCCGAACCGAGCTTGCGAGGTTTGGGAGCCGGTGGATGGGCCCACACCGGCGAGGGACCCGAACCGAGCTTGCGAGGTTTGGGAGCCGGTGGGGACTAGCGTGCCGGGTAGTCCCGGGCCGGTTCGCCGATGTAGAGCTGGCGCGGACGGCCGATCTTGGTGTTGGGATCGCTGATCATTTCCCGCCACTGGGCGATCCAGCCGGGCAGGCGTCCGATGGCGAACAGTACGGTGAACATCTTCTCCGGGAAGCCCATGGCCTTGTAGATCAGGCCGGTGTAGAAGTCCACGTTCGGGTAGAGCTTGCGCTGGATGAAGTAATCATCGTTGAGCGCCTTCTCTTCCAGGCGGAGGGCGATGTCCAGCAGTTCGTCGTTGCCGCCGAGCTTGCTGAGGATCTCGTGCGCGGTGGCCTTGACGATCTTGGCGCGCGGATCGTAGTTCTTGTAGACGCGGTGCCCGAAGCCCATGAGGCGGACGCCGTCTTCCTTGTTCTTGACCTTCTCCATGTAGTCCTCGGGCTTGAGGCCCTCGGCCTGGATCTGGCGGAGCATCTTCAGCACGGCTTCGTTGGCACCGCCGTGGGCCGGCCCGAAGAGGGCGTTGATGCCTGCCGAGACGGAGGCGAAAAGGTTGGCGTTGGACGAGCCCACCAGGCGAACGGTGGAGGTGGAGCAGTTCTGCTCGTGGTCCGCGTGCAGGATCAGGAGCAGGTCCAGGGCCTTGGCCACAATTGGATCAACTTCGTACTGCTCGGCCGGCAGGCCAAAGCTCAGGCGCAGGAAGTTCTCCACCAGGTTGTGGGAGTTGTCCGGGTACAGCATGGGCTGGCCGATGGACTTCTTGTGCGCGTAGGCGGCGATGACCGGCAGCTTGGCCATGAGCCGGATGGTGGATACTTCCACCTGCTCGGCGTTGAACGGGTCCAGCGAGTCCTGATAGAACGTGGACAGCGCGGACACGGCGGAGGACAGGACGGGCATCGGGTGGGCGTCGCGCGGGAATCCGCCGAAGAAGCCCTTCAATTCCTCATGCAGCAGGGTGTGGCGGCGGATCTTCTGGTCGAACTCTTCCAGCTCCGTGGGGGTGGGCAGGTTGCCGTAGATCAGGAGGTAGGACACCTCGAGGAAGCTGGAGTGCTCCGCCAACTGCTCGATGGGGTATCCGCGGTAGCGCAGGATGCCCGCATCGCCATCGATGTAGGTGATGGCCGAGGTGGTTGCCGCGGTGTTCATGAAGCCGGGGTCAAAGGTGACTGCACCCGTCTGCTTCAGCAGCTTGGAAACGTCGTATCCTTCGTTTCCTTCAATAACCGGGATGCGCGGGAGCTTGAGCTCGCCACCTGCGTGCAGCAGGGTCGCAGCGTTGTTGGTCTCAGTCATGGAGTCCCCTTCATGAGGCTTCTGGGCCTCTGTCGAAAGCTTGATCCAATATCAGGTGAGCCGCGCACTGACCCTGAGGACACAGGTTCCAACACCCGGGCTGCCTTCTTGTAGAAAGCCACCATTGATCAGTTAAAAAGTACCGCCCCTTGGCGGGTGTCACTAATCCGAGACCGCCCGATTTCCCCTAAAATGCCCACGATGTGGCGCGAGTCACATGATTGTTACGGGGATTGGATGCGCTCCCGCCTAGCGGAGGCGGTCCACCGCAGCGTCGATCCGTTCATCGGTTCCGGTCAGTGCAACCCGCACATAGCCGTTACCGGCATCGCCGTAGAAGACCCCGGGCCCCACCACAATGCCGCGCTCAGCCAGCCTTGCCACGGTGTCCCACGTGTTCTCCCCCGCCGTGGACCAGAGGTACAGCCCGGCGTCGGAATCTTTGATCTCCAGGCCGAAGTCCAGGAGTGCGGGCACCAGCCGCTCCCGGCGCCCGCGGTAAAGGTCTTTCTGGGCCTCGACGTGGGCGTCGTCGCCAAGCGCCACCCGCATGGCTTCCTGCACGGGATAGGGAACGATCATGCCAGCGTGCTTGCGGCTGTTGACAAGGTTGGGCATCAGGTCCGGATCGCCGGCCACAAAGGCGGCGCGGTAGCCTGCGAGGTTGGACTGTTTGCTGAGCGAGTAGACGGCGAGGAGGCCCTGGTGCGAGCCTCCTGCCACGCGCGTGTCCAGGATGCTGGGCACCGGCTGGCCGCCGCGCTGGACGTCCCAGGTTCCCCAGCCGAGTTCGGCGTAGCATTCGTCCGACGCCACCACGGCGCCCAGTTCGCGCGCCTGCGCCACGAGCGTCTTCAGCGAGTCGGCGTCGCGGACACTGCCGGTGGGATTTCCGGGGGAATTGACCCAGACCAGGCGAACCCGCGAGCGGGTGGCGTCGTCGAGCTCGTCGAGGTTGTCCGTCGCCACAGAGGACGCCCCTGCCAGCGTTGCACCGATATCGTACGTCGGGTAGGCCACCCTGGGGCGCACGACGACGTCCCCCGGCTTCAGGCCAAGCAGCAGCGGCAGCCACGCGACGAGTTCCTTGGAACCGACCGTGGGCATGATGTTGCGGGGGTCCAACCCGGCCACGCCGCGGCGGCGGTCGAACCAGCCCGCGATGGCTTCCCGCAGCGCGGGCATGCCGTGGACGGTGGGGTATCCCGGTGCGTCAGCAGCAGCCTTCAGCGCATCCTGGATAAGTGCCGGAGTGGGGTCCACCGGCGTCCCGATGGACAGGTTAACCACTCCGCCAGGGTGCTCCGAAGCCTTCGCGAGGTACGGCGCCATGGCCTCCCAGGGGTAATCGGGCAGGTCAAGGCCGAACGAATTCACTGCTGCAGTCACCTTCCCGCGGGCGTCAGTGGTCTTGGTTCTGCGGCGGCAGGGCGGCGATCATCGGGTGGTCCTTGCCGGTGTTGCCGATCTTGGCGGCACCGCCCGGGGAACCGAGGTCGTCGAAAAACTCCACGTTGGCCTTGTAGTAGTCGGCCCACTCGTCCGGAGTGTCGTCCTCGTAGTAAATCGCCTCAACCGGGCATACGGGTTCGCAGGCGCCGCAGTCCACGCATTCGTCCGGATGGATGTACAGCGAACGCTCACCCTCATAGATGCAGTCGACGGGGCATTCTTCAATACATGCCTTGTCTTTGACATCTACACACGGCTGCGCGATTACGTACGTCACGTCCCTGGCCTCTCCACGTTGGTTCCGGCAACCCGCCGGTTCTTGCATCCGGCAGCTGCGGCCGGACTCTTGACATCTGAGCCTATTATCTCCCAGCCCGTTCCCGCGAACCTAGCCGGGACCCCTAGTATGAACTGGTGAGTCAGCCGCCTACCCCTGCAGGGTTCCTTGCCGCAGCCGAACCCGGAACACGGGTGGTGGTCCGCTACCGGGTCGAGGACGGCCTGACGGACGCACTGGGCCATCTGGTCTCCTGCGGCGCCGGCGCCTGTACAGTCCGTACCCGGCAGGCCGACGTCGTGATTCCCCTTGACCTTGTGGTGGCTGCCAAGCAGGTGCCACCGGCGCCCGAACGCCGCAAGCCACGCGCTTAAGGCATCCCTCACGCCGCCGTCGTACTGGGACGGCGCGGTGACCCTATTAAACGGAAAAGCCGGGACGTGCGGCGGTAATACCGTAGTACCGCCTGCCGTCCCGGCTTTTCCAACAGAGTTTTTGTCCAGATATGGCGGACTAAACCGCCTGGAAGTGGCCGTATCTGGACAAAAACTCCTTAGGTCTTGGCGCGGGCGCGGTTGGCCTTGGCGCGCTCGTTGGTGTCCAGGATGACCTTGCGGATGCGGATGGCCTCCGGGGTTACCTCAACGCACTCGTCCTCGCGGGCGAATTCCAGCGACTCTTCGAGGGTCAGGTCACGCGGCGGCGTCAGGTTCTCGAAGGTGTCGGAGGAAGCGGCACGCATGTTGGTGAGCTTCTTTTCCTTGGTGATGTTGACGTCCATGTCGTCGGCGCGGGAGTTCTCGCCCACGATCATGCCCTCGTACACCTCGGAGGTGGGCTTGACGAAGAACGAGCCGCGCTCCTGCAGGTTGATCATGGCGAACGGGGTGACCACGCCGGCGCGGTCAGCAACCATGGAGCCGTTGGTACGGTACTCGATGGGGCCGGCCCACGGCTCGTAGCCCTCGGAGATGGACGCCGCGATGCCGGCACCGCGGGTGTCCGTGAGGAACTTGGTGCGGAAGCCGATCAGGCCACGGGCCGGAACAATGAACTCCATGCGGCACCAGCCGGTGCCGTGGTTGGCCATGTTGGTCATGCGGCCCTTGCGGGCTGCCATGAGCTGGGTGACTGCGCCGAGGTACTCTTCGGGCACGTCGATGGTCATGTGCTCCATCGGCTCGTGGATCTTGCCGTCGATGGTCTTGGTGACAACCTGCGGCTTGCCGACGGTCAGCTCAAAGCCTTCGCGGCGCATCTGCTCAACCAGGATGGCGAGGGCGAGCTCGCCACGGCCCTGGACTTCCCACGCGTCGGGGCGCTCGGTGGGGAGCACCTTGATGGAGACGTTACCGATCAGTTCCTTGTCCAGGCGGTCCTTCACCTGGCGGGCGGTGACCTTGGCACCCTTGACCTTGCCGGCCAGCGGGGAGGTGTTGATACCGATGGTCATGGAGATCGCGGGATCATCCACGGTGATCAGCGGCAGTGGCTGCGGGTTCTCGACGTCGGTGAGGGTTTCACCGATGGTGATGTCCTCGATGCCTGCGACGGCGACGATCTCACCGGGACCTGCGGATTCAGCCGGGACGCGCTCAAGCGCCTTGGTGGCCAGGAGCTCGGTGATCTTGACGGTCTTCAGCTCGCCGTTCTGGCGGGCCCAGGCAACCTGCTGGCCCTTGCGGAGAGTGCCGTTGTAGATGCGAAGCAGGGCGAGGCGGCCCAGGAACGGGGAGGCGTCCAGGTTGGTGACGTGCGCCTGCAGGACACCTTCCGGGTTGTACGTCGGCGCGGGGATGTGGTCGATGATCGCCTTGAACAGCGGCTCGAGGTCCTCGTTGTCCGGGGCGGAGCCGTTGGCCGGCTGTTCCAGGGAGGCGCGCCCCACCTTGGCTGCGGCATAGACCACGGGAACTTCAAGGACCTTGTCCAGGTCCAGGTCAGGAACTTCATCGGCGAGATCCGATGCCAGGCCCAGGAGCAGGTCCATGGATTCGTGGACCACTTCGTCGATGCGGGCGTCGGGGCGGTCGGTCTTGTTGACCAGGAGGATGACCGGCAGGTGCGCGGCAAGGGCCTTGCGGAGCACGAAGCGGGTCTGCGGCAGCGGGCCCTCGGAGGAGTCCACGAGCAGCACAACGCCGTCGACCATGGACAGCCCACGCTCCACTTCGCCGCCGAAGTCGGCGTGGCCCGGGGTGTCGATGACGTTGATGGTGATGGTCTCACCGTTGGAGGACGGACCGTTGTAAGCCACGGTGGTGTTCTTGGCCAGGATGGTGATGCCCTTTTCGCGCTCCAGGTCACCGGAGTCCATCACGCGGTCTTCAAGGTGGTTGTGCTCGGCAAAGGAGTTGGTCTGCTTGAGCATGGCGTCGACCAATGTGGTCTTGCCGTGGTCAACGTGGGCCACAATCGCGACGTTGCGCAGGTCACTGCGCGATGCAGTGGCTACCGCGGTGTTGGTGGTGGTTTCAGACATGCGTAATGGCTCGATTCAGTGGAGTCAGCTGTTGTATCGCGCCAATTCCTAACCGGAACGCACGACGGATCAGGCCCTTTGCACAGGGCGCCTTCCCCTATCTTACCGGCACCAGCATTTATTGGCCTAAAAGGGGAAGCTGGCCAACCGGAACAGTATCCAAACACGTACCGGATGCCTTGCCGGCCGCGGCATCAAAAGTTATTGGATTAACCCGCATACATGCCGCATGATTACTGTTGATGAGCAGCGAGAGTCCCGGGAGAGGCAGGTCCGTCCTGCGCCGGGTGCTGGTGCGCAGTGTAGTCCTCGGACTGGCCGCCACGATTGTCCTCGTTGCCCCGGGACAGCCGTCGATGCCCGTCCCCGCAATCCCCGGCGGTGTGCGGGTTGCAGTCCAAACCGGTGCAATGCCCGAGGGCACGCCGCCCCGACTGCTAAGGGCCGTGCCGGTTCCCGGCCAGCCGGCCGCCGCTCCCTACCGGCCGCATCTGGACTTGCCCAAGTTCGTCGAAGGAATGTCGATCCCGCTGCCCGGCTCCATCTACCGGAATCCCATCAGTGGCCGCAACGAGGTGGTTGTGCCGAACATCAGCAGGACTGCTGTGCTCATAGGCGACTCCCAGTCGGCGCCGGCGCACGGATGGCCAAGGCAGGCACTCGCGGCGTTGGGCTACCATGTCCACTTTGCCGGATTAGGCGGGACGGGTTACGTCAAGGCAAATGGCGGCGTCGGCAACTATATCGACGCCCTCGAGCGTGGTGACTGGCTGCTCCCGGTGGGCACGCCGGCCCTGGTGGTTGTCCAAGGCGGCGGGAACGATGCCGGGAGCGGGGCAACGGACGCCCAGATTACCGGCAACGCCAACAGGCTTCTTCACGCCTTGAAGTCCAGGTATCCGGCCACGCAAATCGTCGTAATAGGGACGCTGGGGCGCGGAGCGGGCAACGGCGGCGGGCGACGAACCCAGGTCGATGCGCTGCTGGGAACCATTGCTGCCCAGCATGGCCTCACATTTGTCAGTGTGGGCGACTGGGTGAGCAGGTACAAGTTGACCAGTCGCCTGGCAGATGCAGTACACATGAGCGTCGAGGGACACAACGCCCTTGGAGTCCTCCTGGCGCAGCGGCTGAGGGAACTGAAAATCCGGGACCTTGCGGCAACCAAGGGCACCATGTCCGCCCGTTCGGGCGACCATGAAACGATGGGCTGATGCCGCCTGGAAACGGCGGCATCAGCCCAGTCAATCCAACCGCTACGCCACTTCGGGCGGCAGCATCAACTTCGCGCCCGGGATGGCATTGAGGAGGGCCTTGGTGTAGTCCTCCCGCGGCGATTCGAAGACCTCGTCGGTGGAACCGGTCTCCACCAGGCGTCCCTTTTCCATGACGCACAACATGATCCGCGATCTGGCGGACCACGGCGAGGTCGTGGGTGATGAAGAGGTAGGTCAGCCCGAGGTTCGACTGCAGATTCGCAAGCAGGTTTAAAACCTGCGCCTGGACCAGCACGTCCAGGGCGGACACCGCTTCGTCACAGATGATCACTTCGGGGTCCAGCGCCAGGGCGCGGGCGATGGCAACACGCTGCCGCTGCCCGCCCGAGAGTTCGTTCGGGTACCGCTGCATGGCGGACTGTGGCAGCGCCACCTGGTCCAGCAACTCCCGGACCTTCTTCTCCCGGGTGGCACTGTTGCCGATCTTGTGGACCCGCAGCGGCTCCTCGATGGTACGGAAGATGTTGTACATCGGATCCAGGGAGCCGTAGGGGTCCTGGAAGATCGGCTGAACCCGGCGCCGGAACTTGAACAGCTCTGCCGCCTTGAGCTTCGAGGTGTCAGGCGGCGAGGGAAGGCCTATCCAACTCGCCGCAACTATCCGGCCAGGCGCCAGTCCCACACATTCCACCAGACGCCCAGCGGGCCGGAGCTTGATTTCACGCCGGCAATTCGGGGGCCGAAGGCGGTGGTGCCGATGGTTTGGTAGAGCGGGAGCCCGTAGGCGTTCTCCCAGATCTGCTTGTCGATTTCTGCGAGCAGTTCGTCCTGCTTGCCGAGGTCAGTGGTCCGTGCGAGCTCTTCCATGGCCTTGTCCGCGTCCGCGTCCGAGAAGCCGTTGAAGTTACTCCCTGCGCCCGTCCGGAAGATCTGTGGCACGCGGCTCACACCGGCGCTGCTGCCGATCCAGCCCAGCAGTGCGGCGTCGTGGCCGTCCTCGCCCAAGGACCGGGCCCAGTCGGCGCTGCTTTGCCCGCCGTCCTCCACCCGGAATCCTGCAAGCGCCGCCGAGTCCCGAATCAAGGCGAATGCCTGGGCACGGTTGGGGTTGTCCCTGTTGTAGAGGATCCGAACCGTGGGTGTTTCCCCGTCCAGGAGCTCCTTTGCGGCCTCGATGTCCACTTCGGCGAATTCCGAGGATCCGTTGTTCCTGGCGGTGTCCTCATACTTGGGCTGCACCGGCAGGAAGACATGGGAGTTGAGCGGCTTTGCGTCCGGCTGCAGGTTCCCCACGACGGCTTCGACGATGGCCTGGCGCGGGACGGTCTTGAGGAATGCCTCACGGACATCCCGCCTGGCAAACGGGCCGGAGAAGTTGAGGTCCAGGTGGTCATAGCCGGACTGGTCGTACCGTTCGAGGGTATTGCCCTGCTCCGCCAGGCCTTCGAACACATCCTCGTTTCCGGCTGAGGGCTGGGGCGAGATAATGTCCGCTTGCCCGTTCCGCAGGGCGTCGACCGCCGCCGGGAGGGCACCGGTGAACCGGACATTGATCTCATCCAGCCACGGTTCTGATCCCCAGACGTAATCCCGGTTGCGGACAAGCCTCATGGAGACTTCGGGAACGATGTCCACCACGATGTACGGGCCGCTGGAAAGGTACAGGGCAGGATCGTCGGGAAGGGCCTTGGTGTCGAAGCCCGAGTTCCAGAAATCGCTGACCGCCTTCAGTTCCGTGTTGACCGCGGGCTTTTCGGGATCCCCCCGCGGTGAGTCGCGAATCAGTTCAACAAGGTCTTCCTCATCGTTCAGCCCGCTCTTGGCGGCAACGACGTGAGCCGGGAGGCCGACGTCGAAGGCTACTTCCCAGTCAGCGTAAGGGGTGGCGTACTCGAGGGTGATCGACCGCCCGTCTCCCCCCAGTTCGGGAAAGACCGTGCCGGCCAGCCCGCTGGTGTCCGATGCAGTGGAAAAGTACCTGGTGCCGGTGCCCGATATGGGGTCGGCGTCGTCGAAGTAGCCCGAACCTGCCGCCCAGCTGAGGAGGAGGTCACCGGCATCGATGGCCTCGCCGTCGGACCATTTGACGCCCTCGTTTACGGTGTACTTCACCTTGAGGGGCTCGTCCGACACCTTCTCGAACCGGCCGAACTTGTCATTGCGCACCACCGCGGCCTTGTCGTCCAGGTAGTAGAACCCGGAGTGGGTGATGTAGCCGATCTTGGAATTGATGTCCGTGTTGCCGTCGGCGCTGTACGGGTTGAAGGAAGAGAACGCGTTGACTTCGGCCACGGTGGCAACGCCGCCCCGCTTCGCCTCCCCCACGATCACAGGGGCGGTGCCGCCGCCGCCGGAGCAGCCCGAAAGCACCACCACAGCCGCAAGGGCTGAAGTGACATAACGCATCAGACGCCCGACCGGCATGCCGCCTCCTTGTGTTTTCCCTCTGGGGGAAGGGGACCTGGAGCTGCCAGGATCACGCCCTACATAGTCAGGATAAGGTGTCCGCGCAGGCAGACGCCGGACCGGCTCAGACGTTGAAGCGGAACTCCACCACGTCGCCGTCGGCCATGACATACTCCTTGCCTTCGATGCGCACCTTGCCGCGGGACTTGGCCTCGGCCATGGAACCCGCCTCGACGAGGTCCTCGAAGGAGACCACCTCGGCCTTGATGAAGCCGCGCTGGAAGTCCGAATGGATGACGCCCGCTGCCTGCGGCGCGGTGTCCCCCTGCTTGATGGTCCAGGCGCGTGCTTCCTTGGGGCCCGCCGTGAGGTAGGTCTGCAGGCCCAGTGTGTGGAAACCCACCCGTGCCAGCTGATCGAGGCCGGACTCGTCCTGGCCGTTCATTTCCAGCATTTCCCGGGCTTCTTCCTCGTCCAGTTCCACGAGGTCGGCCTCGAGCTTGGCGTCCAGGAAGATGCAGTCTGCGGGGGCAACCAAAGCGCGGAGTTCCTCCTGCTTTTCCGGGCTGCCCAGGATTGCCTCGTCCGCATTGAATACGTAGATGAAGGGCTTGGCCGTCAACAGGCCGAGCTCCTTGAGGTGTTCCATCTCCAATTTGTCGCTCTTGATCGAGGAGTAGATGGTGTCGCCGCGTTCAAGGACCGCTTGGGCAGCCTTGATTGCCGCGAGCTCTGCGGCCTCCCGCTTCTTGATCTTGACCTCTTTTTCGATCCGGGGGATGGCCTTCTCGATGGTCTGCAGGTCGGCGAGGATGAGCTCGGTGTTGATGGTTTCCATGTCCGAGCGCGGGTCCACCTTGCCGTCGACGTGGACGACGTCGGGATCGTCGAAGACGCGGACTACTTCGGCGATTGCCTCAGCTTCACGGATGTTGGCCAGGAACTGGTTGCCGAGCCCTTCGCCTTCGGACGCGCCCTTGACGATGCCGGCGATGTCCACGAAGGAGACCGCTGCGGGCAGGATACGCTGCGAACCGAAGATGCCGGCCAACTTGTCGAGGCGGGGGTCGGGCAGGTTCACGACGCCGACGTTCGGTTCGATGGTGGCGAACGGATAGTTCGCGGCCAGGACCTGGTTGCGGGTAAGCGCGTTGAAGAGGGTTGATTTGCCGACGTTGGGCAGTCCGACGATGCCAATAGTAAGAGCCACGAGCATTGATTCTACCCGCAGGGCGTCCCCCGCCTGTACCCGCGGATGTCACTGCCCTACATTGTCCGACCCCCATGCCACAGTGAGGGCATGGATGTTTTTGCGTTGATTCTGGCCTTGTTCATGCTGCTGCTCGGCGCCCTTGCCGGTGCTGCTGCCACCTACTTTGTGCTGCGGAAAAGCTCCCATGCCCTGGAGGCGGACTTCGACGCTGTCTCGTCCAGGCTCTCAGAGGTCAGCGCGCAGTTCGCAGCGGCCGACGCCGAGCGCCGGCTTTTGGCGGCACAGAACCGGGAGCTTGGCGAGGCACGGACGCAGGACGGCAGCGTGCTGCGCGCGCTTGCGCCGGTGGCGGAGAAGCTGTCGGCGGTACAGCAGCAGGTGGCCCTGTTGGAGCGCGACCGGGTGGAACAGTACGGCCAGCTTGCGCAGCAGCTGCGGGAGGCCCGGCACTCGGATGAACAGCTGATCAGGTCCACGCACGCGCTGGAGTCGGCATTGCGCTCAAACAGCGCCCGCGGACAGTGGGGCGAGGTGCAGCTGCGGAGGGTAGTGGAAGCATCGGGGATGCTCCGCCATGTCGACTTCGTTGAGCAGCTTCACAGCGCCGGCAGCGATTCGTCTGTCCGCCCTGACCTTGTGGTTCAGCTTCCCGGCGAAAAGCAGCTGGTGGTGGACGCCAAGGTTCCGCTGTCGTCCTACCTGGAGGCCCAGCAGCTGGGTGCAGTGGATTCCCGGCCCGGGCAGCAGGGGCGGACGGTGCAGGCGGATGGCCGGTCGCAGCAGGTGCTGCTGGCTGCCCACGCGAAGGCTCTCCGTGCGCACGTGGATGCCCTCAGTAACAAGAAGTACTGGGATATCCCGGGCAACTCGCCAGAACTGGTGATTTGCTTTATCCCGGCTGAATCCATCCTGGCAGCTGCCTTGGCCGCTGACGCAGAACTCCTGGACCATGCCTTGTCCAGGAACGTGGTCCTGGCCTCCCCCAGCACTCTCCTGGCTGTCCTGAAATCAGTTGCCTTCACGTGGCGGCAGGATGTCCTGACGGACAGCGCCCGGGAACTGTTCGACCTTGCCCGGCAGCTCTACGACCGGATGGGAACGCTCGGCGAAAACGTCAGCAAGCTGGGCTCATCCCTGAAATCGTCGGTGGACCGCTACAACGCGATGGTGGGAACCCTCGAGGCGCGGGTGCTGCCTACGGCACGGAAGCTGAACTCCCTGGAGGAGTCCGGCCTGGCTGCTCCGCCGGCAGTGGAAGCCACGCCGCGTGCCCTCTCGGCTCCTGAGCTTCAGCAGGACGAGGCTGCAGCCTAGGAAAGGCCAAGGCAGCCTGGGAACGGCAAAAAGAACCGGAGCGGGCCCCGCAGCTGTAAGCTGCGGAGCCCGCTCTATTCTCTGAAGCGCCGTTGTTTCAGCTGCGCGGCCTGCGCCCGCCCAGCGCACGGCTGACATCCCCGGCCTGCTTGAGTGTTGCGCGGAGTTCCTTGGGCAGCGAGAACAGGAGGTCCTCTTCAGCGGTGACTACTTCCTCCACTGTGCCGTAGCCGTACTCGGCCAGCAGCCGCAGCACGTCCTGCACCAGGACTTCGGGAACGGATGCCCCGGAGGTTACGCCCACGGTAGCCACGCCCTCGAACCAGGCCTCGTCAACCTCGTTGGCGAAATCCACCCGGTAGGAAGCCTTGGCACCGTATTCGAGGGCCACCTCTACGAGCCGGACGGAGTTGGAGGAATTGGCGGAGCCGACGACGATCACCAGATCCGCCTGCGGCGAGATTTTCTTGATGGCCACCTGCCGGTTGGTGGTGGCGTAGCAGATGTCGTCGCTGGGCGGATCCTGGAGCGTGGGGAAGCGTTCCTTCAGCAGCCGGACCGTCTCCATGGTCTCGTCAACGCTGAGGGTGGTCTGCGAGAGCCAGATGACTTTTTCCGGATCCCGCACGGTGACCTTGTCCACCTCGTGCGGGCCGTTGATGATCTGGATGTGCTCCGGCGCTTCGCCTGCCGTGCCTTCCACTTCCTCATGCCCGTCGTGGCCAATCAGGAGGATGTCGAAGTCATCCTTGGCAAACCGGACGGCTTCCTTGTGGACCTTGGTCACCAGTGGGCAGGTGGCATCGATGGTGCGCAGCCCGCGCTCCTCGGCTGACTCGACCACCGCGGGAGAAACGCCGTGCGCCGAGAAGATGACCAGGGCGCCCTCAGGCACCTCATCGGTTTCATCCACGAAGATGGCGCCCTTTTCCTCCAGGGAGCTGACAACGTGGACGTTGTGCACAATCTGCTTCCGCACATACACCGGCGGGCCGTAGTGTTCGAGGGCCTTTTCGACGGCGATGACAGCGCGGTCCACGCCCGCGCAGTAACCGCGGGGCGCGGCCAGCAACACTTTCTTGGTTCCCAGGACAGGGGCTGCAGCTGCTACTTCCTCCGGAGAGCGGCGCCGACGCGGGATGGTGGGCATCGAAAGGGAAACAGCTGAGGAGGTCATTTCTCCATGCTACCGGGTTGTCCCCGGGCGCCTCCGCGATGCGATCCCGGCCACAGCGCCCAGCAGCACCAGCACGCCGCCGGCGAGGGCTGCAGCAACGGTCCAGCCTGTGAAGTCTGCGGTGGCCGCGGCCACGAATTCGTTCCGGAACATGTTGGCCACCTCGTTGCCGGTGTCCGTGGCCAGTGCCCGCGCCGAACCTATCTCCGCACCGAGGGCCCACAGCCCCGCGAGCACCAACCCGCCGAGCCCGGCGCCCACCAGTACCGTCCAGCGCCGGCGGGCCGCGACAAGGGCAAGGAGGAAGGCGATGCCCGAGCCTGCTGCAAGCACGTAGCCCATGGGGGCGTACGTAGCCAGCCGCTCCGTCCATTCCCGCTGTTCGGGCTGGCCAACGTTGATCAGCGTCTCCCCCGGCGGATCCAGCGGCAGCCTGGTGGCACGCGAGATCTCCTCAACCCCCAGTGCCACCAGCGGTCCTACGTCCAGGGTCAGGGAGGACACGGATCCGGTAGCGCCGGGGTCCGCAGGAGCCTGCGGGAAACTCAGCCGGTGGCTCTTGCGAAGGGTCTCTTCCCAGGCCGCCGGATACCCCGGCAGGCCGGCCAGTGACGTGGCGGCATCCTCCAGCACCGGCTGGACAAGGTCAGCGAGGAACCCGGGGACTGCGCTGGTGTCAATGGTTCCTACAGCCGCCGTGGCCAGCTGCTGCTGGAACTCCGAGTTCTTTCCCAGCGGGGCCGCCAGTTCCACGAAACCGTCCTCCTGGACGAGGTTGCGGTCAAGCCAGATGGCCGGGACGGCCACGGCTGCCAGCAGGACACCCAGCACGGTGGCCACGGCGGAAACAAAAGTGCGCACAGCAGGTCCTTCGTCGTTGTTGGCGGTAGACCCATCCTAGGCAAGGATCCTGGCGGGATTCTGTCGGTCCCGCATGCTACAGCTTATGGATAAGGTTGAATGACCGCCGTACAACAGACGAAGGACCCCATGCCCGCAGCTCCAGCCCCGCAAGGGCGTTTGCATGTCTGACCAGGCTTCCCTTCCCGGCACCGCACCCTCCACGCTGCCCGCGACGGCTGCTGAAACCACCCCGGACAACCCCTGGCCGCTGCAGTTGCTCTCGCAGAAGCTCAAGGCCCACATCGACAGGACCCCGTCCGCGTGGGTGGAAGGCCAGGTCATCGAGCTGAACCGGCGGGGAAGCAACGCCTACCTGACGCTGCGGGATGTTGATGCGGAAGTTTCCCTGCCCGCCTCGGTCTGGACCAAAGTACTGGAACGCCAGAACCTGCCCCTTGAACGCGGATCCCGGGTGGTAGCCCTGCTAAAACCCGAATTCTGGATGAAGACCGGCCGGCTCAACATGCTGGTCCGCGATATCCGGCCGGTGGGCCTCGGTGACTTGCTGGCCCGGATTGAACGGCTCCGGCAGGCCCTCTCCGCCGAGGGGCTCTTCGCCGATTCCCGGAAGAAACCCCTCCCCCTGCTGCCGCACCGGATCGGCCTGATCACAGGCCGAGACTCGGACGCCAAGAAGGACGTCCTGCGGAACGCTGCGCTGCGTTGGCCTGCGGTGGAGTTTGAAATCAGGGAAGTGGCCGTCCAGGGCAACACCGCTGTCTCTCAGGTGGTCCGTGCCCTCCGCGAGCTCGATGCCCACCCCGTGGTGGATGTCATTGTGATCGCACGCGGCGGTGGCGCGCTCGAGGACCTGCTTCCGTTCAACAGCGAGGAACTCATCCGCGCCGTGGCGGCGGCGGCCACCCCTGTGGTGAGTGCCATCGGGCATGAGGCGGACCGGCCGCTGCTGGATGACGTCGCCGATCTGCGTGCCTCCACGCCCACGGATGCAGCCAAGCGGATTGTTCCCGAGGTCTCCGAGGAACTGGCAGGCGTCCGGCAGGCACGGGAACAGCTGCGCCGCTGCATGGAACGTCTGGTGGACCGGGAATCGGACAGGCTGACCTCGTTGCGCTCCCGCCCCGTCCTGGCGTCTCCGGAAGGACTGGTCACCGTCCGGGCCGAGGAGATCGAACGGCTGCTGCGGCGGTCGTCGGCTGCCGTGAACTCCACGGTTGTCCGGGCCGCGGACCAGTTGGAGCATCTCAAGGCGCAGGTGCGGGCGCTGTCGCCGCAGAAGACGCTCGACCGCGGGTACGCCGTCGTCGAGCTCGCTGGCTGGCAGGCCGCACCCACCGCGGTCGCCGGCCACGCTGTGGTCCGCCGCGCGGTGGACGCCCCGGCAGGCTCTGCGCTTTCCATCCGCGTGGCGGAGGGGCGTTTCGGCGCCACCTCCACCGGGACGCGCAACCCCAAGACGCAAACGGACGTAATGCAGGAAGGAAACGCTCATGAGTGAGCAGACAACAGATGCCGCCATCGCGGGGCTGAGCTACGAGGAGGCACGCGAGCAGCTCATCGCCGTCGTGGGCCGGCTCGAGGCGGGAGGCGCCAGCCTGGAAGAGTCACTGGCGCTGTGGGAGCGGGGCGAAGCCCTCGCCGCCCGCTGCGAGGAATGGCTGGAAGGGGCAAGGAAACGGCTGGCCGCTGCCCGCGACCAGCCGCTGTAACAGGCAGGCTCAGGAGCGCAGGATCAGCTCCCGTTCGGTGGGAACGTCAAAGTCCGCTTTCGGCCATTGAAGGTTTAGTTCGGCCAACGCACCAATGAGCAGCTGCTGCACGGCGATGCGGGCATACCACTTCTTGTTGGCCGGGACTACGTGCCAGGGGGCTTCCCTGGTACTGGTTTCGTCGAAGGCCGCCTGGTATGCATTCATATAGTCTTCCCAGAACGCCCGCTCATCGAGGTCGCCACGGTTGTATTTCCAGTGCTTCGCCGGGTTGTCCAGGCGGGCCAGCAGCCGCTCTTTTTGTTCCCCGCCGCTGATGTGGAGCATCACCTTCACCACCTTGGTTCCCGATTCGATGAGCCGCCCCTCGAACTCGTTAATGGCGACGTAGCGCCTTTTGATCTCCTCGGGACTTGCCCAGCGGTGGACGCGGTGGATCAGGACGTCCTCATAGTGGGACCGGTCGAAGACCCCCACCATGCCGACGGCAGGCACTTCCTTCTCGATCCGCCAGAGGAAGTCGTAGGACTTCTCCTCGGTGGTGGGAGCCTTGAAAGCCTTGAACTGGACACCCTGCGGATCCATCGCCCCCATGACGTGCTTGACGATGCCGCCCTTGCCGGCCGTGTCCATGGCCTGCAGGATGAGCAGGATCCTCTTGCGGCCGCCGAAACGGGATTCGGCGAACAGTTTTTCCTGCAGGTCGGCCAATTCGTCGTCCATGTCCGCCAGCAGTGCCTTGCCGTCCTCCTTCGTGCCGTTGTAGCCCGGGGTGGCATCCGGGTCGACGTCGGACAGGGCAAATCCGTCGCCTACACGCAAAGTTTCAGAAGGAAGCTGCTCGAACCGAGTGACGCCGGCCATGGGGAATCCTTTCCGCGAAGTGCCACGGGCGTCATAGCCCGTGTGCACAGGCTAGTTCCCCTGGTACCTGCTCAGGAAGTCCCCCATCCGGCCAACAGCTTCCTCGATGTCCTTGACGTTGGGCAGCGTAACCATGCGGAAGTGGTCCGGGCGCACCCAGTTGAAGGCACGGCCGTGGGACACCAGGATCTTCTGCTCCCTGAGGAGGTCCAGGACGAACTTCTCGTCGTCCCGGATGTGGAAGACCTCTGGGTCAAGCTTCGGGAAGAGATACAGGGCGCCCCGGGCCTGCTGGGTGCTCACGCCGGGGATGTCATTCAGCATGTCGTAGGCCTTGTTGCGCTGCTCCAGCAGGCGGCCGCCGGGCAGGATCAGGTCGTTGATGCTCTGGTATCCGCCAAGGGCGGTCTGGATGGCGTGCTGCGCCGGGACGTTAGCGCACAGGCGCATGTTGGCCAGCAGGCTGATGCCCTCAAGATAGTCGGCGGCGTCCTTCTTGGGTCCCGAAATGGCCATCCAGCCGGCGCGGTAGCCGCACACCCGGTAGGCCTTGGACAGCCCGCTGAAGGTCAGGCAGAGGACGTGGTCGCCGGTGAGCGCGGCGAGGTTGATGTGGACGGCGTCCTCGTACAGGATTTTTTCGTAGATCTCGTCGGCGAAGATCACCAGCCCGTGCTTCTCGGCCAGGGCAACGATGCGCTTGAGCGTCTCCTCCGGGTACACGGCACCGGTGGGGTTGTTCGGGTTGATCACCACGATGCCCTTGGTCCGGGGCGTGATCTTGGATTCGAGATCCTCCAGGTCGGGCTGCCAGGCGGATTCCTCGTCGCAGAGGTAGTGCACGGGTTTTCCGCCGGCCAGCGCCACGGACGCGGTCCAGAGCGGATAGTCCGGGGTGGGGATGAGGACTTCGTCCCCGTCGTCCAGCAGCGCCATCAGGGACATGGTGATGAGTTCGCTGACGCCGTTGCCGAGGTAGATGTCGTCCACGTGGATGTTCTGGATCCCGCGGGTCTGGTAGTACTGCGATACGGCCGTCCGCGCCGAGAAGATGCCGCGGGAATCGCTGTAGCCCTGCGCATGGGGCAGATGCCGGATCATGTCCACCAATATGGCATCGGGGGCTTCGAAGCCGAACGGCGCGGGATTGCCGATATTCAGCTTGAGGATCCGGTGGCCCTCCGCTTCCATCTGCTGGGCGGCCTGCAGGATCGGTCCACGGATGTCATAAAGGACGTTGTTGAGCTTCGTGGACTGCCTGAATTCTGCCATTCCTCAAATATGCCACAGGAAGGATGCACGGCCGCTGAGACCTCGCCCACACGAACGACGGCGGCTGCCGGACTTCGGAAAGTCCGGCAGCCGCCGTCGTGACCACCGTGCGGATGGCCCGGCGGGCAAGCTGCAGGCTCCTACTTGAGGATGCCCTTGTCCTTCAGCCAGGCTTCGGCTGCTTCCTTGGCACCCTGCTTCTGGCTGCCGCTGACGGCACGGTTGAGGTTGATCAGGTCCTCGGTGGTCAGCTGGCTGGACACGTTGTTCAGCGCCTCCTTGGCCTTGTCTGTCATCGTGGCCTCGTTGTACAGGGGGATGACCTGCTGGGCGATGAAGTTGTTCTTCGGGTCCTCGAGGACCACCAGGTCGTTGTCCGCGATGGACGGGGTGGTGGTGTAGATGTCGGCCACCTGGACCTGGTCCTCGAGCAGCGCCTTCAGGGTCAGCGGGCCGCCGCCGTCGCTGAAGGGCTCCAGCTTCTTGGGCTCGCAGTTGTAGTTCTCCTTCAGGCCGGGCAGCCCGTAGGCACGTTCGGCGAAAGTGGCAGGTGCCCCGACAGTAATCTCGCTGCAGACCTTGGCGAGGTCCTCGATGGACTTCAGCTGGTACTTCTCAGCCGTTGCCTTGGTGACCACCATGGCGTCCTTGTTTTCCGCCTTGGACGCGTCCAGCACGGCCAGGCCGTCCGGCAGCTTGTCCGGAAGGGCCTTGGCGATGTCCTCGGCCGACTCCTCCGTGGCTTCCTTGTCGACGTGCAGCAGCAGGTTGCCCGTGTAGTCCGGGACAACGTCAACGGAACCGTCCTGGACGGCCTTGAAGTAGACCTCGCGGGAGCCGATGTTCGGCTTGGTGGTGGCGGTGACGCCGGCGGCGTTCAGTGCCCCCGCGTACAGTTCGGCGATGATCTGGCTTTCCGGGAAGTCGGCCGAGCCGACCACCAGGGAGGTGGTCCCGCCCGTGGAACCGCCGGTGGTTTCCGGAGCCTCGCTCAGGGGATCTGACGAACCGCCGCACGCGGACAGCGCCATTGCCAGGCCGAGTCCTGCGGCCAGCCCGCCAAATGCCCGCCTTCCCAGGCGCGGGTGATGGCTTAGTTTCATGGTTTACCTCCTTGGACAACAGTCTCCGTAAGCACGGGGTCTGTGAGATCGGCCGCAGCCTGCTGGCTGCGGCGGGACTGCCCTGCTGCCCCTGGTGTCAGGAACAGCCGCTGGAACAGGGACAAAACAAGGTCGACGGCGATGGCCAGCGCTGCGATGAGCAGTGATCCGCCCAGCATTTGCGGGAAGTCGCTCAGGACCAGCCCGTCGAAGAGGTACCGGCCCAGGCCGCCCAGGTTGATGTAGGCAACCACCGAGACGGTGGCAATCACCTGCAGCACGCCGGTCCGGAAACCGCCAAACATCACCGTCAGGGCGTTGGGCAGCTCAGCGCGGAACAGGACCTGGAGCTCTGTCATCCCCATGGCGCGGGCAGCGTCCACCACGTTCCGGTCCACGCTGGAAATCCCGGCGTAGGTCCCGGCCAGGAGCGGCGGCACGGTCAGGATCACCAGCGCCCACACCGGGGGCATGAGTCCGATTCCTGCGAGCAGGACGAAGAGTGTCAACAGGCCGAGTGTGGGCAGTGCCCGCAAAGCCCCGGCCAGCGCCACGATCGCCACCCGGCCCCTGCCGGTGTGTCCGACGTAGAGGCCCACCGGGACCGCGATGGCCGCGGCGATCAGCATCACCAGGCCGGTGTACTGGAGGTGCTCACCCAGCCGTGCCGGGATACCGGCGGACCCGGTCCAGTGTTCCGGGTCGGCCAGCCAGGCAAAGGTATTGCTGAAGACGCTCACGCGTTCCCACCCCCGGTCTTCGGAGCAGCGGGCCTCCCGGCCGCGGCTGCAGGCTCAAGCGTGCCGGCGGCCAGGGGTTGCGGGCCGCGTCCCTTGCCGGTCCGCTCCCACGGCGTGAGGATGCGCTCCAGCAGGACCAGCAGCGCGTCCATCACCAGCGCCAGGAAGAGGATGGCAATGATGCCCACCACCACTTCGGTCACGAAGTCCCGCTGCAGGCCTGAGGTGAACAGCATGCCGAGGTTTCCGATGCCCAGCAGGGCGGCGACGCTGACCAGGGAGATGTTGCTGACGGAGACCACCCGCAGGCCGGCAAACAGGACCGGAAGGGACAGTGGCAGGTCAACCTGCAGGAACCGTGCCAGCGGTTTGTACCCCATGGCAACGGCGGTCTGGCTGATCTCAGCATCCACGGAATCGAAGGCGTCCAAAGCTGCGCGGACCAGCAGCGCGACGGCGTAGATGGTCAAGGCCACCACCACGTTGAGCGGATCCAGGATCCGGGTGCCCAGGATGGTAGGCAGGATGATGAAGAGGGCCAGCGACGGAATGGTGTACAGCAGCGAGGATGCAGTCAGCACCACGGAGCGGAGTGCGCGGTGCTGCCGGGCGAGCTGGGCCAAGGGGATGGAAATCATCAGGCCCAGGACCATGGGCACAATGGCCAGCACCATATGCTGGCCTGCGCGTTCGAAGACCATGCCGCTGTTGGCGAGGAACCACTCCATCAGAGCGCGGCCTGCCGCAACTGGCGTGCTTCCTCGATCAGCGCCAGGACCTCCCCGCCCCGGACGGCGCCCAGCACCCTGCCTTCGGAATCCACCGCCACGCCCAGGCCCGACGGCGACGACAGGGCCGCGTCGAGCGCTTTCCGCAGGCTTTCGCCGGGCCGGAACAGGGAACCGCCGGGTATCAGCCCGGTGTCGGTGCCGGGGGTCGACCAGCCGAGCGGGCGCATGTCCTGGTCCACCACCAGCTGCCACCCGCCGGCGGTTGCCGGATCGGAGACAGGGCCGGACGGGCCGCGGACGATGGTCGGCACCGGGTGGAGTGTGACGCCGTCGGACGGGGTGAAGCCCAGGTGCCGGAAGCCCCGGTCCCGCCCCACGAAGGAGGCCACGAAATCGTTGGCCGGCGCCCGGAGGATCTCCTCCGGCGTGGCGTACTGGGCCAGCCTGCCGCCCACGGCGAAGACCGCCACCCTGTCCCCCAGCGTGGTGGCCTCGTCAATATCGTGGGTGACGAAGACGATGGTTTTGGCCAGGTCCTTCTGCAGCCGCAGCAGTTCCTGCTGCAGTTCGTCGCGGACCACGGGGTCCACAGCGCTGAAGGGTTCATCCATGAGCAGGACCGGCGGATCCGCGGCGAGGGCGCGGGCCACGCCGACGCGCTGCTGCTGGCCGCCGGAAAGCTGGGAGGGGTACCGCTTGGCAAGGGGTCGGGCCAGGCCCACCACGTCCAGCAGTTCCTCGGCGCGCCTGCGGGCGTCGGCCTTGGACACCCCGTTCAGCCGGGGCACTGTGGCGATGTTGTCCAGCACCGAGCGGTGCGGCAGCAAACCGGCGGACTGCATCACGTATCCCATGGACCGCCGCAGCTCCGCGGCCGGCACCGAGGTGACATCCTTGCCCCCAACGGCGATGGTGCCGCTGGTGGGTTCCACCATCCGGTTGATCATCCGCAGCGAGGTGGTCTTGCCGCAGCCCGATGGTCCAACGAAAACCGTGATGGCGCCTTTCGCGATGGACAGCGAGAGGTTGTCCACGGCCGGCTGCCCGCCCTGGTACTGCTTGGTAACGCTCTGGAACTCGATCATCGCCTGGTCCATGGTGCGGACTTACCTGTTCTGTTGGACGGCATCTGATTGCACGCGACATTGTCATCAGCACGCTGATAGTTACGGTAACCCAATCCGGGGCCGGCATCACCGGTAGCGGCACCTAATCCGCGCAAAGGATTTCCTACTGTGACCATTCGGAGCCGCACGCGATCCGGACGGGCGCAGGACCGGATCACGGGCCGCGAAGTTAAGCACTGACCGCCCCGGCCGCACCGGCCTACAGTTGGAGGGTGACCAACTTGGAGATCTCACCCCAGCAGGAAGTCTGTCCGCCGGCGAGCGCCGAGGGGAGTTCGGGACCATGCCTGCAGCTGTGGCCGGAGCGTGAGGTCCCGCTGGGCGGGGTGCGAGCCATGAACGTCCAACGGACCCTTCCCCAGCGCGGCCTTCCCACCATCGGGGCGTGGTGCTTCCTGGACAGTTTCGGCCCGGACCGGACGGCAATGTCCGTCCTGCCGCACCCGCACATCGGGCTGCAAACGGTCACGTGGCCGCTTGCCGGCCACGTCCGCCACCGGGACAGCGTGGGCAGCGATGTTGTGGTCCGCCCGGGCGAGCTGAACATCATGACCGCAGGGCACGGCGTCTCCCACTCCGAGTTTGCTGTGCTCCCTCCTGCCGGCGGGGAATTGCCGCTGCAGCGCGGCCTCCAGCTGTGGGTGGCGCTGCCCGACGGCGAGCGGCACCGCGGGCCGGCGTTCGAGCAGCACCGCGACTTGCCCCGGGTAACCGGGGACGGCTTCACCGCAACCGTGATGGTGGGCGAGCTGGCCGGCGTGGCCTCCCCCGCCACCATGTACTCGCCCATCGTGGGAGCCGACGTGTCCTGTGAAGGCACCGCGGTGCTCCCGCTGAATGGGGACTTTGAGCACGGCATCCTGGTGCTCGACGGCGGGCTGTCGCTGGACGGGCAGGAACTTCGTCCCGGACCGCTGGGCTACCTTGGCACGGGCCGGCAGGAACTGCGGCTGCAGGCACTTCCGGGCACGCGCTTCCTGCTGATCGGCGGCGAGCCGTTCCAGGAGGAACTGCTGATGTGGTGGAACTTCGTGGGGCGGACCCACGAGGAGGTGGAGCAGGCCCGGGAGGACTGGGAAGCGCAGGCCGCATTGTCCGGAACCGATGCGTATTCCGCCAGGTACGGCCTGGTGCCCGGCCACGGCCCCGATGCGGGCGCCGAAGCCGGGCGCATCCCCGCTCCCCCGCTGCCGGCGGTGCGGCTAACGCCACGGAAGCGGGCCGTCTGATTCGCCGGAACCGGCGTCAGGCCGGCTCCGCCAGCAGCTGCAGCACCCCGAACACGGGCTCCTGGTTCAGGACCCGGACATCGGCGGCGCCGGCACTGGAAAGATGGTGGCGGAAGGAATCCTGCAGTGGTTCCACGTTCATGCCCAACCCGCCGCCCAGGATGACAGGGCCATCGAGCCCGAGCTGGCGGAGCACCTGCAGCGCCAGGTCTGCAAGATCGCGGCCGGCCTGGTCCAGCATGGCCTGGCTGCCGGCGTGCCCTGCGGCTGAAGCCGCCACTACGTGGCGCGCCTGCTGGGCCCAGAAACGGCGTCCGGTGTCCGTGGAGTGGAACAGCGCGATGAGCCGGTTGGGGTGGTCCACCCCGCAGGATTGCAGCAGCGCGGTGGTGAGTTCGTCTACGGGCAGTCCCTGGTTCATCCGCCGGAGGCTGTGCCTCACGGCTTCGCGGCCCAGCCAGTACCCGCTGCCTTCATCGCCCAGCAGGTAGCCCCAGCCGCCTGCGCGGGCCTCACCGCCGTCGGCGTTCCTGCCCCAGGCGGCCGAACCGGTCCCGGCGATCACTGCCACCCCGGTGCTGGCGTGGCCGGCCGCGAGCAGGAGGCGCGAGTCGTGCACCACGGTGACCAGGGCATCGGGAACGTGCGGCTGGATCAGCGATGCCAGGGCGGCCGCGTCCTCATCGGTGTCGATCCCGCCCGATCCCGCGTAAACCCGGGAGACTGCACCGCCGCCGATCCGGCCGAAGAGGTCCGCGATATTGCGGGCCGCCTCCTCCCGGCTGACATTCTGCACATTTGAGCTGCCCGCGGACTCGTCTGCAACCGGCACGCCGCCCTCGAAGCGGATGCCGTGGGTCTTGGTGCCTCCGATATCAAGGCCAATCACGACGCCGGCGAGCGGGCTGGGTGCGGACGCCACAGTCTTGTCGGTGGGCAGTGCGGAGGGGTTTTCGGTGTTGGTCACGTCACTAGGGTACTGGCCGGCACAGGCGCCAACCTGGCCGGGACCGGCCCTGGCTCCGTCATGTCTGTCCCCTCCTCCCGCTCAGCGGATACGCTGCCTGGCCAGTCCTGCCAGCAAGTGGGGTCCCTCACCAACCACCATGTCCCGGAAAAGCCGCACCGGCACTGGTTCGGCGCCGGCTTTCCTGCGGCGCCAGCTCAGGCCCACTTCCCTGAAGGCCAGCGGTGAGTCGAGTGGAACCTCCGTCCAGCCAAGGTTTCCGGTCTCCGGGCTGACGGTCCTGCCGGGCGCATCCCCTCCCGGTGGCAGGATGCTCACGCCCAGCCCAGCGGACACCAGCCCCCGGACGGTATGCGAATCCTGGCTTTCAAAGGCTATGCGCGGCCGGTACCCTGCCTCGCGGAACAGTGCATCCGTCAGGGAACGCATGCCGTACCCCGGCTCGAGTGCCACAAAGGGTTCCGTCCTGATGTCAGCCAGCGCCGCCGACCCCCGGCCGGCGAGCTGATGGCTGTGATGCACCACCAGGCGCAGCGGTTCCCGGTACAGCGGCGCGGACTGCAGGTTCGTGCCGTCCGCTCCCACCGGCGCCGTGAGTGCCAGGTCTGCCTCCCCGGCCGCCAGCTCCTCCAGGCAGGAATTCCGCGAACCCTGGCTCAGGGTAAAGACCGCGCCGGGATGCCGGCTCCGGAAGGCACTGATCAGCAGCGGCAGGGTGGCCTCGCCGAAGGTGTGCTGGAACGCCACGGAGATCCTGCCCCGGACCACCGACGATTCCTCGCGTACCAGGTCCAGTCCGGTCTGGAATTCGCTGAGTGCCTGCTCGATGTAAGGCAGGAGCGTCCGGGCTGCCGGGGTGAGCCGGACTCCCCTGCCGTCCCTCACCAGCAGTTCCGTGCCGACGGCGGCGCTGGCCCGTGCCAGTGCCCTGCTCACCGTGGACTGGGGCACTCCGAGAAGTTCGGCTGTTTCAGTGACGTGCTCCGTCCTGCCCAGCTCGGCGAGCACAGGCAGGAGGGGAAGAAGCTGCGCCAGCTGCCTGTGGTCTGTCTGCATGTCCTGGCTCCTCGCTGTGCCGTGCTTCAATCCGCTTCTGCTATCAGTTCTTCACAAATTATGCATTGGAGGCATGTATAGGCCCGGGCCTAGGCTAACGGAATGGCCTGTGAAGAAAGGGTGACCGGCAACCAATCGCCGCCCCGCTGGGACGGGCACGCCAAGGGATCCCGGGCCTACGGCCGGATCCTGGCCGGATTGTCCTTCGCCGGGGTGGCCACCTTTGCCCAGCTCTACTCCACCCAGGCCGTCCTGCCCCTGCTCGCGGCTGACCTGCACATCACCGCGGCCGAGGCTGCGCTTACCATCTCGCTGGCCACCGTGGGACTCGCCGTCACGGTGATCCCGTGGTCCTTCCTGGCCGACCGGATCGGACGGGTCAAGGCCATGACCTGGGGCATTTCGATCGCCACTGTCCTCGGCCTGCTGGTGCCGCTGTCCACGAGCTTCGGGATGCTGCTTGCCTTGCGGCTGCTGGAAGGCATGGCTCTCGGCGGAATCCCCGCCATCGCGATCGCCTACCTCAACGAGGAAGTGACCAAAGCGCACGCGGCGCTGGCGGCAGGCAGCTACGTCGCGGGCACCACCCTCGGCGGGCTTGCCGGCCGGCTCGTGGCAGGACCGGCCGGTGAGCTGTGGGGCTGGCGTGCTGCCGCTCTGGCCGTTTCCATCCTGGCCACCCTCGCCGCCGTCGCCTTCCTGGTCCTGGTGCCGGGGGCACGGGGCTTCGTCTCCTCACCGGGGGCAGGACTCGGCAGCGCATTCCGGACCCTCGGCGGGCACCTGCGCAACATCCGGCTGCTCGCCCTGTACGTCCAGGCGTTCCTGATGATGGGCGGTTTCGTCGCCGTCTACAACTACCTGGGCTTCCGGCTGTCCGGCGCGCCCTTCAGCCTGCCTGCCACGCTGATCAGCCTCATCTTCCTGGCCTACCTCTCCGGAACCGTGTCCTCACGCTGGGCCGCCGGGCTGACCACACGGTTTGGGCGGCGGAACGTCCTACTGGCCGGGCTGGCCCTTTCGACGGCGGGACTTGCCCTGACGCTTGTTCCCTACCTTCCGCTGATCCTGGCGGGCCTGGTTGTGTTCACGGGCGGTTTTTTCGCCGCGCACAGCATCGGCGCCGGCTGGACCGGAGCGATCGCCAGCACGGGCCGTGCGCAGGCAGCATCCCTGTACAACCTCGCCTACTACCTGGGGTCAAGCATCATCGGGTGGGCCGGCGGACTCGTTTTCCAGTCCTTCGGCTGGGTGGCCCTGGCGGCAGGGGTGATGGTCCTTGCCTGCCTGACCGGGGCGGCCGTCGCCGTCGTGCATCCGCGGACGCAAGGTGCAGGCGCCTGACCGGCTGGGACGGGCCCCTACGGCTCTACGGGCAGCGAATTAACTGCTCCGGCTGGAGGCAGTGTCGGTGCTGATATTCGGCGGGACCCGCGGCCAGGGGCGTCTTGGCGCAGATACAGCGGTCTAGGATGAATGCAGGACCGTTGGAAGGAACAGCAGTGACCACGAATCCCAGGAACATCAGGCCGGGAGCGCACCTGGAGCCGCTGGATGCTATTGACGAGCGGCTGCTCGAAGCCCTGGTGAACGACGCCAGGATCTCCAACAAGCAGCTTGCCGAACTGGTGGGGATCGCCCCTTCCACCGCCCTGATGCGGACCCGCGCGTTGTCCGAACGGGGCATCGTGCAGGGCTACGAGGCGAAGCTCAACCTCTCTGCCATCGGCCGGTCCGTCCAGGCACTTGTTGCCGTGCGGCTCCGCGCCCACGACCGCGACCAGATCGACCGTTTCACGTCCCGCGTTCCGCATCTGCCGGCTGTGCTGTCCACGTTCCACACCTCAGGCTCCGTGGACTACCTGCTGCACATCGCCGTCGGCAGCACCGAGGACCTCCGGGACTGGGTGCTGGACAACCTTGCCACGGACCCGGTGGTGGGGCATACCGAGACCACCCTGGTGTTCGAACACATCCAGGGCAACCACGGGCCGCTCCCGGAGTAGCGGCTTACCGGCCTAGCCGGACCGGCCGTGCCGCCGAACCGCCCGGACCAGCGTCAGGACGGCCAACGCAAGCGCGGCCGTACCGCAAACAAGGACGAAGCCGGCCACGGCAGCTTCCTGCCCGGCAAGTCCGGCCAACCAGCCAAGGCCAAGGACCGGGACGGCGCTGCCTAAGTAGGTGATGACGTAGACCGTGCTGACAGTTTGGGCGTGACGGGCCGGCTCCACCATGGCGGCAACCTCATTGAATGTGGTCCTGAAGGCCAGTCCCTGCCCGGCACCGGCAAAGACGGCAGCAACCACGAGCAGCAGCGGGCTGTGCCAAGCGCCCGCGGCCCCCAGCAGGAAGACGGATCCGCCGAGGACTGCCAGCCCTATAGGGATTGTGTAGCGTCCGCGGAGGGTCAGCACCTGGCTTAGTGCGGAGGCTCCAAGCGGCAGGGCGGCCAGCAGGCCGATCAACGGCCGGGATTGTGTGTCCAGCACCTGGGCGAAGTAGCCGGGCGCCAGGGAAAGGCAGAAACCGAATACTGCGAAACTGAGGAAGCCCACGGCCGATGCAAGCCAGAAAGCGCCCCTGGCGTTCCGCGGCACGGCGAGGGGCCGCGGCGCCAGCGCCTGCAGGGGCCGGGACACTGCCGGAAGCATGATGGCCGGCCGTGCCCGGATCAGGTAGAGCGGCACCAGGAGCGCCGCGAGGACCACCGAGTACACGGTGTAGGGGGCGGTGGTGGCACCGGGCAGCAGGGACAGCAGCCCGCCCAGAACAGGGCCGGCCGCTACTCCGCCGGCAGAGGCCAGCAGCGTGAAACGTGACGCCCACTCCGGACGCGAGGGCAGCAGCTCGCGCAGGGCGGCAGCACTGGCACCCGTGGCGAGTGCCACGGCAATGCCCTGCAGGGCCCGTCCCGTGCAGAGGGCGGCGAGCGTGTCCGCACCCGCGAACACCCAGCCGCCAGCCAACCCGGTCAGCACGGCAAGCAGCAGCGCAGCGCGGCGTCCGATGTGGTCGGACCAGTGCCCGGCCAGCATCAGGGTGGCCACCAGCGAAAGGACGTAGCTGGCGAACGCAGCGGACACATCCAGCGAGCTGAGTCCCAGCTCCGCCTGCAGGAGTGGATACAGCGGCGTAGCGAGATTGGCGCCCACCAGCAGGACGAAAATGACGGCGCCTGCCATCACAAGCCGTGCCGTGGTGGACGCGTCCCACCCGGCAGATGTGGCAGGGGCCGGGCGCATCCGGAGTTCGCTGAAGACCGTCATGGTGCCGCCTTTGGTTCTGCCGCGGCAGGTGGTCCTTGTGGGAGCCCGGCGCGGAGTGGATATGCGATGGTTCCAGATTGGGGTATTACTGCTCGATTGGTGCGAAATCAGTGACAGGATTGAGCAGGATCATCAAAAGTTCTGTACCGCTGTGATGGAGAGTGACCATTTGAACAATCTGGACCCCACTGACCTCAGGATCCTGCTGGCACTGATCCGGGACCCCCGTATCCAGATCGGCGATTTGAGCGAATTGGTGGGCGTGGCCCGCAACACCGCCCAGTCCCGGGTCCGCCGGCTGATCCGTGCGGGTGTGCTGCGCCCGGGCGGCCGGGAAGTGGATCTTGAGGCCGTGGGCTATGATGTGGTGGCTTTTGTGACCATTGAGGTCTCGCACCGTGAACTGGATGGTGTGGTCGCCGCGCTGCGGCTGATCCCCCAGGTCCTGGAAGTCCATGAAATTTCCGGACGCGGCGACGTTTGGTGCCGGGTGGTGGCCACGGACACCCACAACCTGCAGGCATCGCTGCGGCAGGTCCTCCGCATCAAGGGCGTCATCCGGACCGAAACGGTGCTGGCGCTGCACACCCATATTCCCTACCGGACCGAGCCCCTCATTAGCGGCCTCACCAAGTCGACGGGCGGCTGATACCGGATCCGCTGCGGCGCCTCGGGACCTGCCTCCCCTTCCGGCCGGCTCCGGACGGCTAGGATTTCTTGAATGGATTGGCTCTCTTACGTCTCACAGATCAACTGGCTCGCGGTCTTGCTGGCTTTCGTGGCCAGCATGGCCATTGGCTTCATGTGGTACATGCCGGCCGTCCTGGGCAACCGGTGGATGGCCGCCATCGGCAAGACCGAGGAGGATCTGAAGAACATCGGTGGCGGAGCAGGAATCTGGCTCCCCATGATGCTGGCTTCGGCGCTGACCGTCATCCTCCTGGCCGTCCTCATCAGCAAGCTGGGGCTGGATAGTGCCCTGGCAGGAGCCTGGTTCGCGCTGGTGTTGGGACTTGTCTTCCGTGCCGGAGGCCATGTGATCCACAACGGTTTTGCAGGCCGCCCGGCTGCAGTGACAGTGATCGACGCCGGCCATGACCTGGTGGCGATGGCCGTGTCCGGCGCCATTATCGGAGCGATGTCCTGACCATCGTGAGCACGTACAGCGAAGGCACCTGCGCATGACCATCATCGACAATGCCGTCTACGTTGACGGCGTCCGCCATGCCGAGCCGGAAAACCTGGAGCAGACATTCGAGACGCTGGCGCACCACGGCGGGATGGCGTGGATTGGGCTGTACCGTCCCACCAAGGTTGAGATGGCCGCCGTGGCCGCGGAGTTCGGGCTCCACGCCCTCGCGGTGGAGGATGCCATCTCAGCCCACCAGCGCCCTAAGTTGGAGCGCTACGGGGACAACCTCTTTACCGTCCTCCGGCCGGCACGCTACCTGGACGCCAGTGAAACAGTGGAATTCGGGGAACTCCACATCTTCACGGGAAAGAACTTCGTGGTCACCGTGCGGCATGCCGAGACGGCCGGTGTGGCCCGCGTAAGGAAACGGCTCGAAGGCAGGCCTGACCTTCTCCGGCACGGCCCTGAAGCGGTGCTGTACGCCCTCCTGGACGCAGTGGTTGACGATTATGCCCCGGTAGTCGCAGGGCTTGAGAATGACATCGACGAGATCGAGGACCAGCTCTTCAGCGGCGATTCCACCGTCTCCCGCCGGATTTACGAACTGGCCCGGGAAGTGATCCAGTTCCAGCGCGCCATCCATCCCTTGCCGGACATGATGCACCAGCTCAAGCGGGGCTTCGCGAAGTACGGTGTGGAAAGCGAGCTCCAGCACAGCCTGCGCGACGTGGAGGACCACGTTGAACGGGTGATCTCCCGGGCAGACTCGTTCCGGGACCTGCTGCAGAATGCCCTGACGCTTGACGGCACCCTGACGGCCAACCGCCAGAATGAGGCCAGCGCCGCGCAGAACGAGCAGGTCAAGAAGATTTCCTCCTGGGCCGCCATCTTGTTTGCGCCCTCGTTCGTGGCCGGGATCTACGGCATGAACTTCGACTACATGCCCGAGCTGCACTGGGCCTTTGGCTACCCGATGGCGATCGGCCTCATGGCGGCGGTGGGGGTGGGAATGTATGGCATCTTCAAAAAGAAGGGCTGGCTGTAGGGTCCTGGCCATCCCGCCTCCCGAGAGAACTGGCAATTACTGGCCATCAAAGGGCGCGGCACAGGGTGGACTGGCAGATCCGGGATTCCAAAGAAGAACACCTCGGTCCGAAGACCGGGGTGTTACCGAGGACAGAACCATCCCAGAAGGACGACCCCACTCCTCACATTTGTGGAGCTAAGGGGATTCGAACCCCTGACCTCTTCGATGCGAACGAAGCGCTCTACCAACTGAGCTATAGCCCCGGAACGGCCACTTGGTGCAGGTGCTGGACCGGTGACCCTAGGCTACAAATTTTCCCGTCCCAATGCCAATCCGCACCCTGGTGAGGGGCAGCAGCACCCCGGATGCCGCCGTCGTACCGCCCGCCAAGGTTTATGCGCGGCGGCGCTGCAGGACGTCGTCGAGGTTGCTCAGTGCGCTCTGTGCCTTGCTGAGCTGCTGGGCTTCTGCAGCCGGTGCAGCAGCGGCAGGCGTCCCTGCTGCACCCTGCTTCAGGGACGGCTTGCCCACTGCCTTCGGCGCGGCCGGCAGCTCAAGCGGCTCAGGCTCTGGGCGTTCGGCCTTGGCGGCATCAACGTATACAGGCTTCGGAACCTCTACCGGCTCCCAGGGGGTACCGGCGGGAGTCCCCGATGCCGCCGCAGCCGCACTCGGATCACCCGCCGCAACGGCAACGGCCAGGGCTGCCTCGCGAAGTTCCTGGGCTGTCAGCTGCTGGACCTTCGGCTGGTGGGCCTCGGCGTCAAAGAGCGGGCTTTCCCGGGGAGCGGGGGCCGACTCCGGCTTCGGCGGAATCCTTTCGGATACGTGTCTAACCGGCGGTGCGCTCATAGCCGAGCGAAAAGCCGCGTTGACCTTGGCCTTGCGGTCGCGGACAGCCAGCCAGCGCAGGATGGCGACGGACACCGCCGTCAGTGCCGCACAGGCCAGCGGCAGGAAAGGTGAGCCGAGGCCAAAAGGCAGCAGAATTGCGGAAACCAGTGACGTCATCAAAGACAGGAGTCCGGCAAGCGCCAGTGCGGTCCGGCCGTAACGGATCCGGAGGCGGCCGGCGGGTGCCGGGCCGGCAGGCTTGGCGGAGGGTCCGGCGCTCTTCCTGGCTTCCATGGGCTTCTCCTGCTGGGCGGCGACGTTCAGTACCAGACCGGCTGGCTGATCCGGTCTTTCCTCGGCTGGGGCGTCTGCCAGAAAATCACCGGCGGGCTGGAACTGGTGCCGGCGGTTCCGGAGGACGTAGGGGGCAACCCACACAATCCAGAGCACGACGGCAACCACAAGGATCACTGAGCTGCTAAGGGGGAAGTCCACACTCAAAACCGTATGAGCATCAGGCCTCCTGCTGCGGCATTAGCCGCGGTGTGTCGCAGGCCGGGGAGCAAATGAGTGGATTTATGACGGCCTGGTGGCGAGCCAGCGTGTCAACAGGCCTTCCGGGACCTCTTCCGATGTCAGGGCGAACGACCGGTGGTCGGCCCATTCGCCGTTGATGTGGAGGTAGCGGGGCCGGTAGCCCTCGTCCCGGAAGCCCAGCTTCTCCACCACCCGCAGGCTGGGCGCATTTTCAGGCCGGATGTTGATTTCCATCCGGTGCAGCCCCAGGGTCTGGAAGCAGTGGTCGGTCACCAGGGCCACTGCAGTGGGGGCGATTCCGCGCCCGGCCCTGGCCTGGTCCACCCAATATCCCAGGGTGGCCATCATCGCCGACCCCCACACGATGGAGGAGACCGTCAACTGGCCGATGATTGGCGGATTTCGCAGCCCCGGAGTTCTCTCCGTGATCACGAAGGGCAGGGCGGTGGCCTGGGCGGCCTGCGTATTCAACGAACGGACCATCTGCCGGTAGTCCGGAAGGCCTGCGCGCGGGTCCGGGTTGGACGCCTCCCACGGTGCAAGCCAGTCGCTGTTGCGGGACCTGACCTCCGTCCACTCCTTTTTGTCCCGGTACCTGATGGGCCGCAGGACCAGGTCGCCGCACTCCAGGGTTACGGGCCAGATGGGGCCGAATCGCACAGCTGCTACTTGGACAGGCCGTCGGTGAACCCCGGCAGCCACTCCCGCAGGCCCGGGCCGAGGTCCTCGCTGTCGATGGCGAGCTGCAGGCATGCCTTGAGGTAGCTGAGCTTGTCGCCCGTATCGTAGCGGCGTCCCCGGAACACAACACCGTAAACGCCGCGGCCTTCGCCGCTCCCGGTGGCGAGCTCCTGCAGTGCGTCCGTCAGCTGGATCTCTCCGCCGCGTCCGGGGCCGGTGCGCTCCAGAACTTCGAAGACGGACGGATGCAGGACGTAGCGGCCAATAACAGCAAGGTTTGACGGCGCTTCATCAGCGGACGGCTTCTCGACCAGCCCGTTGACCCGCACAAAGCTTTCGCCGTCGATGTCCTGGATGTCCGCACAGCCGTAGGAGCTGATCTGTGACGGTTCCACCTCGATGAGGGCGACCACAGACCCGCCGGTCTTGGCCTGGACATCGATCATGGTGCTGAGCAGTTCGTCACGGGCATCAATGAGGTCATCCCCCAGCAGCACGGCGAAGGCTTCATCGCCAACGTGCTGCTTGGCCCGGAGGACGGCGTGGCCCAGCCCATTGGGATCGCCCTGGCGCACGTAATGGATGTCGCCAAGGTTGCTGGCCGCCTGGATGGACGCCAGTTTCTCAGTGTCCCCTTTGTCGGCAAGCGTTGACTCCAAGGCCGGGACCCGGTCAAAGTGGTCCTCCAGAGCCCGCTTGTTACGTCCCGTGATCATCAGAACGTCATTCAGCCCCACCTGCACGGCTTCCTCCACCACATACTGGATGGCAGGCTTGTCCACCACAGGCAGCATTTCCTTGGGCATAGCCTTGGTGGCAGGAAGGAACCTGGTGCCCAGACCGGCAGCGGGGATGACGGCTTTGCGGACTCTCGGGTTACGGGTACTCACCGGACTAATCTAACGTCAGCGTCAAGCATTCAGTAATCAACGGACCGGCGGGCAGCCGCGCCGGAACCGGCGTACCAACCCCCCAGCACGGGTAATAAGGAGACACAATGACCCAACAGCAAGCCACCGCCAAGGACGACATCCGGACAGCCCACCGCCGGCGAAGGGCAGCACTGACCCCTGAAGAACTGGAAGCCGCCGGCGCTGCCCTGGCCATGCATGGTGCCGCCTGGGCCGAATCCATGTCCGGCGGAAGGCCGGCGACGTTCTGCGTGTATCTCGGTACTGGCGTCGAGCCGCCCACGCTGCCCCTCATCGCCGCCCTCCACGGCAACGGCCACAAGGTCCTGCTCCCCGTTTGCGAGCCGGGCCGTGAGTTGAGCTGGGTTATCTGGGGCCCGGACAGCACCCTGGAACGCAGCAGGTACGCACCCATCATGGAACCGGTTGGGCCCCGCCACGGACCGGATGTTGCCGGCGAGGCCACAGCACTGTTCATCCCTGCTACCGCCGTGGATCTCGACGGCAACAGGGTGGGCCAGGGCGGCGGCTACTACGACAAGTTCCTGGGCCACCTTGCCACCGCCGGGAAGGAAATCCCGCTGGCCGCTGTTATCTATGACGATGAACTCCTCCCGGCGGGCCGGATTCCTGCCGAGGAGTTCGACCGTCCTGTTCCCGCCGTCCTTGTCCCGTCGGGGCTTAGGCCGTTGGGCAAGATCGCATAAGTCAGGCGGGTGGCCGCAACGGGATGATAGAATTAGCACTCAGGCCCTGCGACTGCTAATGGATTACCAGGTGGCAGCACGGGACCTCTCGTTTGCCCAAGAGGAGGAGCACCAGTGCCAACATATGCTTACGCCTGCAAGGATTGCGGCCACGCCTTCGACATCGTCCAGTCGTTCTCGGACAGCTCACTGACGTCGTGCCCGGAATGCCAGGGCGCGCTGCGCAAGAAGTTCAACAGCGTGGGTGTCGTGTTCAAGGGCTCCGGCTTCTACCGGACCGATTCCCGGGACTCCAAGGGCAACACCGTCTCCGCAGCGCCGGCTTCTTCCACGCCTGCTCCGGCAGCGGCACCTTCCGCTCCCGCTCCGGCAGCTGCGGCTGCCGCCAGCTGATTCCGGCTTCCGCCGTTACGACGGCGGCCCTGCACCGATGGGACATTGTCCACATAGGTGCGGGGCCGCTGTCTTTTGCATATTTGGGGCGCCTAGCGTGGCGGCATGCCTGCTCATCCCTTCCGTGCCCGCCGGGAAGCTTCCGGATTCCTTCGACGTCCCGGCCGGCCGGTTCCCTCCGGCCGCTCCATTGCCCGTCCCAATGCCAGGTTTGGCGGCTGGCTGAGCCGCAACCGCCGACTTGCCATTGCCCTGTTGCTGTGTGCAGCGGCGGCACTCACCGTCCACCAGCTCACGCCGGCACCGGTCCACACCGTCACCGCACTGGCCGCCGCCCGGGACCTGCCTGCCGGGTCTGCCCTTGCGGCCACTGACCTTTCCGCGATCCAGGTTCCTCCGGGCATGCTCGCGGACGGCGTCCTGCGCGAACCCGGCGAAGCGTCCGGCAGGCAGCTGGCTGCCCCGCTGCGCAAGGGCCAGCTGCTGGCGGATGCCCAGCTGCTGGGGCCCGGCCTCCTCACCGGCAGTCCTGCCGGCTCAGCTGCAGTGCCCCTTCGGATGGCGGACCCGTCGTCCATCCAGTTGGTTTCCCCCGGGCAGCTGGTGAACGTGGTGCTGACCGGGGGGAACGGTTTCGACCAGCAAACACCGTCCGAAGTCCTGGCCGCGGCGGTGCCCGTGCTGTGGACCTCGGCAACCGGCGGGCAGGGCGGGCAATGGCTTGGCACGCAGGAGACTGACGGCCTGATCGTCGTGGCCGCCAACGCGGAACAGGCGGCCCGGCTGGCCGGTGCCTCCACGCAAGGCAAGCTGTTCTTTGTCCTGGTCGGACCGCCGTAACCGGCTGCCTCCTTCAGGCGGCGCCGGGGCCTACGAAGGTGTCACCCCCAGTGCGGCGGCTTCTGTTCCTTCAGCCATGCGTCATGGTCATCGTCACGGTCGCCCCACGCCCGCGGATCATCCTCGGCAGCCCGGGCGGGCAGGATGCCCTCCGCCGGCTTCTGGCCGGCACGGGCGGCCGACGCAGGCGCTTCCGCTGTCTCGTCACCGTCTGCGGGCGGCGCTTCGCTGTTGGTGCTGTTGGTCTTCTCGTCGCTGCCCACCGGGGCCGCCTCCTTGCTGTCCTGCCGGTCCGCGGCGGCTGCCTGATGACCGGCACGTACTGCGTTGCCGGCCCGCCGTCCGGAAGCCGGGCCCGGGAAACGCGTAACGTTCGATGCCGGAGCGGACTCCGCCACGGCATCAATATCATTCAGCGCCTGGTCGACGTCGTCGTCAAGGAATCCGGGCGAAGCCACCCGTCCCGGAAGTACAATCTTTTCCAGTCCGAGGTACTTGGCGATCCGGTCTGCACAGGCGGACGGATCGGTGAAAACCTCGATGGTCCACAAGGGCATGTACCGCCAGCCAAGCCGTTCGAGCAGCTGGGGACGCAGCCTGCTCCGCTCCCGGACACTCATGGTGCGGTACTGTTCCGTGCCGTCGGACTCGATAGCCACCGGCCAGGGAAGATCGGCGTCGTCCTGGCCCATGGTGTTCAGCGGATCGGCGGCGGCCACCACGTCGATGGCGCCGTCGTACTGGTGCCAGACCCGCGCACCGCGTGCCCGCAGCCGGTCGCCCAGGTCCGCCACGAGCGGGTCGGCGCCGAGCGCCTGTTCGCTGGCGGCAGCGCGGGACGCGGGCGTACCGAGATCCGTGTTGCCCGAGATTTCCCGGTCCAGCAGGGCATACAGGTCCACTGCCCCGTGCGTGAGCCGGGTGTGGTCCAGGTCCTCGGGCCGGAAGCACGTCAGAACGTGCATCGAGCGCCGGGCGCGGGTCATCGCGAGGGCGAACTTTTCCCGCCCTCCCTCGGCGGACAGCGGCCCGAAGCTGTGCAGGGCGCGCCCATGCGGTGTCCGGCCGAAGCCCGGTGAGAAAATGACGTGGTCGCGCACCAGGCCCTGGGCCCGCTCAAGGTCCACCACCCGGAACGACTCCGGGCCCGCGCCGAAGAACCCGGCGAGTCCGGGGTGGTTGGGCAGCTGGAGCCTGATGGCCTCACCGATCCGGGCAGCGTGGCGAAGGCTGGCGGTCACCACGGCCAGCGAGGTGCGCGGGCGCAGGCGGGCGTGTTCGAAGACCAGCTCCACCACCCGGTTGACCTCGGCCACCACGGATTCAACACCTTCATGGTCGGCGCTGGGCAGCCCGGTTCCGTCCGGCAGGTACTCCACCAGCAGGGACCGGTCCAGCCCCGTGGCCGACTGTCCCTCCGGCAGCCGGCGGAGCCCGCCGTCGTAGAAGTTCTTGCTCAGCTGCAGGACCAGGTCCTCGTCCACCGCTCGGTAAACGAAGTTTAGCCGCCACACCGGCAGCACGGCGGACAGCGCGGTGAAGGCACTCTCCACCCGCTGATGCGCTGATTCACCGGGCGCCAGCCGCTCCACACCCACTGTGAAGGTGCGCGGGCTGGCGATGCGGGCGTCACCGAAGGCAATCACCTGGCGTGCGCGCGCAATGGAGGGAAGTACCGCCTGCAGCGAGGTGGCTTCGGCGTCGAGGATGACCACGGCGTCGAAATGTTGCTCTGCCGGTAGCAGCCCGGTCATCAGGTACGGGCTGACGGACCACACGGGCACCAGGGTACCGATCAGGTCCGGGGCCTGGGCGGTCAGCGCCGGCAGCGACACGCGGCCGTCTTTGAGCAGGCTGCGCAGGAGGTCGGCCTGGCGGGGCTGCCCGGCGATCGCGGCGCGCCAGCGCTCGGCAAGGTCCCAGCGGAGCCGGGCCGCCCCGCTGGCTATGTGCGCATTGTCCGCGAGCCGGTACTCGGCTTCGAGCTGCCGGAGGGCGTCGCCGTCGGACATCGCCAGGTAGTCGTCACCGCTGATCATCGCCTCAAGCGCAGACTGCCACCAGGCGAGCTCCAGCTCGGCGGCGACGGAAGCGGCGGGTACTTCCCGCTCGGCCAGGTCAGCCAAAAGCTCCCCCAGCCCGTGCTCACGCATGTTTTCCACCAGCAGCGTTCGTTCCGGCAGGGTCTTGAGCGTGTCCGTATCCGCCACCAGCCGCTCAAGGCGGTCCATGAGTTCCCCGTACCGGACCGTGGAGAGCGAACCGCCCGCCTCGGTATGCTTCAGGGCCTCTCCCAGCTGGGTGAGCTCTCGGTCCAGTTCCCGGTACATGGCGTTCATCTCGGCAAGCCCGGACGGAACAGCCGGGTGCCGCTGGGTGGTGGCGTAGCCTGCCCACAGGGCCCGCTGTTCCTGAACCAGGACCAGGGAGCTGTGCAGGTCGGCGATGTGGACGCCGGGCCGGACGTATTCCTTGGCGACCCTGCGCAGCCTGGACCGCTGCATGGAGGTCATCTCGATGCCGCGTTCCCGCCGCCAGGCGGAAGGGGCGGTGGCGGAGATGAGGTCGGTCACCGGCCGGTCGAAGATGTCCGGGGTGAACTTGTCCAGGCTGCCGCGGACTGCCACCAGCAGTTCCAGCTGCTCGCCCCATTCGGCGAAGGATTCACCGACGCGGATCTCGGCGTGCTCTGCCACGGCATTCATGCGCTCCCGCAGGGCAGGCAGGCTCTTCGCCACGGAACGGACCAGCTCCTGGGCTTCCTCGGTTTCCTTCCGGGTGAGGAGCCGTGCCCCATGCCAGGGGCTGGTGGTTGCGGCCTTGCTGAAGCTGCCCAGTTCCGCCGCACGGCGCAGCCTTCCGGCCAGTTCGTCACGGTCGCGGATGCTGTCCAGGACGCTCCGCTTGAGCCGGACCGTGGTGGCCGGGGCGGGGTGGATGGAAGTCAGTTCCGCCAGCGACTGCATGGCTTGGTAAGGCGAGCATCCCCACCGCTGCCGGACATTGTGCAGCGAGGCCACGTGGTCCATCAGCGCGTGGCGGTGCTCGGTCAGGGTGGCGTGGAGGTTGCCGAGCTGTGGTTCCAGCGACTTCTCGTTGCGGACGATGGCCCGGACCAGCTGGCCTTTCAGCTGCTGCGCGGTGACGTTCCCGGAGAGCTGGAACAGGATGGATTCAAGGCCCAGGGACTCCAGCTGGCCGGACACCTCGTTGAGGCTGGCGCGGCGGTCACCCACTACCAGGACGGTCTTGCCGGCATCCACCAGGGCGCCGATGGTGTTGATGGCCGTCTGCGTCTGCCCTGTGCCCGGCGGGCTGCTGACCACCAGGGAATCACCGGCGCGCGCAGCATCAATGACGTACTGCTGGTCCGTGTCCGCATCCAGCAGGAGCAGCTCGTCCTGGGGGTGCCGGCTGTCCAGTGGCGGGAAACGGGACGGATCCGGTTCCGCCACGTCCACCACTTCTCCTCCGGCTGCGGTAGCCAGGGCAGACACGATGGGATTGGAATCGTTGATCCAGGGGTCGTCCAGGTTGCCGGACAGGTCCGCGAAGGTGGACACGAGCAGGTTGTGCTGGGCCTCGGCGCCATGGATGGGCCGGATCAGGGTGCCCAGCCGGTCCAGTACAGGCTGCGGGTCGAAGCGGGCGGTGCTGTAGGCCAGCCGGGTGACGGCGTTGACGTCGAACACGATGCCGTGGATGGTCTTCAGGTGCCGGACCAATGCCGGGTTGATGTGCGCCTGCTCCGTCAGCTGGAGCTCGTAGTCGTCTTCGCCCGGTCGGACGGTCAGGGAAATCGCGGTGAGCATGACGGGCGCCGAGATACGCTGCGGCTTGCCGCCGACGGCGGACGTCCACACCACCGTGCCGGCCGAGAGGTAGCCGGCGTCGATCCCGCGGTCGTTGGCGAGTTCGAAAATCTTGGAGCGGATGTTGCGTGAGGCCCGCGCCGCCACGAGGTACTGCTGCCGGTCCCGGATCAGGGTGGACAGGCGGGTGCGGCGCCCGGCCATGAGCTGGGCAAGACCGGACGGGTGCGCGTGGGTCAGGTCAATGGAGCCCTCAGGGGTCTTGGTGAAGCGCAGCATCGTGTCTGCACCCGTGACGGGTTTGAGCCCGGACAGCCATTTGCGAAGCTCTTCCGAGCCTTCCGGGTGGCCTTGACCAACTGACACTACTGCCTTCTTTTCTGCGCTTGCGCGTGACGCCCTGGACCATACCGGCATACGTTCGAGCGTAGCCGCTCCGGCGCCGGACTCGAGAGACCGCAACACTGGAGTGCCCGAAATTGCGGAGATTTGATCCGGAAACAGGAGTGGCCGGCCTCCGTATCGGAGGCCGGCCACTCAGAACGCTATTCCCATTCGATGGTTCCCGGCGGCTTGCTGGTGACGTCCAGCACCACGCGGTTGACGCCGTCCACCTCGTTGGTGATCCGGTTCGAAATCCTGGCCAGGAGGTCGTACGGGAGCCGCGACCAGTCAGCGGTCATGGCGTCCTCGGAGGAGACAGGGCGGAGCACGATGGGGTGGCCGTAGGTGCGGCCGTCACCCATGACGCCCACGCTGCGGACATCGGCCAGCAGGACCACGGGCATCTGCCATACGTCGTTGTCCAGCCCGGCAGCGGTCAGCTCGGCCCGGGCAATGGCGTCGGCCTTGCGCAGCAGGTCCAGGCGCTCCTTGGTGACTTGGCCGACGATCCGGATGCCCAGGCCTGGTCCGGGGAACGGCTGGCGGCCCACGATCTCCTGCGGCAGCCCAAGCTGGGCGCCGACGGCGCGGACCTCGTCCTTGAACAGTGCCCGGAGCGGCTCGACGAGTTCGAACTGCAGGTCCTCGGGAAGCCCGCCCACGTTGTGGTGGCTCTTGATGTTCGCCGCACCTTCGCCGCCGCCGGATTCGACGACGTCCGGATACAGTGTGCCCTGGACCAGGAACTTGATCTTCTCGCCGTGTGCCGCGGCCTCGGCGATGATGGCCAGCTCGGCCTCTTCGAAGGCGCGGATGAACTCGCGGCCGATGATCTTGCGCTTGGTTTCGGGATCGCTGACGCCGGCGAGGGCGGACAGGAAGCGCTCCTGCTCGTTGGCGACGTAGAGCTTCACGCCGGTGGCGGCAACGAAGTCCCGTTCCACCTGTTCGGCTTCGCCTTCACGCAGCAGGCCGTGGTCCACGAAGACACAGGTGAGCTGGTCACCCACGGCGCGCTGCACCAGGGCAGCGGCGACGGCTGAGTCCACGCCTCCGGAGAGGCCGCAGATCACGCGGGCGTCCCCCACCTGCTGGCGGATGCGCTCCACCTGTTCCTCGACAATGTTGCCGGTGGTCCAGTTGGCTTCGATCTTGGCGCAGTTGAACAGGAAGTTCTCAAGCACCTGCTGGCCATAGGCGGAGTGCTTGACCTCGGGGTGCCACTGCACGCCGAACAGGCCCTTTTCCTCGTTGGCGAAGGCAGCCACTTCGGCGCCCGCCGTCGTCGCCAGCACCTCGAACCCCTCCGGGGCCAGGTGGACGGAGTCACCGTGGCTCATCCAGGTCTTCTGGTGCTGGGGCATGCCCTCCAGGACGGAGCGTCCCTCGCCAAGGATGGTGGTTTCCGTGGAGCCGTACTCCCGCAGGCCGGTCTTGTCCACCTTGCCGCCCAGGGCGTTCGCCATGGCCTGGAAGCCGTAGCAGATGCCGAAGACCGGCACACCGGCCTCGAAGAGGTCGGCACCTACGGTCGGGGCGCCGTCGGCGTAGACGCTGGAGGGCCCGCCGGAAAGGATGATGGCGGCCGGATTCTTGGCGAGGAGCTGCTCGGTGGAGTAGGTATGCGGAACCACTTCCGAATACACGTTTGCTTCCCGGACGCGGCGTGCAATCAGCTGCGCGTACTGGGCACCGTAGTCAACTACCAGCACCGGCTTCTGGGAAGTCTGGGATGCAGTGGGAGTAGTCACCGTAATAGCCTACTTTGCGCCGTTGCACCGGCGCACCTTGAGAGGCGGTGCTGTGACGGAGCAGACGTCCGACGGCGGGCGGTGGCCCGGGTGCCAGGGACTAGTACCGCTGCGGTGCCTGCGGGTTGGCGGCCAGCTCGGCCTCCACCTCGGCGTGGAACTTCTTCTCCACGATGAAGGACAGGAACGGGATGACGCCGCCGAGGGCGAGCAGGATCAGCTTGAGGAACGGCCAGCGCATGAGCGACCAGAGCCGGAAGTTGGACATCAGGTACACCACGTACATCCAGCCGTGCACGATCAGGACGGTGACGGACAGGTTGACCCCGTCCAGCACGCCCGGAGGCTCGGCGTCGGCGAACCCGAAGCCGAAGGGCTGCCCAGTCGCGGCGTTGGTGCCGCCGGCGAACAGGTATTGGCCGAAGCCGTACCGGGCGATCAGTTCGGCGCAGAGCAGGAGCAGCATGGCGCCTGTGAGGTAGGCCAGCACCTTGTAGAACTTCAGGGCCGAGCGGATCTGCGCCTCGGTGCCCCCAAAGCGCCGCTTCTTGCCTGCGGCCTTGCCGGCTGTGTTGCCGCCTTCTGCGGAGGTGGCGGGTTTCGGTTCAATCATGGCTGTACCTTTTGCTGGGTCGGTTCCGGGTGCTGGTTCTGGTCAGGCTTTTGCCCGGGATCCGGGCCGGCCTCGTGGTGTTCATCGTCAAGGCCCTCTTCCAGGTCCCGGTGGTAGTCGTCCTTGACCAGCCGCCACCAGATGAACAGGGCGAACCCGGCGAAGACCACCCATTCGAGGGAGTAGAAGAGGTTGAGCCAGTTGATCTGCTGCCCGGGCGGCTGCGGCCCGATCTCCAGGGGCAGCAGGTCGCCGGGCACGCCGGCCGGGCTGACATCCGCTCCCCCTGCCACTTCGGCGGTGGCGGCCACGAAGCCCGGGTAGCTGCTGATCTCCCAGTAGTTGATGAGTTCGGCCACGGAGACGGCGGTTGCCTGGCCCGGCTGCGGCGCCGTTTTGGCGAGGGGGGCCTCGGACGGCAGGAGCCGCCCGGTCAGTTCAACAGCGCCTGACGGCGGCGCTGGCGCGTCGGCGGGGTCGGCCACCCATCCGCGGGCCACGGGGATCCAGGTTTGCGGCGAGGCCGCAGCGCCGGTCAGCGCCGGGGCGCCGTCGACGGCGAAGGCGGCAACCACCCAGTAGCCGGTTCGGCCTTCGTGCAGGCGGCCCGGGACCAGGACCTGCTTGTCCGGGTCGTAGCTGCCCCGCGCGCTGACCATCTGGTCGGCGTCGGTACCGTGGAAAAACTCGCCCGGCTGGAGGGTATCGGTCAGCGGCTGGACCTGTTCGGTGGCAGGGTTGACCGGGGCCTCGGGCTGCGTGGAGCGCCCGAACTGCCACTGGCTCAGCAGCACGAAGACCCCGGAAATGGCGATCGCAAAAACAAATCCAGCGATCCAGCGGGGTTTAAGGGCAGTTTTCCACACGTGTTAACCGTACTTCGTACCTTTGTAGAACAGCTAAACGCCGACGCCGGCGGCATCTGCGGCGGGCACCGGATCAGTGGTCGAAAAAGACCAGGCTGGAGTTGATCAGTTCGGAAATGATGTCGGCGTCGTAGGCGCGCCGCAGGGATTCGCGGAACGATTCCTTGGACAGGGACCTGGCCAGGGTCGCCAGGACTTCAAGGTGGTCGGAGAAGGAGCTGGCGGGGGTGGCAATCAGAAGGATCAGCGTTGCGGGGCCGTCGGCTGCACCGAAGTCCAAGGCGGAGCCGTATTTGGCGACGCCCACCGCAATGGACGTGCGGGTCACGAACTCGCTGCGCGCGTGCGGCAGGCCGATTCCACCCGGAAGTCCGGTGGCCAGCTGGTGCTCGCGGGCGTTAACGTGCTGCAGGAACCCCTCAAGGTTCGAGACGCGCCCGGCGGCGTAGAGCCGTTCCGCGAGCTGGGTTGCGGCGTCGGCCTTGTCCGATGCCTCCATCTCCAGGATCACCATCTCGGGGGTGGTGAGGTCCGCATCATACGGGTCAAGTGCTTCCGCCAAGGCGTTTCCCTTCAGTCGGCAGTACGGGGCATCCGGCCCCTCAGCGCAAGGGCACGATGTCTTCCACACCCAGGCGGGCGGCGTCTGCGGATTTGTCGTCCGGCTGTTGCTGGCTGAGGCGTTCGGCCTCCACGCGCGCAATGTAGTGCCGCACCTCATTTTCGCGCTGCGCGTCGCTCCAGCCGAGGACGTCACCCATCAGTTTAGCGACAACCGGGACCGCGGACACACCACGGTCCCACGCTTCAATCGAGATCCGCGTCCGCCGGGTCAGCACGTCGTGCACGTGCCGCGCCCCCTCGTGTGTTGCCGCGTAGACGGCCTCGGCCTGGAGGTAGTCGTCGGCTCCCGGAATCGGCTCGGCCAGCGCCGGGTTCTCTTCGATGAGGGCCAGCACCTCCGGGATCAGGGACCCGTACCGGTTGAGCAGGTGCTCGATCCGGGCCACATGCACGCCCGATTCCTCGGCGGTCCGGTTCCGCCGGTTCCATGCCGCGCGGAAGCCGTGGGCCCCAAGCAGCGGGATGGTTTCCGTGCAGCTCGGCGGGACCCGCTCGTCCATGGTGCGGGTGGCCTCGTCCACGGCGTCCTTGGCCATCACCCGGTAGGTGGTCCATTTTCCGCCCGCGACGACGACGAGGCCGGGGACCGGGTGCGCCACCACGTGTTCGCGTGACAGCTTGGCGGTGGTGTCGTTTTCGCCGGCAAGGAGGGGCCGCAGCCCGGCGTACACGCCTTCAACATCTTCGCGGGTGAGCGGCCGCTTGAGGACCCTGTTGACGTGCTCGAGGATGTAGTCGATGTCTTTGCTTGATGCTGCCGGATGGGCCTTGTCCAGATTCCAGTCGGTGTCCGTGGTGCCGATGATCCAGTGCCGGCCCCACGGGATGACGAACAGCACCGATTTTTCGGTGCGCAGGATCAGTCCCACGGTGGACTGGAAGCGGTCGCGGGGCACCACCAGGTGGATCCCCTTGGAGGCCCGCACCTTCAGCTGGCCGCGTTCGGTCACCATCGCCTGTGTTTCGTCGGTCCAGACGCCGGTGGCGTTGATGACCTGCTTGGCGCGGATATTGAACTGCGTGCCGTCCTCACGGTTGACCACCTTGGCCCCCACAACGCGTTCGCCTTCGCGCAGGAAGTCCACCACGGCCATCTGGTTGACGGCGTGGGCACCGTAGTACGCGGCGGTGCGGACCAGGTTGGCGACGTACTTGGCGTCATCCACCTGCCCGTCGTAGTACCTGATGGAACCCACGAACGCATCGTTCTTCAGGCTCGGGGCGGCGCGCAATGTGCCGCGCTTCGACAGGTGCTTGTGGAAGGGAACGCCGCGGCTGTGTCCGCTGGAGATGGACATGGCATCGTACAGCGCGATGCCGGCTCCCACATACGGACGCTCGATGAAGGGTTTGGTGAGCGGGTACAGGAAGGGCACCGGCCGGGCCAGGTGCGGCGCGAGCTCGGAGAGCAGCAGCCCGCGCTCCTGCAGGGCTTCCTTCACCAGCGCGAAGTCGAGCATTTCAAGATAGCGCAGGCCGCCGTGGATGAGCTTGGAGGACCGGGATGAGGTCCCGGCTGCCCAGTCACTGGCTTCGACGATGCCAACGCTCAGTCCCCGGGTGACGGCGTCGAGGGCTGCTCCGGTGCCGACGATGCCGCCGCCGACAATGAGGATGTCTAGTTCCTGGCCGGGCCGTGAGGTATCACGAAGCCGCTGGATGGCTGCTTCCCTGGCTGCCGGGCCGAGTGCCCCGCCATGAGCAGGAACAGTCTTCATCGAACGCCTCCAGTGCCTCTAGTGCCGGTAGTAGGACCACACTACTTGCTGGGGGCCCGCTTGGGAGGAAGGCCAGGGACGGACGCCGCCCCTGGCCTTCCCTTGCGGGTCAGTTCCCTTCGTAAGGGGATACGACGACGTCGACCCGCTGGAATTCCTTGAGGTCCGAATAGCCCGTGGTAGCCATCGAACGGCGGAGGGCCCCGATCAGGTTGGACGTTCCGTTGGTGTGGTGGCCCGGTCCGAAGAGGACTTCCTCCAGCGGGCCGACCGTGCCCACGTTGACCCGGTCCCCGCGCGGGAGTTCCAGGTGGTGCGCTTCCTGCCCCCAGTGCCAGCCCTTGCCGGGTGCCTCCTCGGCCCGTGCCAGGGCGCTGCCCAGCATGACGGCGTCGGCGCCCATGGCGATGGCCTTGACGATGTCGCCGGAGGCGCCCATGCCGCCGTCGGCGATCACATGCACGTACCGGCCGCCGGACTCGTCCATGTAGTCGCGGCGGGCGGCGGCAACGTCGGAGATGGCGGAGGCCATGGGCGAGTGGATGCCCAGCGCGCGGCGCGTGGTGGTTGTGGCGCCGCCGCCGAAGCCGACCAGCACGCCGGCCGCACCGGTCCGCATGAGGTGCAGTGCAGGGGTGTAGCCGGCCGCGCCTCCCACGATGACGGGGACGTCAAGCTCGTAGATGAACTGCTTCAGGTTCAGCGGCTCGTGGTCCTTGGACACATGCTCCGCCGAGACGGTGGTTCCCCGGATTACGAAGATGTCGACGCCCGCGGCCACCACGGTCTTGTAGTGTTCCTGCGTGCGCTGCGGGGTCAGGGAGCCGGCAACAGTGACGCCGGCGTCGCGCATCTCGGCGAGGCGGGTGGTGATGAGCTCGGGCTGGATGGGTGCCTGGTACAGCTCCTGCATCCGACGCGTCACAGCAGGGCTGTTGGTCTCGTCCTGCAGTGCGCCGATCTCGTCCAGGATGGCCTGCGGATCCTCGTAACGCGTCCAGAGGCCCTCAAGGTCAAGCACGCCCAGGCCGCCAAGCTTGCCGAGGGTGATGGCGGTTGCCGGGGACATGGCCGAATCCATGGGTGCCGCAATGACGGGCATGCTGAACTGGTAGGCATCGATCTGCCAGGAGACGGAGACGTCCTTGGGGTCGCGGGTACGACGGTTGGGGACGATTGCTATGTCATCCAGGGAGTAGGCACGACGCCCACGCTTGCCACGGCCGATCTCGATCTCATAAGTCACTGCTCTAGGTTATCCCAGCCCGCGTGCCGCCCTTGGCTAGAGTGGCCTGATGGGCAGGCGGTGGATTTTCGAGGAACCCTAGACCCCGCCTGCTTCCTCAGGGCCCACGCCAGCAGGGTTCCCTGGCCGAGCTTGCGAGGTTAGGGGGCTGGCGGGGATCTGGGATTCGAACATGCGGAAGTAGCGGCCGCGGAGTGCCACCAGTTCCCGGTGGGTGCCCTGCTCCACGATGCGGCCGTCCTCAAGCATGTAAACGATGTCCGCCTTCTCGATGGTGGCCAGCCGGTGGCTGATGGCAATGATCGTGCTGCTGCGGTCCGCGAAAAGCCGCGTGAAAATCCGGTGCTCAGCGAGCGCGTCGATGGCGGAGGTGGGTTCGTCCATCACCATGAACGAGGCGTCGCGGTAGAAGTTCCTTGCCATCGCGAGCCGCTGCCATTGCCCGCCGGACAGGCCGCTGCCCTTGCGGCCGCGGGGGTCCTCCATCCAGTTGCTGACATGGTTGTCCAGGCCGTTGGGCAGCTTGTTGATGAAGTCCAGCGCCTCGGCGTCGGCAGCGGCCCGGCGGATTCGCGCGTCATCGCGGGAACTCTCGACGTCGCCGAAGTAGATGTTCTCGGCGGCCGTTGCGAACTCGTACTTGAGGAACTCCTGGCTCAGCACCGCCAAGTGCCGGTGCCAGGACGTAACGTCGAGGGCGGCAAGGTCGACGCCGTCGAGCAATACCTGCCCCGAGTCCGGCCGGTAGAGCCCGGCCAGGATCCGGATCAGGGTGGACTTTCCCGCACCGTTCTCCCCCACGATGGCGATGTGCTGGCCCTCGCGGATGGTCATGCTGATCCCGCGGATGACCTCAATGTCGCTCCCGGTGTAGGTGAAGCGGATGTCCCTGAGCTCCACTTCCCGGGGCGCGGCCAACAGCGGCGGCGCGTGTTCGGAGTGGACGGGCAGGGCCATGAACAGCTCGTAGTCCTTGAGGTTGGCCAGGTCCTCGTCAATCGAGCTAAGGGAGGAGACCAGGTTGTTCGCGGTGGACAGCGCCCGGCTGACGATCTGCTGGACGTAGAGGAACTGGCCAACGGGCTGGGCGCGGGCGATGATCTGCCCCACCACCCAGATCAGCGAGACCACCTCCGCCCCGTACTGCAGGGCGTCGGCAGCCAGCTGCTTGGGAATGTACCGCCGCTGGAAATCGAGCCGGCGGCGCTCGTCCGCGTCCCGGAGCCTGGACCGGAGATCCATCAGGAAATTGACGATTCCGTAGAGGCGCATTTCCGCGATGTGCTGGGGCCGGAGGAGGTTGGTCTCGATCATCCGGCGCTGCCGCCGGGAGTCCACCTGGGTGTTCCAGTGCGCGATCTGTTCCCGGGAGAGCTTGAACTGCAAGTAGACGCTGGGCACGATCGCCACCAGGACGATGACCGCGATCCACCAGCTGACCAGCAGCAGGGCTCCCACGGCCAGGATCACCGAGACGAGCTGGGTGAAGATGCCGGCGATCCGGTCGAGGACGCGGGCATAGGAATCGGAGAACCGCTTGGCACGGTCGTAGAGGTCAACGGTCTCTTTGTCGTCGTACCGCCAGAACTCGAGGGCCAGGAAGCGTTCGTACATCTGGTCGCCTACGATGGCCCCTACCTTGAAGCTCATGAGCTGCTGGATGTAGCGGTCGACGCTTGTGAAGGCGCCCCAGAAGAGGCCCAGCGCGGCGGTGATGATGACGTAGACGATGGCCATCTGGCCGGCACCGGTATCACCCGTGTAGGCAGCCGCCAGGGCGGTGGTGGTCAGGGCCGCGAAGTAGGTGGTGACCAGGGGCAACACCGCTGAGATGAGCGAGCCGAGCACCTTCATGATGACCGCGCCCGGGGAGGCGTGGAAACTGACCCGCAGGACCTGGGCAACAGCCCTCGCGTAGGGGCGCAGGGCCAGCCGGCGCTGGGGATCGCGTTTGGGTTGCAGTTCGGCCGGGTGGCCAGATGCGCGCATGCCTCAAGCCTAGGGCGCGCCAGTTCTTTGCCGAAGCCCGTGGAGCCGTTCGGTGCAGCCAGCAACCGTTGCCACTTGCTGCCGCCCGGCGCGGGGCCGGTTCTGCGGCTCCGTGAATTCGTTGACTTGTCTTCCGGACTTAACTTAGGCTCCGTCACGTATTGACATCGTTGTCATAAGTAACGCGCGATGAAGGGCGATTCACAAAATGCACGGAAGACAAAAGGAAAGACTGCAGGTCCTTTCGGCCATGACGCTGGCCGGTTTGGTGCTGACCGGGGCGTTGGCCGGAGCCGGACCGGCGATGGCAGAGAAGTCCGGCGGGAGCCCTCCTGCCGGACCAAGCACGGGCAGCACTTTGGGCCAGGAAACGTATCGGCCGGCGTACCATTTTTCGCCCGTAAAGAACTGGATGAACGATCCCAACGGAATGGTTTACCACAAGGGGATCTACCATCTCTTCTTCCAGCACAACCCGTCCGGGAACACGTGGGGCAACATGTCCTGGGGACATGCCTCCTCCACTGACCTGGTTCACTGGCAGGAGCAGCCGCTGGCCATCTCCACGGATGACCAGGAGGATGTGTTCTCGGGCAGCGTTGTGGTGGACAAGGACAATTCTTCCGGTCTCGGGACTACGGAGAACCCGCCACTGGTTGCGATTTACACCAGCGCCTATAAAGACGCTTCGCCACACCGCGGGCTGCAGGCCCAGTCGCTGGCCTACAGCCTGGACGACGGGCAAACGTGGACCAAGTACAGTACGGATCCTGTCCTGACCCGGAACTCCGCCAACTTCCGCGACCCCAAGGTCTTTTGGTACACCACACCCGACGGGAGCGGCTATTGGGTGATGACCGCCGTCGAAGCCACCGACCACAAAGTGCTGCTCTATAAATCCACCAACCTCAAGGACTGGACTCCCCTCAGCGAGTTCGGTCCCGCCAACGCCACCGGCGGACTCTGGGAATGTCCCGACCTCTTCCCCCTTGCCGTGGACGGCGACCCAAACAACGTCAAGTGGGTCATGGTGGTCAACATCAATCCGGGCGGCGTGGCGGGCGGCTCCGCAGGACAGTATTTCGTGGGCAGCTTCGACGGCACCACGTTCACATCCGAAAGCACAAAGCCCCTGGATTCCCTGCCCCCTGGAGCTCCGATCGCTGGCTTCAACGACGGCACCTATAACGGCTGGACCGTCAACAACGAACCCGGCAACTGGAAGAACGGCCCCTTCGCGCACGCTCCCGCCGCCGGAACACTGCCCGGCCAGAACATCGTGAGCGGCTTCGCCGGTGCAGGGCTGGTCAACTCCTTCAACGACGGCGACTGGCCTTTGGGAACAATCTCCTCGTCCGATTTCACCGTGGACAGTGACTACATCAACTTCCTTGTCGGGGGCGGCCAACACCCCCGAGTCTCCGACAAACTGGACAATACGCCGCCGCCGGGAGACCTGTTGTTCAATGGCTTCGAGGTTCCGGACGGCAGTACCCTCGCAGAAGCCGGCTGGACCGGAAGTGGCGACCTCGCGCCGTCGTACCAGCCCGCCACTGCGGGAGGCGACTATTACCTCGGCGCTAAACGCATCAACACCTTCGAAACCGGCGGCGCTCCCGGCGATGACCGCCAAGGCGTACTGACCTCCCCCGAGTTCACCGTGTCACGGAACTTCATCAGCCTGCTGGTTGGTGGTGGACACCGGGCACCGGAAACAGGACAGGTCCTGGAGGCGCAGCTGATCGTCGACGGTGCCGTGGTCCGGACAGTGGCAGGGAACGACGCCGGCCAGCTCAACTGGAAGGGCTGGGACGTCTCCGAGTTCGCCGGCAAGCAAGCCCGGCTACGCATCGTGGACCAGGCAACCGGAGGATGGGGACACCTCACGCTTGACCACATCATGCTCACCGACCAGGCTGCCGTGCCCCGCTCCGACGAAACCACCGTCAATCTGGTGGTCGACGGCCAAGTGGTCCGTTCCACCACCGGCGCGAACAGTGAGGTGCTGGACTGGGCGTCCTGGTACGTGGCGGAATTCCGGGGCCGCCAGGCCCAAATCAGGATCGTGGACAACAACCGCTTCGGGTGGGGGCACATCCTGGCCGACGAGTTCACCGCTTCCCCGCAGGCGGCCCAACCGCGCATCAACGGTTATGAGTGGCTGGACTATGGCCGCGACTACTATGCCGCGGTTTCGTTTGGCAACATGCCGGAGGACAAGCGTGTCATGCTCGGCTGGATGAACAACTGGGACTATGCCAACAGCATCCCCACCTTCCCGTGGCGCAGCGCCATGTCGCTGCCCCGCGAGGTGGGTCTCACGCAGACTCCGGCCGGGCCCCGGCTGACGCAAAAGGCAGCCAAGCAGGTAGACAGGCTTGCCGGCGCCCCCGGCTACACTGACACAGCTGGCAGGGCCATCAGCCCGGGAACACATGCCCTGCCTCCCGCGGCGTCGGGACAGGCCCAGCGCATCGACGTCACCTTCAACCCGGGGACGGCAGTGAGGTCCGGTATCACGGTCCTCGGTGACGGGGCGTCGTCGACTGTGATCGGCTATGACGCCGCGGCACAGGAGGTGTACATCGACCGCGGAAACTCAGGCAACGTGGGCTTCCACCCGCTGTTTACCTCGGTCGATTCGGCGCCGGTGACGGTGGACGCGCAAGGAAACGTGACGCTTCGGATCTATGTGGACAGGTCCTCGCTGGAAGTCTTCGCCCAAGGCGGACTGCGGACGATCACGGATCAGGTCTTCCCCGCGGACGGAGCCCAGGAGGTGGCGCTGTTCGCCGAGGGCGGCATTGCGCACCTGAAGTCGCTCACCGTCACCCCGATGAAACAGGCCATGTTCCTGGAGTCCCTCAAGGCGGTCAACGCCGGAGGGAAGGCCCGGGGCTGAGCAAGCGGGGTTCAGCAGGCTCAGCCGCCGGCGTCCGGTGGCTGAGCCTGCTGAAGCCCCCGGCGAAACTACTCCGCCGGTTGCAGCCAGGTCAGGACTGACCCGTCCTCTTCGATGTGCCGCGCCAGCTCGGCATTGAATGTGGCTCCGTAATCGGCGGTGATGTGGTCCTGGAAAGCGTCGTCGTCCCGGTACACCTCGAACACGAAGTATTCCCGAGGGTTGGATTCCCGGGTATAGGGGAGGAAATGTACGTTGCCCGGTTCGCGGCGCACGTGCTCCGTCAGATCCCGCATCATCTCCGCGACGCGTCCCTCGCTTCCGGGCTTGACGGTGAATTCTGCATACAGTGTTTTGGCCATGGATTTCCTTCTTTCTGTGGTTGGTCAGTTCGACGGCGGCAGCTCGCCCGAGCCGCGCTCAATCAGTTCGGAGGGGACGACGAAAGTCTGCGGAGCGGCGTCGTCGCCGTCCATGCGGGCGAGCAACCGCTCAGCGGCGAGCTTCCCGATCCGTTCAGGATGCTGCGCGATGACGGTGATGCCGGGCTCCATCATGTCGGCGAGCGTGAAATCGTCGAAGCCCACCAACGCCACCCGGTGGCTGGCTCCCCTTTCACGCAGTGCCCGCATGACGCCGAACGTCACCAGGTTTTGGCTGGAGAAGATGGCCGTGGGCGGGTTGCCGGAGGCGAGGAGTTCATGGGCAGCGAGCCGCGCTGATTCTTCGTCGTGCAGGCCATCGCGAAGCGGAACAGAAGCGGTGGCGACACCGGCCCTGCCGAGTTCCTCCATGAAGCCCCTGCGGCGGTCACGGGCAGTCTGGATATCAAGGCGGTCACCCAGGTAGGCAAGCTTCGAATGGCCGTGCTTGAGGAGGTGGGCCGCAGCACGGGCAGAGCCGGCAGCATTGTCAGTCACCACGGCGTCGGCCTCGATCCCCACCGGTTCGCGGTCGATGAAGACGAGGGGCAGGTCCCGCGAGTGCTCGGGGATCACGTAGGCCTGGCTCCTGGCGATGGGTGTCAGGACCATTCCATCCACCCTGCGCCCGAGGAACGCTGCCACCAGGGCTTTCTCCCGCTCGGGGTCGTCATCGAGGCTGGCAGCGAATACGGCGATTCCGCGCTCCGCGAGGGTATCCTCCAGCGCGCGGTGGATCTCGCTGCTGAACGGGTTGGCAACGCTGGGCAGCAGCAACCCGATGGACAAGGTCCTTCGGCCCGCGCGGCGCAGGCTCCCCGCCGCCATGTCCAGTTGGTAGTTCAACTGCTGGGAAGCTCCCAGCACGCGCTGGCGCGTCGCCTCGGAAACGCCGGGCTCGTCATTCATCACCCGGGAAACAGTCTTGATCCCGACGCCTGCCAACGCTGCCACATGGCGCATGGTGGGTCGGTTCGTGCCGGCCTCGGATTGGTAACGATTAGACATCGTTGTCAGAACCTCGCTCTTCATCATCGATTCACGCTTGACTCTACCCTGTGACGTTGATTACATGAGCCGTGACATCGTTGTCAGGCACACCTAGTGCCCTGAGACCAGGAGATTCAATGTTGAGTTCCAAGACCCCCCGGCACACCGTCAACCGTTTGCTCGCCATGGGTGCAGTCCTGACCCTGGGCGCCCTCAGCCTCTCGGCCTGCGGAGGCGACTCTTCCGCAACAGGATCCACCGACGGCACGTCCTCGGAAAAAATCGGTGTCTCGCTGATCGTGAAGACCACGTCGAACCCGTTCTTCGTCTCCATGCAGGACGGCGCGAAGAAGGCGGCGGCAACGGACGGTGTCGACCTCAAGCTCGCGGCCGGAAAGGCCGACGGCGACGAGGATACCCAGATCCAGGCGATTGAGAACGCCATCTCCAAGGGCGACAAGGGCATCCTGATCACGCCGAACGGACCGTCCGTCGTCGACGCCCTCAAGAAAGCCAAGGATGCCGGCTTGTTCGTCATTGCCCTGGACACCCCGCCGGACCCCGCAGACGCCGCCGACATCACCTTCGCCACCGACAACTTTGCCGCCGGTGAGCTGATCGGCAAGTGGACCGCTGCCCAGCTTGGCGGCAAGAAGGCCACCATCGCGCTGATCGACCTCTTCGACGACAAGATCGTCTCCGTTGACTACAACCGCGACCAGGGGTTCCTGACCGGCCTGGGCATCGACACCGCGGACAAGAAGAAGAACGGCGACGAAGCCAAGACCGGCAAGTACACCGGCGGCAAGGGCGGCGAGTACGAAATCGTCGGCAACCAGGCCTCCCAGGGCGCCGAAGACGGCGGCCGCACCGCCATGGAAACGCTGCTCTCAAAGAACCCCAACATCAACGTCGTCTACACCATCAACGAGCCCGCTGCCGCCGGTGCCTTCGAAGCGCTGAAGTCGGCGGGCAAGGAAAAGGACGTCCTGGTGGTTTCGGTCGACGGCGGTTGCGCCGGTGTGGACAACGTCAAGTCGGGTGTCATCGGCGCTACCGCCCAGCAGTACCCGGTCAAGATGGCCGAACTTGGAGTCAAGGCGATCGTGGACCTGGCCAAGACGGGCAAGAAGCCGGAAAACTCGCCGGGCCTGGACTTTTACAACACCGGCGTGGAACTGGTCACCGACAAGGCGGCCGACGGTGTCAAGAGCATCACCACGACGGACGCCACCCAGATCTGCTGGGGCAAGTAGGTCCGGAGAGTGACAGGAGCATCAATGACCCAGCAACAGACGGCCGGACCGCCGGCCACGGGACCCAGCACTGACCTTGCCGAGGAATTCCTCGACCGGCAGACCCCGCTCAGCCGTATCCGCAACGTCCTGCACCGCTATCCCGCGCTCAGCCCGGCGATCGTGCTGTTGGTCGCGGTTGTAGTGTTCGGCCTCCTCAATGACCGCTTCCTGCGGTTCGAGAACCTTTCCCTGATCACCCAGCAGGTTTCCGTCGTCGGGACCCTGGCCATCGCCCAGACGCTCATCATCCTCACGGCGGGGATCGACCTGTCCGTGGGCGCGGTAATGATCCTGGCCTCCATGGTGGTGGCCCAACTGTCCGTAAACAACGGCGTGCCGGCGCCGCTGGCGCTCCTGGCGGGACTCGTCGTCGGGCTCGCCTCCGGGGCCCTCAACGGCTTCCTGGTGACCCGGTTCAAGCTCCCCCCGTTCATTGTGACGCTGGGAACACTGAACATCTTCATCGCCCTGACCCTGCTGCACTCCGGCGGCTCCACGGTACGCGGCTCGGCAATGCCGGACGTGCTCACCTGGATGGGCAGCACCTTCCCGCTGGGCCCGGTCAGGATCTCCACCGGCGTGGTCATGATGCTCCTGCTCTACGTGGCGGTCGCCTTCATCCTGGGCAAGACAGCCTGGGGCCGGCACGTTTACGCAGTAGGTGATGATAAGGAAGCCGCCCGCCTGGCCGGCATCCCCGTCAACCGGGTCCTGATGAGCGTGTACCTTGCAGCCGGTGCCGTCCTGGCCATCGGCGCCTGGATCCAGATCGGCCGCACCAACGCAGCCAGCCCCAACGCGGGCGTGGACCTGAACCTGGACTCCATCACCGCCGTCGTGATCGGTGGAACCAGCCTCTTCGGCGGCCGCGGCTCAGTATGGGGCTCCCTCCTCGGAGCGCTGATCGTGGGCGTGTTCCGCAACGGGCTGTCCCTGGCCGGGCTGGACGTGCTGTTCCAGACCCTCGCCGTGGGCGTGCTCATCATTGTCGCTGTGTCCATCGACCAGTGGATCCGAAAGGTAAAGTCATGACCTCCACCGGGCTTGAACGCCCCGTCACGGAAACCCGGCAGCCGATCCTCAGGGCACGCAACCTCGTCAAGACCTTCGGCAAGGTCGTGGGCCTGGACGGTGTCAGCCTGGACCTTTACCCGGGCGAGGTGCTGGCCATCATCGGGGACAACGGAGCCGGCAAGTCCACCCTTATCAAGTGCCTTACCGGTGCCGAGGTCCCGGATTCCGGCGAGCTGCACGTCTCCGGACAGCAGGTGCATTTCAAGCGGCCGCAGGACGCCCGCGCCCATGGCATCGAAACCGTCTACCAGAACCTTGCAGTCTCCCCCGCCCTTGATGTCGCATCCAATCTTTTCCTCGGCAGGGAGGAACGCTTGCCCGGACCATTCGGCAAGGTCTTCCGTGTCCTGGACACCAAGGGCATGCGCCGCAAGGCGAGGGAGGAGCTTACCCGCCTCGGCATTTCGACGCTCCAGGATGTCACCGTTCCGGTCGAGAACCTTTCCGGCGGCCAGCGCCAGGCCGTGGCCGTGGCAAGGGCGGCAGCGTTCGGTTCCAAGGTAGTAGTGCTGGACGAGCCGACGGCGGCACTCGGCGTCCGCGAGTCCAACCAGGTCCTCCAACTGGTCCGCGACCTCCGCGACCGTGGCTTGCCGGTCATCCTGATCAGCCACAACATGCCCCACGTGTTCGACGTCGCGGACAGGATCCATATCCAGCGGCTCGGCAAGTGCGCGGCCACCATCACACCAAAATCGCACTCCATGACCGACGCGGTAGCGATCATGACAGGCGCCGCAACCGCCTGATCCTCCCAGGCTGCCCGCTGCCTCCAACCGTCCCTTCAACCGTTCCATCCCTCCCTTCCGCGGACCTGTCGGCGCCAGCCTGCAGGTCCGCGGACGGCTTCACGAAAGATAATCCGATGCCCCAAGACCACACCAACAGCCCTCACCCGGCGAGCCTCGATGTCATCGTGATCGGCGAAGCGCTGATCGACGTGGTGAGCACCTCCGAAGGCACGGTGGAGCACCCCGGGGGATCCCCCGCGAACGTGGCCTACGGCCTGGGGCGCCTGGGAATCAGCACCGGCCTCCTGACCTCTATCGGCGAGGACGAGCGCGGCGCCACCATCGCGAGGCACTTGGCGGGCGCCGGCGTCGCACTACTTCCCGGTTCCACCTCCGCCGGACGGACAGCCTCGGCAACAGCTACCCTGGCGCCCGATGGCTCGGCCCACTACGACTTCGACATCAGCTGGGACTTGCAGCCGGTCCACCCTGCCTATCTTCCAAAAGTGCTGCACACCGGCTCTATCGCGAGTTTCCTGGCGCCCGGGGCCGCTTCCGTCAAGAGCCTCCTGGAACGGGCGCACCGTGAATGCCTGGTTTCCTACGATCCCAATATTCGCCCGGCGCTCCTGGGCAGCCATGCGGAGGCCCTTGCTGTTTTCGAAGACCTGGTTCCCCTGACGGACGTGGTGAAGCTGAGCGACGAGGATGCCCGGTGGCTCTACCCCCGGCTGACGTTCGAGGACGCCGCCGCGCGGATCCTGGAACTCGGTGCGGGCCTGGCGGTGGTCACCATGGGTTCGGCGGGCTCGTTTCTGGCAACACCCGGCACGCGGGTGCAGGTTCCGTCCGTCCAAACCGTAGTGGCGGACACCATCGGGGCCGGGGATTCCTACATGGCAGCCCTGATCTACGGCCTGCTCTGCCGGAGTACAGATGGTTTGCCACCTTCCGTCCTGGAAACCCTGGGCAGGACGGCATCGAAGGCTGCCGCCATTACGGTCGGCCGGCCCGGGGCCAATCCTCCCACCATCGAGGAGCTTACGCCGGACCTGCAACCGGCAGCATAGGGGCTTAAAAACGGAAGGAGGTGGGGAATTTCCCCACCTCCTTCCGCGGCATCAAACCACCAGGATCATCGTGACCCGTAGTTCGGCGCCTCAACGGTCATCTGGATATCGTGCGGGTGCGATTCCTTGAGCCCGGCCGGGGTGATCCGGACGAACTTGCCGCGGGCCTTGAGTTCGGGGATGGTCGGCGCGCCGGTGTAGAACATGGTCTGGCGCAGGCCACCCACCAACTGGTAGGCCACGGAGGCCAGCGGGCCGCGGTAGGCCACCCGGCCCTCGATGCCTTCGGGGATCAGCTTGTCGTCACCGGACACGTCGGCCTGGAAGTAGCGGTCCTTCGAGTAGGACGTGTTCTTGCCGCGGGACTGCATGGCGCCAAGGGAACCCATGCCGCGGTAGGACTTGAACTGCTTGCCGTTGACGAAGATCAGTTCGCCCGGAGACTCGTCGCAGCCTGCCAGCAGCGAGCCGAGCATCACGGTATCGGCACCGGCTACCAGCGCCTTGCCGATGTCGCCGGAGTACTGCAGGCCGCCGTCGGCGATCAGCGGCACGCCGGCCGGGATCGCAGCCTTCGCGGATTCGTAGATCGCGGTGATCTGCGGGACGCCGACGCCTGCCACCACGCGGGTGGTGCAGATGGAGCCGGGGCCCACGCCCACCTTGATGCCGTCGGCGCCGGCGTCGATCAGGGCCTGGGCGCCTTCGCGGGTGGCGGCCTGGCCGCCGATGATGTCCACGTGTGCTGCCACCGGATCGGACTTGAGCCGGCGGATCATGTCCAGCACGCCCTGGGAGTGGCCGTTGGCAGTGTCCACGAACAGGGCGTCGACGCCGGCATCCACCAGTGCCATGGCCCGCTCCCAGCCGTCCCCGAAGAAGCCGATGGCAGCACCCACGCGCAGGCGGCCTTCGTCGTCCTTGGTGGCCAGCGGGTACTGCTCCGCCTTGGTGAAGTCCTTGGTGGTGATCAGGCCCTTGAGCCGGCCCTGCTCGTCCACGAGGGGAAGCTTCTCGATCTTGTTGGTGGCCAGCTTGTGCGAGGCCTCCTCGCGGCTGATGCCCACGTGGCCGGTGACCAGCGGCATCTTGGTCATGACGTCGCTGACCAGCCGGATGGGGTAGTCGGACTCCGGCACGAAGCGGGTGTCGCGGTTGGTCACGATGCCCAGGAGGCGGTTCTCCTCGTCCACCACGGGCAGGCCGGAGACCCGGTACTGGGCGCACAGGTTGTCCAGCTCAAGCAGGGTTGCTTCCGGCCGGATGGTCAGCGGGTTGGTGATCATGCCGGATTCACTGCGCTTCACCCGGTCCACCTGGTCAGCCTGGTCCGCGATGGACAGGTTGCGGTGGATGACACCCAGGCCGCCCTGCCGCGCCATGGCAATGGCCATGCGGGATTCGGTGACCGTGTCCATCGCTGCGGACAGCAGCGGCGTGTGAACCGTGATCCTCTTGGAGATCCGGGAGGAGGTGTCGGCGTCGGACGGGATGACGTCCGTGTGCCCGGGCAGGAGCAGGACGTCGTCGTAGGTCAGGCCGATGAAGCCAAAGGGGTTGTGTTCGGGCTCGGTCATGAGTGCGCCTCTTACCTTGGTTGCTGGGCGGGTAGGGGTTGCAGCCGATGACCAGCCCGTCATTACGGGTCTGGCCTGTGCAGGGGATCAGGAACCCCGCATGCGGCGTTCCGGGGGCAGGAAGTATTGAGTAAATATTAGAACCTCTGCGCCGATCCCCCTATTCCACGCGTGCAATGTGAGCAACTGCACGAACTGTCTCCCGGCGGACTCAGCGCCAGCCGGTGGCAGCCAGCAGCCGCTGCTCGAACATGGGGATCATGCTCTCCACATAGGTCCTGGTCAGGTGGTTGTCGTCCTTGTACACGTAAACGTTGCCCACCACCGCGGGGCAAACCCCGCGGACACAGATGAAGTCGCTCATGTCCATCAGGTGCAGCCCGTCCAGCTTGCCGCGGTAACCGTCCAGGGGTGAGGGATCAACGAGCGATTCGCTGAGGGACGGGTTGCACTCGGGAGCGTCGGCGCCGTGCCGCTGCACGCACTCGGGCATGTTGAAGGTGAAGCGCGGGTTGTCCCGGATGCCCACCACCTCGATGCCGGCCTCGGTGAACGGACGCACGCCATCCAGGTAGCCCGGCACGTCGGTCTCGAAGGGCGCTTCCTCATGCGTCAGCGAGGCGACGGTGAAGACGGCGTCCGGCCGGCGCTCCAGGACGTATGCCGAGGCCGCGATGTTGTACGCATTGCATTCTGCACTCCGGGTGTCCGATTCTGCGCCGAACCGACAGGCCGGCATCAGCAGGGTGACCAGTTCCCAGCCCCTGGCCTCGGCGATCGGTGCCAGCGCGCCGAGGTACTGCTGGGAGTGCGAGTCACCCAGCACTACGATCCGCTTGCTGGCCCCCTCGGCGGGCACCGCCTGCCGGCACCCCTCCAGGATGGGGTCCGCCGTGGCGTTCGCGCCGGTGCAGGCGGCGTGGATGCCAGCCCAATCCTGGTCCAAGGCGGAAGGGCCGGGAATGAACTTGGCCTCGGGTGCCGGCATTCCGGCATTCTCGGGGTTGAGCGCCGCGGCCCCCGGTGTGAGCTCCCGCGGCTGCGCCGCCGTCGCGGCTTCCTCGGCTGTGAGCGTGGTTTGCCAGATGGCTACCGGACCTGCCAGCACCGCACCGCAGGCGGCAATCACGACGGCGGTGCGCCAGGCCCGCCGTTTCGGCCAGTGCCAGTCGCGCAGCGGTTTTTCCACGAAACGGGTGGTGAGGACGGCGAGCACGATTGAGGCGCCCACAATCGCAAGGCCCTGGACAAGGTTGGGTTGTTCCACGCCGGTGGCGGCGAGCGCCAGCACCAGCACGGGCCAGTGCCACAGGTAGAGGGCGTAGGAATTGTCGCCCAGGGCCACGGCGGGCCTGCTGCTCAGGAAACGGTCCACACCGAACCGGCTCCCGGTCTGCCCCGCCACGATGATGGCCGCGGCAGAGAGCGTGGGCCACAGGGCGACAAAGCCGGGGAAAGACCGGTCCACCGTCAGCAGCAGGCCAACGGAAACCATGCCCGCCAGTCCGGCCCAGCCCAGCACCAGGCGCAGGGCCCGGCCGGGCTTGAGGTAGGGCAGGGCAAGGGCGAGCAGGGAGCCCAAGGCGAATTCCCAAAGCCGCGCCCTGGTATCGAAATAGGCGTACGCCTGGTTGGTGGCGGTCTGCTCCACCGACAACGCCAGCGACGCGGCGAACACCGCTCCGAACACCAGCGCCAGCAGTCCCCGGTAGGTCATTCCGTTCAGCGCGGTGATGCGCCGCAGCAGCGCCAGCAGTGCTGCGCTCCCGGCAAAGATGAGAGGCCACAGGATGAAGACCTGGCCCTGGATGGACAGCGACCAGAAGTGCTGGAGGGGGCTGGCGCCTGCGTGGTCCTGGGCGTAGTAGTCCACCGCGGTGTCGGCGAGCAGCCAGTTCTGGCTGTAGAGCAGTGATGCCCACGCCTGGTCCAGGACCTGCGGCCACCGGCCTTGCGGGAGGATCAGCCAAGTTCCTGCCAGGACGCCGAGGATGACCACGACGGCGGCAGGCAGCAGCCGCTTGAACAGGTGCAGCCAGTGCGCCAACAGCCCGAACGGCCTGCCCGATTCGGCCTTCCGGACGAAGGAGAGCGTCAGCAGGAAGGCGGAGATCAGCAGGAAGATATCGACGCCGCCGGACACCCGTCCGAGCCACACGTGGTAGGCCACCACCATCAGGACGGCCAGTGCGCGGAGCCCCTGGACCTCGGGACGGAACGTCGGTTTCCGGCTCTTGGCGGCTGCTTTCGGCACCGGGCCGCTGGAGAAGCTGGTTTTTGTCATGCCCGGTCCCCGGATCCCCATCCGGTCAACGCAAGAAACTCCTGCTCAAAGAATGGAGCCAGGGTCATGAGATAGGACCGTGTGACATGGTTTTCGTCCTTGTACACGATGACGTTGCCAATGACAGCCGGACAAACGCCGTCCATGCAGAAATAGCGGGTGAGGTCAAGGAAATGCGTATCCGGAAGTTGGTCGTCCACTGCATCCGTGTCGGGTACAGGGCTGAAATTTTCCGCCGCGCTCCCGTTGCAGGCGGCAGGGTTGGATGGGTTTTCTTCCAGGCAGGCCGGCACGTGCAGGGGCATCCGCGGAGTGTCCCGGACTCCGACGACGGGAATGCCTGCATCGTTGAGCCTGCTGGCTTCCCTGATCCAGGAACTTTCGAGGATGTCCGTAACGGTGGGATCTGCCACGGTCCGGGTGCTGGTTGTCAGCACGAGATCCGGCTTCAGTTCCAGCACTTGTTCGAAGCTTTTCTTGTTGAACTCAATGCACTCCTCAGAGATGCCGGGTGCCAGCTCGTCAGTCAGGGGACAAAATCCCTTGGTGATGGATGTGACACGCCAATGGTGTTTTTCGGCCATCATGAGCACTGGCGTATTGAGCACGAAGGCGTGGGAACTACCCATGACGACAATATGTTTGGCAGCGCCCTCAGCCCCGTTGGTACAGATGCTCGCGTACTCGCCTGCGCCTATGCAGGGCTCCGGAAAGACTGGCCATTCCTCGGCGATAACTTCGAGTTTGGGCACCGGCGGGGCTTTCGGGTCCGGGGTGAACTGGTAGCCGTCGCCCAACGCCAGGGCACCGGGGTACCGGGGATCGTCGAGTCCAATGGCCGAGATCGAATCAGCCTGCAGGATGGAATGGCGCCAAAGGGCCAGCGGTGCAGAGGCAACTGCCACGGCAATAGCCACCGCCACCGCAGCCCGCCGCCTCTTGGCTTCGGGCCATTTCCATTCACGCCACGGCTTCTCGACGAAGCGCGTGGTGACATAGGCGAAAACCAGCGAGGTGACAATGATCGCAGTGCCGGACAGCCAGCCCGCGTGCTCCTTGCCGCTCCACGCCAGTGCGATCACCAGGACGGGCCAATGCCAGAGGTACAGGGCGTAGGAATTGTCTCCCAGCTTTACCAGGGGCTTTGAGCTGAGGAACCTGTCAACCCCGATGGAACTGCCCGTCTGGCCCGCCACGATGATGAGCACCGCCGCGAGAGTGGGCCAGAGCGCTGCGAAACCGGGAAATGCCGCCTGGACATTCAACACGATTCCGCAGCTGACCATCGCTACGAGGCCTACCCAACCCAGCACAACGCGGGTCCGCCGTCCCGGCCGCAGGCCAGGCAGAAGCAGTGCCACCAACGTGCCGAGTGCGAACTCCCAGAGCCGGGCGCCAGTATCGAAGTAAGCCTGTACCTGGTTTGTGGCAGTGAAGTAGACCGAATATGCCAGCGATAAGACAAAGACCGCGGAGAATACGTATGCCAGCAGCGGCCGGTAGGCGAGCCTGAACCGGCTGGCAGCCCACGCGGCGCCTGCAAAAATAATGGGCCAGAGGATGAAGACCTGCCCCTGGATAGACAGCGACCAGAAATGTTGTAGAGGGCTGGCCAGGCTGTTGCTGGCGTAGTAGTCCACCGTCTTCTGTTGCAGCAGCAGGTTTTCCGAGTAAAAGAGTGAGGCCCAGCCGTGTTCTATGACCTCCAGCCAGCGGCCGCGCGGAAGAAGCAGGTAGGAGGCCAGCAGCGTGGCCAGGATCACCGTAACGGCAGCGGGAAGCAGGCGCCGGAAGAGGTGCAGCCAGTGCTTCAGCAGGGCAGTCGGCTCCCGGCGCCCGTACCGGCCGGTGAACTGAAGGGTCATGAGGAATGCTGACACCAGGAGGAATATGTCAACCCCTCCGGAGACCCGTCCGAACCAGACGTGGTACGTCACGACCATGAGGACAGCCAGCGACCTCATACCTTGAATTTCCGGGCGGTAAGCACTCTTGCGGTACTTCTGCGAGGGGTCGGCCGGGCGGGCCGCGGCCTCGGCGGTCCATGATGTCGACACAAATAACCCTTCGGAGCGCGCAATGAACCATCAAGGTTACCCGAGCTGGCGGGCAGCTCCCCAATCCGAAGTTTTCTTCGAAGGCATCCTCCGGGCCAGGTAGCGGGCGTCCCTGACGGTTCCCGTTACCGTTGCGGACGCCGCGGCATACATGAAGTTGTTACCGAGAAAGTAGAGGCCGGGCGGGTCCAGGGCCACTCCCCTGTGCTGCCGGGGATCGCCTGAGGAGCCAAGGAGACCGGGATCGAGCCAGCCGAATTCCTCCCGGAAGCCGGTGCACCAGATCACGTTCGCCACGTCGGTGCGGGTTCCGTCCGCCAGGACGGGCAGGCCATCCTCAACCCCTGCGACGCGTGGAACGAAGTGCACCCCGGCCGCTGCAAGATCTTTCGCTTTGGTCCGGATCAGCGGAGCGCCATGCCCTTTCACCGCCGGCGCGGCCTTGCGGCCAACGGGGGTGGCCAGGGTCAGGACATGCAGCCCGGCGAAGCGGACCACCGGGAGGAAGAAGCGGGCAGCCGTCCTGCCGTGCTTGACCGGAATTTCGCTGGCGCGCCTCGCGGCCACGAACGTGGCATGGGTGCGGGCTACTTCACGCGCAATTTCTGCGCCGGAGTTTCCCAAGCCCACCACCAGGACAGGCCCGTCCTGCAGCTGGCCTGGATTCCTGTACTCGCTTGAGTGGAACTGGATGATGGAAGCGTCCAGCTCCCGGGCGAAGGGCGGAAGCTTGGGCTTCCGTTCGGCTCCAGTGGCCACCACCACGTTCCGGGCTTCCCACCTGGTGCCGTTGGAGACGGCAATGTACCGGTCCCCCTCATGCCACAGGCGTTCCACCCGGATGCCGGTCTTGATGGGCAAGTCCAGCGCCGCGGCGTACCGTTCGAGATAGTCGGCCATCGCGTCCTTGGTAGGGAAGGACAGCGGATCCGCGGGAAATGGGACGCCGGGCAGCCCGTTGTACTTCGCCGGCGTGAACAGGCGCAGGGAGTCCCAGCGCAGCCGCCAGCCGTCACCGATCCTCCGGCTGGCGTCAAGGATCAGGAACTGCCTGCGCTGGCGGGCCAGGAGGGAACCCATCGCGAGTCCGGCCTGTCCGCCCCCGATCACCAGTGTGTCCAACACTGTGCCGGTCCCGTTGGTGCTGCTGTTGTGGTTGTTCATGGCCGTACTCCTAGTTACTTGCAGTTTCCTGGACTGAACCTCCCTGTGGACCGCCAATTCGCGCCTGTCCCGTTTTCGGACCGCCGTGGCCGTACCGGATCCACCAGACGAGCATCAGCGCTGACGCGAGGACGTAGGCCAGGTGGAGGGCCCAGATGGGCCCGGCGGGAAGGTTGAAGACGTAGACGGAATGGACGGCGTTGGCCACATTGCTCAACACCAGGCTGCCTGGGCTGTAGGACGCCAGGTCCCGGGTGCGGGCAGCCTTGACCAGCATTGGCAGCATGCCAACAGCAAACAGCACCGTGGAGAGGGTGCCGGCCAACATGGGAAGGTTCATGTTCTGAGGCTATTGGCGGGCCCTGGGCCTGCGCTTCGGCCAAAACATGCAACCTTTCGTCCCACCGGCATGGGTATTAATGCCCATGCCGGGGTGCGCGCCTATCCTGCCAGGCCGTGTTCGTAGGCGTAACTGGTGGCCGCCGCGCGGGAGGCCACGCCAAGCTTGAGGAAGATATTGCTCAGGTGCCTGGCCACCGTCTTCTCACTCAGGTACAGCTCGGCGGCAATGGCACGGTTTCCCTTTCCGGACGCCACGAGCCGGAGCACCTCGAGCTCCCGCGCCGTCAGGGGACCGCCCTGCGCGTTGGGTGAGCGCTGGATCAAGGACGCCGCCCAGGCCGCTGCCGGGGCTGCACCAAGTTCCAGGAATTCGGCGTGGGCAGCCTCCAAATCCATCACGGCGGACGACTCATCCCCGAGTTCCCGGCAGGCGCATGCGATCAGCACCCGGCACCGCGCGGCCTCATGCGGCACCTGGAGTTCGTACCACAGGCGCCAGGCCTGGCGCAGCGACCGCGACGCCGCTGCAGCGTCCCCTTCTGCCAAGTGGATGGTGCCCCTTGCCTGGCAGGCAACTGCGGTCACCATGGGCATTGGGCATTCGCTGGCGAAGGCGTCCAACTCATCTGCTCCCCCGCGTGCTGCTGCCAGGTCTCCGGCGGCCACCTCAATTTCCACCAGGGCAGGCAGCAGGTGCCGCCGGGTAGCAGTATCGGCAACGCTCGCTGCCCTGCGAATCATGGACTGCGCCTGGCCAGCGTCTCCGCGTCCCAGTGCCAGGAGCGCCAGTCCGGGCTGGGGTTCGTAGCCGCTCTCTGCGGCTTTCCGGTAGGACTCCTCCGCGGCGGCGATGTTGCCCGCCACCCTGTGCACTTCGCCCTGCTCGTAACAGCCGCCGAAAAGCGCCTGGGGGTCACCCCTGGTTGACCGGTCCTGGGCAGCGGCCGCCGCTTTCAGCGCTTCGGCCCAGGCGCCGTGCAGCCGGAAGAGCTCTGCCCGGTGGGCCTGGCACTGCCCGCTGAACGCCACCATGTCCGGCCTTGCGGCGCACCAGCGGTCCAACGCGATAGTCCATTGCATGGCCCTCGCCAGGTCATAGGCCAGGTGGCAGTTGCCGATGACGGCGCAGTAACCGATGCCGGAAGGTATCGGAGACAACTCGCCTGAGGTGACAGCCACCATGACCTCGTCGAGGATCTCCAGGCCCTCGTTTGGCCGGCCGAGCATGAGGTTGGCTTGCCCCGTGCCAAGGAGTGCCAGGGCAGCCACGTCCTTGTCCTGCGCCAGGCGGGCAATCTCAGCCGCCCGGTTGAACACCTGCAGGGCGCCCGCGGGGTCACCGCCGTAGAGCTTGCCCAGCCCCTGGGGCATGAGCAGGAGCCCTTGCACGGCGTGGATCGCGTCAAGCTCCTTCGCCAGCCGTTGCCCGCGGGCCAGCCAGCCGCCGGCGCGTGCCATCTCACCGAGGTTGCTCAGCTGGATGCCCATCCAGCCGGCGCACCGGGCTGCGCCGGCGACGTCTCCAACTTCCAGGAATTCCTCGTGCGCACGGGTGAGCGTTTCAAGGCCTGCTGTGGTGTTGCCGGTCAGGATCTCCGCGGTGGCAAGCCTCTCGAGGTCCGCGGCCGGAAGTCCGCCCCGCCGGTCGGCGTCAAGGAAGTTCTCGAAGGCATCTGTCCAGCGGTGCTCGCGGAATGCAGCCCGGCCCTGGTCAATACCTGTTTCAGCGGACACCCGGCCTCCTTTCGGATACCCCGCCCAGCGGGCCCGCCGTCGTCGTGCTTGTGCAGTGGCGGTCCCTAAGCGTCACCGTACGCCCGCCGGCGCACGGGCACAAGCGGCGCCGTCAGGAGCGCAGCAGGGCGCGCAGCGTCTGGATGGTGTCGGCTTCGGCGGGCATTTTGTCGTCGCGGTAGCGCTTGACCCGGGCGAACCGGAGGGCGATGCCGCCCGGATAACGGGGGGACTGCTGCACGCCGTCGATAGCGATCTCCACCACCGTGACAGGCTCAACCCACACCGTGTTTGCCGTCCGCCGCACTTCGATCTCCTGGAACCGTTCAGTCTGCCAGCGCAGCAGTTCGTCCGTGAGGCCCTTGAAAGTCTTCCCAACCATCACGTACCCGCCGGGTTCGCCGAACTCGCCGGCGGGGTCGAGCGCTCCGAGGTGCAGGTTGGACAACATTCCCGACCGCCGCCCCGACCCCCATTCGCAGGCCAGCACCACCAGGTCATACGTCAGCACCGGCTTGACCTTGATCCAGTTGGACCCGCGCCGGCCGGCGGCGTAAAGGGACCCCACCGCCTTCACCACTACCCCCTCATGCCCGGCGGCGAGCGCGGCACGCGAGACGTTCTCGGCAACCGCCGGGTCCGCGGTGATCTCCCCGGGGACCCGGTGGCCGGGCGCGATACGTTCGAGCACCCCGAGGCGCATGACCAGCGGCTCGTCCAGCAGGTCGCGGCCGTCGATGTGCAGGACGTCGAAGAACCACGGATGCAGCAGGGTGGAGCGCGCCTGGTCCGCCCCGAACCGTGACATGGTCTCCTGGAACGGCCGCGGGGCGCCGTCCTCGCCCAGGGCGAGGGTCTCGCCGTCGAGGATCACGTCCCGTACCGGCAGGCTCCGCACCAGCTCCACCACCTCGGGCAGCCGGTGGGTCACCTCCGCCAGTGTGCGCGTATAGATACGCACCTGCTCCCCGGAGCGGTGCACCTGGATGCGGGCGCCGTCGAGTTTGTATTCCACGGAGGCCTCCCCCGTCGCCTCGAGCGCCGCACTGGCACTGGACGCCGTTGCGGCGAGCATGGGCTGCACGGGGCGGCCCACGACGAGGCCCACCGCGTCCAGCTCGGCGGCCGTCCCGGTCATGGCCAGCAAGGCGGTGCCGCCGAGGTCGCCGGAAAGCATCGCAGCCCGCCGGACGGACTCCACCGGCCGGCCGGCGGCGCGGGCGACGGCGTCCGTCAGGACGCCTTCCAGGGCTCCGGTGCGGAGCTCACCCAGGAGAACTCCGGCGATGAACGCCTGCTCCCGTTCGGTGGCGGCGGACAGAAGCGTCCGGAGGGTGGCGGCACGCTCCGCCGCGGATCCGGTGCCGGCCGTGCCGAGGAGGCGGTCCAGGGCGGCGTCGACGTCGGCCACCGTCAGGGTGCGCTCTTCGGCCGGTTCCCCCTTGGCTGCCGACATTCCGCTCCAGCCCACTCCCACGCGCCCCTGCCGCGGTTTTGCGATGAGCAGGCCGACGGCAGTGGCAATCTCCCCGGGTTCAAGCCGGCGCAGCAGGTCCGCGAGTGCCTCGACCTTGGCGAGCCGGGAGCGTGTGGAGGCGACCGCATCAGTGGTTTTCACGAGCTCGTCGAGCAGCATGGCTTTAGTCTTCCACGCGGGGCGTCAGAGGAGCTGAGGCGGCAGCTGCCACCTCCTTGATGCCGTCCAGGAGATCCTGCAGGCCCGGCTCTTCCAGCGGGAAGTGGCCGCAGCCGCCCAACGTCCGGCTGGTGGCAGGCCCAGGCAAGGTCCTCAGGGTGCTCTCACTCAGGACCCCCGGCGTCCAGTCATCAAGTTCCGGGTGCATAAGGTGCACCGGGAGGGAAACCCTGCGGGCTTCCCGGTGCGGGTGGTGCATGAAACTTGCGAGGAACCCAAGTGGAACCCAGGCGGCTCCCCCGCGCCGATCCGTCGAGCACAGCTGGCCCAGGCCGGGATCGCGGCCCATGCGCCTGAGATTAGCCACCCAGGATACTTTGACCGGAATCCTAGAGAAGGGACCGCGGACTCCCCTGAGCAATGGCAAAAAAGGCAGGGCGGCCTTACCGAACCTTGTCATAGCGGCACGGGCCTGCTTATCCAACGGGTCGAGCAGGCATGTGGCGATGACGGCGGCAACTCCACGGGCACGCGCCCCTGCTTCCACCGCCAGCAGGCCGCCGATGCTGGCCCCAAGGAGGACCACCGGACGGCCGTCATCTTCGGCTGCAAGGAGGTCCGCCAAAAGGCTTATCCAATCCCCGTAGGTCACTGATCCCCGCGATGCCGTCACCGTCCAGCCGTACAGGGGCATATCGACGGCGGCAATGTCGATCCCGCACCCCGCCAGCTGCGACGCCACGGGCCATAGTGCGGAAGCGTGTGCTCCGGCCCCATGGACCACAAGTAGCCGGACCGGGGCAGTGGCGTCGCGCAGCCGAAGCATGTGGATGCGGTGGTTCTTCCAGGGCCACCAGTCCGCCACCGGCTCGGCAAGGGAATCCCTCCTGGTGGAAGGCAGGAAACCCCCGTAGTCCGCCATGGCACTTACGGTGTGCGGGTCCGACGCCATGGGTCCCCTTCCTGCTTCAGCAGCCGTGAGCAGTCTAGCCTGCAGCAGGCAGGCCGGTCTCTGGACAGGGTCCGGACGGAGTTCCACAATGGGCGGATGGGCATCATCGTCGCGAACCTGTTCATGACCCTCGACGGCGTCTACCAGGCGCCCGGCGGACGCGAGGAGGATACCGAGGCCGGTTTCGCCTTCGGCGGCTGGCAGTTGCCGGTGTCCGATGACGAGTCCGAAGCCGACATCGAGGCCGGGATCGGCCGCATGGACGCCCTCCTGCTGGGCCGGAAGACCTATGACATCTTTGCTGCGTACTGGCCGCACCAGTCAGGCGACATCGGCGCCACCCTGAACCGGGTGCCCAAGTTCGTGGTCTCCGGATCGCTGGCCCACCCCGGCTGGGCAGGCACCACGGTGCTGCCGGATGCCGCGGCCGCGGGCAGGCTCCGCGAGGAGTACGGGGAGGTGCACATGTTCGGCAGCGGGGCCCTCATCCGCTCCCTGCTGCAGGCGGAAGTGCTCGACCGCCTTAGCATCTGGCTGTATCCGCTCACCCTGGGTCAGGGGAAGCGGCTCTTCGACGCCGGGATCATTCCGGCCACCTTCCGCCTCGCCGAACCGGCACGGTCCTTTCCAAAAGGAGCGGTGCGGCTGGTTTATGAGCGTGCCGGCGGGGTGGAGACGCAGGACATGCCGGGAACTTAATTCCAGCCGTACCCGAAGATGCAAAAACCGGCCCGGCGGATGCCGGACCGGTTTCTTGTTCGCACAGTTTCCTGCCAACGGCAGGTTAGTGGCTGTGGCCTGCGTGCTGGTCTTCTTCAGCGGGCTTCTCCGCAACCAGGGTCTCAGTGGTGAGAACCAGGGCTGCGATGGAGGCTGCGTTGCGCAGGGCGGCACGGGTGACCTTGACGGGATCGATGACACCGGCAGCGATCAGGTCCTCGTATTCGCCCGACTTGGCGTTGAAGCCGTTGTTGGTTTCGAGCTCGGCGACCTTGGCGGTGATGACGTAGCCGTCGAAGCCGGCGTTCTGGGCGATCCAGCGCAGCGGCTGCACCAGTGCGCGGCGGACAATGCCCACCGCAGCGGCGGCGTCGCCTTCCAGCGCCTTGACGGCGGGGTCCTCATCCAGTGCCTTGAGGGCGTGGATCAGGGCGGAACCGCCACCGGCCACGATGCCTTCTTCGAGGGCAGCGCGGGTGGAGGACACGGCATCTTCGATGCGGTGCTTCTTTTCCTTCAGCTCAACCTCGGTGGCAGCACCAACCTTGATGACGCCGATGCCGCCGGCCAGCTTGGCCAGGCGTTCCTGGAGCTTTTCGCGGTCCCAGTCGGAGTCGGTGCGGGCCAGCTCGGCACGCAGCTGCGCGACGCGTGCGGACACGTCCTCGGCAGAGCCTGCGCCGTCCACGATGGTGGTGTTGTCCTTGGTGACCGTGATGCGGCGGGCAGTACCCAGCACCTCCAGGCCAACGGTGTCCAGGCTCAGGCCCAGCTCCGGGGAGACAACCTGTGCACCGGTGAGGGTGGCAATGTCCTGCAGCATGGCCTTGCGGCGGTCACCGAAGCCGGGAGCCTTGACGGCAACGACGTTCAGGGTTCCGCGGATGCGGTTGACGATCAGCGTGGACAGGGCCTCGCCGTCGACATCCTCGGCGATGATGAACAGCGGCTTGGACGCCTGCAGCGCCTTCTCCAGGAGCGGCAGGAATTCCTGCAGCGAGGAGATCTTGCCCTGGTTGATCAGGATGAGGGCGTCCTCGAGGACTGCTTCCTGGCGGTCCGCGTCCGTGATGAAGTACGGGGACAGGTAGCCCTTGTCGAACTGCATGCCCTCGGTGAGGACCAGTTCGGTCTGGGTGGTGGAGGATTCCTCGATGGTGATTACACCATCCTTGCCCACCTTGCCGAAGGCCTCGGCCAGGAGCTCGCCGATTTCTTCGCTCTGTGCCGAGATGGCAGCCACGTTAGCGACCTGGGTGCCCTCGACGGGGCGGGCGTTCTCCAGCAGCCGTGCGGCGACGGCTTCAACCGAAACCTCGATGCCGCGCTTGATCTGGCCGGGAGCAGCGCCGGCAGCTACGTTGCGCAGGCCTTCCTTGACCAGTGCCTGGGCCAGGACCGTTGCGGTGGTGGTGCCGTCGCCTGCTACGTCGTTGGTCTTGGTGGCAACTTCCTTGGCCAGCTGGGCACCAAGGTTCTCGTACGGGTCGTCCAGTTCCACTTCGCGGGCGATGGTGACGCCGTCGTTTGTGATGGTGGGCGCGCCCCACTTCTTGTCCAGGACAACGTTGCGGCCGCGGGGGCCGAGCGTTACCTTGACGGTGTTGGCGAGCTTATCGATGCCGGCTTCAAGAGACCGGCGGGCAGCGTCGTTAAACGCAAGCTGCTTTGCCATGGTTTTGTCCTTTCAAGACAGAACCCCGCGCAGCTGGCCAGCAGAAGGCATGACCAGCGGCACGGGGATCCGGGAAGTTACTTTACGACGATCGCCAGGACGTCGCGGGCGGACAGCACGAGGTACTCGGTGCCGCCGGTCTTGACTTCGGTTCCACCGTACTTGGAGTAGATCACGACGTCGCCCACGGCTACGTCGACCGGTACGCGGCTGCCGTCTTCGAAGCGGCCGGGGCCTACTGCAACAACTTCGCCTTCCTGGGGCTTCTCCTGTGCGGAGTCCGGGATAACCAGGCCGGAAGCCGTGGTCTGCTCGGCTTCGAGCGGGCGGACAACAATACGATCCTCAAGAGGCTTAATAGAGACCGACACTCGGACCTCTCCTTTTCGTCAGCAAATTCGTGGACTTGGAAAGCTTTCCGCCCTGGCTGGCAACCGTCGTCGCGGTGCCGGCAGCAGCCTGGTGGCAGCTCTTCATGTGTTAGCACCCTCCTAGGGAGAGTGCTAATGAAGACTCTATGTCCGCGTTAGCACTCGGTCAAGGCGAGTGCCAGCGTTTCGTCCTCGGCGGACACACGTGCCATGTACATTGAAGCGGTGCGAGCTGCCGTGTACCTGATCCTTGCGAACCTGTTCTGGGCCGGAAACTTCGTGGTGGGCCAGTCGGCCATGAAGACCATGGACCCGCTCCAGCTGACGTTCTGGCGCTGGGCCCTGGCCGCCGCGCCGCTGCTCCTCCTGGCACACGTCGTCGACAGGCCGGACTGGAAGGCGGTGCTGCGCCGCTGGCCGGTCCTGCTGCTGCTAAGCGTGCTGGGGATGAGCGGCTATACGCTGCTGCTGTACAGCGCGCTGCAGCACACCTCGGCCCTGAACGCCTCCCTGGTCACTGCCGCCAACCCGGCGCTGATCATGGTGCTCGCCGTCGTCCTCCTTCGGGACCGGCCCCGCCCCGTGAGCTGGCTGGGCATCGGCCTGGGCCTGGCCGGGGTCCTCCTGGTGCTTACCGGCGGTGACCTGCAGCGGCTGGTCACGTTCTCCATCAATGCCGGTGAACTGCTGATCCTGGCCGCCATCACGGTATGGGGCTTCTACACCATCATCGCCCGCAGGCTGTCCCTGCCGGCCATCACGGCCACTGCGGTGCAGGTTGCCCTGGCAGCCGTGGTCCTCGCCCCCGTGGCGGTGGTGAGCGGCGCCGGGCTGCCGTCCACACCCGCCGAAAGCTGGTCGCTGGCGTTTATCGCGGTGTTCCCGTCCCTGGGCTCCTACCTGCTGTGGAACCTGGCCCTGAAACGGACCACGGCCGCGAACGCGGGCAACTACCTGAACCTGATCGCCGTCTTTACCGCTATCATCACGGTGCTGCTGGGCCAGCCCATCACCATCGCGCAGGTTATGGGCGGCATCCTGGTGATATCAGGCGTACTGCTCACCAGCGCCGGGCAGCAGCCTCAGCGGCCCAGATCATCGAAGTCAACGTCCTCGCCGCCGTCGGAATCCCGCGTCCCCTGATTCCTGCTGCGGTACAGCACAGCGGCTGCGGCGGCCGCGGCCAGCAGGGAGGCGACCAGGAACACAATGCTTCCGGTCCGTGCCCCGGCGTACAGCCCGCGGATATCCCGGGCCTCCTGGGTATCGTCCTCGATGCTGTTGCCGCCCACCGAATAGACGGTGGCGTTGAACGTGTCCAGGAAGAAAATGATCACCAGCAGCGCCAGGCACACCACCGCCACCACGGCCGCCGCGATCAGCGCCGGGCGGGCGTACTTGGCAGGACCCCGGTCCGTGGGCTGCTGTTCTCCGGACTGCTGGGGGCCTGCGCTGTCTTCCATGGTTTCAACCCTATCGGCATCCCGCAGGACGCTCCTCCACTAGGCTGGAACGCATGCCCAACGCTCCCCAGGACCAGATCGCGCCGCTGCTCACCCCGGAAGGCTGGGAACTGCTGGCCTCCCTTGGACCCTACCGTGATGACGCGTCGTTCGGGTTGAATTCCGCGCTGCGCAAGGCCGGACACTCCCCCGAACTCGTGTCCGCTGCCCTCACGCAGTCACGGCTCCGCACCAGGGCCGAGGCCAAGTTCGGCGAGTTTGCCCGCCAGATGCTGTTCACCCAGGCCGGGCTGGAGCAGGCCACCCGCCTGAGCGTTGCAGCCCGCCACGCGCAGCGCTTCGCCGAAGCGGGCGTCAGCCACGTCGCAGACCTGGGCTGCGGGCTCGGCGCCGACTCCCTTGCGCTGGCTTCCCTGGACCTCACCGTCACCGCGGTGGAAAAGGACGAGACAACTGCCGCCTGCGCCACCGTGAACCTTATCCCCTTCCCGAACGCCACCGTGGTCCACGCGGACGCCACCGCGGTCCCGCTGGATGGCATCGACGGCGTGTGGCTGGACCCCGCCCGCAGGGTCACCTCCAGCTCCGGCACCACGCGCATCTGGGATCCCGAAGCCTTTTCGCCGCCGCTGTCCTTCGTGGAGTCCCTCGCGGCATCCGGAAAGGCCGTGGGGGTGAAGATGGGGCCGGGGATGCCGCATGATTCCGTGCCCGAAGGCTGTGAAGCCCAATGGGTGTCCGTGAACGGGGACGTCACCGAGGTGGCCCTGTGGTTCAACGCCGTGCGCCGCGCCGGCGTCCGCCGCTCAGCCCTGGTGCTGGGGCCAAACGGAGCAGCCGAGCTTGCCAGCGCCGATGAGTTCGGAGCCGGGCCCGCGGCGCCGGTGGGTCCGGTGGCGGGCTACCTCTACGAACCGGACGGCGCCGTCATCCGGGCGGGACTCGTGGCCGACGTCGCAAAGGAGCTCGGGGGCCACCTGGTGGACGAGCACATCGCCTACATCTGCTCCCCCGCACTTGCAGACACCCCGTTCGCGCGTGCCTACAAAGTGCTGGATGTCATGCCCTACAACGTCAAGGCGCTCAAGGCCTGGGTTAAGCAGGAACGCATCACGGTGCTGGACATCAAGAAGCGCGGCACCGCCGTCACCCCGGAGGAACTGCGGAAGCAGCTGCTGCCCGGCGGCAAGAATGCCGGCAAGAAGGGCGCCGGGAAGACAGCCACCCTGGTCCTGACCCGCATCGGGGAGGACCGGGTGGCCATCGTGGTGGAGCCGATGGCAGCCGGCACCTGAGCACCAGGTGCTACTGGGCGCGCATGAACTCCTCGGCGGCCCGCACCTGCTCAGGGGTGGGCCGCACGCCCGTGTAGAGCACGAACTGTTCCAGCGCCTGGATGGTGGCCACCTCCGCACCGGTGATCACCGGCTTGCCCGCGGCGCGGGCCGCCCGGATCAGCGGGGTCTCCGCGGGCAGCGCCACCACATCGAAGACAATCCTGGCGGCGTTGATGGCCTCGGCAGGGAACGCCACCGTTTCCGCGTCCGCCCCGCCGGCCATCCCCAGCGGGGTGACGTTGATGATCAGGTCCGCGGTGCCGCCGTCGAGCGCTGCCCGCCATTGGAAGCCGTACTGGGCGGCGAGCGCGCGTCCGGCGGCCTCGTTCCGCGCAATCACCGTGACGTCCTTGAAGCCGGCGTCCCGGAGTGCCGCCGCGGTGGCCTTGGCCATGCCGCCGGCGCCCTGGACCAGGACCGAGTAGCCGGTGGGTACCGAATTGCTGGCGAGCAGCTGTTCGATGGCCGTGTAGTCGGTGTTGTAGGCCTTGAGGTGGCCGTCCGTGTTCACGATGGTGTTAACCGAGTCGATGGCCTTGGCGGAGGGGTCCATCTCGTCAACGAGGGCGATGACGTCCTCCTTGTACGGCATGGAGATGGCGCAGCCACGGATGGCCAGCCCGCGGACCCCGGCGATGGCCTGTTCCAGGTTGGTGGGGGCGAACGCCTTGTAGATCCAGTTGAGCTCGAGCTGGTCATACAGGTGGTTGTGGAACCTGGTCCCGTTGTTGCTGGGACGGGCCGAGAGCGAGATGCAGAGAGTCATGTCTTTATTCAGAATGGGCACCTGACCATTAAACGCGCTCAGGCGGGGCAGCCCGTTCCGGCCGGTATGTTCCCGACGGCGGCAGGCAGCTTTCCGGGCGCCGGCGCCTTTCCTGCCAGCACGGCGGCGAGAGCGTCGAACGCGGCATCGCTGCGGCCGTAGAGCGCCAGCCGGACCGGCGCCGGGGAGGCCTGCAGCGTCCATGGGACGTCCAGCGCCACCTCGATGTCTCCTCCGGCGGGCCGCCCGCCGTGTCCGATGAGGTTCACCACCGGCCCCGATCCCAGGCTAAGGCCTGCCCGGGTGGCAGCGGCCTCGAAGCGTTGCCGGTCCCCCGGCCCGCCGCCTGCCACCCGGACCGCCCCCGGAACCAGCGGTCCACTGCAGGGCCCGGACACTACCGTGACGGCCGAGGCCGAGACCCGGGCGGAGACTGGTGCCGCGCTGCCGGCCGGCGTCCCTGCTGCCGGGCCTCTCCGTCCCTGCCAGACCATCATCGTGGCCACGCGCCGGGCGGCCTCGTCCAGCCGTTCAGCGGGGAGCGTCCCTGATTTGACCGCCGCAACGATGGCGGCATGGGCCTGGGCGACGTCGGCGGGCATCAGCAGCAGGTCGGCACCCGCTGCGAGCGCCATCACCGCGGCGGTTCCGCCGGGGTACTGCTTGGTCACCGCGCCCATGTTCAGGGCGTCCGTCACCGCCACACCCTTGAATCCCAGTCCGCGCAGGGCGGCATAGGTGGGAGCAGACAGCGACGCCGGGACGCCGGGTTCCAGCGCGGGCACGGCAATGTGCCCGGTCATCACCATCGGAGTTCCGGCGGCGATGGCGGCCTGGAAAGGCTTCCAGTCCCTGCCGCGGAGTTCCTCCACGCCGGCGGGCTGGACCGGCAGGTTGTGGTGGGAATCGGCCGTGACGGAACCATGCCCGGGGAAGTGCTTCACCGTGGGCAGGACACCCGCAGCCAGCATGCCCTGCGAGAACGCCACCCCGTGCACCGCAGCCGCGGCAGGGTCGGCGGACATGGACCGCGCCCCGATGGTGGGGTCCTTCGGGCCCATGGTGACGTCCGTGTCCGGGGCGAAGTCAACGTTGAAGCCCAGCGGCACCAGCTCGCCGGCCAGGCCCTGCCCCGCCTCCCTGGTCAACGCTTCGCTGCCTGCCGCGCCGTAGCTCATGGGCGCGGGCCACTCTGTCAGCGGCGGGCCGAGGCGGGCTACCAGGCCCCCTTCCTGGTCCACCCCGATCATCCCGGGCCAGGGGTTGCCATCCGCCACGGCGGCCTGGGCGAGCCGCTGGTTGATGGCGCCCATCCGGGCAAGGTCAACCCTCCCCTGCGGGTCGCGGGGAACGTTGTCACCCATGATGATGGACCCCGCCAGGTGCAGCCGCTCAACGGTGGCCGCGTGCGCCTCCACATTGAAGCCCTGGAAGAAGGGCATCAGCACCTGGCCCGCCTTCTCCTCCGGCGTCATGCCTGCCACGGCCGTGGCTGCGGCGTCCTGGTCGCGCTGTTCCGGGCCCCAGCCCAGGGGCCGGGAACCGGGGTCGGGTGCGGGGGACGCCGAGGCGGGCGCCGCCGTCGGACTCGCTGTTGCCGACGGTGACACGGTGGCGGACGGCGCCGCGGGAGACGGCGTCGACGACGGGACGGGGCCGGGCGCGGCGGTGCAGGAGGCCAATGCAACGGCGGATAATGCTGCTAAGAGGGGGAAAGTTTTGTGTGGACTGTCACGCAGGTGCTGGAACGGGGACATCATTATGATGCTACCCCTGAGCTATAGACTTGAAACACCCGTTCGCCTGCCGGCAGCAGCCCGTGAGCGGCGCCCGCCAGCCGCAACAGGACAGTAAGGAAACGCGTGAAGATCGACTTCGCTTCATCGAGGCAGTCAACCCTCGGTGTCGAATGGGAACTCGCGCTGGTGGACGGCAAAACCGGTGAGCTCGCATCCGTGGCCAACGAGGTGCTGCGCGGTGTGGTGGACCGCCATCCCGAACTGAACGAGGACGACGAGCACCCGCACATCAAGCAGGAACTGCTGCTGAATACGGTGGAACTCGTCACCGGAATCTGTGAGACGGCCGCCGAGGCAAAACAGGACCTGAACCGGTCCCTTGCCGCCGTCCGGGAGATCACCGACCCCATGGGCGTGGAACTGTTCTGCGCCGGCAGCCACCCGTTCAGCCCGCCGCAGCTGCAGCCGGTGACGGACAAAGCCCGCTACGCCAAGCTGATCGACCGCACCCAGTGGTGGGGCCGGCAGATGGTGATTTACGGCGTGCACGTGCACGTGGGGCTGGACCGGCGCGACAAAGCCCTGCCGGTCTTGGACGGGCTGGTCAACTACTTCCCGCACTTCCAGGCACTGTCCGCTTCCAGCCCGTTCTGGGGCGGCGAGGACACCGGCTATGCGTCCCAGCGTGCCCTGATGTTCCAGCAGCTGCCCACCGCCGGCCTGCCGTTCCAGTTCCCGTCCTGGGCGGAATACGAGTCCTACGTCCAGGACATGTTCACCACGGGCGTGATCGACACCCTCTCCGAGATCCGCTGGGACATCCGTCCCGTGCCGAACCTGGGCACCATCGAAATGCGCATCTGCGACGGCCTGGCAACCCTGGAGGAAGTGGGCGCCATCGCCGCCCTCACCCAGTGCCTCGTGGACGAATTTTCCACCATCCTGGACAACGGCGGCAGCATTCCCACCATGCCGCCGTGGCACGTCCAGGAGAACAAATGGCGGGCCGCCCGCTACGGCATGGACGCCATCATCATCCTGGACGCCGCCGGCAAGGAGCAGCTGGTGACCGACCACCTGCTGGAAACGCTGAACCGGCTGGAACCGGTGGCCGCGAAGCTGCGCTGCTCCGACGAACTGGCGGACGTTGAAAAGATCATCCGCCGCGGGGCCGGCTACCAGCGCCAGCGCCGGGTGGCAGCTGAACGCGGTGGGGACCTCCAGGCCGTGGTCCTGGACCTGGTCAAGCAGATGCGGAACGGCCCCACCGCCTGACCCCCTTTCGACGCGCGCTCACTTATGGCGGCCTCATCGCAAACGCGCGCTCACTCATGGCGGCCCCACGGCCAACGCGCGCTCACCTTGGACAGCAGCAGTGAGCGGGGGTTAGCGCATTAGCGACCACGAGTGAGCGGGGTTTCAGGTTTAGCAACCACAAGTGAGCGGGCGTTCGGGTTTAGGCCGGGAGGGACACCGAGGTCACCGGCAGGGACGAGTCCGGGGCGAAGCTGATTCCGCTGGGGGCAATGCCTGCCATCACCAGCTGCGCGCCGAGGGCGGCCACCATGGCTCCGTTGTCCGTGCAGAGATCCAGCGGCGGCACGTGGAGCCTGATGCCGGCCGACGCACAGCGCTGGCCGGTCAGCTCCCGGAGCCGTGAGTTGGCCGCCACGCCGCCGCCCAGCAGGACGTCCTTGATGCCGTGTTCCCGGCAAGCCAGCACGGCCTTGGACGAAATGATGTCCACCACGGCTTCCTGGAACGCGGCGGCGATGTCCGCCACCGGGATCTCCTCGCCGCGGGCTTCGAACTGCTCAACGCAGCGGGCCACGGCGGTCTTCAGTCCGCTGAAGGACCAGTCGTAGCGGTGTGGGCCCGGCTCTTCGGCAGTGCCCATGTACTTTGGCTGGCTGAGGCCACGGGGGAAACGGATCGCCTTGGGGTTGCCGGTGCGGGCCACCTTGTCGATGACCGGGCCGCCAGGATAGCCCAGGCCCAGGATGCGGGCCACCTTGTCGTAGGCCTCCCCCGCGGCGTCGTCGATGGTGGAGCCCAGCAGGACCACGTCATCGGTAATGCTGTTGATTCTCAGGATCTCCGTGTGCCCGCCGGACACCAGCAGCGCGCCGAGGTTTTCCGGCAGCTGCGGCGCCTTGCCGTCTTTGCCGTCCAGCAGCCCCACGCCCACGTGCGCCACCAGGTGGTTGATGGCATACAGCGGTTTGCCGGTGGCCACGGCCAGGGCTTTGGCGGCGCAGACCCCCACCATCAGGGCGCCGGCGAGTCCGGGTCCGGAGGTGACTGCGATGGCGTCCACCTCGTCCAGGGTGACCCCGGCGTCGGACAACGCCTGCTCCAGCGTCGGAACGAAGGCGTCCAGGTGCGCCCGCGAGGCGATTTCGGGGATGACGCCGCCGAAGCGGACGTGCTCGTCCATCGACGAGGACACGGTGTTGGTCAGGAGGGTGGTCCCCCGGACCACGCCGACGCCGGTCTCGTCGCAGGACGACTCAATGCCCAGGACCAGTGGCTGGGTGCGGTTCATGGCTGGTTTCCTTCGTGTGTTTCCGCGTCGCCGGTGAGCTGGAGCCGCATTATCAGGGCGTCGACGCCGTCGCGGTAATAGCGCGGGCGGATGTGGATCTGCTCGAATCCGAAGCGCAGGTACAGCCGCTGCGCGCGGGGGTTATCGGCCCGCACCTCCAGGAGGACGTCCGCCGCGTTCCGGCGGCGTGCCTCGTCAATGAGGCCGGTCAGCAGCGTGCTGCCGATGCCCCGTCCCTCATAGCCGGGAACGACGGCGATGGTCTGGACGTCCGCGATGGGTTCAATGCACATAAGCCCGGCGTAGCCCACGATGCCCTCTTCGCTTTCGGCCACGAAATACCGCCGGGTCTCCGGCTGGGCCAGTTCGTCGAGGAACATCTGCAGCGGCCACGCATCCACGGGGAAGAGCTGCTGTTCCAGGGCATTCACGGCCGGCACGTCGTCGAGGGTCATGTCGCGCACGGTGACGTTTGAGGCTTCGTTCACAGGGCCCTCTTCCTGGGTCCGGGGACCTGCGCATCGGACTCGCGGAGGTACAGCGGCGTGGAGTCCAGGAGGCCGTTGCCGGCGGCCAGACGGGCCAGCGCGAACTGGCCCAGGTACAGGGCGTCGGGCTGTTCCTGCGCGAAGTCCGGGTCCGCCTGCAGGGTGCCTGCATAGAGGCCCGCTCCCGCCCCAAATGCCGGCAGGTCCGGCAGGTCCGCGGCGAAGTTCACGTGCGGCCCGTCGTCGAGCCGGGGCAACTGCCCTTCAGCCAGGGTGTAGCGGGCCCAGTAGACCTCCTTGCGGCGGGCGTCCGTCACCACCAGGAATTCGGCCGGGGCCGCGGTGGATTCCGCCACCTCCAGGGCCACGGCGTCCAGGCTCATCAGCCCGTGCAGCGGTTTGCCCCAGACGAAGGCGAGGGTGCGTGCTGTCGCGATTCCGGACCTGAGGCCGGTGAAAGGACCGGGCCCCACACCCACCACCAGGGCGTCGATGTCCTGCCCGGTGACGCCGGCCGTGGCAAGCATGTCCTCGATCCCCGGCGCCAGCACCTCGGCGTGGCTGCGGGTGTCTTCCGTGGAGAAGCTGGCCACCACGCCCTCCAGCGCGTCATCGGAGACGAGCGCGGCGCTGGCCACGGCGGAGGTATCGATCGCAAGGATCAGCATCAGTTGTTCCCTTCGGCGGTGCCCAGCCCGGGCGGGGCCGGCCAGCGCGGGCCGTATCCGCGCATGACGATAGTGCGCGGCTCGTCCGTGTCGTCGGTGTCGAAGTCGAGGCCTCCCGCGGCGGAGGGCCCGGGGGCGGCCAGCCCGATAGCGCGGTGCAGGTCGATTTCCAGCCGGCTTTCGCTCAGGTGCTCCACCCGGTCCTGCCCCCACTCCACCACCGTCACGGACGAATCCATGGTGTTTTCCAGGTCGATGTCGTCGATCTCCGCGGCGGAGCCGAGGCGGTAGGCGTCCACGTGGACCAGGTCCGGGCCGCCGGGCCGTGGGCCTTCCGGCAGGTTGGGGTGGATGCGGACCAGGACGAACGTGGGCGAGATGATGCCGGCGCGGACGCCCAGCCCCTCCCCCAGGCCCTGCGTGAAGGTGGTCTTGCCGGCACCCAGCTCGCCGGAGAGCACCAGCAGGTCCCCGGCCTCCAGTTGCCCGGCAAGCCGGGCGCCCAGCGCATGGGTCTGTTCCGCCGTCGCCGCGGTGAAGGTCTTTTCCCAGTTGGGCAGTGTGGCCTGTTCGACGGCGGTCACGCGGCTCCCCCGGTCTGCAGGGCGGCCGCGTGCCGGCCCCCGGACGTGTCCTGTTCGTTGATGAAGCGGCGCGGAACCCGGGGGCTGATCCGTGTCACGATCTCATAGTTGATGGTCCGGGCGGCGCGGGCCCAGTCATCGGCAGTGGGACCGCCGTCGTCGCCGCTGCCGAACAGTTCGGCTTCCGCACCCAGCAGGCCGGCACCGGCGGGACCCGTATCCCCAAGGTCGATCACCATCTGGTCCATGGCGATCCTGCCCACCACGGGATAGGTCCGGCCGGCCACGCGGACGGGGCCGCCGGTGGCGATGCGGGGGATGCCGTCGGCGTAGCCCACGGGGATCAGGGCCAGGGTGCTGCGGCCGGTGGTGTGGTAGCGGAGGCCGTAGGAGACGCCCTGTCCGTCCGGCACTTCCTTGCACTGGGACACCAGGGTCCGGAATGTCATGGCCGGCCGCAGCCCGAGTTCCGCGGAAGTCTGGCCGTCGAAGGGTGAGAGCCCGTAAATGCCCAGGCCGGCGCGGACCAGGTCGAAGTGGGTGTCCGGCCGGGAAAGCGTGGCGGGGGTGTTGGCCAGGTGGCGGACCTCGGGGTCCACCCCGGCGTCCTCGGCAACAGCCAGGGCCTCGCGGAATGCCGCCAGCTGCTGGTCCGTTTCGGGCCGGTCCGGTTCATCGGCCACGGCCAGGTGGGAGAAGATGCCCACCACCCGCAGCAGGCCCTGGTCCTGGTATTCCATGGCCTCGCCCACCAGCTGGTCCCAGGTCTCGAGCGTGGCGCCGTTGCGGCCCAGGCCGGTATCGACTTTCAGGTGCACCCGGGCCGGGCGTTCCTGCTCCCGGGCGGCCGCCACAATGCGGTCCAGTTCCCAGCCGGAGCACCCGATATCGACGCCGGCGGCTACCGCAGCCCCGAAGTTGCTGTCCACCGTGTGCAGCCAGGCGAGCAGCGGGGCCTCAATACCGGCGGCCCGCAGAGCCAGGGCCTCCGAGATGTGGGCCACGCCCAGCCAGGAGGCACCCGCTTCGATGGCTGCGCGGGCCACGGGAACGGCGCCATGTCCGTACGCATCGGCTTTCACAACTGCCATGACCTTCGCCGGGGAGGCGGCGGCTGCGAGCCGGCGGACGTTGTGCCGGATGGCGTCCAGGTCGATCACGGCGGACCGCTCGTGGCGCGGGTCCGGGCCGGGAGCACCGCTGAATTCACCGGTTGTTGCGGGGTATGTCACCTTAGTGATTCTAGTGCGGGCGGTTCCGGCCGAATAATCACGGCGGTGCGGGCGGGTTTCCCGGAACCGGTTGGGGCGCCGGGGGGCCTGCCGGTTCGCCGCCGTCGGGGGCTAAGCGTCCGAGAGGTGGGCGATGGTGGCCGAGGCCCTCCGCTGGGCGGCGAGCGGGACGTCCTGGATGATCTCCGCGAGGAACCCGAAACGGCGAAGCCACTGGCTCATTTGCCGCTCGGGCCGCGCGTTGGCGCGCTTCCACCAGTCGGCGATGTCGCCCCAGCCCGGGGCGGCGAGCGAGCCGCCCACTTCCTGCACCGCGAGCGAGGCGCACAGGTTCGCGAACCGCAGCCTGTTCCCCAGTGGCCAGCCGGCCAGGCTGCCCACAATGAACGCGGCGTCGAAACAGTCACCTGCGCCGGTGGGATCGAAGGCCTTGACGGGCAGGGCGGGCACCCACTCCTCCTCCCCGGTTTCCGAATCCACCGCCATGGCACCCTGCGGGCCGAGCGTCACCACGGCAACCGGAACCCGGTCAGCCAGTGCATACAGCGCCGTCCACGGATCGTCCTTGCCGGTGAAGGCCATGGCCTCGCGCTGGTTGGGCAGGAACGCGTGGAAATACTGCAGGTTCTCCAGCCGGACCGGCGCCCACTCCCCGGTGGGGTCCCAGCCGACGTCGCCGAACAGCTTGACTCCCGCCTGGTGCGCCGCCTTGGCCCAGGGCTCCACCTCCACCCCCACCTCCGCGATTCCGGCGAGCGCGGGCGGCGGGGTGCCGATCAGTTCGGAGGACGTCACCGGGGCGGCGTGGCCGTGCGTCACCATGGACCGGTCCTTCTCCACGCACAGCGAGACCGTCACCGGCGAGTGCCAGCCGGGGACGCGCCTGGACAGGCTGAGGTCCACATGTTCCTGGCTGGAGAGGATCTTCCAGTTGAAGTCCCCGTAGCCGTCGTCACCGAACGCCGCCGCGAGGCCTGTCCGGAGCCCCAGGCGGGCCGCGGCGATGGCCTGGTTGGCGACGCCGCCGGGGCAGCTGCCCATGCCGTCGCTCCAGATTTCGGTGCCCGGTTCCGGGCCGTGGGGCAGCCCAGTGAAGATGATGTCCTGGAAGACGGTCCCCGCCAGGAGGACGTCGAACCCCGGCTCGTCGGGCGAGCGGACCGCAGCCAGGGGGTCGAAGGGGCGGGCAGGGATGGCGTCCATGCCCGGCACGATACGCCCTGCCACCGACATCCGGAAGTACATGCCCCCGCTTTGTGCGGTTATGCGGGAGGGCGCAGGCCTAGACTGCTGGGTATGCGGCTCCTCATTGCCGGCGGCGGCGGTTTCCGGGTGCCGCTGATCTACCGGGCGCTGGCTTCCGGCCGTTTCGCCGGGCTGGTCACCGACCTGGTGCTGTACGACGTCGACCCCTCCCGCCTGGCCGCCGTCACCGCCGTCCTGCGCAGCATGCCCGCCGGCCCGGGTGCAGCCCCTCCGGTCCGTGCCACTGCGTCGCTTCCGGACGCGCTGGCCGGCACGCAGCTGGTGTTTGCGGCCGTCCGGCCGGGCGGCACCGCGGGCCGGGTCGCTGATGAGAAGGTGGCCCAGGACCTCGGGCTGCTGGGGCAGGAGACTACGGGCGCCGGCGGTATTTCCTACGCTCTGCGGACCATTCCGCACATGCTCCAACTGGCCCGGCAGATGCAGGAGCACAGCCCGGATGCCTGGCTGGTCAATTTCACCAACCCGGCCGGCATGGTCACCGAGGCCCTGGTTCCGGTGCTCGGTTCCAGGGTTATCGGCATCTGCGATTCGGCGGGCGGCCTGGTGCAGCGGGCGGCGCGGGCTGCGGGCGTGGCGCTGCCGGACGGCCGGCTCGACGGCGTGGGCTACTACGGGCTGAACCACCTGGGCTGGCTGTACCGGCTGGAGTCCGGCGGCCGCGACGTCCTGCCGAACCTGCTCGCTGATCCACAGGCGCTGCAGTCCTTCGAGGAGGGCAGGCTTTTTCCACAGCCCTTCTTGGCCGGGCTGGGCGCGCTTCCCAACGAGTACCTCTACTACTATTACCGGCTGGACGCCGCGCGGCAGGCGATGCGGGCCATGCCCAGCACGCGCGGGGAGTCCATCCACCGGCAGCAGCAGGAGCTGTATCCGCGGCTCGCTGCCGCCGGTGCTGACGCTTACCGGCTGTGGGAAGAGGCGCGCCGTTCCCGCGAGGAGGGTTACCGGGCTGAGGCCCGGGCCAGCGGCGAACAGCGGGACGAAGGTGACCTGGCCGGCGGCGGCTATGAGCGGGTTGCGCTGGCCGCCATGCGCGCCCTGTCCGGGGCCGGGGACACCCAGCTGATCCTGAACACGCGCAACTCCCTGCCCGCCGCGTCCAGGGGTGCCGCGGCTGAAGCACCCGCTGCCCGGGCCGCCATTCCCGGGCTGCCGGCGGACGCCGTCGTCGAACTTCCCTGCACGGTGACTCCCGACGGCGCGCAGCCGCTGCCGCAGGCGCAACCGGAAAAAGAGCAGCTGGAGCTGCTCCGCCGGGTCAAGGAGGTGGAACGGCTCACGGTCCAGGCGGCAACGGAGGGCAACCGGGACGCGGCCCTGGCGGCGTTTACCCGGCATCCCCTGGTCGATTCGCCGCACCTGGCTGCGGACCTGCTCACCGGCTACGAACACGCCTTTCCGGAGCTGCGGAAGTTGTGGGGCGGGGGCGGCGGCTGACACACAACGGCGGGCGTTAAGGGTAAGGAGTAGTGTTTTATCGAACGCCCACTGATCCGGCGCGCACAGTACGAGCCGGCGGCCGGAAGGAGGTCCCGTGGCATTGATCCGCAGGGTCGCTTTACTCTCCCTCCACACCTCCCCCATGGAGCAGCCGGGGTCCGGTGACGCCGGCGGCATGAACGTCTATATCCGTGAACTTGCCTCCGCCCTCGCCGAAGCGGGCGTTGAAGTGGAGATCTTTACCCGCGCCACCTCCGCCGGCCAGCCCGCCGTCGAGCATCCCGATCCCGGTGTCTGCGTGCACAACGTCCTGGCCGGGCCGCCCCGGAAGATCCCCAAGGAGGAACTTCCCGGGCTCCTGCACAGCATGGTGGCCGAGATCGAACAGATCCGACGCCGGCAGCCGCACGGACGGTACGACGTCATCCACTCCCACTACTGGGTGTCCGGGATCGCGGGCCTGGAGTTGTCCGAGCTGTGGGGCGTTCCGCTGGTCCACACCATGCACACCATGGCCAAGGTGAAGAACCTGCTGCTGGAGTCCGGCGAGCAGCCCGAGCCGCGGCGGCGTGAGCTGGGCGAGCACCGGATTGTGGACGGCGCGGCGCGGCTGATCGCGAACACCAGTTCAGAGGCCGCCGAACTGGTGTCCCACTACGGCGCCACGTACGACCGGATCGATATCGCCCCGCCTGGCGTGGACCTGGGCACCTTCACCCCGGCATTCCGTGCCCGTTCCCGGGCCAACCGGGGCGTCGCTCCCCGCACGTTCCATCTGCTGTTTGCCGGCCGTATCCAGCGGCTAAAAGGCCCCCATGTACTGGTCGATGCTGCCGCCCTGCTGCGGCGCCGGCGCCCGGACATCGACCTGCGGCTCACCATCCTGGGATCGCTGAGCGGCAACAAGGAGTTCAACCTGCGCCGGTGGATTTCCGAGGCCGGAATAGACGACGTCGTCACCCAGCTTCCGCCAGTCAAGGCAGCGGAGCTTGCGGAATGGTTCCGCGCGGCGGACGTTGTGGTGATGCCATCCTTCAGCGAATCCTTCGGACTGGTGGCGCTGGAAGCCCAGGCCTGCGGCACGCCGGTGGTGGCCACCCGGGTGGGCGGGCTTTCACGGGCGATCTTCCATGGCCGCACCGGGCTGCTCGTTGACGGGCACCACGCCGCGGATTGGGCCGACGCCCTGGAAGCCCTGTACGACGACCCCGCCACCAGGGAGGACATGGGGCGGGCCGCCGCCATCCGTGCCCAGAACTCCGGCTGGTCCCGCACCGCCGCCATCACGCTCGAAAGCTACCACGCCGCCGTCGAGCATCATGTGGGGCACCGGCTGGTGCCGGCCGTTCCGGCATCCTGAGGGACCCCGGCGCGGCCGGGGCTTGGGCCGGCGTTCCCGGGGTACGTTACCTGTGACGCACAGGAAAGGACGACGATGTCTCGCTTCCCCTCCGACCTTGAGATAGCCCGGGCCGCGCGGATCCGGCCGATTCCGGAGATCGCCGCCGCCGCGGGGATCAACGCCGATGCGGTGGAGCTCTACGGCCGGTTCAAGGCGAAGATCGACCCCGCCCGGCTGGACGCCCCGCCGCCGGCGGGGAAGGTGGTGCTGGTCTCGGCCATGTCCCCCACGCCCGCGGGTGAAGGGAAATCCACCACCACCGTTGGCCTCGCCGACTCGTTGGCCCGGGCCGGGCACAAGGTGATGATCGCCCTCCGCGAGCCGTCGTTGGGCCCCGTCCTGGGCATGAAGGGCGGTGCCACCGGCGGCGGGCTGTCCCAGGTCCTGCCCATGGACGAGATCAACCTCCACTTCACCGGCGACTTCCACGCGATCACCTCGGCCAACAATGCCCTGATGGCGCTGGTGGACAACCACATCTTCCAGGGCAACGCCTTGAACATCGATCCCCGGCGCATGACCTTCAAGCGGGTCCTGGACATGAACGACCGGGCTCTGCGGGAAGTGGTGATCGGACTCGGCGGGCCCTCCCAGGGGGTTCCCCGGCAGGACGGTTTCGACATCACCGTGGCGTCCGAAATCATGGCCGTCTTCTGCCTGGCCGCGGACCTCGCCGACCTCCGCGAGCGCCTGGGCCGGATCACGTTCGGCTACACCTTCGACCGCTCTCCGGTGACCGTGGCCGATCTCGGCGTGCAGGGTGTACTCACGTTACTCCTGAAGGAGGCCGTTAAGCCCAACCTGGTGCAGACCATCGCCGGCACCCCCGCCCTGGTCCACGGCGGCCCGTTCGCCAACATCGCCCACGGCTGCAACTCTCTGATCGCCACCCAGACGGCACGGCGGCTGGCGGACATCGTGGTGACCGAGGCCGGCTTCGGCGCCGACCTTGGCGCGGAGAAGTTCATGGACATCAAGGCCCGCACTGGCGGCCTGGCGCCTTCCGCCGTCGTGGTAGTGGCCACGGTGCGGGCCCTGAAGATGCAGGGCGGGATGGCCAAGGACCAGCTGACCCGCCCGGACCTCGCAGCGCTCGAAGCCGGGGTGCCCAACCTGCGCCGGCATCTGCGGAACGTGGAGAAGTTCGGCGTTACTCCCGTTGTGGCCATCAACAAATTCGGCCTCGATTCACAGGAGGAACTGGACTGGCTGCTGTCATGGTGCGCGGCGGAGGGAGTGCATGCTGCGGTGGCGGATGTGTGGGGGCGCGGCGGCGGAGGGGACGGCGGGGACGAGCTTGCAGCCAAGGTGGCGGAAGTGGTGGCGGCGCCGAACAGTTTCCGGCACCTGTACCCGCTGGAGCTGTCTGTGGAGGACAAGATCCGGACCATTGCGCAGGAGATTTACGGGGCTGACGGCGTGGACTTTTCCGTGCCGGCGCTGAAGCGGCTGGCCGACATCGGGCGGAACGGCTGGTCCGGGCTGCCGGTGTGCATGGCCAAGACCCAGTACTCCTTCACGGACGACGCCTCCCGGCTCGGCGCCCCCAAGGGTTTCACCATCCACGTGCGGGACCTGCTGCCCAAGACCGGCGCGGGTTTCATCGTGGCGCTCACCGGCGCGGTGATGACCATGCCGGGCCTCCCCGCCGTCCCCGCGGCCCTGCGCATGGACGTGGACGACGCCGGCAACCCGGTCGGCCTCACCTAACCCCTCCCCCAACGCCCGCTCACCCAAGGCGGCTCACAGCCCAACCCCCGCTCACCTAAGGCGCTCACACCCCAACCCCCGCTCACCTAAGGCGCTCACACCCCAACCCCCGCTCACCTAAGGTGGCTGAAGGCCCAACGGGCTCGCACTCTCCGTCGCCCGACACCAACGGGAACCGGGCTTGTGGATAACTTCAGAGGCTAGTCGGCTGAATCGATAAGAATGCAGTATGCGCAGCAGCCCCCCGTTACCCATGCACCTGGCAGCCAGACCGTTCACTGTCGAAACTGCCAAGGGTGCCAAGTTGACCCGCGACCGGCTGCGGCGTGATGACGTCGAGCCCGTAAGCCGCGGCCTTTATCGTCCTGTCTCCTGGGATTTCAACCTTGAGGATGCGGCCCGTGCTTGTCCGAAGCAACACCCGGGGCGTGGATTTCTCACGTCACGGCAGCGCGGCTTCGAAATTCATGCCTACCCCCCGTGGCTTTCAGACTCCAACGAACTCCATCTCAGCAAACCCAAGGCCCTTCCAGGTGCTCGCAGAAAGGGGATCCATGGTCATAGGGTCATTGTCGGACCCGATGAAGTCGAGTTGGTAGACGGAATCTGGCTGAGCACTCGTGCCCGCACCTGGCTGGACATGGCACGAATTCTGCCCCTCAATGTCCTCGTGGCTCTAGGTGATGAGCTAATTCGAATGCCCCGCCCTGACTTCGAAGGCAGGGCAGACGCCTATGCTTGCGTCCCGGATCTCAAGGCAATGGTTGCACGACACCCGAATCTGCAGGGGGTCGTCCGTGCCCGGGAGGCGCTTGACCTGATGCGCGTCGGTTCGGATTCGGCGCCGGAAACTTTCCTCCGCCTGGCCATGCTGGATGCCGGCCTTCCGGAGCCCGAGTTGCAGGTACGCCTTCGACCGGACGAAAGCCGTTCTCCATCTGCGGACCTCGGGTACCGTCGGCGCAGGGTCGCGATCCAGTACGACGGCGGCCATCACCTTCAAGAGCCGCAGCGCCTCAGCGATCGGCGCAGAAACAGGGCCTTTGAAGCGGCAGGATGGACGGTGCTTGTCTTCGACAAAGCTGACTTCGAGGACTGCTTTTCCGCCGCGATCAAGCAAATCAAGCGCGCTGCGAGAACGTCAGATTTTGACCCAGCTGCCTCGTCGGGTTTTGCGCCTGCACTCTAATGCCATCACATCTCGGCTTATCGGACGATGGCGTCCCTCACCCGGCGTTGCCTGCGCGTGTTGAGAGGGTGGCCCGAGGGACCGGGGGCCCATAGAGGATACAGCAGGACTGCGGCGGCAGGCGCCGTCGGAAGAAAACGAAACTGGCAGGACGGAAAGCGCGGCGCCCGCAAGGCTGACCGCCGCCGTCGGGATGCAGATGCATTCGAAGGTGACGCTGGAGCTCCTGACCCTGGCATGCGCCGGTTACCCACTCCGCCGTCGGAATGATACAGCCGTCCCTTAACTGTCGAACGCTCCCCCGTCAGATAAACGGAGGAGCGTTCGGAGAACCTCACGAGTGAGCGCGCGTTCCAAGGAAGCCCGCCACAAGTGAGCGCGCGTTCCATGGAAACCCGCCACAAGTGAGCGCGCGTTGGGGGGTTAGCGCTCCAGGTCGCCGCGGATGAAGGCTTCCACCTTTTCGCGGGCGAGGTCGTCGTTGAACTGCTCCGGCGGGGACTTCATGAAGTAGCTCGAGGCGGACAGCAGCGGGCCGCCGACGCCGCGGTCCAGGCCGATCTTGGCGGCGCGGATGGCGTCGATGATCACGCCGGCGGAGTTGGGCGAGTCCCAGACCTCCAGCTTGTACTCCAGCGAGACGGGGGCGTCACCGAAGTTGCGGCCCTCGAGGCGGACGAACGCCCACTTGCGGTCGTCGAGCCACTGGACGTAGTCGGACGGGCCGATGTGGACGTCCTTCGCTGCCAGCTCTGCCTCGACGTTGGACGTGACGGCCTGGGTCTTGGAGATCTTCTTGGACTCCAGGCGGTCGCGTTCCAGCATGTTCTTGAAGTCCATGTTGCCGCCGACGTTCAGCTGGTACGTGCGGTCCAGGGTGACGCCGCGGTCCTCGAACAGCTTGGCCATGACGCGGTGCGTGATGGTGGCGCCGATCTGGCTCTTGATGTCGTCACCAACGATCGGCACACCGGCTGCGGTGAACTTGTCGGCCCACTCCTTGGTGCCGGCGATGAAGACGGGCAGGGCGTTGACGAAGGCAACGCCGGCGTCAATGGCAGCCTGGGCGTAGAACTCGGCAGCATCCTGGGAACCGACGGGAAGGTAGCAGACCATAACGTCAACCTTGGCGTCCTTGAGGGCCTGGACCACGTCAACGGGTTCTTCGGTGGACTCCTCGATGGTCTCGAGGTAGTACCTGCCTAGCCCGTCCAGGGTATGGCCGCGCTGGACGGTCACGCCGGTGGGCGGCACGTCGGCGATCTTGATGGTGTTGTTTTCGCTGGCCAGGATGGCGTCGGCCAGGTCGTGCCCGACCTTCTTGCCGTCGACGTCGAACGCGGCGACGAATTCAACATCACCCACGTGGTACTGGCCGAACTCAACGTGCATCAGGCCCGGGATGGTGCTGTTGGGGTCGGCATCCTTGTAGTACTGGACGCCCTGGACCAGCGAAGCGGCGCAGTTGCCTACGCCGACGATGGCAACACGGATCGGATGTGAAGACACGGAACTCCTTTGAGGACAAAACGTCAGCCGGCCGGGGTGCGTCGGGGAGGATTGCGACGGCGGCCGGCTGGTACGGCGCCGCGCGGCGCCTTTTCATACTACCCAACAGCGCGGGACGGGGCATTGTTCCCGGTCCCGCGCTTTAACAATCAGGAAACAGGCTGCTTCCAGAGATTGATGTCGGATTCGACGGCGAATTCGTCGATGGCCGTCAGTTCATCGGACGTGAAGTCCAGGTTGTCGATGGCGGCCAGCGAGTCTTCCAGCTGGCGGACGCTGGAAGCGCCGATCAGCGCGGACGTCACCGGGGAGCCCTTGGGCTGGTCGCGCAGGATCCAGGCGATCGCCATCTGCGCCAGGGACTGTCCGCGGCCCTCGGCGATGGCGTGGAGCCCGCGGATCCGGTCCAGCTTCTCGTCCGTGATGGCGTCCTCGGACAGGAAACGGGCTTTCGCAGCGCGGGAGTCGGCGGGAATGCCGTTGAGGTACCGGTTGGTCAACATGCCCTGGGCCAGGGGCGAAAACGCGATGGACCCGGCGCCCACCTGGTCGAGGACCTCGTACAGGTTAGGCGAACCGTCCTCGGTCCAGCGGTTGAGCATGGAGTAGCTGGGCTGGTGGATCAGCAGCGGCGTACCCAATTCCTTAAGGATCCGGGCGGCCTCGACGGTCTGCTCCGGGGTGTAGGAGGAGATGCCAGCGTAAAGGGCCTTGCCGGAGCGGACGGCGTAGTCCAGGGCCCCCATGGTTTCCTCCAGCGGGGTCTCCGGATCGGGCCGGTGACTGTAGAAGATGTCCACGTAGTCCAGGCCCATCCGCTGCAGGGACTGGTCCAGGCTGGAGATGAGGTACTTGCGGGAACCCCACTCTCCGTAGGGCCCGGGCCACATGTAGTACCCAGCCTTGGTGGAGATGACCAGCTCGTCACGGTAGGGCTTGAAGTCGTCCTGCAGGTGCCGGCCGAAGTTGGTCTCCGCCGAGCCGTCCGGCGGACCGTAGTTGTTGGCGAGGTCGAAGTGGTTCACGCCGAGGTCGAACGCGCGGCGGAGGATGGCGCGCTGTTCATCAAAGCGCTTGTCGTCGCCGAAGTTGTGCCACAGGCCCAGCGAGATTGCCGGAAGCTTCAGGCCGCTGCGACCGACGCGGCGGTAGGGCATGGAATCGTAGCGGTCCCCCGCTGCAGAAAAAGTCATACGTTCCATCCTGCCAGCTGTGATCCCCGTAACATGACAACGATGGAAAGTTACGCCGCGGGCTGACAAATGCCGGCCCGCGGCGCCGCTTCAGTCCGACAGTCAGGATTTGAGGATTGCTGCGCTCCACGGCGCCAGGGCAAGGGACTCGCCCTCCAGTCCGGTTCCCTCGTCCGTGGCCAGCAGCACGGAGCCGGCGGCCCCGTCCAGCCGTGCTTTTGCGTCCGAGAAGTTGATCAGCACCTCGACGCTGCCGCGGCGGAACCGCAGCCAGCGCTCGTCGTCGTCGAACGTCACGTCCGTTTCGGTGAACCCCAGCCCGGCCAGCTCGGTGTGCTGGCGGCGCAGCGCGGTCAGCTGCCGGTACAAGTCCAGCAGCCGCGCGTGGTCGCCGGTGGCAGCCTCGTCCCAGTCCAGCTTGGACCGGCGGAAGGTTTCCGGGTCCTGTGGATCGGGCACGACGGTGGGATCCCACCCCATGCGCTCAAACTCCTTGATGCGCCCTTCCGCGGTGGCCTTACCGAGCTCGGGTTCGGGGTGCGACGTGAAGAACTGCCACGGCGTGGAGGCACCCCATTCCTCCCCCATGAACAACATGGGGGTGAACGGTGACGTGAGCGTGAGCACCGCAGCCACGGCGAGCTGCCCATAGGACAGCGACTGCGAGAGCCTGTCCCCCGTGGCCCGGTTGCCGATCTGGTCGTGGTTCTGGTTGCAGACCACCAGCGCCGCAGGGTGCACCAGTGCGGTGCTGATGGGCCGGCCGTGGTGCCGTCCGCGGAAGCTGGAGTAGCTTCCGTCATGCAGGAACCCGTCCTTCAGCACTTTGGCGAGCACGGCCAGGGAGTCAAAGTCGGAGTAGTACCCGGTGGTTTCGCCGCTGACGTTGACGTGGACCGCATGGTGGAAGTCGTCGCTCCACTGCCCCGCCAGCCCGTAGCCGTTGACATCCCGGGGGTAGAGCAGGCGCGGATTGTTCAGGTCCGATTCCGCGATGAGCGTCTTGGGCAGCCCCGTTTCCCCGGCCACGGCATCACCCAAGGCACCCAGGTCCTCCAGGAGGTGCACGGCGCGCTCGTCCCGGAAGGCGTGCACGGCATCCAGGCGGAGCCCGTCCACGTGGTAGTCCCGCAGCCAGAGGGCAGCGTTGTCCAGGATGTATTCACGCACCACGTCCGAGCCGGCGCCGTCCAGGTTCAGGGAGTCGCCCCACGTGTTGGCGTCCCCCTGCTTGAGGTAGGGGCCGAACTTGGGCAGGTAGTTGCCGCTGGGTCCGAGGTGGTTGTAGACCACGTCCTGGATGACGCCGAGCCCGGCGGCGTGGGCCGCGTCGACGAACCGCTGGTACGCCGCCGGCCCGCCGTAGCCCTCATGGACGGTGTACCACTGGACACCGTCGTAGCCCCAGTTGTGGGTTCCGTTGAACCCGTTGACGGGCAGCAGTTCCACGTAGTCGATGCCCAGTCCGGCCAGGTAGTCCAGCTTTTCCGCCGCGGCGTCCAGGGTCCCGGCAGGCGTGAAGGTGCCAACGTGGAGTTCGTAGATCACCGAGCCCTTCAGGTCCTTGCCGCGCCAGCCGGAGTCCTGCCAGGCGTAGGCTGCGGGATTGAACGTCCTGGACAGTTCGTGGACGCCCGACGGAAGCCGGCGGGACCGGGGGTCGGGCAGGGGCTTGCTATTCCCGTCCAGCAGGTAGCCGTAGTCCACGTCGCCCTGCGCTGGGGCGCTGGGGGCGGTCCACCAGCCTTCCGAGCCGGGCGCCGTGTCCTTCTTCTGCATCGGGTACTGCCGGCCATCAGCCAGCAGGACCACGGACGCGGCGTCCGGCGCCCATACATCGAAGCGTTCGGGACCGTCATTGACGAGGGTCATGCGTTCTCTCCATCCACCGGAACCAGCAAAGCCACGGGGTAGGTACCCAGGACATCCGCCACCAAAACGGGTCCCGGCCCGAAGGCGGCGCCGGTCAGTTCGTCACGCATAGGCGCGGGGAGTTCGACGGCGGTGTCCCGCCAACCGCCGCCGGCTTCCAGTCCCGCGGGGAGCCGGGTGGCCAGCGTCACCGCTCCGGGCGATGTTTCCGAGGTGCCGCGGGAGAACGCCAGCAGGTGTCCGGCTGCGGCGCCGGAAGCAGTAACCGGCGTGTAGCCCTGGAACAGTTCCGGCCGGTCCCGGCGCAGGCGGAGTGCCCGCGACGTGGCCAGGAGCTTGCTGGTTTCCGTCCCGGCCTCCGGCAACGTCCCGGCGTCGAGCTTCTCCAGCTCGGCGGCCCGGAGTCCGAAGTCCACCGGCCGACGGTTGTCCGGGTCCGTCAAGGACCGTTCCCAGAACTCGCTGCCTTGGTAGACGTCCGGCACACCCGGCATGGTGAGCTGGACCAGTTTGGCCGACACCGAGTTGGAGGCGGCATAGGCGTCAATCCGTGCCACGAACTCCTCCACGGCCTTGTTGACCCGGGGGTTGTCGAACGCCGCGTCCACCGCAGCCTTCACTGCGGCCTCGAAGTCCTCGTTGGGCTCTGTCCACTTGGTGGAGTTGCCGGCCTCGCGGGCGGCCTTCGACGCATAGCCCTGGAGCCGTTCCCGGCTGGCGGGCCAGGCCCCGACGATGGCCTGCCACAGCAGGTTCTCGTACGGGCCGTCCGGGACCGGCGCCAGCTCCCGAAGGGTCTTCAGCGTGGCGGTCCACTCCTGCGGGAGTTCGGCGATCACGGAGATCCTGGCCCGTGCATCCTCGCTGCGCTTGGTGTCGTGGGTGGACATGGTGGTCATGGACAGCGGCAGGTCCTCCTGCCGGCGGCGCATCCGGTGGTGGAACTCGTCGGGGGTGACCGCGAATTCAGTGGGTTCGGCACCCACCTCGGTCAGGGTTCCCAGCCGGGTGTAGCGGTAGAACGCAGTGTCCTCCACGCCCTTGGCCATCACCATGCCGGAGGTCTGCTGGAACCGGACAGCAATCGGGTTGGAGGGGTCCAGCAGCAGCGGCAGGAGGGTTCCCACGGCAACGGCGAGGTCCGGCCGGTGTTCGGCTGCGGACTCGCACGCTTCCTTGAGGACCTCGGCGCCGGTGGGCAAGTAGGTGCGGTAGACCGGGAAGGCGGCGATGATCTCGGCGATCGCGTCCGCCGCCTGTTCCAGGGCGAGGCCGTAGGATTCCGGCACAAGCCGGGCCAGGCGGAGGACCTCGGACCGCAGGATCCCGTCCGCGATCATGCGTTTGGTGCCGCGGATCATCTCCGCATAGTCCGCCGGCCCGGACGTCCCGCGCAGTTCCGCGTCCAGCGAGTCCAGGGCCGCCTGGCCAGCGGGGTCCACGAACACGCGGTCCACGTCCGCCAGGGCATCATAGCCGGTGGTTCCCTCGCAGGCGAAGTCGCCGGGCAGGACCTCGCCCGGCTCCAGGATCTTTTCCACCAGGACATAGGCCCCGCCGGTGAGGTCCTTCAGCCAGCGGAGGTACCCGGCCGGATCGGCCAGACCGTCCGGGTGGTCCACTCGGAGTCCGTCCACCAGCCCCTCTCGGAACCAGCGACCCACTTCGGCATGTGCTTCCTCGAAGACCTTGGGGTCCTCCACCCGGATGCCCGCCAGGGTGGTGACGGCAAAGAAGCGGCGGTAGTTGAGCTCGGCATCGGCGCGGCGCCAGCCCATCAGCTCGTAGTGCTGGCGGCTGTGGACCTCCTGCGGGGAGTCACCGTCCCTGTAGGTGCCCGGAGCCAGCGGGAAGCGGTGGTCGTAGTAGCGGAGCTCGCCGTCCACCACTTCGAGCTTGTCCACGTCCTCATCCGACCCCAGCATGGGCAGCCGGATCTTGCCGCCGCCGAGGTCCCAGTCGACGTCGAAGGCTTCGGCGTAGGGTGAGCCGCGGCCCTCCCGGAGCAGCGACCACCACCAGGGGTTCTGCGGCGGTGAAGCCACTCCCACGTGGTTGGGGACGATGTCCACCAGGACGCCCATGCCGTGCTCGCGGGCTGCCTTGGACAGCGCCAGCAGTCCTTCCGGGCCGCCGCGGGCGGGGTCGACGGCGGAGGGGTCGGTCACGTCGTAGCCGTGGTCCGAGCCCTGTTCCGCGGTGAGGATGGGTGAGAGGTACACCCAGTCCACCCCCAGCGCTTTCAGGAAGGGGACTTGTTCGGCGGCATCAAACAGCGTGAAACTGCTGCGGATCTGCAGCCGGTACGTGGATGCGGGTGCCCTCACTTTTTCCCAGCCTTCCGCTCCCCCACCTTGGTGGTCTTTCCGGGTTCCGCCACCACGGGGGTGCTGATGGTCTCCGTCTCGCTGCTGGACGTCTGCGTGAGCGCGGCCAGCGAAGCTGCAACAGAGTGGTCCGGCTCGACTTCCTCAACAGTGTGGGCGCGCAGGACCACCAGGGACTTGGCCTCAACCGGCAACGGCTGCCCGGCGGAAACCGGTTCAGTGTCGGCGTTCTGCCCGGCAGTGTCAATGATGACGTCCCAGGCCGGTGCGTACTCGTCTGAAGGCAGCGTGAACTTGACGGTGTCATCGTGGGCATTGAAGAACATCAGGAAGCTCACATCGGTGATCCTGCGACCCCGGGTGTCCTTGCCCTGGATGCCGTCCCCGTTCAGAAAGACGCCCACGGAGCGGCCGAACCCGCTGTCCCAAGCTTCGGGTTTCATTGTCTCGCCGGACGGGTCCAGCCAGACGATGTCCGGCAGCCGTTCGCCTTCTCCCCGCAAGACAGGGCGTCCGTCGAAGAACCGGCTGCGGCGGAAGGTGGGATGCTTGGCGCGGAGCGCGTTGACGGCGGCGGTGAACTCGATCAGCGGCTGGTCGATGCTGTCCCAGTTGATCCACGTCAATTCGGAGTCCTGACAGTACCCATTGTTATTGCCTTGCTGGGTGCGGCCCAACTCGTCACCGTGCAGGAGCATGGGCACGCCCTGGGACAAGAGCAGCGAGGCGATGAAGTTCCGCTGCTGGCGGGCCCGGAGCGCCAGCACCTTTGGATCGTCCGTGGGACCTTCGACACCGCAGTTCCAGGACCGGTTGTGGGACTCGCCGTCGTTGTTGCCCTCGCCGTTGGCCTCGTTGTGCTTCTCGTTGTAGGACACCAGGTCCGCCAGGGTGAAGCCGTCGTGTGCGGTGACGAAGTTGATAGAGGCCACGGGACGGCGGCCGGAGTGCTCGTAGAGATCCGCCGAGCCGGTGATGCGGGAGGCGAACTCACCCAGGGTGGCGGGCTCGCCGCGCCAGAAGTCGCGGACGGTGTCCCGGTACTTGCCGTTCCATTCGGTCCACTGCGGCGGGAAGTTGCCCACTTGGTAGCCGCCGGGGCCGACGTCCCACGGCTCGGCAATGAGCTTGACCTGGGAAACTACCGGATCCTGCTGGATGAGTTCGAAGAACGTGGACAGCTTGTCCACGTCATAGAATTCACGGGCCAGCGTGGAGGCGAGGTCGAAGCGGAAGCCGTCCACGTGCATTTCGGTGACCCAGTATCGCAGCGAGTCCATGATGAGCTGCAGCGAGTGCGGGTGCCGGACGTTCAGGGAATTGCCGGTGCCCGTGTAGTCCATGTAATGCTTTTCGTCGCCCTCCATCAGCCGGTAGTAGGCGGCGTTGTCGATGCCCTTGAAGGACAGCGTGGGGCCCAGGTGGTTGCCTTCGGCGGTGTGGTTGTAGACCACGTCAAGGATGACTTCGATGCCCGCCTTGTGCAATGAGCGGACCATGGCCTTGAAGTCCTGGACCTGCATGCCGGTATCGCCGGTGGAGCTGTAGGTGTTCTGGGGAGCGAAGAAGCCGATGGTGTTGTAGCCCCAGTAGTTGTTCAGGCCCTTGTCCTCAAGGGTTCCGTCATTGACGAACTGGTGCACGGGCATGAGCTCGATGGCGGTGACGCCGAGCTTCTGCAAGTGGGCGATGACGGCGGGATGCGCCACGCCGGCGTAGGTTCCACGCTGTTCCTCGGGCACGTCCGGGTGTAGCTGGGTGAGGCCCTTGACGTGGGCCTCGTAGATGACGGACTGGTGGTAGGGGATGCGCAACTGCTGGTCGCCCTCCCAGTCAAAGAACGGGTTAATGACGACGCCCATCATCATGTGCTTGGCTGAGTCAGCGTCGTTGACGGAGTCGGGCTCGCCCAGGTTGTAGGTGAACAGCGCGGGATCCCAGTCGATCTGGCCGTGGATGGCCTTGGCGTAGGGGTCCAGCAGGAGCTTATTCGGGTTGAACCGGTTGCCCGAGGCGGGATCGTAGGTCCCGTGCACCCGGTAGCCGTACTTCTGGCCGGGCTGGATCTGCGGGATGTAGCAGTGCCACACGTAGCCGTCCACTTCGTCCAGCGCGATGCGGGTTTCCTTGCCGTCATCGTCAAAGAGGCACAGTTCCACTTTTTCTGCTCGTTCGCTGAACAGGGCGAAGTTGGTGCCGGTGCCGTTGTAGGTGGCGCCGAGCGGATAAGCCGATCCAGGCCAGACTTCCATAATGCTCCTCATCGTTGGTCGGCAGCGGTACAAAACCGCCCCCAGCTGCCGGTGCGAACTATGCTTACCGTAGCTGGTGGCTGTGACTTTTACGTTTCAGGCCACCCGGATTGCTAAGCATGCTGACTTTACCCCAGACGCCGGGAATTGCGCTTGCGATTACGCCAGCAGTGATCGGACCTCCCGAATTGGCGTCCGACGCCGCCCTCCCGGCCTTGCCGTGCAGCGCTGCTCCCAGCGCGGCGATGGCAGCCCACCGGGCGGGCTCATCTGCGCCAAGGTAAGTGAAGCGTCCGACGCCGGGACCCGCCTGGGCGAGCAGCGCACCGATGACGCCGGCCAGGACGTCACCGCTGCCGGCGGTGGCGAGCCACGGCGTGCCGTCCGCCTGGCTGTAGACGTCACCCGAAGGTGCGGCCACCAGGGTGGTGGCGCCTTTCAGCAGGACCGTGGCACCGGTCCGTGCGGCCGCGCGGCGGGCGGCGTCCAGCGTTGCCCCCTCCACGGCGGCACGGTCTTCGGTCCCGCCCAGGCGCTGCAGCAGCGTGGCGAGCTCGCCCGCGTGCGGGGTGAGGACCACGTGCGGGGCAAGCCTGTCGGGAAGGGCAGGCAGGGCGCCGGCGTCGGCCACCGTGGGGAGCCCGGAGTCAACGGCGTCCCCGGCCCGCGCCAGCTGGTCATGGTCGTCGGGGCCCATCCCGGAACCCACCAGCCAAGCCTGCACGCGGTTGTCTGCCACGGAGCCGGTGCTGCACACCACTTCCGGGCAAGACTGGCGCACCAGGTCCGCCATCTCGGGCGGGCCCAGGTACCGCACCATCCCCACGCCTGCGGCAAGCGCGCCACGGCAGGCCAGGACGGCGGCCCCCGGGTAGGTTGTGGATCCCGCCACCACACCCAGGACGCCGCGCGAGTATTTGTGGGCGCGGCGGTCGGGCTCCGGCAGGAGTTCGGCGATGTCCTGCGCTTCCAGCCTGCGTACGGACGGGCGGGGAAAGTTGTCCTCGATACCGATGGGCACCACGTGGACCCAGCCGGCATAGTCTGCACCGGGGTCGGCCAGCAGCCCGCTCTTGGCGGCTCCGAAGGTGACGGTCAGGTCGGCCGCCAGGACGGGTTCCACCGCCGCGCCGGTATCGGCGTCCACCCCGCTGGGCAGGTCGCAGGCCACCACGAATCCGTGCCCGGCCTGCCGGCGGGCCCCGGTTATGGCCTTGACGAATGCGGCCGCACTCCCCCGCAGCCCGCCCTTGGCTCCCGTTCCCAGGATCGCGTCGATGACGACGTCGGCCCGTGCGGCTTCGGCCGCCAGCTCACCGGGTACGGCGGCGGCGAGGTCATGGGCGCGTCCGCCAGCGCGCTCAAAGGCAGCCAGAGCCTGCGGGTGGCCCGCACCCGAGGTGAGGACCGCCGTCGTACGCATTCCGCGGGCGGCGAGGAAGGAAGCGGCGTAGAGCCCGTCACCGCCGTTGTTGCCCTTGCCGGCCAGCACTACGAGGCGCGCGCCGTAAATGCGGCGGCCGCGGGTACGGAGTTCGGTGATGACGGCGTTGGCCAGCCCGTGGGCGGCGCGCTGCATCAGGACGTCGCCCAGTCCGGCCGCGAGGAGGGGTTCCTCGGCGGCCCGGACCTGCGTTCCGGTGAAGGCGCTGATCATCCGGTCACCTGGGGCCGGCCCGGGGCAGGATCAGCCCTCGGCCAGAACAGTAGCGGTGGCTATCCCGCCGTCGTGGCTGATGGAAAGGTGCCAGCGCTTGACGCCCTTGGCCTCGGCGACGGCCAGCACGGTGCCTTTGACCTGGACGGTGGGCCCGTTGTGGTCCAGGCCGATCCAGCAGTCCTGCCAGTTCATGCCGGCGGGCGCACCCAGGACCTTGGCCACGGCTTCCTTGGCGGCGAACCGGGCGGCCAGGGACCGGATGTTCAGTTCCCGCTCTGCAGGGACGAACAAACGGTCCCGAAGTCCCGGTGTGCGCTCCAGCTGCCGGCCGAACCGATCAATGTCAACGACGTCTACCCCAATGCCTACGATCATGGCACTACTCTACGGTGACGCTCTTGGCGAGGTTGCGGGGCTGGTCCACGTCGTAGCCCTTGGCGGCGGCGAGTTCCGCGGCGAAGATCTGCAGCGGGACGGTGGTCAGCAGCGGCATCAGCAGCGTGGGGGTCTCGGGGACGTAGAAGACGTGCTCGGCGTAGGCCTTGACCGCTTCGTCGCCTTCCTCGGCGATGACCAGGGTGCGGGCGCCGCGGGCGCGGACTTCCTGGATGTTGGAGACCACCTTGGCGTGCAGCGAGTCCCGGCCGCGCGGGGACGGGACCACCACGAACACCGGCTGGCCTTCATCGATCAGCGCGATCGGGCCGTGCTTGAGCTCACCGGCGGCAAAGCCCTCGGCGTGGATGTACGCGATTTCCTTGAGCTTCAGCGCACCCTCCAGCGCCACCGGGTAGCCCACGTGCCGGCCCAGGAACAGGACGGACTTCTCGTTGGCCATGCTCCGGGCAAGTTCACGCAGCGGTCCGGCGTTGTCCAGGATTTTCTGGATCTTCGCCGGGATCTTGTTCAGGTCCGCAAGGACGTCCTTGATCTGGCCGGAGAAGATGTTCCCGCGCAGCTGCGCCAGGTACATCCCCAGCAGGTACGCGGCCGTGATCTGGGCCAGGAACGCCTTGGTCGAAGCCACCGCGATCTCCGGGCCGGCGTGCGTGTACAGCACCGCGTCGGACTCGCGCGGGATGGTGGAGCCGTTGGTGTTGCAAATGGAAATGGTCTTCGCGCCCTGTTCCCGGGCGTAGCGGACAGCCATCAGCGTGTCCATGGTCTCCCCCGACTGGCTGATGGACACCACCAGGGTGTTCTCATCCAGGATCGGGTCGCGGTAACGGAACTCGTGCGCCAGCTCCACCTCGGTGGGGATCCGGCACCAGTTCTCAATCGCGTACTTCGCCACCGTGCCCGCGTACGCGGCGGTGCCGCAGGCCAGCACGATGATCTTGTTGACCTGCTTCAGGCGTTCAACGTCGATCCGCAGCTCGTCCAGGGTCAACTTGCCGTTGATGTCAGACCGGCCCAGCAGGGTCTGCGCCACGGCGTCGGGCTGGTCATGAATTTCCTTCTCCATGAAGGAGCTGAAGCCGCCCTTTTCAGCCGAGGCCGGGTCCCAGTCCACGTGGTATTCCTTGCCCGCGGCCGGGTTGCCGTAAAAGTCCGTGATCTCCACCGTGTCCGCGGTGATGGTGACAATCTGGTCCTGGCCCAGCTCCACCGCCCGGCGGGTGTAGTCGATGAACCCGGACACGTCAGAGCCCAGGAAGTTCTCCCCCTCGCCCAAACCGACCACCAAAGGTGAGTTGCGGCGCGCCGCCACCACCACGTCGGGCTGGTCAGCGTGCACGGCCAGGAGGGTGAACGCGCCCTCAAGGCGCTGGCAGGCCAGCTCCATGGCCCGGGTCAGGCCGCCGTCGGACGTGTCCCCGCCCAGCTTGTTCCGGAAAATGTCCGCCAGCAGCGCGGCAGCCACCTCGGTGTCCGTCTCGGAGAGGAACTCCACGCCCTTGTCCAGCAGCTCCAGCTTCAACTCGGCGAAGTTCTCGATGATGCCGTTGTGGATCACGGCGAGCTTGCCGCCGTCGGCCAGGTGCGGGTGCGCGTTCCGGTCCGTCGGGCCGCCGTGCGTAGCCCAGCGGGTGTGGCCGATCCCGGTCACGGTCTCCGGCAGCGGCCGGGCCTCCAGCTCGGCCACCAGGTTGCTCAGCTTCCCGGACTTCTTCCGCGCCTCGATGCTGCCCTTGGACACCACCGCCACCCCGGCAGAGTCGTAGCCCCGGTACTCCAGGCGGCGCAGCCCCTCCAGGACAACATCCAACGCACTGTGACCGGCAATTACCCCGTCAACCGGACGGCCCACATATCCCACGATTCCACACATACGCTAAAGACTATCGGCTGGGAGCCGTAGCTTTAAAACGCGAGGCCGAGCCCCGGAGGACTTATATGTTGCAGGCGGGCGGAGCACGGACGGGTGCCCGCATTTCGCTATGTGCCGGGGGCGGGGCAGAATCACTAGCGTGACTTTGCAACGCAACGAGGCGAATGGAGAGGGTGTCTCCCCGTTCGTGGAGCTGGACCGGCAGACCTGGTCCAGGCTGGCAGCACAGATGGAACAGCCTCTTAACGAGGAGGATATTGTCCGTCTGCGCGGCCTGGGCGATCCCCTGGACATGACGGAGATCCGGGAGGTCTTCCTGCCCCTGTCGCGGCTGCTGCACCTGTACGTTGAGGCGGCGGGCCAGCTGCACGCGGCCACCACCACCTTCCTGGGCGAGCAGACCCAGCGCACCCCGTTCGTGATCGGCGTTGCCGGTTCCGTGGCTGTGGGGAAGTCCACTATCGCCCGCGTGCTCCGCGAGATGCTGCGCCGCTGGCCGGGCACGCCCAACGTGGAGCTAATCACCACTGACGGTTTCCTCTATCCCCTGGCTGAGCTCAAGCGCCGCCAGCTGCTGGACCGCAAGGGCTTTCCGGAGTCCTATGACCGGCGGGCACTCCTCCGTTTCGTGAGCGAGATCAAGGGCGGGGCCGAGGAGGTCCGCGCGCCCTGGTACTCGCATGTCACGTACGACATTGTTCCGGGCAAGGAAGTGGTGGTCCGCCGGCCGGACGTCCTGATTGTGGAGGGCCTGAACGTCCTGGCCCCCGCACGGCCCCGGCATGACGGCCGGCAGGGCCTGGCGCTGAGCGACTTCTTTGACTTCTCCATTTATGTGGACGCCAAAACGTCCTACATCGAGGAGTGGTATGTGGACCGGTTCCGGAAACTGCGGAGCACGGCGTTCGCGCAGCCGGAATCCTACTTCCACCGCTACGCCAGCCTGTCCGACGAGGAAGCGGAGACCACCGCCCGGGAGATCTGGAAGCGCATCAACGAGCCCAACCTGGAGGAGAACGTCCTGCCCACCCGCGGCCGGGCGCAGCTGGTGCTCACCAAAGAGGCTGACCACACGGTCCGACGCATGCTGCTGCGGAAGGTGTAGCACAGGTGTGCCACGACTGCTCCGGCTCACCCTTTTCCAGCCGCCGAAGCTTCACGCGTTTCCTGGCGGCAGGCGCCGGACTGACTGTCCTGACGGCCTGCACGCCGGAGGCACCCCCGGCGGCCGCGCCGTCGTCGGCCCCTCCTTTAGCGTCCCCCTCCCCCGTTGCTTCCACCGCCTCGGCCACCCCGACGGCGGAGGCCGCCGCGGCGCCTCCCGCAGCTCCTGAAGCCGCCCCTTCGCCGTCGCCCTCCGCCGCACTGCCGCGGCAGTTCTCCCTGACAGACCCGGCGAGCCCGTGGGTGATCGTCAACAAGCGCCGGCCGCTGGTGCCGGCGGCGTACGCGCCCGCCGACCTGGTGCGCCCCGCCGTCGCGATGACCGTGTCCGGTGAGGCTGCCCTGCTGAACAGCACGACGGCGGCAGCGGCCGAGGCGATGTTCTCGGCGGCCGGGAGGGACGGCGTGTCGATGGTGCTGGCGAGCGGCTACCGGTCGTATGCCACCCAGGTGGCCACGTACAACAGCTATGTGGCGGCGCGGGGCCAGGCCGACGCCGACACCGCCAGCGCGCGCCCGGGCTATTCGGAGCACCAGACCGGGTGGGCGTTCGACATTGCCGACGGCAACGGAGCCTGCGGGTTCCAGCCGTGCTTCAGGGACCAGCCCGCGGCGGTGTGGGCGAAGGCGAACGGGCACCGGTTCGGGTTCGTGGTGCGGTACCCGTGGATGTTCCACCCCATCACGGGGTACTACTACGAGCCGTGGCACCTGCGGTACATAGGCGTCGAGGCGGCTACAGACATGGCGGCCCGGGGCATCTTCACGCTGGAGGAGTACTTCGGCGTGGAAGCGGCACCGGGGTACCTGTAGATCCATGTATTACCGTGGAAGCCATGCTGACTGGATTCAAGAATTTCATTATGAAGGGCAACGTGGTTGACCTTGCCGTCGCCGTTGTGATCGGCACCGCGTTCGGTTCGGTGGTAACAGCGCTGGTGAACAAGGTGCTGATGCCCTTTGTCGCCGCGGTGGTTGGCTCGCCGAACTTTGACAGCTTCGCCAGGGTTGACCTCAACGGCAACGCGATCGAGTTCGGCGTCCTGCTGACGGCAATCGTCAATTTCCTGCTGATCTCGGCGGCCATCTACTTCGTGGTGGTCATGCCGATGAACCTCATGATCGAGCGTCGCAACCGGCGCCTGGGGATCAACCAGGGCGTCAAGGAAGAGTCCGCGGAGGATCCACAGATTGCCCTTCTGACCGAGATCCGCGATGCGCTAAGAAGCCGGGCTTCCTAACCCGCCTAAACAAAGTGTGGCCCGCCTCCTATCGGAGGCGGGCCACATTTGTATGCTGCCCTTTACTCGCTGACGAGCTCCAGGGCGAGTTCAGTGCGGACCACCTGGGCGAGATGTTCGGCGATGGACTGTGCCGTGTCCTCGTCGCCCGCTTCCACCATCACGCGGACCACGGGCTCGGTGCCGGACGGGCGGAGCAGGACGCGTCCGGTGTCCCCGAGGGTGGCCTCCGCGGTGGCCACGGCCTGCGCGAGGACGTCGCTGCTGCCGACCCGGGTGCGGTCCACGCCCTTGACGTTGATGAGGACCTGCGGGAGCTTGGTCATCACGGTGGCCAGCTCCTTGAGTGGCTTTTTGGTCAGGGCAACCTGGGCGGCGAGCTGGAGACCTGTGAGGAGGCCGTCGCCGGTGGTGGCGTAGTCGGAGAAGATAACGTGGCCGGACTGTTCCCCGCCGAGGCTGAAGCCGCCCTCGCGCATGCCTTCGAGGACGTAGCGGTCCCCCACTGCGGTTTCTCGGAGGCTAATGCCTGCCTCGCGCAGCGCGATCTTGAGGCCGAGGTTGCTCATTACGGTAGCCACCAGGACGTCGTCCTTGAGCTTGCCGGAGTTTTTGAGTGCGACCGCGAGGATGGCCATGATCTGGTCGCCGTCCACCTCGTTGCCCTCGTGGTCCACGGCGAGGCAGCGGTCCGCGTCCCCGTCGTGGGCGATGCCAAGGTCGGCGCCATGCTTCACCACGGCTTCCTTGAGCGGGCCGAGGTGGGTGGAGCCGACGCCGTCGTTGATATTGAGTCCGTCCGGCTCCGCACCGATGACAATGACGTTGGCACCCGCGTCTTTGAAGACCTGGGGCGAGCAGCCGCTGGCGGCGCCGTGGGCGCAGTCCAGGACCACGGTGAGTCCGTTGAGGTTGTGCGGCAGCGTGCCCAGGAGGTGGACGATGTAGCGGTCCTCTGCGTCGGAGAAGCGCTGGATGCGTCCCACGTCGGCGCCGGTGGGACGGACGGCCTCGTTGGCCATCTGGGCCTCGATGGCGTCCTCCACGTCGTCGGGGAGTTTCTGGCCGCCGCGGGCGAAGAACTTGATGCCGTTGTCCGGCGCAGGGTTGTGCGAGGCGGAGATCATGACGCCGAAGTCGGCGTTGAGGTCCGCCACCAGATAGGCCGCGGCCGGTGTGGGGAGGACCCCGGCGTCGTAGACGTCCACGCCGGAGCTGGAGAGGCCGGCCTCCACCGCTGCGGCGATGAATTCGCCGCTGGCGCGGGGGTCGCGGGCCACCACGGCGCGGGGCCGGGAGCCGTTGGAGTTGCGGTCGTGGCCGAGCACGACGGCGGCCGCCTGGGCCAGCTGCATGGCCAGCTCTGCTGTCAGCAGGCCGTTAGCCAGCCCCCGGACACCATCAGTTCCAAATAATCTAGACACCGGTCAAGTGTAGAGGATGGGGGCAGTAGGTCTTCTACCCATGGCGGGATCAAAAGGCGCCCAAGAATTCGTGCCGACATGAGGACGAGTCATACGTCACTGCTTGAGTATCTCGGGAATGACTCATTTCGGCATGGCTAGCGTCGTGCCACCGCGGGCCTTCGCGGAGCGCATGCGATCCGTGACAATTTGGCCAGCGCCGCCCGCCAGCCGCTGGCTCGGTCTTTCCACCAGGCGAAAGAAGGTCTCAGCTGCCAGCAGCGACAAGGGAAAGGCGATGAGTGCGACGTACAAGGGGTTTGTCGCGTGAAGAAGGAAGGCCACGGACACAACGATCGGTTCATGGATCAAGTAGAGGCTGAATGACCGTATTCCTAACCATCGAATCACGGCGTTATTGCCTATTGCGATTGTTGGCGAGCATGCGATGAATGCAAAGACAAGCAGTGCGCCGCCAATGCAAGCCGTGGCTATGAAAACCGGCAGTTGGGGGAAAAGCCACTGCGAACACAGCAAAACTATGGAAGCTACAAGCAGGCATGACCATCCGAACGGTCCTAGTTTCCGTCCCCACCGCTCCAAGACATCCCGCCTTGCGGCCATGAGGACACCGACTCCGAACATCGGAAGGTATACCGGAATCGCCGAATACAGCATGTTCCCGATCGCGATAATGAGAAAAAGGCCCACAATGCCGAGAAGCCACGTGCGCCGCATGCGAAGGGCGACCACGACATAAAGGGGCAAAAGTAGAGAAAAAAGCATCTCCCACTGAAGCGACCAAAGCGGCGAGTTGAGCGAACCAGCACCACGTAGCAAGAAGGCATCAACGAGTACGTTAGACGCCTCGTCATGCAGGTTCACCCAGGAGCTGAATTCGGGGCTGGCCACCCGCGGAACTGTCCAAGCCATCAGCAACGCAAAAATCAGGGAAGCCCAGACGGGTAAATAGATCCTGACCATACGCTTCGGGAAGTAGGCCCCCCACTGTGGCCGAGAGGTGCCAGTGAAGGGAATCGTCAGAACGAATCCTGACAGGATGAAGAAAACGTAAACTGATTCCTTGCCGGCCCAGACCAGGTGAAGCGGTGTGAAAGTTGCCCACCAGACCCACGAGTCCATCGGTGCCACTCCGCCGCTTTCGATAGCTCCAACGAGCTGCGGCGATACGAGGAGGCAGTGATGAATGAGCACTACCAGCGCGGCAAGGCCCCTCAACCCATCAAGTGCGGTGTAGCGCGAGTGTACCCGTATGCTCTCGGAGTCCCCCATGCCTCAACATTATGGTCCGGGCCAATTCGTGCGCCCTAGTAGTGACTACGTGCATTCCAACACAGCCACTAACTTGGACTACTTGGTTTTCTGAGGGGGTACTTGTCTTTCCTGAAAAGCCTCGCCACCGGTCATGAAGCACCCCTACCATTCGATGCATGACACCTAGCTATGGGGGCTTGGCGCTCGAAATTGTGGTACCGGTTTTCAATGAGGAAGCCGTACTCAAAAACAGCATCTCAAGGCTCGCCGAATACCTAACGCTCGAAATGCCGTCGACGTGGAAAATCACTATTGCGGACAATGCAAGCACCGACCGAACCCCGGACATTGCTGCTCGCCTCAGCGAGCAATTGCCCAACGTCGAGTACCGCCGTCTGGAAGTAAAGGGACGAGGGTACGCTCTCCGGGATGCATGGGGAGCTTCTGAGGCAAAAGTCCTTGCCTACCTGGATGTAGACCTATCGACTGACCTGGCTGCTCTTCCGCCTTTAGTAGCGCCCCTCCTGTCAGGGCACTCCGATATTTCTATAGGTACCCGATTGGGACAGAGCTCCCGGGTTAGCCGGGGTCCTAAGCGGGAATTCATCTCGCGTTCGTACAATTTCCTGCTTCGTCGGACCATGCAGGTGCGCTTTTCGGATGCGCAGTGTGGCTTCAAGGCAATCCGGGCGGATGTCGCCAAACGCTTGCTTCCACATGTTGAGGACAACGGCTGGTTTTTTGATACTGAGCTCCTCATCATTGCAGAACGTTCTGGACTCCGTATCCACGAAATTCCGGTGGACTGGATCGATGATCCCGACAGCCGTGTAAATATCAGGCAGACGGCTTACGACGACCTCCGAGGAATGGTCCGGGTGGCGAGCTCGCTGGTAAAAGGGGCAATTCCAGTTCAGGCGCTTTACGCCGAGCTCGGCCGGCGGCCTATCGTGCCGCCTGCTCGTCCCAGCTTTTTCGGGCAGGTGATCCGGTTTGGCCTCGTCGGTGTTGTCTCGACGCTCGCCTTCGCACTGCTCTATCTGGTGCTCCAAGGCCCGTTCGGCGCCCAACAGGCCAACTTCCTAGCCCTGCTCATGACGGCTGTCGGTAACACGGCTGCAAACCGACGATTCACATTTGGCATCAGCGGGCCCGCCAAATTATTTACCCAGCAATTCCAGGGTTTGGTCGTATTTTTGCTGGCTTGGGGAATAACTTCGTCCTCGCTTCTTTTACTCCACGCAGTCAACGGCGACGCCTCGCCCAGCTCAGAGCTGCTAACCCTGACAGCCGCCAACATCTTCGCAACGCTGATGCGGTTCGTTCTACTCCGGATCTGGGTCTTCCGAGTACGACTCAGTGAAGGCGGGTCAGCGGTGCTTGCGCTCCGCCCGGCAGGACAGTCCGTCCGTTGAGCGTCGTTGATGCGGGCCGCACAGCGGCCGCGCTTGCCGTGAGCGCTGCCCGCAGGCCACTGCGGTGGGAGCAGCTTGGACTTGCAGTTCTCCTAGTGACGACGTCCGTGACGTTCCTGTGGGGGTTGGACCGCAATGGCTGGGCGAACCCGTACTACTCTGCGGCGGCCCAAGCAGGTTCCCAGGACTGGAAAGCCTTTTTCTTCGGGTCCCTCGATGCCGGCAACCTCATCACCATCGACAAACCGCCACTCAGCATCTGGATCATGTCGCTCTCCGTCCGGCTCTTCGGACTGAATTCCTGGGCCCTTCTAGTCCCCCAAGCCATCATGGGAATCGCGACAACATGGCTGATCTATAAAATTATTCGCCGCAGCCACACCGCGGCCCCAGCGTTGCTGGGTGGCCTGATCTACGCCAGCACGCCCGTGGTGCTTCTAATGTCACGGTTCAACAACCCTGAGCCATTGATGGGACTTCTGACAACTGCCGCCGTCTACTTCACTCTCAGGGCCATGGATGATGAGCGCTGGTGCTGGTACCTGCTGTCGGGGGCCGCTCTGGGCCTCGGGTTCATGGCAAAGCAGATTCAGGCATTTCTCGTCATACCCGCACTAGTACTTACAGTGCTTCTGTTCGGAGCGGGCACCTTGGGCTCGCGATTTATCCGGCTGTTGGCTGCGCTCACATCTTTGGTTATCGCCGGCGGTTGGTGGGTGGCCGTGGTGGATCTGACTCCGGCCGGGAACCGACCTTATGTTGGCGGCTCTGCAACGAACAGCATCCTGGAATTGACTCTCGATTACAACGGGCTGGCACGCTTTCTCCGTTTTGGGGCTGACCAGCAGTCGGGAAAATCAGTCTCGCTAGCCTCACCGAATACCATTTACGACGGCGGCCCCGGACGTCTCTTCAACGCGAATTTTGCACCCGAAGGTGCATGGCTGCTTTTCACCGCTCTAATTTCCACTCTGGCCCTGATTTTGCTCTGGCGGCAGTCCGGCAGTGGCCGTCCAGCAACGCGTCTAATGACCGTGGGTGTTGTGTGGCTGGTCTCCGTCTACGTTGTCGTGAGCTACATGGGCACGATGACTCACTCTTATTACATATTCTCCGCCGCGGCTCCGGTGGCGATCGTAGTTCCTCTGGCACTCAATCTGCTGTGGAATCAACGGCAGAGGTTAGTCCCCCGCATGATTGGCGCCATTCTTGTTGCCGGGACCGGATACGTAGGATTACGGATTTTCCAGTACAGCAACGAGTGGGGGTTCTGGCCGCTCGTTGTAGTTTGTACTACCTGCCTTGCGTCTGCGGCGTGGCTAGCCCCCGAAAAAACGATCTCCAGGCCGGTGACTTTAGCGCTCGTAACGGTAGCAATAGTGATGTCGCCGGTTTCAACCGACATGATCACGTTGTCGAAACCTCAGTCGGGGACAAATCCCCTATCAGGACCAACGAGCAACAACCCCAATGCACTTTCTGCTCATCTTGACGCTGCCCGCCTCGGGAATCCACCTTTGGCACGCCATCTAGGATTCGGCGTTCAGCCTTCAACGGATGTAACGACGCTACTAAAGGAAGCAGGCGATTCGGATTGGGCGGCCGTAACATATACGGCGCAAAATGCCGCCCAGTATCAGCTCGCATCGCAAAGACCAGTAATTGCGCTGGGTGGGTGGCTTGGTCGTGATCCAGCACCTACATTTGAGCGATTCAAGATGCTTGTTGAGAAAAGGGGAATCGGTTACTTTATCTGGCAGCAACCGATCGTGGACGGAGTACCGCTTGGAAAGGATGCCGCCGCTATTACTGATTGGGTTCAGGCCAATTTCAAGGCGAAGGAGGTTGACGGTGTCAGAATCTACGATCTTAGAAAATAAAGGCCCGGCCAGCGTAGGCCAAAAACCCGGACGGCTTGGCCGACCTACTTGGGAGGCCAGCACCCTGGTCGTCATCCTGCTGGCAGCCGCCGTTCTTTATGTCTGGGGATTGGATAGGAACGGCTGGGCGAACGCATACTACTCGGCTGCCGTCCAAGCTGGGCTTCATGACCCGGTCTCGTACTTCTTCGGATCCGCGGACTGGGGAAACTCCGTATCCGTCGATAAGCCTCCTCTGAGTCTGTGGATCGTGGGACTGTCCATCCGCATCTTTGGACTGAACACGTGGGCCTTGCTGCTCCCCCAAGCCGCGATGACGATGGGGAGCACCTTTTTGATCTACCGTTTGGCCAGGAGACATCTGCCCGCGTACGCGGCACTCCTCTCTGCCGCCGTCTTTGCCACCACGCCCATTACCGTTCTGATGGCTCGATACAACAACCCTGATCCACTGATGGTGTTGCTAATGCTGTCGGCCCTTTATGCAGGGATCCGAGCCACAGAAACGGGACGGGTCCACTGGCTGTACGTGTCGGCGGGATTCCTTGCTCTCGGATTTCTAACGAAACAGCTTCAGGCATTTATGGTGTTGCCAGCTATCGTATTGGTCTACTGGCACTACGTCCGGAAGTCCTGGAAGCAGCGGAGCGTCGCACTTGCTATGGCTGGTCTCCTTCTGGCTGCAGGCTCCTTGGCTTTGCCGATCGCCGTAGACCTAACGCCCCCTGGCTCGCGCCCATATGTGGGCGGTTCAACGACCAACAGCATGCTCGAGCTGACACTTGGTTACAACGGAATTGATCGCATCATGCAAAAGGATGACGGTCGGTCTGCGGCGCTGACACCTCAAGAATTCCGGGGCGACGCCTCGGACGCGGGCCTGTTTCGCCTGTTCAACTCAAATTATGGCCAAGAGTCCGGCTGGCTGTTGCTGCCTGCATTCATGGTCTGTGCCGTTATCGTTGCCCAAGCGGTTCGGCGGCGCAGCGCCGTGACCCCTGTCTTCGCCTTGGGCGTAGCGGTCTGGATGCTCACGACATACTTCGTGCTCAGTTTCATGGGTAACAGCATCCATTCGTATTACACGGCTTCGATTGCGGCGCCTCTAGCGCTTTGTATCGGAATAGGCAGCCATATGCTGATTTCATCATCCAAGTCGATATGGTGGCGTATCGGAAGCGCCGCGGTGGTAGTACTAAGCGCCATTTTCTCAAACGCAATGTGGCAACTAAGTGCTTCCTATCCAGAAGCCGCAGGAAGGGCATTGTTGATGACTGGTCTGGCCGCCGGTGCAGTGCTCTCCGTTCCAGCCCCTCGCACGTGGGTGAAGCCCGCTGCGGCGTGGCTGGGCATCGCCAGCCTGCTTGTCGGACCCCTCGTATGTTCGTTTCTTACCCTGTCCAATCCGCAGCAGGGCTCCAACCCTCTTTCCGGGGGGCTCACGCGAAGCCCAACCAGTCTCAGCCGCTTTCTCGACGGGGTGAAAAAGCATAATCCTGCGGCGGTTACCGGTTTGGCCATCGGCGTCACCCCAAGCGCGGAAGTGGCCGAATATCTCAGGAACGCTCCGCCAAGCTGCACGTGGGTCGCGGCCACATATCCGGGACAGACTGCCGCCCGCTTCCAGCTGGACCTGGGGCGGCCGGTCATGCCACTCAGCGGATTTGCGGCGATGGACCCCAGCCCAACCGTTGGCCAATTCAAGGAGCTGGCGCAAGCCGGCCGCCTTTGCTATTTGGTTGTGCAACCCGAGCAGCTCACGGTGCCCGGGACCAGCGGCGAGCTCTTGGCGATCCATAAGTGGGTCACAGAGAACTTCAAGGCCGAAGACATTGACGGTGTGACCATTTACGCCCTCCACGGGTAGAACCCTATGAACCTGAAGCAGCAGCACTGTCATCGGCCGGCTTGACGGCCGTTTTCCAAAGGCCCATAACAAAAGCCCGCCCCGCCAACGGCGGGACGGGCTTCTGTGCAAGCCGTATTAGCGCTTGGAGTACTGCTGGGCCTTGCGGGCCTTCTTGAGACCGGCCTTCTTACGCTCGATGACGCGGGCGTCGCGGGACAGGTAACCGGCCTTCTTCAGCGTGGCGCGGTTGTTCTCGACGTCGATCTCGTTCAGGGAACGGGCGATGCCGAGGCGCAGGGCGCCGGCCTGGCCGGAGATGCCGCCGCCGTGGATGCGGGCGATGACGTCGTAGGCGCCTTCGAGATCAAGGATCTTGAAGGGCTCGTTGACGTCCTGCTGGTGCAGCTTGTTCGGGAAGTAGTTCGCCAGCTCGCGGCCGTTGATGGTCCACTTGCCGGTGCCGGGCACAACGCGGACGCGTGCAACGGCTTCCTTGCGGCGGCCAACAGCTGCGCCGGCAACGGTCAGGGCCGGGCGCTCCTTCTTGGGAGCGGCTTCGGCAGCCGAGCTCTCAGAGGTGTAGCTGGTCAGGTTTTCCTCGGCCTCAACGGCCTCGGTGGTCAGTTCTTCGTTCTGAGCCACGATTCTCCTTGTATTAAGTAAGTTGTTTGGTGGCCAGGACTACTGGGCGACCTGGGTGATTTCGAAAGTCTGGGGCTGCTGGGCGGCGTGCGGGTGCTCAGCACCGCGGTACACCTTCAGCTTGCCGAGCTGCTGGGCAGCCAGGGAGTTCTTCGGGAGCATGCCCTTGATGGCCTTCTCTACGGCGCGGACCGGGTTGGATTCCAGCAGTTCCGCGTAGTTGACGGAGGTCAGGCCGCCCGGGTAACCGGAGTGGCGGTAAGCACGCTTCTGCTCCAGCTTGGCGCCGGTCAGGGCTACCTTTTCAGCGTTGATGATGATGACGAAGTCGCCCATGTCCATGTGGGATGCATAGGTGGCCTTGTGCTTGCCGCGCAGCAGGATTGCGGTCTGGCTTGCAAGACGACCAAGGACAACGTCTGTGGCGTCAATGACGTGCCACTGGCGGTTGATATCGCCGGGCTTCGGGGTGTACGTACGCACGGTGTTTGCCTCGTTCTTGTTCTGGCGTTCTTGTTTAGGTGTCACTAGCTCGTGCACCTACTGTCTGCGCGCTACCGGAACAGAGGTGAGGGCTCCATGTAACCAGTCATCCTGTGGTTCCGAATGTGACCGTTGAGTAGTCATCCTGCAACCGGATTCTCAAGCGGGCACGCACCATCGGAATAGGACACGCACAACGACTACCAAGATTAGCGCGTCAGGGGGTTCAGGGTCAAAATGGGGTAGCCGGAGGGAACCTGAGCTCCGCCGGCCTGACGAACGCAGGGGGTCGCGGTGCTTGCAGTGGGTAATGACGGTTCAACTGTCTGGCTCCTGGCCATTGGAGCCGCCCTCCTGGGCGTGGCCCTGTCGCCTGTCGCCGAGATCCTCATCACTAGACACCTTCCCAGGCTGGGCGGTCTGCCCGCCCTTCCTATCAGAATCACGACGGCAACCCTTACCGGCCTCGCGTGCGCTGTGTTTAGTTTGCGCTTTGGAATAAGCCTCGCCCTGCCGGCTTTCATATTCCTGGCCGCGCTGGGCGTACAGCTCGCCCGCATTGATGTCGCACTGCACTTGTTGCCTAACCCGCTCGTATTAATGCTGCTCGCTGGCGGCTTTTTACTTTTTTTGATGCCCGGACTGTTCAATAAGCAGGCCGATGATCTCCTGCGCGCGGTGCTTGGCGCCATCATCTTGTTCGCCGGCTATCTCATTCTGGGGCTGATTTCCCCCAGAGGTATCGGAATGGGCGACGTGAAGCTCGCAGCGCCCGTCGGCCTGTACCTCGGGTACTTAGGCTGGAGCCAGCTGCTCTACGGCGGACTCCTGGGCTTCATCATAAACGGCCTCGTGACGATACTGATCCTGGGTAGGAAAGGCCGGAATAGAGCGACTGAAGTGGCCCACGGCCCCTCGATGCTCGGTGCTACCGCAGCTGCCACACTCTTCCTCCTGTAGCGCCTTTCAGCGGGACTCTTGGGTTTTTTGCCTAAACAGACGCCCCTGGCAAACAAGTAGTGGGCCTATGTAATCGTCTGCCCTTCTGAGTACCAGCCTTAGCTTTCGAGTACGTACTTTTGGCATCCCTAAAAAAAGTCGAGTACCACTACGCATTGTTGCCCCTATCCCCCGAATGACAATCTCTTCTTAGCGAAATCCAGCCGCTAAAGGTTTATGGGGGCAGCTGGAAATTCGTTGAAATCAAATTAAATCCATTTCACCGAATTAAGGAAATTATAATGACTTCTCTTATGGTCTCGATGATGGCTTTCGTTGCCGGCGTCAAGGATCGCTTCGAATCCGAAAAGGGTGCCACGGCAACTGAGTACTCGCTACTCATTGCATTCATCGCCTTCCTCATCATTGCCGGCGTTACATTGTTCGGCAACGCACTCAACGCCTGGTTCTCCAACCTTGGCTCCACCGTAGGCGCTTGGACGGTCTAGTCCTCAGCGATAAACCAGTGTGGGCCGCTTACGCCAGTGGCGAAGCGGCCCACATTTATTTAGTCAGCAGTACCAAATTTGAGGGGGAACGTTGAGGAAGCGCAGACAATCCACAGGTGAGCGGTCTCGCGGCGCAGTTGCCGTCGAATTTGCTCTTGTCGCACCGATTCTCCTGGCCCTCGTTGCCGGCATCGTCGAATTCTCACATGCTTTCAATCTTCAAATTTCGGTCACCCAGGCGGCACGCGAAGCGGCCCGGACGATGGCCATAACGAACGATCAGCTCGAAGCCGAGACCGCAGCCGAAGACGGCGCACCCGGACTCGACACCACAGCTTTTGTCTTCACGTTTACCCCTACCGCCTGCGCGGCTGACGGGACAGTCAACGTGGAAATTTCATATACCGCTGACACCCTGACCCGCATCTTCGGCAGCGATGTCACTTTGGTTGGAGTAGGAGCAATGCGATGCGGTGGTTAAGGAAACCGAAGGTCGACAAAGAGCGCGGTGCTGCGGGCGTCCTGGTGGCGGTCCTCATGCTCGTGCTTGTTGGCGCCGGAGCCATGGCAGTTGATGTCGGACAAATCTACGCAGAGCGGGCCCAACTCCAAAACGGTGCCGACGCCGGCGCGATAGCCGTCTTGGACGCTTGTCATGAAACAGGGTGCTCCCAAGCCGAAGCAGAAGACATCGCTCAGGAACTGGCAGACGCCAATGCCAACGATGGATCATCTACCGTTTTTGAGGTGGACATGGACATGTCCGTCCCCAATGAGGTGACGGTCAGGACAACTACCCGCGACGGAACGAGCGGCGCAGGTTTCCTTCGGCAGATGTTCTCTGCTGCACTCAATGCCCCGCCGGCCACCGTGGGTGCGCACGCGACTGCGGCCTTGACGCCTCCTGGAAGTGGTTCTGGATTTCCTCTGGCGATTTCTGACAACTGCTACAACCTTTCAGATTCGAGCCCGACCGCGGAAGTCCAGAAGATTTCCTACAAACCCGGAGGAACGTGCACGGGCCCATCGGGAACGGAAATCCCTGGGGGGTGGGGATGGCTCGACCAAAGTTCGCCGTGCGAAGCGACAACTGAAGTCGGCACAAACGACATTGGTTCGGACCCCGGTAACCCTCCCCCGACAGGATGCGCAGCTGTCCTCGACGAATGGAAGACGACGATTCTCGCCGGTGGTGAGGTCACCGTGGCGTTTCCCATATTCGATGACGCAACGAATCAGGGGCAAAACGGCAGCTTCAACATCATTGGCTATGCAACATTCAAGATCTGGGGCTGGAAATTCGGCAACAACCACGAATACGAGTTTCGGAACAAAGCCAGCGATCCCGGAATGACCGCAGCCCTCGCCTGCGACACTCCTGCGAACAAGCGGTGCATCATCGGGCAGTTCATCAAATACGAGTCCATCGGCTCCTTCACCGGAACCCCGGGGACCTACTTCGGGACAGCTATCGCGCACCTCATCAACTAGTAAAGGCAATAACCATTTTCTAAGGGGAACAAAAAATGAAAACACGCCTACTGGGAGGCATCGCCGCGCTGCTTGTGGCATTGATTGGGACGGTCATGCTGGTCATGTATGTTCAAAACGCGGACAAACGGGCCATGGCTGACACGGAGACGGAAAGCGTCTACGTCGTGGCGAAGCCGATAGCCCCCGGCACCGGCACGGATAAGCTGGCCGCATCCTTGGTGAAGAAGGAAGTTCCGAGACTGGCCCTGGCTTCAGACACCGTGACCAGCCTGGACGATCTCGGCGAAAAGGTCACGGCCGTGCCTCTGGTGCCAGGAGAGCAACTGCTGTCCTCCCGCATGATAGACGCCAATTCCCTGCTCGGCCCTTCCAGGGTTCAGGTTCCTGAGGGCATGCAGGAGATCACCCTCAAACTCCCCATCGAACGGGTTGTGGGTGGCGTACTTAAGGCGGGCGACACCGTGGGCGTCTTCATTTCGCTCGACGACGCAACAACGAACGCCTCCACCGGGGAAGTGCTCAGCAAGTCCAGTGGTACGCAGCTCACGTTCCACAAGGTCCTGGTCACCGCGACCCAGTACAGCAATGGCACCGCCGCGAAGTCGGAATCGGCGACTGCGACTGCGACTGCGACTGACGGAGCCGTGCCGCCGAAGAAGGAAGCGGCCGGCGACGGGACGTATCTGGTTACTTTGGCCCGCAGCTCTGCGGACGCCGAACGGATCATCTTTGCCACCGAGTTCGGCAGCATCTATCTCTCCAAGGAACCAGGTAACGCCGAAGAGGGCACCGTGGGCATTGTGGACAAGACAAGGCTGTTCCGATGAGCCGCTTTGTCCTCATAACCCCTAACGGCGACTTCGAAAGCCGCACGCGCCTGGCCACGTCAGGAATGCACGGCTCGCTCCAGGCCTTCCAGGCCGACTATCTTCCGGAAGGGCCGCAGGACTTCCTCCGGCAACTCACCGGGGAACCGCCCGAGGTACTGATACTCGGTCCCGGGCTGCCCGTAGACGACTCTTTGAAACTTGCTTCGGTCATGGACCTCCAGTTCCCGGAAATCAGCGTGGTGTTGGTCGTACCCGAAACGTCTGAAGTGGTGATCAAGGCCATGCGCTCCGGGGTCCGCGACTTACTCGATCCCGGTGCCGATCCCGATGCCATCCGTGTCATGCTAGAACGGGCAAGCCTTGCTGCGGCAGGCCGACGTCGTGGGCTCGCCCCCGGCACATCTGAGCACGCAGACCACGGAAAGGGCGGCCGTATTATCGCCGTGATGTCCCCCAAGGGCGGCGTCGGCAAGACTACGGTCGCTACCAACCTTGCGATTGGGCTTGCTAAGGCAGCGCCCATGAGTGTTGTGATCGTCGACCTCGATCTCCAGTTTGGCGACGTTGCCAGCGGGCTGATGCTTGAGCCCGAATACACCATCACGGATGCCGTGGTGGGAGCCGCCAGCCAGGACTCCATGGTCCTGAAGACGTATCTCACCGTTCATCCGGCCGGTGTCTATGCGTTGTGTGCCCCTCGCAACCCAGTGGAGATGGACAAGATCACCGCGGAACACGTCTCGCGCCTGCTCACTCAACTCCGGGAGGAGTTCCACTACATAATCGTGGACACGGCACCGGGGCTGGGCGAATACGTATTGGCAACGCTTGAACAGGCCACCGACGCTGTGTGGATATGCGGAATGGATGTTCCCAGCATCCGGGGACTCCGCACCGGATTTCAGATCCTCAACGAACTGAACCTCATGCCGGCGCAGCGCCAGGTTGTGCTGAACATGGCTGATCGTCGCGGCGGACTGACGGTCCAGGACGTCGAGGCGACTATTGGAGCCCCCGTGGATGTGGTCCTGCCACGATCCAAGTCGCTGCCGTACTCCACGAACAAAGGAATTCCTGTCCTTCAGGATGGCAGCCGTGATCCCGCGGCAAAGGGACTCCGTAAGCTGGTGGACCGTTTCAAACCTGATTGGGAAGCTCGAACGCACAAGCAACTGCACAGAAGGGCGGTAGTACAGTGAGCCTCACCGACCGGTTCCAGCAACTCCGCGGCGAGGCCAAGCCCCTCGCCAAGGAGCCCGAACAGTCCAATCCCTATGCAGCCTTTCAGGTACCATCAGCGCCGACCACCTTGGGCAAGATCCAGGAGGCCAAGACAGCCGAAGCTGCCGCGAGTGCGGTTGTCGCTCTGGATATGCCGCAGACCGCAGCGGTTGCCAGTGAGGCGCTTAGCGCACTCAAGGAGCGAGCCAGCCAGGCGCTTTACGAAAGACTTGGTTCTCGGATCACCGATTCTTCCCTGGAAGAAGCCGAGCTCCACCAGTTTGTGCGGGATGAGCTGAAAATTGTTGTTGACGAGGAACAGGTGCCTCTCTCTGGCGCTGAACGGCAAAGGCTGATCCGGGAGATCATCGACGATGTTCTCGGGCACGGACCTATTCAGCGGTTCTTGGATGACCCGTCCATTACGGAAGTTATGGTCAACCGGTTCGACCAGGTATATGTGGAACGCCAGGGCCGGCTTTTCATGACTGACACCAAGTTCAGTTCGGACGAAGCCCTGCGCAGAGTCATAGAGCGGATCGTATCCAAGGTCGGGCGCCGCATCGACGAGTCATCGCCGTTGGTTGATGCCCGGCTGGCGGACGGCTCACGCGTCAACGCCATCATCCCTCCACTTGCCGTCAATGGCCCCGCACTGACTATCCGGAAGTTTGGCAGGGATCCGCTGACGGCCAACAACCTGATCGCTCTGGGCAGCCTCTCCCCCGAGATGGCTGAACTGCTTAAGGCATGTGTCCTCGCACGGTTGAATATCATCGTGTCCGGCGGCACCGGCACCGGCAAGACAACGTTGCTCAATGTGTTGTCCTCATTTATTCCGGCAGACGACAGGATCGTCACTATTGAGGACGCGGTGGAACTTCAGCTTCAGCAGGACCACGTTGTCCGGCTGGAGAGCCGCCCACAAAACATCGAAGGCAAGGGTGCGGTGTCCATCCGGGACCTGGTGAGGAACTCACTTCGTATGCGGCCGGACCGGATCGTAGTGGGCGAAGTCCGCGGCGGCGAATGCTTGGACATGCTTCAAGCCATGAACACCGGCCACGATGGGTCCATCTCAACCGTGCACGCCAACACACCCCGCGACGCGATCGCGAGGCTGGAAACGTTGGTCCTGATGGCGGGAATGGATATTCCACTCCGTGCGGTTCGTGAGCAGGTTGCATCCGCTATCAACCTCATCGTCCACATATCACGGCTCCGAGATGGCACCCGACGGATCACACACATCACCGAAGTGCAGGGCATGGAAGGGGATGTGGTCACGCTCCAGGATGCTTTTGTCTTCGACTACTCCGCCGGAGTTGACGCGAATGGCCGATTCCTGGGAAAGCCAGTGCCGACTGGAGTGCGCCCGCGCTTCACGGATCGCTTCGTCGAACTGGGCATCCCCATCTCGCCAGCAGTGTTCGGCGCTCCGATAGCTGGCACATCTCAAAGGAGGGGCCGGTAACCATGGTGCAGGAGCTCTCACCCGCGGTCCTGGTCATCGGGCTGTTCATGGTTTACGCCGCCGTAGTGCTCCTGGGGTGGGTAGCCTTCAAGAACAGTGCCCACATACCGCTGGCCCGGCGTCGGCCGGACCTGGTGGTCCATTCCTCAGGACTGTCCAAGCTGACCGATCACGCAGTCGGTGCCCTTAACAAGAGTGTCAAGGAGCGGGGTAACCGGTTCCTCAGCCGCGACCGCCTGGACGCGTGCGGTCTCAAGAAGGATCCTGGTGACTACCTGCTGATGGGCGGATCGGCCACCCTCCTGGCAGGAGTCACTGGATTCCTTCTTGGTGGGCTGGCGCCGGCGTTCCTCTTGGCGCTACTGACGCCGGTGGTTCTCCACCTTGTTTTGAATATGTTGGCTGCGCGGCGACGGCACCAGTTCGATGACCAGGTTCCCGACACGCTCCAGATGCTGGCCGGCGGATTGCGGGCCGGCCACAGCTTGCTTCGTGCAGTGGATGCCGCGGCGCAGGAAAGTCAGTCGCCCATGTCTGAAGAACTCAGCAGGATCCTGAACGAAACGCGAATTGGGCGTGATCTTGGAGAGTCCCTTGCAGATGTGGCCCGACGAACCCTAAGCGAGGACTTTGCGGCCATCGCTCAGGCCATCGAAATTCACCGAGAAGTGGGCGGCGACTTGGCAGAGGTTCTTGATCATCTCGGCGACACGGTCCGTGACCGTAATCAGGTTCGCGGCCAGATCCGTGCCCTGAGCGCAGAGGGCCGAGTGTCCGCGCTTGTCCTGATGGCGCTTCCTGTGGTCATGTTTCTGGGCTTGACGTTGACCAATGAACTGTACTCCAGAACGTTCTTCACCACTATTCCCGGCTACGCAATGGTTGTCGCCGGCCTTGTCCTCTTGACCGTCGGCGGCCTGTGGCTCAAGACCATCGTCAAGCCTAAGTTCTAGAAAGCGGCTGATTAACGATGCAAGTGATCGCGTACGCCGGCATACTCGGCATAGTGGCACCGGTAACAATCATGACCTTCCTGGTATTCACCGGCGACCGCGCTGGAATACGCAATATCCAGACCAATCTTGGCCGAGCGACAAAAGCGAAGCGCCAAGGCCTAAGTATCAACGAAACTCTTACTGAACTGGGCGAGCGACTGACACCAAAAGGCTATGCCGGATGGCTGGATAAGCAGCTGGCCGGAGCTGGACGTCCCAAAGAGTGGCCCCTGGCGAGGGTGATCATGGTCAAGCCAATGCTGGCCCTTGCCGGCGCCGTGCTCGGCTATCTGTTTTTCCTGTCATCCCCGACGCCTCCCAACTTCCTGATCATGGTTGCGGTCGCGGCCTTATGTTATTTCGTACCCGACATCCTCATACGGAACAGGGCTCAGAAACGCCGCGAAGCTATCCGTCTGGAACTGCCCAATGCGTTGGACCAGATGCTGATCGCAGTCCAGGCCGGGTTGGGTTTCGAAATGTCCATGGGCCGTGCAGGCAACAACGGCAGTGGTCCCCTCGCGGATGAGCTGATCCGGACGCTCCAGGACATCCAGGTGGGACGTTCCCGTAAGGACGCGTACCTGGCCATGGCCGAACGGATCGATGTGCCCGACGTGCGGAGTTTCATCCGGGCAGTGGTGCAGGCCGATGCCTATGGCGTCGCTATCGCCGGCGTGCTTAAGGCCCAAGCGTCGGACATGCGTATCAAGCGGAAACAGCGTGCTGAAGAACACGCCATGAAGATGCCGGTCAAAATGCTGTTCCCGCTGATCTTTTTCATCCTGCCCACACTGTTCATCGTGGTCCTTGGACCCTCCGTAATCAGCATCATGGAACTGTTCTCCGGCGGCACCTTGTGACTCATCGGCCAGTCCGCACTATTCGACTGCACGCGTGGTCAATCTTTCTTACCGAGGAAAGGGGCGCAACATCAACTGAATATGGCGTCCTCATGAGTTTCATAATAGTTGCCACGATTGCCATCATTACCCTCTTCGGTCTGGCACTGCAGGGCTGGTACGACGAACTTACTATCCACTTGAAACTACTGCTGGGTATCCCCTGATCTCCCTTTTCGGACATGGAACTCTCGGAAAGTTGCCCACGCCACACCGGCGCCCATAGACCGGACCCCCTCGGCACCCAGAACCGAGGGGGTCCATTTATGTGCCCGAATCTCAAAGATTCCCAGCGTTACCCAAGCGAAAACCAAGCAAAAGCGCAGGAAAAGTGCGGGAGTGAAAGCGTTTGCGCAGGATGCTCCAAGATCCGGTGAATGCACCAATTTCGGTTGCTAACTTCGTATCAGTGCTGGTGCAGGACCAGCCAAACCGTCTCGCACAGGAGTCTCAAATGCTTTCTCTCTACACCAACCTCGTGGCCCGCCTCCGCACCGACGAAAAGGGCGCCACCGCCGTTGAATACGGCATCATGGTCGCACTCATCGCCGTCGTCATCATCGTCGCTGTCAGCACGCTCGGTGGTCAGCTGGGGACTATGTTTACCGGCGTATCTACCGATATCGCCAACCCGCAGACCACCACCGTCCCCACCCCGTAGTACCACCCCCGAGCGCGGTTCCGGCCCCCCATATCGGAACCGCCCCCCAACAGGGCCCAAGTACAACCAGCAAATTCAGGAGGAGGTGCAGCAGGTGTCACACGATTCGGAGCGCGGAGCAGCCGCCGTCGAATTCGCCATCCTGTTGCCCCTCCTCCTGATGCTGGTCCTGGGCATCATCGAATTCGGCCGCGCCTACAACGCCCAGATCACGCTCACCAACGCAGCCCGTGACGGCGTCCGCGTAATGGCTATCGCCAACGATCCGGCCGGCGCCAAAACGGCGGCAAAAAACGCGGCAGCTTCTGTCAGCACCGCCATCCCCGCCTCAGACATCACCCTCAGCACCACCGCCTGCAGCACCGGGAACCAGGTAACGCTGACCATCAAATACAACCTGTCCACCATCACCGGCATTGCAGGACCGTTTCCCATGACGGGCAAAGGAGTCATGCTGTGCGGCGGGTAAGCGGGGACAATAAAGAAAAAGGCGCCGTCAGCGTCATCGTCGCCCTCCTCCTGGTCACGCTCCTCGGCTTCACGGCCATCGCCGTCGACGTCGGGGTCATCTACTCCGAACGCGCGCAGCTGCAAAGCGGCGCGGACGCCGCCGCCATCGCCCTGGCACAGAAATGCGCCCGGGACGCCACGGACACGCAATGCTCGACGACGTCCACCCTCGCCGGGAGCCTCGCCAACCAGAACGCTTTGGACGGCATGAGCAAAGTCCACAGCATCCAACTGGACACGACCGCCCGCACGATCAGCGTCACCACCAGCGCCAAGGAAACCGGCGGGAAAGACAACTCTGTCTCGCTCTTCTTCGCCAGCGCGATCGGCATCCCCTCCAAGGAGGTGGGCGCCCGGTCCTCGGCAGCGTGGGGCAGCCCGAAGGCCGGCCGCACCGCGTTCCCCCTGGCGTTCTCCGTCTGCCAGGTCAAGGACAACATCGGCGGCGCACTCCAGCTCCTCCAGGAACATGGCAAGAACCAGAACGCCGACTGCAACTACGGCCCGTCCGGCGCCGCAGTGCAGGGCGGGTTCGGCTGGCTGGTCCAGGACGCCGGCAAGTGCGGCGGCACCATCGACCTCGCCGTCAGCGAAGGCGGCAGCGACCCCGGCAACAACGCCCCCGGCAACTGCACCACGGAGCTCAACAAATGGGCCAGCGAAATCGCCGCCGGCCGCAAGGTGATCGTCCTCCTCCCGGTCTTCAACAAGGTCACCGGAACCGGCGCGGGCGCCATCTACGGCCTGGTGTCCTTCGCCGCCTTCGATGTCACTGGCTGGAAGTTCAGCGGCGGCACCGGCCTCCCCTTCGAGTTCCGCAGCGAAAGGTCGACGACGACGGGCGTTACCGCCGCCACCGAATGCAAGGGTGAGTGCCGCGGCATCATCGGCAAATTCGTCAAATACGTCTCCCTCGCCGACGGCTACACCCTCGGCCCGGTGGACCAGTACGGCGCCACCATCGCCCGCCTCACCCTCTGACCACGAACAAGCCGCCCCACGAACCCCACGGAGTACCACAGTGAAGTCTCGCCTGCTCGCCGGAACGGCCGCCGTCGCCCTGGCGCTCGTGGGGGCCATCCTCATCATCGTTTACGCCAACGGCGCCGACCAGCGGGCGCTGGCCTCCACCGAACCCCGCGACGTCCTGGTGGTCAGGGAAGCCGTTTCCGCCGGCACCCCGGTCAATGACATGGCCGCCAGCCTGGTCATCGAAAAGGTCCCCGCCGCCGGGGTGTCCGACACCGCCCTCAGCACGCTCGATGGCAAGGCCGGCAGAGTGGCCGCCGTGGACCTGGTCCCCGGCGAGCAACTCCTGGCCGAGCGGCTGGTGGCTCCGGAGGAAGCGAAGGAAAGCGGCGCTGTGGAAGTTCCCGCCGGACTGCAGGAAGTCTCCTTCCAGCTGGAGCCGCAGCGCGTCGCGGGTGGCCGGATCAACGTCGGCGACCACGTGGGGATCGCCCTCAACTTCGAAAACGGCGCCTACAAGGCAAAGGCGGAAGACGCCACCACCCAGCTCACCCTTCGCAAGGTCCTGGTCACCGCCGTCCAGCGTGCGCCGCAGGCCGCGAGCGCCGAAAAGGCGGAGGACGGCACCAACCCGCAGGACACCACCCTCCCCGAAGGCTCCCTCATGCTCACCGTCGCCGTCACCGATGTGGACGCCGCCAAGATCATCTTCACGTCCATCAACGGCAGCCTCTGGCTCACCAAGGAACCCGTGGATGCCCAGGACAACGGCCCCCGCGTGGAGCGAAAGGAAGTGGTGTACAAGTGAGCCGCTTCGTCCTCCTCTCCCCCAACGGCGAGTTCGATCAGAAGCTGCGCGCCGCCGTCGCGAACGGCCTGCGCGGCACGGTGCAGACCATCGCTTCGGACATCCTCCCGGCCGGCCCGGCCGAACTGTTCTCCCTGCTCAACCAGGAGCAGCCCGAGGTCCTGATCATCGGCCCGGATGTGCCCTACGAGGAGGCACTCCGGTTCGCCAAGGTGTTCGACGTCCAGCTCCCCGGCCTCAGCCTGGTCCTGGTCAGCGACATCGAGGCGGACTTCCTGCTGCACGCCATGCGCGCCGGGATCCGGGACATCCTCAGCCCCCAGGCGGATGCAGCGGAAATCCGTGTCCTCCTGGAACGTGCCTGCCAGTCCTTCGCCACCCGGCACCGCAACCACGAGGCCCCACCCACGGAGAACGCCGGCAAGGGCCTGGTCATCGGCGTCTTCTCCCCCAAGGGCGGCGTCGGCAAGACCACCCTCGCCACCAACATCGCCATCGGCCTGGGCCAGATCGCGCCCATGAGCGTGGTGATAGTGGACCTGGATCTGCAGTTCGGCGACGTCGCCTCCGGCCTGTACCTGAACCCGGAGCACACCGTCACTGACGCCGTGACCCCCGCGGCCGCGCAGGACCCCCTGGTCCTCAAGGCCTTCCTCACCGTGCACCCGGCAGGCATCTACGCGCTCTGCGCCCCGCCCAACCCGGTGGACGCAGACCACATCACCCCGGAACAGATCAGCCGTCTCATTGAGCAGCTGGCCCAGGAATTCCAGTACGTGGTCATCGACACCGCGCCCGGCATGCCGGAAATCGGCCTGGCCGCCATGGAACAGTGCACCGACGTGGTGTGGGTCAGCGCCATGGACGTCCCCAGCCTCCGCGGCCTGCGCTCCGGCCTGGAAGTCCTCCGCCAGCTGGACATCATGCCCGAATCCCGGCACGTGGTCCTGAACATGGCGGACGCCAAGGCCGGACTCAACGTCCAGGACGTCGAGTCCACCATCGGCGCGCCCGTGGATGTCAGCGTCCCCCGGTCCCGCGCCGTGGCCCTGTCCACCAACCGGGGCATCCCCGTCCTCCAGGAATCAAGGAAAGACCCCGCCGTGAAGAGCCTCCGCCAGCTGGTGGAGCGGTTCAACCCGGCGTGGCGTACCCAGACACAGCGGAAGCTTCACCGAAGGGTGGTCATCTGATGAAACTCTCCGAACGGATCAACGCGGCCCAGGACCGCGGCCAGGCAGCCGGCACGGCCACGGCCGTGCTGGAGCGTCCCGCCGCGGCGTCCCCGGACACCCTTCCGGGCACGACGGCGGAGGGGCACCTTCCGCCGCGCCCCGCCGTCGTGATTCCCGCGCACGACGCCGGCACCCAGCAGGTGCCCACCGCACCGAAGGTGGACGTCTTCGCCGCCATGAAGCTGCGGGCGGCCAACGCCCTTTTCGAACGGATGGGCGCCCGCTTCAATGACGCCGCGGTAACGGAGCAGGAGCTCCGGAGCACCGCCAAGGAGGAACTCTCCCGCATCATCGACGCCGAACAGGTTCCGCTCACGTCCGAAGAACGCACCCGGCTGGTCCGCGACGTTGCCGACGACGTCCTGGGATACGGCCCGCTCCAGCGGCTGCTGGACGACCCGGCCGTCACGGAAATCATGGTCAACCGGATGGACCAGATCTATGTCGAGCGCAAGGGCAAGCTGACGCTCACCGAATCCCGGTTCAGCTCCGAGGAGCACCTGCGCAAGGTCATTGAGCGGATCGTGTCCAAGGTGGGCCGCCGCATCGACGAGTCGTCCCCCCTGGTGGACGCCCGGCTCGAGGACGGTTCCCGCGTGAACGCGGTCATCCCGCCGCTGGCCGTGGGCGGATCCTCGCTCACCATCCGTAAGTTCAGCAAGGTCCCGCTGACGGTCCGCAACCTGATCGACTTCGGCACCCTGACCCCGGAGATGGCCGAGCTCCTCAACGCCTGCGTCAAGGCCAAGCTCAACATCATCGTGTCCGGCGGCACGGGCACCGGCAAGACCACGCTCCTCAACGTGCTCTCATCCTTCCTCCCGCACGATGAACGGATCGTCACCATCGAGGACGCCGTGGAACTCCAGATCCAGCAGGAGCACGTGGTCCGGCTCGAAAGCCGCCCGCCCAATACCGAAGGCAAGGGTGAAGTGACCATCCGCGAACTGCTGCGGAACTCGCTGCGTATGCGCCCGGACCGGATTGTGGTGGGCGAGGTCCGCGGCGGTGAATCCCTGGACATGCTGCAGGCAATGAACACAGGCCACGACGGCTCGCTTTCCACGGTGCACTCCAACTCCCCGCGCGACGCCGTGGCCAGGCTCGAGACACTGGTGCTCATGGCCGGCATGGACCTGCCGCTGCGGGCCATCCGGGAACAGATTGCCTCCGCCGTCAACCTCATCGTGCAGATCTCCCGCCTCCGTGACGGATCCCGACGCATCACGCACGTTACCGAGGTGCAGGGCATGGAAGGGGACATCGTCACGCTCCAGGACGCCTTCGTCTTCGACTACTCCGCCGGGGTGGACGCGCACGGGCGGTTCCTGGGCAAGCCCGTGGCCACGGGAATCCGGCCCCGGTTCATCGACCGGTTCGAGGACCTGGGCATCCACGTGTCGCCGTCGGTCTTTGCGTCACCCCTGAACCCCGCCGGCACCACCTCTCCCGGAAGATAGGGCGCCACCGTGATCCTCGCAGCCGGAGCCGTCATCCTGCTCACCGCCGTCTGCCTGCTGGGCGTCGCCGTGATCCTGCCGGGCGCCCCCTCGGTGCCGCTGGACCGCCGTCGTCCGTTCGACACCGACCCACCGTCCTCCCTGGCACGGTTCTCGCTGACCGCCGTCCGGTCCTTCGAACGGCTCCTGGCCGGGCGGAACCTCACCCTCTTCTCCCGCCCCCAGCTGGAGAACGCCGGGCTGCGTCTCAGCCAAGCGGAATTCCTCCTCCTGGTGGGGATCGGTGCCTGCCTTGGCATGCTGGTGGGAACTGTCACCGTGGGTCCGCTGGTGGGGCTGCTCCTTGCCCTGCTGGCATCCTTCATCGGAAAACTCGTCCTCGGGTTCCTGGCCGGGAAGCGCCGGACGGCCTTCGACGGCCAGCTCGGGGACACCCTGCAGCTCCTCTCCGGCGGCCTCCGCGCCGGGCACAGCATCCTGCGCGCCATCGACGCCGCGGCGGCCGAGTCGCAGAAGCCGACGTCGGAGGAGATGCGGCGGGTGATCACCGAAACCAGCCTGGGCCGCGACTTGCTGGCCGCGCTCAATGACACGGCGGACCGGATGAAAAATGAGGACTTTGTCTGGATTTCGCAGGCCATCCAGATCAACCGGGAAGTGGGCGGCAACCTGGCCGACGTCCTGGACCAGGTCAACGAAACCATCCGCGAGCGCGCGGAGATCAAGGGCCACATCAAGGCGCTGGCGGCGGAAGGCAAGTTCTCCGCCTACATCCTGATCGCCATGCCGTTCGGCATCGTGGCCATGCTGCTCACCGTGAGTCCCACCTACATGGACTCAATGTTCACCCACCCGCTGGGCTGGGCAATGATCGGCGCGTCCTTCGTCCTCATGACCATCGGCGCGCTGTGGATGCGCAAGATCATCAACCTGAAGTTCTGAGGAACCGTGAACGTCATCATCCTCCTCTCCGTCCTCCTGGTCTCAGTCCCGGTGGCGGTCCTCGCCTGGTCCGCCCTCACCGTGGACAAGCAGGGCAGGCTGGCCGTCGGCGAGCTCCTCAACCGTGGCGCCCCGTCCGTCACCGTGGCGCCGGAAAGCAAGCCCGGGCTGCTCGAAGGCATCGGCCGCCGCCTCACTCCCCCGGCCTATGTGGCATTCCTTGACCGCCTGCTGGCCCTGGCCGGCCGCCCGGTCTCCATGCCGCTCGGCAAGGTGCTGGGGTCCAAACTTGCCATCGGCCTGGCAGGCATCACAGTCGGCATCTACCTGACCAGCATCGGCAGTACGCCCCTGATGAAGCTGTCAGGCCTTTTCGTCCTGTTCCTGGGCTACTTCATTCCGGACCTGCTGCTCTACAGCAAGGGGCAGGAGCGGCAGAAGGTCATCCAGCTGGAGCTTGCCAACACGCTGGACCAGATGCTGATCTCCGTGGAGGCGGGCCTGGGATTCGAAGGCGCCATGGCCCGGGCCGGCGAGAACGGGAAGGGCCCGCTGGCGGAGGAACTGGTGCGCACCCTGCAGGACATGCAGGTGGGCCGCAGCCGCCGCGAATCCTACATCGCCCTGGCGGAACGGACCAACATCCCGGAGCTGCGGAGCTTTGTCCAGGCCGTGGTCCAGGCGGACACCTACGGCATCGCGATCAGCCGGGTGCTTCGTGTCCAGGCCAAGGTGATGCGCGTGAAGCGCCGCCAGCGGGCAGAGGAAAAGGCCATGAAACTTCCCGTGATGATCCTCTTTCCGCTCCTCTTCTTTATATTCCCCGTCCTCTTCATCGCCATCCTGGGCCCGGCCGTGGTCAATACGGTGATGACGTTCAGCGGCCAGTGACAGGCACAAGGACCGCTGAAGAGTCGGTCAAGGTTTACACAGGTTCATCCGAAATAGGCCAACGAAAGAATTCCAGGAAGTAGCCTTGAACAATGCACAGTCCAGATTCCGGCTCCAGCAGCGAGGGCCTTTCTGCCGGCCCCTTGCCGGCCGGGATCAACGCGCCCAGCCTTTCCGCCCCCTCACAGGAAGCGGCCGGGCTCTTGCCGCTCGTTGACGCCGCCGTCCTGGACGAACTCGAAGACGAACTGGCCGGCACCGGACTGGCCAAACGCTTCGCCCGTGACTACGCGGCCATGTGGGACCAGCGCTATACACGCCTGGCGGCAGCCGTACACCGCCAGGACAGCGAGTCGGCACTGGATGCAGTCATCAGCCTGAAGATCAGCTCCGCCATGGTGGGCGGCACGCGCCTTGCCAAACTGGCGGAGCTGCTGGAAACCCTGATCCGCCTGGGCGACTTTGGCCAGGGAAAGGTCCTGATGGAGCGCGTGGCAAAGGACGGCGGCCTGACCATCACCGAACTCCAGGCCACGTACATCCTGGAAACGGACTAGGCCTTCCCCACCGGCCTTGCCGGTGCCAGCCGGTAGCCCACCCCGCGCACCGTCTGCAACCAGCGCGGCTGCACCTGGTCCTCCTTGAGCTTCCGCCGCAGGTTGCCGATATGCACCTCGACGGCGCGTTCGTCCGCCTCGCTGATGTAGGTGTCCTCATCGTAAAAGTCGCCGCGCACCGCCTTCACCAGGTCCGCCCTGGTACACACCGCGCCGCCGCCTTTCAGCAGTACATGGAGAAGGTCGAACTCGCTGCGGGTGAGTGCCAGGGGCTGGCCGTTCACCTCCACGGTCCTGGTCCGGTGGTTCAGGACCAGGCCGTTGTGCTGCAGGACGGCCACGTCATGCGTCCGCGTTGCGGCGGCAGCGGGCGCGGACGCCCACGTGCCGGGTGCGGGCCTCTGTCCGGTGACTTCATGCCGCGGCCGGCGCATCATTGCGGCAACGCGCGCCCGCAGCTCCCTGGGCCGGAAGGGCTTGGCGATGTAATCATCAGCTCCGGCGTTCAGCGCGGAGAGCAGGTCCGGCTCCTCGGTCCTGCCCGTCAGCATCACCACATAGGCGTTACTGAAATGGCGGATCCTCCGGAGGACCTCAAACCCGTCAATATCTGGCAGGCCGATGTCCAGAGTCACCACGTTGGCCTGCTTACTGCGGACCAGATCAACCCCGGCCCGCCCGTCACATGCTGTATGGACTTCGAAGCCCGCCTGGCTCAGGACCCCTTCCAGGAGGTTCCGAACGTCGGCATCGTCTTCGATGACCACAGCTACACCAAGATCGTCGTCCATTGCTATCCCCGCGCCAGGCGGATATGACCCCCCATCGGCCCAGCGCCAATGCCATATCCGCTCCAACCATTTATACGCTACTAGTAAGCCAGGCTGATCACATCTGATTCGACATTCATATTCGAAAGTCAATTATCATGACAAGACATGTGCATTATCGGCTGGGAAAGGATGTGCATGACGGTGACCTGCAGGAATTCGGCACCACACGGGAACTTTGCCTGCAATGTCGGGGCGGGAGGGCTGAAAGGCTTTCATGGCTGATCCCCTGTTCCGGCGCGGTCCGCTGCGCTTTTTCCGGGAATTGGGGACCCGCTCACAAGTTGCACTGTGCCAGCTGCCGCTGACACTGGTGGTGGTTGCGCTTGCCGTGGCCACGCCGCTTGCCGAGCCAACGCTGCTGCACAATCCTTTTTACATGTCCGGCATCGTCCTGCATGCCGTCCTGTTCGCGGCCTGCTTCCTGGTTCCTTGGGAGCGCCTGCCGCACCGGCCTTACCTCCTGATTCCCGTCCTGGACTTCCTGGCCATCGGGCTGCTGCGCAACGGCGCCGCCCCGCTCCTTCCCGGCCTCGCTGTGCTGGTGGTCTTCCCGGTGATCTGGCTGTCCGCCTCGGGGATGCTGGCTCGGAGCAGCCTGGTGCTCAGCTTCACGGGCCCGCTGCTGGTCATGCTGCCCACAGCCGCAGGACGCTTCCCCAACCTCACATCCTCGGACATCACCCCCGTACTCCTCTTCCCGCTGATGACGCTGGCTGTCTCACTGGCCATCCGGTTCGCGAGCATGAATCTTCGGCTGCAGCAGCGCGAACTGGCCGAGAAGGACCGTGAGCTTCGGCAACTCCTGCGCGAAAGCCGGGAACGGGAGAAACTGCTGGAGACGGTGCTGGAGGCCACGGACGTCGGCATTGCCGCCGTCGACCGTTCCGGGCGCTTCCTTGTTGCGAACGACCGGCAACGCGACTTCCGCCGGGCAACGGGCGCCGACGACGCCGCCCCCGGGCAGGGGCACCAGCTGATCTTCGGTCCGGACAGGCGATCCCTGCTCCCGCCCGAGAGGCGGCCCATCAGCCGGGCAATGGCCGGTGAATCCTTCGCGGACTACCTGGTCTGGGCGGGCGAGGGACCGGAACAGCGGGCGATGTCCACCGCTGCCCGCCCGCTGGTGGGCGAGGACGGCAGCCTCACCGGCGCAGTGGTGGTCTACAGCGACGTCACCGGCTGGGTGGAGGCCCTGGCGGCCCACCAGGAGCTGATCTCCAACGTCTCGCACGAGTTCAAGACGCCCCTGAATTCCATCATTGGCAACGTGGACCTGGTCCTGGAAGACGCCGCTGGCCTGCCGCCGGAGGTGGAACGGCGGCTCACTGTGGTGCAGCGCAATGCAGAGCGGATGCTGGCCCTCGTCGCAGACCTGACCGCTTCTGCGTCCACAGCCCTGAACGTGCACCCGAAGCGCACGGATCTGGCAAGCCTCGTGGAAACCAGCATGGGCTCGGCGCAGGCCCAGGCCGAGCAGGCGCACATCAAACTCACCGCGGACGTTCCCTCACCGCTGTGGGCCTACGCGGACCCCATCCGGATCGGCCAGGCGCTGGACAACCTGGTGTCCAACGCCATCAAGTACTCCCCCGACGGCGGCCGCGTCCGGATCAGCGCCAGCGCCGGCAGCGACTGGGTCCAGCTGAGCGTCAGCGATACGGGGATGGGCATGAACAGCGCCGACGCCGGCCAGGTCTTCCGGCGCTTCTTCCGCACCGACGCGGCGCGCGAGGCTGCCATCCCCGGCGCCGGCCTGGGGCTGTCCATCACCAAAATGATCGTGGAACGCCACGGCGGCAGCATCACCTGCGTCAGCGGCCAGGGCGAAGGCAGCACCTTCACGCTTACACTGCCCGCTGACGGACCCCCGCCGTCCTTCTAGCCGGACGCTACTCCCGCAGCGCCCGGGTGAGTTCGGCGCGTGCCAGCAGCTCGCCGTCGGACGGGTAGGCCACTTCCTCCAGGACCAGGGGGTGCGGCGCGGCCAGCACGGATTTTGCGTCCCGTTTTTTGGCGAGCAGCCGCTCATAAAGCCAGCCTGGCTCCACTACTCCTTCGCCCACGTACAGCGCCGAACCCACCAGGGCACGGACCATGTTGTGGCAGAACGCGTCGGCCTGGACGGTGGCGACGATGACGCCGTCCTCCCCGCGTGCGAACTCGAACCGCTGCAGGTCGCGGATGGTGGTGGCGCCTTCCCGCGGCTTGCAGAAGGCCAGGAAGTTCTGCAGGCCCAGCAGCTGGGCGGCGCCCTCGTTCAGCAGCGAAACATCCAGCGGATTCTTGTGCCACAGTGTGGAGTAGCGGCCCAGCGGGTCCCAGAGCGCGGGGCCGTCCGCAATGCGGTAGCTGTAGCGCCGCCAGAGGGCGGAGAAGCGGGCGTCAAACCCTTCGGGCGCGGGCGCCCCGCGGTGCACCTCCACTGCGCCGTGCAGGTCCCCCAGCACGCGGTTCAGCGCCCCGCGGATCCGCCGCATCATGGCGACGGCGGGATCCAGTTCGTGGCCCCGGGCCAGTCCCAGCCACTCGGCTTCGGAAAGGTCCAGGTGGACCACCTGCCCGCGGGCGTGCACCCCGGCGTCGGTCCGGCCGGCGACGGTCACCCGGACGGGACGCCGGATCAGCAGCTCCAGGGCTTCCTCGAGGACACCCTGGACCGTGCGCAGGCCCGGCTGCACGGCCCACCCGCTGAAAGGGCCGCCGTCGTACGAAAGATCAAGCCGGACACGCAAAAACCCGCCGCCCCCTAAAGCGGGGGCCGCGGGTTTTTGGTCGTTCATAGACCCAAGTCTATGCGAAGCCGGTCAGCGAATTACTTCGCGTCCTTCTCCTCGGCAGCGGGGGCCTCAGCCTCTTCTGCAGGAGCTTCCTGAGCGGCCGGAGCTTCTTCAGCAGCGGCCTCTTCGGTTGCAGCTTCTTCAGCGGCGGGAGCCTCGGTGGTCTCCTCAGCTTCGGGAGCTTCCTCGGCAGCCGGAGCAGCCTTGGCAGCAGCCTGGGTAGCCTCGGCAACGACGGCCTGCTTGGCGGAAACCGGCTCAAGAACCAGCTCGATGACAGCCATGGGAGCGTTGTCGCCCTTGCGGTTGCCGATCTTGGTGATGCGGGTGTAGCCGCCGTCGCGGTTCTCCACTGCCTGTGCAATGTCGGTGAACAGCTCGTGGACAACGCCCTTGTTGCTGATCAGGCCCAGGACGCGGCGGCGGGAAGCCAGGTCGCCACGCTTGGCGAAGGTCACCAGGCGCTCTGCGTACGGCTTCAGGCGCTTGGCCTTGGTCACCGTGGTGGTGATCCGCTTGTGCTCGAACAGGGAAGATGCCAGGTTCGCGAGCATGAGGCGCTCGTGAGCCGGGCCGCCTCCGAGGCGCGGACCCTTAGTGGGGGTAGGCATAATTGTTTCTCCTCATGTGGAAGCCGTGGGCGGCACACCATGGTGCTGCCCGCCGGCCAAGGTCTGGTTTAGAGTTCGTCGTCGCCGAAAGCGGCGTCGTCCTCTTCGATTGCTGCGGCGCGTGCTGCGAGGTCAAAACCGGGAGGCGAGTCCTTGAGAGACAGGCCCAGTTCAACCAGCTTTGCCTTGACCTCGTCGATGGACTTGGCACCGAAGTTGCGGATGTCCATCAGGTCAGCCTCGGAGCGGGCAACGAGTTCACCCACGGTGTGGATGCCCTCACGCTTGAGGCAGTTGTAGGAACGGACGGTGAGGTCCAGATCCTCGATCGGCAGTGCCATGTCTGCTGCCAGGGCAGCGTCGGTGGGCGACGGGCCAATCTCGATACCTTCAGCTGCGGTGTTCAGCTCACGGGCCAGACCGAACAGTTCCACCAGGGTGGTGCCTGCGGAAGCAACGGCATCGCGCGGGGCGATGGCCTGCTTGGTCTCGACATCGACAATCAGCTTGTCGAAGTCGGTGCGCTGCTCAACACGGGTTGCTTCCACGCGGAAAGTAACCTTCAGCACCGGCGAGTAGATGGAGTCGACCGGGATGCGGCCGATCTCTGCATCGCCGGACTTGTTCTGAGCTGCCGAAACGTAGCCGCGGCCGCGCTCGATGGTCAGTTCGAGCTCGAACTTGCCCTTCGAGTTCAGCGTGGCGATGTGCAGATCCGGGTTGTGGAATTCGACGCCGGCCGGCGGAGCGATGTCCGCGGCGGTGACGACTCCGGGACCCTGCTTGCGCAGGTAAGCCACAACAGGCTCGTCGTGCTCGGAGGAAACCGACAGGTTCTTGATGTTCAGGATGATCTCGGTGACATCTTCCTTGACACCCGGAACCGTGGTGAACTCATGCAGCACGCCATCGATCCGGATGCTTGTTACGGCAGCACCGGGGATGGAGGAGAGCAGGGTACGGCGGAGGGAGTTTCCGAGGGTGTAGCCGAAGCCCGGTTCCAGCGGTTCGATGACGAACCGGGAACGGTTTTCGGAGACTACCTCTTCGGAGAGGGTGGGGCGCTGTGCAATGAGCACTTAGGTTTCCTTTCGGCGAGCATCCGCTATATGACGCAACACAGGTGGTGGAAATTCGGTCTGAGACTTAACGCGCTGGGCTTGCCCGGACCATTGCTGGTCCGGGCAAGCTCCTGCTGCGGAAAAGAATTAGACGCGGCGGCGCTTCGGGGGGCGGCAGCCGTTGTGGGCTGCGGGGGTGACGTCCTGGATGGAGCCAACCTCGAGGCCTGCGGCCTGCAGCGAACGGATTGCGGTTTCGCGTCCGGAACCCGGTCCCTTGACGAAAACGTCTACCTTGCGCATGCCGTGCTCCTGCGCACGCTTTGCAGCGGCTTCGGCAGCCATCTGGGCAGCGAACGGGGTGGACTTACGCGAGCCCTTGAAGCCGACCTCACCAGAGGAAGCCCAGGAAATAACAGCGCCGGACGGATCCGTGATGGAAACGATGGTGTTGTTAAAGGTGCTCTTGATGTGCGCCTGGCCCAGCGCGATATTCTTCTTGTCCTTCTTACGCGGCTTGCGTACCGCGCCACGAGTCTTCGGGGGCATTTTTTCTCCTACAGAAAGTTATTGGGGAAAGGCCGTTAGCTGGGCCCACACTTGCAGGGTTCCCTGGAATCGCGCCAGCGATTCTAGGGGCAAGTGGGGAGGATTTTAACGGGCCTTCTTCTTGCCGGCGACGGTACGCTTCGGGCCCTTGCGGGTACGTGCGTTGGTCTTCGTACGCTGACCGCGTACGGGCAGGCCCTTGCGGTGGCGCAGGCCTTCGTAGCTGCCGATTTCAACCTTGCGGCGGATGTCGGCTGCTACTTCGCGGCGAAGGTCACCCTCAACCTTGTAGTTGCCTTCAATGTAGTCACGCAGTTCAACCAGCTGGGCGTCAGTGAGGTCCTTAACGCGGACGTCAGCGCTGATGCCAGTGGCAGCCAGGGTTTCGTGTGCACGGGTCTTGCCCACGCCGTAGATGTAAGTAAGCGCAATTTCCAGCCGCTTTTCGCGGGGAATGTCTACGCCAGCGAGACGAGCCATAGTGGCAGTACTCCTTGATAAACCGGAGGTCGTAGGCAGTACACCCGCACGTTCCGTGCGGCCCCAGCCTCCGACCGGGGGTTAGCTGTCCGGACTCTGTCGAGCTCAATGTTCCAGATCAGCTTGTGCTGCCTTTATTTACTTGCGTGGGTTAGCAACCCAGGAATTCCCCGATAGAGGGAATTAGCCCTGGCGCTGCTTGTGGCGCGGGTTCTCGCAGATCACCATGACCCGGCCATTACGGCGGATCACTTTGCACTTTTCGCAGATCTGCTTGACGCTCGGCTTGACCTTCATGGCATTCCTTTGCGTGTAACAGTGGTCAACTGGAGCAGCAGCCAGTTCACACTGACGCCGCCCAGCAATTTACTTGTAGCGGTAGACGATACGACCACGGGTGAGGTCGTACGGGCTCAGCTCCACCACTACGCGATCCTCGGGGAGGATCCGGATGTAGTGCTGACGCATCTTTCCAGAGATGTGTGCCAGGACGATGTGCTTGTTGGTGAGCTCAACGCGAAACATCGCGTTAGGCAGCGCCTCGGTCACAACGCCTTCGATCTCAATGACCCCGTCCTTCTTGGCCATACCCTCCGCTAACTGTTGTTGCCGCAGCCCTGCCGGATTGCACCGGGCATTGCCACGAACGTTTTTGTTGGATCGATTGTCTGCTCCAGGACCCAAAAGGGCGCGGCAGTCCAGACAACCAACAAACAACACTACGCCATCGGGCCAAGAAAGTTAAATCCAGCCATGCTAGCGCATCTACCCGCTGTACGCACGGTAGTCACCGGCAGGAGTGCTGACCGGCTCGGCGCTGGCAATGCCGTCCAGGATGGCCAGGCGTACGACGTCGGCTGCCGCACTTTGCATCGTCACAAGACTGATCTGCCGGGCGGTTTCGTCCGAGCGGTCGAGTGCCACGGCACCAGTGGAAAGACAGAAGACAGTGTCCCCGTCAGCGAGGGTATGCGAAGGATTTAGTGCACGCGCGATCCCTGCATGCGAGGCAGCGGCTGTTCTCTTGCACTCGGCAACATCGAGCACGGCGTTAGTCGCCACCACAACAAGAGTTGTGTTGAGCGGAGGTGGGACAACAGTCTCCTCAAGCACTGAGTGCTCAACAAACGGCAGGCCAAGAGCATTGACCACCGCCAGCGCCCCGACAACAACGCCTCTTTCCAGGGTCACGGACGCGGTACCCACCCCGCCCTTGAATGCCCGGCCGATGAGCGCGCCGGTGCCGGCACCCACGTTGCCGCGTCCGACGTCGTGCCCGTCATTCTCGGCGGCCGCCCCAGCCGCTGCCGCGTAGCCCATCTCCGGCGTCGGACGGGCTAAAAAGTCGCCGCCCCGGCCAAGGTCGAAAATCGCGGCGGCCGGAACGATGGGCACCACTCCCCCTGGGACGGCGAACCCCCGGCCATTCTCCTCGCACCAGCGCTGCACGCCGGCGGCGGAGGCGAGGCCGTAGGCGCTTCCACCGGTGAGGACCACCGCGTCCACCTGGCTGACAAGGCTGGTGGGATCGAGCGCGTCCGTCTCATGGGTTGCGGGTCCGCCGCCCTGGACGTCAACCGAACCGACAGTGCCCACAGGGGGCAGGACAACGGTAACGCCAGTCAGCCAGCCGGCGCCCGTTTTGGAGACCTGCCCCACGCGTATACCCGGTACGTCAGTCAAAGAACCCATGCGCCAATTCTGCCTCCGCATGCTGCTTCGCCGCCGCAACCCACCCGTATTTACTTAACCTATTGAATATCGATAGAATCAGGCTGTTGCTCGATAAAGGAGAGTTCATGGGAAAGCTGGCGATCCTCGCGCTGCGCATCGTCATCGCGCTGGTTTTGGCTGGTTCACTGTTCGTCCAGGTGTGGATGGTGCCGCTGGTGTCCATCGACCTCCAGGAAGCCGGAGCCCCGGACGGGCTGCGCATCGCGTTCCTGGCGATTGTGGTCCTGGGGATCATCTGCGTACAGATCACGGCGGTATGTGTCTGGCAGTTGTTGACCATGGTCCGGCGGGGAACGGTCTTCTCCCACGGGGCCTTCCGCTATGTGGACATCATCTTCTGGGCTATCGCCGCGGCGGCCGTCCTTGTCTTCGGGATTGCCGTGCTGCTGGCTCCCGGGGAAGTCGCGCCCGGCATCGTGCTGCTGATCTGCGGCGCTGCCCTGATGATTGGCGGCGTGGCACTGATTGTCCTGGTGCTCCGGACCCTCCTGGCCCAGGCTGTGGCGCGTGATGCCGAGGCCAAGCACCTGCGCGACGAACTCGACGAGGTGATCTGATGGCCATCATCGTGGATATCGACGTGCTGCTGGCCAAGCGAAAAATGCCCGTGGGGGTGCTGGCGGAGAAAGTGGGCATCACGCCGGCCAACCTGGCGGTGCTAAAGAACGGACGCGCCAAGGCCGTGCGCTTCACAACGCTTGAGGCGCTGTGCGAGGTGCTGGAATGCCAGCCCGGCGATCTGCTCCGATGGGAACCGGACGGTCAGGCAGGCACTCCCCCTGCGGATAGCTAGGGGATCGGCACTGGGGTGACGCCGAGCGGGACAAGGTGCTCCGCGCCGCCGTCGGGTGCTGACAGCACCCAGATGCCTTTCTCGTGCACCGCCACGGAGTGCTCCCACTGGCAGGAGCGCTTGCCGTCGGTGGTGACCACTGTCCAGTCGTCCTCGAGCACTGCAGTTTCAATGCCGCCGCGGACCAGCATCGGCTCGATGGCCAGGCAAAGGCCGGGCTTGATCCTGGGGCCGCGGTGGCTGGTGCGGTAATTCAGGACGTCGGGGGCCATGTGCATCTCGGAGCCGATGCCGTGCCCCACGTAGTCCTCCAGGATGCCCAGCGGCTTGCCGGGCACTGACGAGACATAGTCGTCGATGGCGGCCCCGATGTCGCCCACATGCGTCCCGGTGGCCAGGGCTGCGATCCCACGCCACATGGCCGCGCGGGTGACGTCGGAGAGCCGCTGGTCCTCCGAATCGGGTGTGCCCACGATGACGGTCCGGGCCGAGTCGGAGTGCCAGCCGTTGACGATCGCACCACCGTCGATGGAGATGATGTCGCCGTCCTGCAGCACGCGGCTGCCCGGGATGCCGTGGACCACTTCCTCGTTCACGGAGGTGCAGATGGTGGCAGGGAAGCCGTGGTAGCCGAGGAAGTTGGACTTGGCGCCGGCCTCATTGAGCACGGCAGCGAAGACGTCGTCGAGGTGCTTGGTGGTGACGCCCGGCACAGCGGCGGCAACGGCTGCATCAAGGGCCCGGCTCAGGACCAGCCCGGCCTCGTGCATGGTGCGCATCTGGGCGTTGTTCTTGAGTTCGATGCGGGGCTGGCGGAAGCCCATGGTGTGTCCTTTCAAATGGCTGAGGCTCCTCCCCTGTTCCGGGAGGAGCCTCAGAAAAACGGTGCCTGGATCAGGCTGCTGCCTGTGCCGCCTTGATGGCCTGCATCACGCGGTCGGTCACGTCATCGATGGCGCCGATGCCGTCAACCTGGGTGAGGATGCCGCGCTCGGCGTACTTGGCCACCACGGCTTCGGTCTGCTCGTGGTAGAGGTCAAGGCGGTGGCGGATGACGGCTTCGTTGTCGTCGCTCCGGCCCGTTTCCTTGGCCCGGCCCAGCAGGCGGTGCACCAGTTCCTCATCGTCGGCAGTGAGCTGCAGGACGACGTCGAGCTTCTCGTCGCCCTTGGCGAGGATCTCGTCGAGGTAGTCCACCTGCGCGGTGGTGCGCGGGTAGCCGTCCAGCAGGAAGCCGTTTTCGACGTCGGCCTCGCTGAGGCGGTCACGGACCATCTTGTTGGTCACGCTGTCCGGAACGAAATCCCCGTTGTCCATGTACTTCTTGGCCTCGATGCCAAGGGGCGTTTCGCCCTTTACATTGGCGCGGAAGATGTCGCCGGTGGAGATCGCCACAACGCCGAGGCGCTCTGAAATCCGCTCCGCCTGCGTTCCTTTTCCGGAACCGGGAGGTCCAATAATCAGCATTCTCGTCATCGCAAAAGCCCTTCGTAGTGACGTTGTTGTAGCTGCGCATCAATTTGCTTTACGGTCTCCAGGCCAACGCCCACCATGATCAGGATCGAGGTGCCACCGAACGGGAAGTTCTGGTTTGCGTTGATCAGTACCAGTGCCACCAGCGGAATCAGTGCAACGAAGCCCAGGTAGAGGGCGCCGGGCAGGGTGATCCGGGAGAGCACGTACTGCAGGTAGTCAGCGGTCGGCTTGCCGGCGCGGATACCTGGAATGAAGCCGCCGTACTTCTTCATGTTGTCGGACACTTCTTCAGGGTTGAAGGTGATCGCGACATAGAAGTAGGTAAAGAAGACGATCATGGCAAAGTACAGAACCATATAGATCGGCTGGTCGCCGCGGACCAGGTTGTTGTTGATCCATTCGACCCACGGCTGGAGCTGCTCCCCCTGTTGCGGCTGGTTGAACTGCGCAATCAGGCCGGGCAGGTAGAGCATGGAGGAAGCGAAGATTACCGGGATAACACCGGCCATGTTCACCTTGATGGGAATGTAGGTGCTGGTGCCGCCCACGGTCCGGCGTCCGATCATCCGTTTGGCGTACTGCACCGGAACGCGGCGCTGTGACTGCTCCACGAAGACCACCAGTGCCACGGTCAGCAGGCCAATGGCGAGGACGGTGAAGAACGTGGCCGGTCCCTGCGAGGTCCAGATGGCACCCAGGGACGTGGGGAACGTCGCTGCAATCGAGGTGAAGATGAGCAGGGACATGCCGTTGCCCACGCCCTTCTCGGTGACGAGCTCGCCCATCCACATGATCAGGCCGGTGCCGGCCGTCAGCGTGATGATGAGCAGGATGGTGGTGATGACGCTGTCGTCAGGGATGATCGGTAGCGCACAGCCGGGAAGCAGCTGGCCCGACCGCGCCAGGGACACCAGGGTGGTGGCATTAAGCAGGCCCAGGGCGATGGTGAGGTACCGCGTGTACTGGGTCAGCTTGGACTGGCCCGACGCGCCCTCTTCGTACAGCTGCTGGAAGCGGGGAATGACCACCCGGAGCAGCTGGACGATGATGCTCGCCGTGATGTACGGCATGATCCCCAGGGCGAAGATGGACACCTGGAGCAACGCGCCGCCGCTGAACAAGTTGACGAGCTGGTACAGCCCGCCGGCCGTCTGACCGTTCTGCAAACATTGCTGGACATTCTGGTAGTCCACACCAGGCGAGGGAATGAAAGCACCCAAGCGGAAAATGGTGATGATTCCCAGCGTGAACAACAACTTGCGTCGCAGATCAGGCGTGCGAAAGGCCCGGCCAAATGCGCTAAGCAAGCGTCCTCCTGTGGTGTTTATAAGAGTGGTGTGATGGGGCCCAATAAATCCCAACAACCGAGTCTAACGGTTGGATGCGCCATGCGAACAATCCGGGGAAGCGCTGCTGCGCCGGATGGCGGGAAAAATACGGCCTGCGGATGTGAAAAACTCCCGATGACCGGGGCGTTGGCCCCGGTCATCGGGAGTTGAACAACGGGCTGTCGCCCACCGGCTCTAGAGAGCGGTGGTGCTTCCGCCTGCTGCTGCAATCTTTTCAGCGGCGCTGGCCGAGAATGCGTGGGCGGTGACGTCAACCTTGACGGTGATGTCGCCGGTGCCCAGCACCTTGACGGGCTGGTTCTTGCGAACGGCACCCTTTTCGACCAGGTTCTCCACGGTGACAGTGCCACCTTCGGGGAACAGCTCGTTGAGCTTGTCCAGGTTCACAACCTGGAACTCAACCCGGAACGGGTTCTTGAAGCCACGCAGCTTGGGCAGGCGCATGTGCAGCGGCAGCTGGCCGCCGGCAAAGCCAGCCTTCACCTGGTAGCGGGCTGCCGTACCCTTGGTACCGCGACCGGCGGTCTTACCCTTGGATGCCTCACCACGACCAACACGGGTCTTGGCGGTCTTTGCACCCGGGGCGGGACGCAGGTGGTGAACCTTCAGGGCGTTCTGCTTTTCAGCCTGAGCCTTTTCGTTCTCTGCCATTTACTTCGCCTCCTCTACCTTTACCAGGTGCGGAACCGTGTTGAGCATCCCGACGGTCACGGCGTCGGCGGTGCGGACAACAGTGTGTCCGATCCGCTTCAGGCCGAGGGACCGCAGGGTGTCGCGCTGGTTCTGCTTGCCGCCAATGGCGGACTTGATCTGAGTGATCTCCAACTGCGCGTCGGAGGGGACCAGGTTCTTAGCCATGACTAAACACCTGCCTTCGGAGCCAGGAGGGCCTTCACCAGTGCCTGCGGAGCGATCTCGTCCAGCGGCAGGCCGCGGCGTGCTGCCACGGATGCGGGCTCTTCGAGGCGCTTAAGGGCATCAACTGTCGCGTGGACGATGTTGATGGCGTTGGAGGAACCGAGCGACTTGGAGAGGATGTCGTGGATGCCCACGCACTCCAGTACTGCACGGACCGGGCCACCGGCGATAACACCGGTACCGGCGGAAGCCGGACGCAGCATTACGACGCCGGCAGCGGCTTCACCCTGAACGCGGTGCGGGATGGTGTTGCCAACGCGGGGAACGCGGAAGAAGGACTTCTTGGCCTCTTCAACGCCCTTGGCGATAGCAGCGGGAACTTCCTTGGCCTTGCCGTAGCCCACGCCGACCATGCCGTTACCGTCACCAACGACGACCAGTGCGGTGAAGCTGAAGCGACGACCACCCTTGACCACCTTGGAAACGCGGTTGATGGTGACAACGCGCTCTACGAACTGGTTCTTTTCGGCTTCACGGCCACCGTCGCGGCCGCCACGGCCACCGCGGTCGCCGCGGCCCTGGCCGCGGTCGCCACGCTCGCCACGACGGGCGCCACCACGGCGGTCGTCGGCAGCGGGGGCAGTGGTCTCAGCAGCTGCGGCTTCGGGAGCCTTCTGATCTGCAGACACAGTGTCCTTTTCCTTGTTTGCTTCGGTCACAGTGACAGCCCACCTTCGCGTGCACCGTCAGCGACGGCGGCAATACGGCCGTGGTACTTGTTACCACCACGGTCGAAGACAACTGCCTCGACGCCGGCAGCCTTGGCACGCTCGGCAACGAGCTCGCCAACGCGCTTGGCCTTGGCAGTCTTGTCACCGTCGAATGCACGGAGGTCGGCTTCCAGAGTGGACGCGCTTGCTACGGTCTGGCCAATGCTGTCATCGACAACCTGGACAAATACGTGGCGGGCGGACCGGTTGACCACCAGGCGGGGGCGAACGGCCGTTCCTGCAATGCGCTTGCGGATACGAAGCTGGCGGCGGCTGCGGGCGGCAGCCTTGCTCTTGTTCGTGCGCTTCTTGTTAATGGCGATGGCCATGGTTACTTACCAGCCTTTCCGACCTTGCGGCGGATAACCTCGCCGGCGTAACGGATGCCCTTGCCCTTGTACGGGTCAGGCTTCCGCAGCTTGCGGATGTTGGCAGCAACTTCGCCGACCTGCTGCTTGTTGATGCCTGAGACAGAGAGCTTGGTCGGTCCCTCTACTGCAAAGGTGATGCCGGCAGGAGCCGACACATTGACCGGGTGGCTGAAGCCCAGAGCGAACTCCAGGTCAGATCCCTTGGCCTGAACGCGGTAACCGGTACCGACGATTTCAAGCTTCTTCTCGTAGCCTGCGGTGACGCCCTGGATCATGTTGGCGATCAGGGTGCGGGTCAGGCCGTGGAGCGAACGGGAGGCGCGCTCGTCGTTCGGGCGGGTGACGGTCAGGGTGTTGTCTTCCAGGGCAACCTCGATGGGGCTGGCCACAGTGTGGCTCAGTTCGCCCTTGGAACCCTTGACGCTGACGACAGAGCCGTCAACCTTGACCTCAACGCCGGCAGGAACGGTGATGGGGAGACGTCCAATACGTGACATTATTCTCTTCCTTTCCCGTTACCAGACGTACGCGAGGACTTCGCCGCCCACGCCCTTCTTGCCGGCCTGCTTGTCAGTCAGGAGGCCGGAAGAGGTGGACAGGATTGCGATACCCAGGCCACCCAGCACGTGCGGCAGGTTGGTGGACTTCGCGTAAACGCGGAGACCCGGCTTGGAGATGCGGCGAACACCGGCGATGGAACGCTCGCGGTTCGGACCGAACTTGAGCTCGAGGGTCAGCTTCTTGCCGACCTCTGCGTCCTCTTCCTTCCAGCCGGCGATGAAGCCTTCGGCCTTGAGGATGTCGGCAACGCGAGCCTTGAGCTTGCTGTAAGGCATAGACACGGTGTCGTGGTATGCCGAGTTTGCGTTACGCAGGCGCGTAAGCATGTCTGCGACAGGATCTGTCATTGTCATGGTGGGCTCTTGCCCTTCCTCGTAACGGTTTCCGCCGTCTGCTTCTGATGAAGCCGGCGGCCGGACCTTTTACGTAGTAATTAAGCTTCGGTCTTGAACGGGAAACCAAGCGCCTTGAGCAGCGCGCGGCCTTCGTCGTCGGTCTTGGCAGTGGTCACAACCGTGATGTCCATACCGCGGACGCGGTCGATCTTGTCCTGGTCGATTTCATGGAACATAACCTGTTCGGTCAGACCGAAGGTGTAGTTGCCGTTGCCATCGAACTGCTTGCCGCTGAGGCCGCGGAAGTCGCGGATACGGGGCAGCGCCAGGGTGACCAGACGGTCCACGAATTCCCACATGCGGTCGCCGCGCAGGGTAGCGTGTGCACCGATGGGCATGCCTTCGCGCAGCTTGAACTGTGCGATCGACTTGCGGGCCTTGGTAACCTGCGGCTTCTGGCCGGTGATCTGGGTGAGGTCGCGGACGGCGCCGTCGATCAGCTTGGAGTCCTTGGCGGCATCTCCAACACCCATGTTCACAACGACCTTGACGAGGCGGGGAACCTGGTTCACGTTCGCGTACTTGAATTCATCCTGGAGCTGGGCCTTGATGGATTCTGCGTACTTGGTCTTCAGACGAGGAACGATCTTCGTTGCCGGAGTCTCGAGAGTCTCAGTCATTAGATGTCCTTCCCGGTGCTCTTGGACACGCGGATGCGGACGGTCTTCGTGGCGCCGTCCTTCTCTACGGTGTCGAGGCGGAAGCCCACGCGGGTCGGCTTCTTGGTCGACGGGTCAACCAGCGCCACGTTGGAGATGTGGATCGGGGCTTCAACAACCTCGATGCCACCGGTCTTGGTGCCGCGCTGCGACTGACCGACCTTGGTGTGCTTGGTGACGCGGTTGATGCCTTCAACCAACACGCGGTTGGTGTCGGTGAAGACGCGCAGGACCTTGCCCTGCTTGCCGCGGTCGCCGCCGCGCTCAGCCTTGGCGCCAGTGATGACCTGGACCAGGTCACCCTTCTTGATCTTTGCAGCCATGGACTAGAGCACCTCCGGAGCCAGAGAAACGATCTTCATGAACTTCTTGTCACGGAGTTCACGACCAACCGGTCCGAAGATACGGGTACCGCGGGGGTCACCGTCGCCCTTCAGGATCACAGCTGCGTTCTCGTCAAACTTGATGTAGGAACCATCCGCACGGCGGCGTTCCTTCTTGGTACGGACGATGACTGCCTTGACAACATCGCCCTTCTTTACGTTGCCGCCCGGGATTGCATCCTTGACGGTGGCGACAATGACGTCACCGATGCCTGCGTAGCGACGGCCGGATCCACCGAGAACGCGAATGGTAAGGATTTCCTTAGCACCCGTGTTGTCGGCGACCTTGAGTCGCGACTCCTGCTGAATCACTATTTACTCCTTGCGTCGCGCCGGTTCTCAGACCGAAAATCTTCCTACGGAATGAGCCTTGCGGAACGGTTGATCGGGGTGTCTCTTGACCTGCCTGGATTTTGCCAGACCAGGCCTAAACGCCCGTGCCAGAAGCAGTTGCTCCCATCTGTCCAGGACGGATCCCGGGCGCACAGGGGCACTATGCTGTGGCACGCTTGTTTACGAGTTTGGTGAACGGCGCACGAAAGGCGCCATACAAACTCAAAATCCTAGCACAGATTGGCCTGTTCCCCATATCACCGCAGGCCGCTCCCCCGCAAGCAACACGACGTCACCACCAACGCTCTCCCACTTATAGTGCGCATTCTTCCAACGCCCTCTCACTTATGGCGGTTACCCCACCAACCCGGGCTCCCTCGCGTAAAGAAAGTGAGCGCGGCTCTGTCTGGAAGCAACCACAAGTGAGCGCGCGTCACAAGGAAAGGGACGACGGCGTCACGCACGGCAGTCTTTCGGCCCGCCGAAGGTGCCGCTCCCCCGCAAAGCCGCGGCACCTTCCGTCGTAAGCCCACCAGAAGCGTGCACCGCCTGACGCAGGGTTGCCTTAAACGAGGCAGCCCCCGCTCCCGGTGGGAGCAGGGGCTGCAACAGCGAAGCAGCAGGTGCTACTTGGCCTTCTCGAGGATTTCCACGAGCCGCCAGTTCTTGGTGGCGGACAGCGGACGGGTCTCGGCGATGACAACCAGGTCGCCGATGCCGGCGGTGTTGTTCTCATCGTGTGCCTTGACCTTGGAGGTACGGCGGATGACCTTGCCGTACAGGGCGTGCTTCACGCGGTCCTCAACCTGGACAACGATGGTCTTCTCCATCTTGTCCGAGACCACGTAGCCGCGACGCGTCTTGCGGTAACCGCGCTGCTCAGCCGTGGCTGCGGTAGCAGTTTCCGTCACGTTCTGGTCCTTTTCACTCACTTGGCATCCTCCTCGGTTTCAACCGTTTCAGCCTTCTCGGCCTTCTTGGTTGCAGCCTTCTTGGACTTCTTCTCTTCCTTGGCTTCCACAACCGGTGCGGCAACCTCGGCACGGATGCCCAGCTCGCGCTCACGGAGAACGGTGTAGATGCGGGCGATGTCCTTCTTTACCGCGCGCAGGCGACCGTGGTTCTCCAGCTGACCGGTGGCGGACTGGAAACGCAGGTTGAACAGCTCTTCCTTGGCCTTGCGGAGTTCTTCAACGAGACGCTCGTTGTCGAAACCGTCCAGCTTTGCGGGAGCCAGATCCTTGGATCCTACTGCCATTTCTATTCACCACCCTCGCGACGCACGATGCGTGCCTTCAACGGCAGCTTGTGGATTGCCAGGCGCAGGGCCTCGCGAGCTACCTCTTCATTGACACCGGCGAGTTCGAAGAGAACCCGGCCCGGCTTGACGTTGGCGACCCACCATTCGGGCGAACCCTTTCCGGAACCCATGCGGGTTTCGGCAGGCTTCTTGGTCAGGGGACGGTCCGGGTAGATGTTGATCCAGACCTTACCGCCACGCTTGATGTGGCGGGTCATCGCGATACGAGCGGACTCGATCTGACGGTTGGTGACGTATGCCGGGCTCAGGGCCTGGATGCCGTACTCACCGAACGAGACCTTGGTGCCGCCCGTGGCAGCGCCGGAACGACCCGGGTGGTGCTGCTTACGGTGCTTGACTCGACGTGGGATAAGCATTTAAGCCTGTCCTCCTTCTACTGCTGCAGCGGGTGCAGCCTCACCTGCCGGTGCTTCGGCAGCAGGAGCTGCGTCAGCGGCCGGACGGTCGTTGCGACGGCGGCGATCGCCACGGTCAGCGCCACCCGGGCGGCCCGGACGGTCGCCGGAGCGGCCGCGGGACGGGGCGGAAGCAGCCTGGGCGGCCAGTTCCTTGGCAGTGACGTCACCCTTGTAGATCCAGACCTTCACGCCGATGCGGCCGAAGGTGGTCTTGGCTTCGTAGAAGCCGTAGTCGATGTTCGCGCGGAGGGTGTGCAGGGGCACACGGCCTTCGCGGTAGAACTCCGAGCGGGACATTTCAGCGCCACCCAGTCGACCCGAGCAGGCGATACGGATGCCCTTGGCACCGGCACGCTGCGCGGACTGCATGGCCTTCTTCATGGCGCGGCGGAATGCCACACGCGAAGTCAGCTGCTCTGCAACGCCCTGGGCAACAAGCTGGGCTTCCATCTCGGGGTTCTTGACCTCGAGGATGTTCAGCTGGACCTGCTTGCCGGTGAGCTTTTCGAGCTCGCCGCGGATGCGGTCTGCTTCCGCTCCACGGCGGCCGATGACGATGCCGGGACGGGCCGTGTGGATGTCCACGCGGACGCGGTCACGGGTGCGCTCGATCTCGACCTTCGCGATGCCGGCGCGCTCCATGCCCGTGGACATGAGCTGGCGGATGCGGATGTCTTCGCGAACGAAGTCCTTGTACCGCTGGCCGGCCTTGGTGCTGTCAGCGAACCAGTGCGATACGTGATCGGTGGTGATGCCGAGTCGGAACCCGTGCGGGTTTACTTTCTGTCCCACTTAGCGAGCCTCCTCTTTCTCCGGGGTAGCGACTACCACGGTGATGTGGCTGGTGCGCTTCTTGATCTGAAATGCACGACCCTGGGCGCGCGGCTGGAACCGCTTCATGGTCGGGCCTTCATCAACAAACGCTTCGCTGATGATGAGGTCACCTTCGTCAAACGCCACGCCGTCGCGGTCCGCGAGGACCCGGGCGTTGGAGATTGCCGACTGTACTACCTTGAATACCGGCTCCGAAGCTGCCTGCGGGGCAAACTTCAGAATTGCCAGAGCCTCATTCGCTTGCAATCCACGAACAAGGTTGACGACGCGCCGGGCCTTCATAGGCGTTACGCGGATGTGGCGCGCAATTGCCTTGGCTTCCATTGCTTTCCTTCTCTCGTCTATGACGTAAGCGCAGGCGCCTAGCGGCGCTTGCCCTTACGGTCGTCCTTGACATGGCCGCGGAAAGTCCGCGTGGGAGCGAATTCGCCGAGCTTGTGCCCGACCATCGACTCAGTGACAAACACCGGGATGTGCTTGCGTCCGTCGTGTACGGCGATCGTGTGTCCGAGCATGTCGGGGACGATCATCGAACGGCGGGACCAGGTCTTGATGACGTTCTTGGTGCCCTTTTCGTTTTCCCTGGCTACCTTCACAAAGAGGTGCTGGTCAACGAAAGGACCTTTTTTCAGGCTGCGTGGCATGTGTCCAGGCTCCTATCGCTTGTTCTTGCCAGTACGACGGCGACGCACAATAAGCTTGTCGCTCTCTTTGTTGGGGCGCCGGGTGCGGCCTTCCCGCTGACCGTTCGGGTTGACGGGGTTACGACCACCGGAGGTCTTACCTTCACCACCACCGTGCGGGTGGTCAACCGGGTTCATGGCGACACCACGGACGGTCGGGCGAACGCCCTTCCACCGCATACGGCCGGCCTTGCCCCAGTTGATGTTCGACTGCTCGGCGTTGCCGACCTCGCCGACGGTTGCGCGGCAGCGCACGTCAACGTTGCGGATTTCGCCGGAAGGCAGGCGCAGCTGGGCGAAGCGGCCTTCCTTGGCAACGAGCTGGATGGATGCACCGGCGGAGCGGCCCATCTTGGCGCCGCCACCCGGACGCAGTTCAACTGCGTGGATAACGGTACCCACGGGGATGTTGCGCAGGGGCAGGTTGTTGCCGGGCTTGATGTCAGCGTTGGCACCTGCTTCCACGAAGTCACCCTGGGACAGCTTGTTCGGGGCGATGATGTAACGCTTGGTGCCATCAACGTAGTGCAGGAGCGCGATGCGGGCCGTACGGTTCGGATCGTACTCAATTTCGGCTACGCGGGCGTCAACGCCGTCCTTGTCGTGGCGACGGAAGTCGATCAGACGGTACTGGCGCTTGTGTCCGCCACCCTTGTGACGGGTGGTGATCTTACCGGTGTTGTTACGGCCGCCCTTCTTGGGCAGCGGACGTACCAACGACTTTTCCGGCGTCGACCGCGTGATTTCGATGAAGTCCGCTACGCTCGAGCCACGACGGCCCGGGGTAGTCGGCTTGTATTTACGGATTCCCATAATTTATTTCCTCGTTAAAGTGGTCTCCGCTACGAGAGCGGACCGCCGAAGATGTCGATGGTGCCTTCTTTGAGGGTGACAATCGCACGCTTGGTGTTCTTGCGGGTACCCCATCCGAATTTGGTGCGCTTGCGCTTACCGGCACGGTTGATGGTGTTGATCGATTCGACCTTGACGGAGAAGATCTTCTCCACGGCCAGCTTGATTTCGGTCTTGTTCGACCGGGGGTCCACCAGGAAGGTGTACTTGCCCTCGTCGATCAGGCCGTAGCTCTTTTCCGACACGACGGGTGCAAGCACGACGTCGCGGGGATCCTTGATGGTGGCTGCGCTCACTTGGCATCCTCCTCGTTCTTAGCTGCCTTGGCGGCAACGAATGCGTCGTAGGCAGCCTTGGTGAAGACAACGTCATCAGACACGAGAACGTCGTAGGTGTTCAGCTGGTCTGCGTACAGAACGTGAACACCGGCGAGGTTGCGCACGGACAGTGCAGCAACGTCGTTGGCGCGCTCGATGACAACCAGCAGGTTCTTGCGGTCGGAAACACCGCGGAGCGTTGCCAGTGCGGTCTTGGCCGAAGGCTTGTCGCCTGCAACCAGCTCAGAGACAACGTGGATGCGTCCGTTGCGGGCCCGGTCAGACAGTGCGCCGCGCAGGGCAGCAGCAATCATCTTCTTGGGGGTGCGCTGGCTGTAGTCACGCGGGGTGGGACCGTGGACAATGCCACCGCCGGTCATGTGCGGAGCACGGATCGAACCCTGGCGGGCGCGGCCGGTACCCTTCTGCTTGAACGGCTTGCGTCCTGCACCGGAAACTTCAGCGCGGGTCTTGGTCTTGTGGGTACCCTGGCGAGCAGCAGCGAGCTGGGCAACGACAACCTGGTGCAGCAGCGGCACGTTGGTCTGGACGTCGAAGATCTCTGCAGGCAGGTCAACCTGGACAGTGTTAGCCATTGAACTAGGCTCCCTTCACGGCGGTGCGTACGAGTACGACCTGGCCGCGGGCGCCGGGAACGGCACCCTTGATCAGGAGCAGCGACTTCTCGACGTCAACCGCGTGAACCGTCAGGTTCAGCGTGGTGTGACGAACGGCGCCCATGCGGCCGGCCATTTTCATGCCCTTGAAGACGCGGCTCGGGGTGGATGCACCACCGATTGAACCGGGCTTACGGTGGTTCTTGTGGGCACCGTGGGAAGCTCCAACGCCGTGGAAGCCGTGACGCTTCATAACACCGGCGAAGCCCTTACCCTTGGTGGTGCCTACGACGTCGATCTTCTGGCCGGCTTCGAAGAGCTCTACAGAGAGCTCCTGGCCCAGCTCGTACTCGGCAGCATCTGCGGTACGAAGTTCGACGACGTGACGGCGAGGCGTGACGCCTGCCTTTTCAAAGTGACCAGCCAGCGGCTTGGTGACCTTGCGGGGATCGATCTGGCCGTAGCCGATCTGAACGGCGACGTAGCCATCAGCTTCTGCGTTGCGCAGCTGGGTGATGACGTTCGAGTCTGCCTGGACCACAGTGACGGGGATGAGCTTGTTGTTCTCGTCCCAGACCTGGGTCATGCCGAGCTTCGTGCCCAGCAGGCCCTTTACGTTACGGGTTGCGGTCATAGTTTCTCAGCACCTCCCTACAGCTTGATTTCGATGTTCACGTCAGCCGGCAGGTCGAGACGCATGAGCGAGTCAACAGCCTTCGGCGTGGGATCGATGATGTCGATAAGACGCTTGTGCGTGCGCATTTCGAAGTGCTCGCGGCTGTCCTTGTACTTGTGCGGAGAGCGGATAACGCAGTACACGTTCTTCTCCGTCGGCAGCGGCACGGGGCCCACTACCGTTGCGCCTGCGCGCGTGACCGTCTCAACGATCTTCCGTGCTGAAACGTCAATGACCTCGTGGTCGTATGACTTCAGCCGGATGCGGATTTTTTGTCCCGCCATGTCGCCTGACTCTCTTTCAGTCTGTGCTTCCCCGGTTTAGGGCTGCCCTGTTCACTTTCCTGTTGTATGTGGCTGCCGAAGCATTTGAAGTCGTAACTACCACCCGCCGCACAAACTGAATCCGGATGGATCCGGGTTCCTCACCTTGCCGGCGTAACCGACCCCCGCGGTCGGGCGTGTCGCGCTCAACACGCATACAAATCCGCAATTCCATTGGGGTGGGTTATGTTTGGTCTTCAACTTGGACCCTGCATCCGGCATTATCCGGATCGGGACGCGAAGAAGCGCTTGAACAACTCATCTAGTATGCCGGAAATCCCCGGCAGATGCGAATCGTCCCTCGTGGGGCCGGGGCATGGCGGGATCATTGCCCTTGGCTGCATCCGAATGGATGATAAGGACATGACGCTGGAAAGCACTGAATCGGTGACGGAACTGGCCGGCCGGATGCCGCCGTCGTTCACCCTTGGCGTGGCGGCGGCCGCCTTCCAAATTGAAGGCGCCCTCGGTGAAGGGGGCCGGGGGCCCTCCGGCTGGGACGCGTTCGCGGAGAAGCCCGGCGCCATTGTGGACGGCCACTCCCCCGCCATGGCCTGCGACCATTACAACAGGTTGCCGGAGGATGTGGCGCTGCTGCAGGACCTGGGCGTGGATTCCTACCGCTTCTCGCTTTCGTGGCCGCGGATCCAGCCGGACGGCCGGGGCAGTTTTAACCCGGAAGGACTGGACTTCTACGACCGGCTGATCGACCAGCTGCTGGAGGCTGGCATTTCCCCCATGGCCACGCTGTACCACTGGGACACGCCCCTGCCCCTTGAGCACCGCGGCGGCTGGCTCAACCGGGAGACCGCGGAACGCTTTGGCGAGTACGCCGCTGCAGCCGCCGGGCGCTACGGCGACCGCGTGGCCCAGTGGGTCACGCTCAACGAGCCTCTCTCGGTAACCCTGAACGGCTATGCCCTGGGCGTCCATGCCCCTGGCCGGGCGCTGATGTTCGATGCCCTCCCGTCCATCCACAACCAGCTGCTGGCGCACGGGCTGGGCGTACAGGCACTCCGGGCTGCCGGCGTAACCGGCGGCGTTGGGGTGACCAACCTCCATGCCCCCGTCCGGCCCGCCAGCCGGAGCATCGGCGACCGGATGGTGGCCCGGATGTACGACCTGCTGATGAACCGGATCTACGCCGACCCTGTCCTGCTGGGCCGCTACCCGCACCTTCCCCTGTACGCCCGGCCGTGGCTGCGCTCGATTGGCCGCATCTCCGACACCGACCTGCGCACCATCCACCAGCCGCTGGACTTCTACGGACTGAACTACTACTTCCCGGTCAAGGTAGCTATTGGCCGCGGTGTGACACCCATCCCTGCCGAACCGGACGAAGCAGTTGTCACCCTCCCGTATCACGAGGTGGGCTATCCGGAACTTGACCACACCGGATTCGGCTGGCCGGTGGCCCCCGAACATCTGGGCATCCTGCTCAAGGAACTCCAGGACCGGTACGGGGACGCCCTCCCGCCTGTCTACATCACGGAAGGCGGTGCGAGTTTTCCGGAGCCGGACAAGGTTGAGGGCACCCTCCAGGACGAGGAGCGGGTGCAATACCTGGCCACCCACCTGCGCGCTGCCCTCGATGCAACCTCCCCGGGCGGCATGGCTTCAGGCGTTGACCTGCGGGGCTATTACGTGTGGACACTGATGGACAACTTTGAGTGGGCTGCCGGCTACTCCCAACGGTTCGGGTTGGTCCACGTTGACTTTGAGACGCAGCAGAGGACCCCGAAACAGTCCTTCTACTGGTACCAGGCCCTTTCGCGGGCGCGGAAAACCCGGGCCGGCCAGTAGCCCGGGCCCGCACGGTATTTCCTTATCAGCCGAGGCCGGCAGAGCGGCCTGCTACTGGTTCTTGTTTGCCCGGTTGATTCGCTTGGCCCGGTCGATCTCGTGGCGGAAGTGCCTCTTGGCCCAGAACACGCCAGCCACCACCGCGACCACGATGATCAGGAAAATAAGCCATCCCATGATGATCTCCTCTCGATGCTGCCACATTATCAGGGGAGCTTCTGTGCGGGGCCGTCCTGCCCGCCAGCCGATTCAGTGCCCGCGCTGAGGTTGAGGCGCCACATGGCAAAGGCAATCAGTCCGACGGCGACAATCGCCAGCAGCGCGAAGGTGTACTCCCGCATGGCCCACAAGATGCAGGCAGCAATGCCGCCGGCACCCCAACGGACAAAGAACCGGTCCCCAAGGACCAGGCCTGCCACCAGCAGCGCGGCCAGCAGGAGCAGGAGCCACAACTGCTGGCCCCCAGCCCCGCTCATAACCACGCCGGCGCCGGACAGGGTGAGCAGGACAGCCGATGCCGTTGCATATGCCCGGCCAGGCCCGTGCTGCCCTGCCCGGTACCGCAAGGCGGCGAGCAAGGCTCCCAGCGCCACGTACCACTGGGCTGCCCAGAAGGGGTCCGGCAGGCTCCCCGTGTCCAGGCGGAAGAGGGCCGCCCTCTGGACCGCGGCGGCCACTGCCACCGACCCAATTTCCGCCGCTACCCGGCGCACTGTTGCCGGCACTTCACACACGGCGACTCCGGCAGCACAGGTTAGCAGGGCAGCAGCGCACCACGCTGTTGAATCCGCCGGGAGCCCGGCCAGCGCGGCGGTGCCGAATCCCAGGAAGGATGCGCCCGCCAAAGACCAGCGGCGCAACGGCTCCTCGACCCGGCGGGAGGCCCGGGCCTGCCGCAGCGCATACAGGGCTGCGGCCGCCAGTCCCGGGCCGGCCAGCCACGGAAGATAGCGGCCCCAGTCCCCACCAAGTCCGTCAAACACTGAGCCTGCAAGCATGAACGCGCCGGTGAGCAGCGCTGCCGCCGCGGGCGGGTACAGTGCCGGGATCCGTTCAACATGCGAGGCAATAAACAGGACAGCGGCCAGGGCAAGGACGGCGGCCCCGGAAACCCAGCCCGCCGCCTCCGGTGCAACCAGCAGGGCAGTGCCCGTGAAAGATACTGCTGCAACAAGCCACAGCCAGTGCTCCACCCCCGCAGGTGCAGCGTTGCGCCGGTTCCCCACCACGCCTGCCCCCGCTGCCAGGAGGCCCAGGAGCATGAGCACCACTGAGGTTTCCGTGTATCCGAGCAGTGGCACTGCCCCAAAGGTAGCGAACGGACCGAGCGCAAGCACCCCGAACAACAGGGCGTAGAGGCCGAAGTACAGCGCACCGGGGGCAACAAACAGACGGCGGGCCAGCGCAGCGGATACCAGCAGCAGCGCCAGCTCCAGGAACAGGACGCCGCGGCCCCCGCTTTCGCCCGCCTGGCCGTAGCGGAGGGCGTACCCCAGGGGCAGCAGGGCCTGCCCGGCCAGCGTAATCCACACGGCTGCCTGCTGGAACGGCACCGATTGCAGGCTGGACCGCAGGACCCACCGCACCGCATGCTGGGCCGCAAGGACTGAGGCGAACGTCAGGGACACCGCTGCCGGCGAAGCAGTGATGTCGTAGCTGAGGACCACCGCCAGCGCAGCCGTCAACACACGGGCTGCTACGAAGTACCACCCTTTCTGCAGCGGGGAGGACGTAACCGGCACCATGACCGCAGCGAACAGCGCGAAAATGCCCACCAACACCTCTATGAGGAGCAGGTTGCCGGACGAGAGGTAGACGAGGACAACGAATAACGCCGGCGCAAACCATTCAGCACCACCTTCACGCCGCAGTACGTACCCGGCCAGCACGGCCGATCCGGCTGCTACGGCCGGCACCAAGACGGCCTGCCAGCTGCCTTCTCCCAGCGGAGCCATCATGGCGCCTATCAGCTGCACCACGAGCACCAGGCCGACATCAGCGGTTGTACCGCCCGGCGTGCGCCGCAGGAGGTATGCACCCAGGACAAGGGCCAGCTGGAGTCCCAGAGCCACGGCCAGCACGGTGGCCGGCAGAACCTGCTCCCCGGCCAGGACCGGTACGGCCCCACTCTGCGCCAGCTGCCCGAACACCGTCAGCACCAGGATCGTGCCCGTAACTCTCGCCAGCCACCAGTAACTCCAGCGGTGCAGGCGGCCGGGCAGCGTCAATGCGATAGCGGCCAGATACGCGAGCATCAGCACCAGCGCAATGTTTCCCGCGCCGGTGGAAACCAACCGGAAGGCGAACTCCACCATGACGGCAGAGACCACCAGCGGCAGCAGCTCCCCAACGGCGGGACGCCAGCCGCCTGGACTGGCAGGACGCCGGATCAACATCAGACCGGTGGCGACAGCTGCCAGCAACTGCAACAGGATCGCCACCATGGTCAGGAGATTTCCGCGGGTGGCGTCGACCGACGCCAGGACGGCGATCCCCACGACACCGAGGTCTGAAAAAACGGCCAGTGTGGCTTGGGAAGCGGGGACACTGTGCCCCAGGCGCTGCAGTGCCGCGGACAGCAGCTGCTGGCAAACGGCCGCCGCAGCGACGCCGAACCACACTGCGTGGTTCTGCAGAGCCCCCTCGGTGAGCGCCGCGGCCGCTGCAGGAACTGCCACGGTAGCGGCAACCCTTCCGTTCAGCACCAGCAGCCCCCGCCGTTCCTCCCCCTTCCGGAGCGCTCTCCCAAGCCAGATGAGCGACGCCAGCAACGGCACCGCCGCAAACGCCCACTCCCCCAGCACCGGGCTGAAGAACCATGCCAGCCCCAAGGGGGCGAACGGTGCCAGTTCAGCGCCGCCCCGGAACCTTGCAGCCAGCACGAAGCTGGCCAGCAGCAGAATCAGGAGCGGCAGCCATAGCGCTACCGGGCCGTCGCCCGGCCCGGAGGCAGCGGCCGTCCCCCGAAGCGCTGCGACCGAGGCGATTGCCGCCGTTACCGCGAACTGCGCTGCATGTGTCAGGAGCGCGTCAAAGCGCCACCACCCGGCACCCCGCAAAGTGCCGTCGTCGGGCACCTTTGGTTGCCTGACCGGCCGTCCTGTCCCGGCGGCCTCGCTTGGAAACCAGTCGGCCAGGACGCGGCCGCCAAACGCGGTTGCGGTGGACTGCAGCGCCAGGAGCAGTCCAGCGGCGAACAACGCATCTGCCCCGTGGCCCGTGAGTTCCCACACCACCACGCTGCCGGACACAGTCAGTGCCACCCGCGCAGCATAGAAATGTAACAGCCTGAACGGGGCGCTCCGGACGGCGGTCATCACCCCGAAGTACACCCCGCAGACACCGAGGACCAGGGCGTAGTCCCACCTCGCCAGCAGCAGCGGGAAGAAGGTGGATGCCAGGGCAACCGCCGGAACCACTAGAGGGTGGAGTGTGGACAAGGGTCCGGTGAAGACGGGAGGAAGCCATCCCGGCCGCAGCAGCGACACCACGGTAAACAGCACGGCCACGCCCGTTTAGTGCAACGAAGTACCAAACGAGGGCCCCGCCCAGCACGGCAATGCCAGACCACGCTGTGGAAACGACGAATGTCAAGGACAGGTACACCAGGACCCTGCTCTCGAGCCGAAGGGCGGCGGCAATGTAGGCGAGGGTTCCGGCGAGGGACGTCAGCAGCCACACCGCGGGTCCGTGGAACAGCACGAAGTTATACAGGGCCAGGCCGATCACGGGAATCAGCGCGAGGCCCGTACCGGTGAACGCCACGGCGGCTGGCCTGAGCCGGTGAACCCTGCGGTGAAGGACCAGTCCCGAGGCATAGAACAGGGCCGCCACCGCGCAGACGCCGGCGAAGCGGAACAGCGGCGCCAGCCCGGTCCCCACGAACAGCGCCGCTGCCGCAACAAGCAGGAGGCTGGCAACGTATAGGGTGACGTTGATGTTCTGCCGGTCCCGGCGCTCCCGGCGGGCCTTGCGTTCTTCGTCGGACTCGGCGGGACGTGCCGGCCTGGCAGGATATGCCCGCTGCCGGGCCGGCGGCAACACTTTCCCGGCAGGCTGCTGCCGGGCAGGCGGCTGGGGCGGGGGCGGCGTCCCTCCAATGACTGGTGCGGGCATCCGGGGCACGGGCTGGGCCGGCGGCGCCGACTTCCACTGCTGCTCCTGGGTGACCTTCGCCATCGCAACCCGCCACCCCTGGAGGTGGCCGTCCCGGTACCCCGCCTCATAGGATGCATCCCTCATGCCGCGACCTCCCGCTAGGCAGTGCTGTACGACTGCAATTTATCCAATGACTGGATAAGTTCTAGCAAGAGAAAGCCCCGCTGCACATGGCAGCGGGGCTTTCTGTGGATTATGCGGGGCGGTGCCCCGATGATCCGTTGATCAGCAAGGACTACTTGATGATCTTGGTGACGCGTCCCGAACCAACGGTGCGGCCGCCTTCGCGGATAGCGAAGCCGAGGCCCTCTTCCATAGCGATGGGCTGGATGAGCGCAACGGTCATCTCAGTGTTGTCGCCGGGCATAACCATTTCCGTGCCCTCGGGCAGGGTGATAACGCCGGTAACGTCCGTCGTACGGAAGTAGAACTGCGGGCGGTAGTTCGAGTAGAACGGGTTGTGGCGTCCGCCTTCGTCCTTGGAGAGGATGTAGACGTTGGCCTCGAAGTCGGTGTGCGGGGTGATGGAACCCGGCTTGACGACAACCTGGCCACGCTCGACGTCGTCGCGCTTCAGACCGCGGAGCAGGAGGCCACAGTTCTCGCCGGCCCATGCTTCGTCGAGCTGCTTGTGGAACATCTCGATACCGGTAACCGTGGTCTTCTGGACCGGGCGGATGCCGACGATCTCGACCTCGGAGTTGATGGCGAGGGTTCCACGCTCGGCGCGGCCCGTAACAACGGTTCCACGACCGGTGATGGTGAAGACGTCTTCGATCGGCATCAGGAACGGCTTGTCGCGGTCACGAACGGGGTCCGGAACGGACTCGTCCACAGCAGCCATCAGGTCCTCGACGGACTTGACCCACTCGGGATCGCCTTCCAGGGCCTTCAGGCCGGAAACGCGAACAACCGGAGCGTCGTCGCCATCGAAGCCCTGCGAGCTCAGGAGCTCACGAACTTCCATTTCAACGAGGTCGAGAAGTTCCTCGTCCTCAACCATGTCAGCCTTGTTCAGCGCGACCAGCAGGTAGGGAACACCAACCTGGCGGGCGAGCAGAACGTGCTCGCGGGTCTGTGCCATGGGGCCGTCGGTAGCAGCAACCACGAGGATTGCGCCGTCCATCTGGGCAGCACCGGTGATCATGTTCTTGATGTAGTCAGCGTGACCGGGGGCGTCAACGTGTGCGTAGTGACGCTTCTCGGTCTGGTACTCCACGTGGGAGATGTTGATGGTAATACCGCGCTGACGCTCTTCGGGAGCAGAGTCGATCGACGCGAAGTCGCGCTTCTCGTTGAGATCCGGGTACTTGTCGTACAGCACCTTGGAAATGGCGGCCGTCAGCGTCGTCTTACCGTGGTCAACGTGACCGATGGTGCCGATGTTGACGTGCGGCTTAGTCCGCTCGAACTTTGCCTTTGCCACAGGTTCCTCCTAGAACGATTTCAAATGGCTTGCCCTCTAACCGCGCTTCTCGCGGCAGAAACTCAGGCAAGTCTACTTGGGGGCTTTGGATTGGTGAAATTGCAGATTCAGGAACTAATACTAGTCCCTTGAGCCTGTTCGTACAGGTGGCCGGATCCGGCCGGGACCAAGCCGGCCACCTGTACTGGCTGCGCTTTCCGTTTCCGGCCCGCGCACCCGGGATGTTCGCTTTGAGAATCCGTGAGGACTACTCGCCGCGGCTCTTCTGGATGATCTCGTCGGCAACAGCCTTCGGGACCTCGGCGTAGCTGTTGAACGTCATGGAGTACACAGCACGGCCCTGGGTCTTCGAGCGCAAGTCGCCGATGTAGCCGAACATGCCGGACAGCGGAACGTGCGCACGAACAACCTTGACACCCTGTGCATCCTCCATGGACTGCATCTGGCCACGGCGGGAGTTGAGGTCACCGATAACTTCACCCATGTATTCCTCAGGGGTGCGGACTTCAACATCCATCAGCGGTTCGAGCAGGACGGGGTTCGCCTTCCGTGCAGCTTCCTTGAAAGCCATACGGCCAGCGATCTTGAACGCCATTTCCGAGGAGTCAACGTCGTGGTACGCGCCGTCAACCAGCGTGGCCTTGATGCCCACAACCGGGTAACCGGCCAGGACGCCGTCGTTCAGCGCATCCTGGATACCTGCGTCAACAGACGGGATGTACTCGCGGGGAACGCGGCCACCGGTGACCTTATTCTCGAACTCGTACAGCTCGCCCTCGGCGGTGTCCAGCGGCTCGATCGCAATCTGAATCTTTGCGAACTGGCCCGAACCACCGGTCTGCTTCTTGTGGGTGTAGTCGTGGCGTTCCACGGCCCGCTTGATGGTCTCGCGGTAGGCGACCTGGGGCTTGCCCACGTTTGCCTCGACCTTGAACTCGCGGCGCATGCGGTCCACCAGGATGTCCAGGTGGAGCTCGCCCATGCCGGCGATGATGGTCTGGCCGGTGTCTTCGTTGAGGGACACCTGGAAGGTGGGGTCCTCAGCGGAGAGCTTCTGGATGGCTGTGGACAGCTTCTCCTGGTCACCCTTGGTGTTCGGCTCGATGGCGACAGAGATCACGGGCTCAGGGAAGCTCATGGACTCGAGCACGATCTGGTGGTTGGCATCGCACAGGGTGTCACCCGTGGTGGTGTCCTTCAAACCGATGGCTGCGTAGATGTGGCCGGCGGTAGCGCCCTCAACAGGCATTTCCTTGTTGGCGTGCATCTGGAACAGCTTGCCGATGCGCTCCTTCTTGCCCTTGGTGGAGTTGACCACCTGGGCACCTGCTTCCACGTGACCGGAGTACACGCGGATGAAGGTGAGTTGGCCGAAGAAGGGGTGCGCAGCAATCTTGAAGGCCAGTGCGGAGAACGGCTCTTCGGCGGAAGGCTTGCGGGTCAGTTCCTTCTCTTCGTCGCGAGGGTCGTGGCCGACCATCGGGGGGACGTCGAGCGGGTTCGGCAGGTAATCGACAACTGCATCGAGCATCGGCTGAACGCCACGGTTCTTGAACGCGGAACCGCAGAAGATCGGGTAGAGCTCGGAGTTGATCGTCATCTTGCGGATGCCGGCCTTGAGCTCGTCGATCGAGATCTCTTCACCTTCGAGGTACTTCTCCATGAGTTCCTCGGAGGACTCCGCGACGGTCTCAACCAGGTTCGCGCGGTACTCTTCGGCCTTTTCCTGGAGGTCAGCCGGGATCTCACGAATCTCGTACTTCGCGCCCATGGTCACGTCACCCTTGGCATCGCCGGGCCACACCAGTGCACGCATGTAGAGCAGGTCCACGACGCCGATGAAGTCGTTCTCGGCACCGATGGGGAGCTGCATGACCAGCGGCTTGGCACCGAGGCGGCTGATGATGGTGTCTACGGTGAAGTAGAAGTCAGCACCCAGCTTGTCCATCTTGTTGACGAAGCAGATACGCGGGACGTTGTACTTGTCAGCCTGGCGCCACACGGTCTCGGACTGCGGCTCAACGCCTTCCTTGCCATCGAAGACGGCAACGGCGCCGTCGAGGACGCGCAAAGAGCGCTCTACCTCAACGGTGAAGTCAACGTGGCCGGGGGTGTCGATGATGTTGATCTGGTTGTTCTCCCAGAAGCAGGTCACGGCGGCAGACGTGATGGTGATGCCGCGTTCCTTTTCCTGTTCCATCCAGTCAGTGGTCGAAGCGCCGTCGTGCGTTTCGCCGATCTTGTGGTTCACACCCGTGTAGAACAGGATGCGCTCGGTTGTGGTGGTCTTGCCGGCATCAATGTGGGCCATGATGCCGATGTTGCGGACCTTACTAAGGTCGGTAAGCACGTCCTGTGCCACGGGGTCTCCTTTTGGGATGGACTACGCGTTCGCCGCCGGCTCTTTTGAGCCGGCGGCGTCCGGGGAGTATTACCAGCGGTAGTGTGCGAAGGCCTTGTTGGACTCGGCCATCTTGTGGGTGTCTTCGCGACGCTTCACAGCGGCACCGAGACCGTTGGAGGCATCCAGGATTTCGTTCTGGAGGCGCTCGGTCATGGTCTTCTCACGGCGGGCCTTGGAGTAGCCCACCAGCCACCGCAGGGCGAGTGCGGTGGAGCGTCCCGGCTTAACCTCAACCGGAACCTGGTACGTTGCGCCACCGACACGGCGGGAGCGGACCTCGAGGGAAGGCTTAACGTTGTCCATGGCCTTCTTCAGGGCTGCAACGGGGTCGCCGCCGGACTTGGCGCGTGCGCCTTCGAGGGCACCGTAGACGATGCGCTCTGCCGTGGACTTCTTGCCGTCAACGAGCACCTTGTTGATGAGCTGGGTTACCAGCGGGGAGCCGTAAACCGGATCCGAAACGAGCGGCCGCTTGGGGGCCGGACCCTTGCGAGGCATATTACTTCTTCTCCATCTTTGCGCCGTAGCGGCTGCGGGCCTGCTTACGGTTCTTCACGCCCTGGGTATCGAGGGCGCCACGGACGATCTTGTAGCGGACACCCGGGAGGTCCTTAACACGACCACCGCGAACGAGCACAATGGAGTGCTCCTGCAGGTTGTGGCCAACACCGGGGATGTAGGCGGTTACTTCCACGCCGCCGTTGAGGCGCACACGTGCCACCTTACGCAGAGCCGAGTTCGGCTTCTTGGGGGTGGTGGTGTAGACGCGGGTGCAAACACCGCGGCGCATCGGGCTGCCCTTAAGCGCGGGAGCCTTGGTCTTTGAGACCTTAGGCGTGCGGCCCTTGCGGACCAGCTGGTTAATCGTAGGCACTCTCGTGTTCTCCGTTTTATCCGGAACAGCCGCTTCCGGCCGCTCTCTTGTTGCGTTGCCCCGCCGCCCGGGCCCTTGGAGGAATCTCCGAAGGCGGCGAAGGCGAAGCCTTAATAGTCGGATCCCATGCCCATGACCCGACTCGCGTCAAAATGTCCCTAGGCATGCGAAAATGTGGCATACGTTGCACAAGAACCCTGCAAACCGGAAACGTCGCTCTGGCTCAGCCTCTCAGCTGGGGCCGGCGCACTCATCCACTGCCACAATAACAATTGGTAACAAGTCTAGCATGGACGGCCTCCTTGCCTTAATCGGCCCGTTAAACGGGGATGGTCCCGCACCGTGGGGTGCGGGACCATCCCTTTTAATGCCTAAGGGCAGGGCGGAGGGTCCCTACGTGGCGCGGAACGCGACACGAAAGGGACCGCCCTGCCCGCTACCGGAAGTCGTTGCCCAGGTCGTAGTCATCCAGCGGGATGGCGTGGAACTCAGGAGCTCCGTCGCCGCCCAGGGAGTCGTACGAGAAGTCACTGAACGCGCTGGGGCCTGTGAACAGGTTGGCCTTCGCTTCTTCAGTGGGCTCGACGGTGACCTCGGTGTAGCGCGGGAGGCCCGTGCCGGCCGGGATCAGCTTACCGATGATGACGTTCTCCTTGAGGCCAAGCAGCGGATCGCTCTTGCCTTCCATGGCCGCCTGCGTCAGGACGCGGGTGGTCTCCTGGAAGGAAGCCGCGGACAGCCAGGACTCGGTGGCCAGCGACGCCTTGGTGATACCCATGAGCTCGGGACGTCCGGATGCGGGAGTCTTGCCCTCGGATACAACGCGGCGGTTGGCGTCCTCGAAGCGGCTGCGCTCGGCGAGTTCGCCGGGGAGCAGGTCCGATTCGCCGGACTCGATGACCGTGACGCGGCGCAGCATCTGGCGGACGATAACCTCGACGTGCTTGTCGTGGATACCGATGCCCTGGCTGCGGTACACGCCTTGGACCTCGTCCACCAGGAACTTCTGAGCGGCACGGGGACCCATGATGCGCAGGACCTGCTTGGGATCCACAGGACCGTTGATCAGCTTCTGGCCGACGGTGACGTGGTCGCCGTCTTCGATCAGCAGGCGTGAACGGCGCAGGACCGGGTACGCGATCTCTTCGGTTCCGTCATCCGGGGTGATGACCAGGCGCATCTGGCGCTCGGACTCTTCGATGGTGATGCGGCCGGCTGCCTCGGCAATCGGCGCAACACCCTTCGGAGTACGGGCTTCAAAGAGCTCCTGGATACGGGGCAGACCCTGGGTGATGTCGTCGCCACCGCTGGCGGAGACTGCACCACCGGTGTGGAACGTACGCATGGTCAGCTGGGTACCGGGCTCACCGATGGACTGTGCGGCAATGATGCCCACGGCCTCGCCGATGTCCACGGTCTTGCCGGTGGCCAGCGAACGGCCGTAGCACAGGGCGCAGGTGCCGACACTGGACTCACAGGTGAGGACGGAGCGGACCTTGACCTCGGTGATGCCTGCCTTGAACAGCTCGTCGATGACGACGTCGCCGCAGTCGGTGCCGGCCGCGGCGAGGACCTTGCCCTCGGAGTCCACGACGTCGACAGCCAGCGTACGTGCGTAGGCGCTGTTCTCCACGTTCTCGTCCAGCACCAGCTCGCCGTTGGAATCGGCGACGGCGATGGGCGTGACCAGGCCGCGCTCGGTGCCGCAGTCCTCTTCGCGGACGATGACGTCCTGGGACACGTCCACCAGACGACGGGTCAGGTAACCCGAGTTGGCGGTACGCAGAGCGGTATCGGCGAGACCCTTACGGGCACCGTGCGTGGCGATGAAGTATTCCAGCACCGACAGGCCCTCACGATAGGAGGACTTGATGGGGCGCGGGATGATCTCACCCTTCGGGTTGGCCACCAGGCCACGGATACCCGCGATCTGGCGGACCTGCATCCAGTTACCACGTGCACCGGAGGACACCATGCGGTTGATGGTGTTCATCGGGGACAGGCTCTCACGCATCACCGAAGCGATCTCGTTGGTTGCCTTGTTCCAGATCTCGATCAGTTCCTGGCGGCGCTCGTCGTCGTCGATCAGGCCCTTGTCGTACTGGCCCTGGATCTTGGCGGCCCGCTCCTCGTACCCGGCAAGGATTTCCGGCTTGGCAGCCGGGACCTCGATGTCGGAGATGGCGACAGTGACGCCCGAACGCGTGGCCCAGTAGAAACCGGCATCCTTCAGGTTGTCCAGCGTGGCAGCCGTGACGACCTTCGGGTAGCGCTCGGCGAGGTCGTTGACGATGCGGGACAGCTCGCCCTTGTCGGCAACAGCCTCAACCCACGGGTAGTCCTCAGGCAGAGTCTCGTTGAAGAGCACCTGGCCCAGGGAGGTCTGGACAAGCGCGGGCTGGCCCGGCTCCCAGCCCTCGGGGGCTTCCCAGCCGGCATACGGCACGAAGCCTTCGAGGCGGATCTTGACCTGCGAGTTCAGGTGCAGCTCGCGGGCGTCGAACGCCATGATGGCCTCGGAGACCGAACCGAAGATGCGGCCTTCGCCGGCCGAACCCTTCCGCTTGGTGGTCAGGTGGTAGAGGCCGATGATCATATCCTGCGAAGGCAGGGTGACCGGGCGTCCGTCCGAGGGCTTCAGGATGTTGTTCGAGGACAGCATCAGGATGCGGGCCTCAGCCTGGGCTTCGGGGCTCAGCGGCAGGTGGACTGCCATCTGGTCGCCGTCGAAGTCGGCGTTGAACGCGCCACAAACCAGCGGGTGCAGCTGGATGGCCTTGCCTTCAACAAGCTGCGGCTCGAACGCCTGGATACCCAGGCGGTGCAGGGTAGGTGCACGGTTGAGCAGCACCGGGTGTTCGGTGATGATCTCTTCGAGCACGTCCCAGACCTGCGGACGGTAACGCTCCACCATGCGCTTGGCCGACTTGATGTTCTGGGCGTGGTTGAGGTCAACCAGGCGCTTCATCACGAACGGCTTGAAGAGCTCCAGCGCCATCTGCTTGGGCAGGCCGCACTGGTGCAGCTTCAGCTGCGGGCCGACGACGATGACCGAACGGCCGGAGTAGTCGACGCGCTTGCCGAGGAGGTTCTGGCGGAAACGGCCCTGCTTGCCCTTGAGCATGTCGCTCAGGGACTTCAGCGGCCGGTTGCCCGGACCGGTGACCGGACGGCCGCGGCGGCCGTTGTCGAAGAGGCTGTCAACAGCTTCCTGAAGCATGCGCTTCTCGTTGTTGACGATGATCTCCGGGGCGCCCAGGTCAAGCAGGCGCTTGAGCCGGTTGTTGCGGTTGATCACGCGGCGGTACAGGTCGTTGAGGTCGGAGGTCGCGAAGCGGCCACCGTCCAGCTGGACCATGGGGCGCAGTTCCGGCGGGATCACCGGGACGGCGTCGAGGACCATGCCAAGCGGGCTGTTGTTGGTGGTCAGGAACGCGTTGACCACCTTGAGGCGCTTGAGGGCGCGGGTCTTGCGCTGGCCCTTGCCGTTGGCGATGACGTCGCGCAGCAGATCGGACTCGGCCTGCATGTCGAAGCTCTCAAGGCGCTTCTTGATGGCTTCGGCACCCATGGAGCCTTCGAAGTACATGCCGTAGCGGTCGCGCAGTTCGCGGTACAGGCCCTCATCACCCTCGAGGTCGGCGACCTTCAGGTTCTTGAAGCGGTCCCAGACCTGCTCGAGGCGCTCGATGTCGGCGTCGGCGCGCTTACGCACGTTCGCCATCTGGCGGTCGGCGGAGTCGCGTGCCTTCTTCTTGTCGGCAGCCTTGGCGCCTTCGGCCTCCAGGCGGGCGATTTCGCCTTCGAGGTCGCGGGCAATCGCCGCGATATCGGAATCGCGGTTGTCGATCAGCTGCTTCTTCTCGATGTCGTGCTCAACCTGCAGGTTGGGCAGTTCCTCGTGGCGGGCAGCCTCGTCGACGCTGGTGATCATGTAGGCAGCGAAGTAGATGACCTTTTCGAGGTCCTTCGGTGCCAGGTCAAGGAGGTAGCCCAGGCGGGACGGAACACCCTTGAAGTACCAGATGTGCGTGACCGGTGCGGCCAGCTCGATGTGGCCCATGCGCTCTCGGCGGACCTTAGCGCGGGTGACTTCGACGCCACAGCGCTCACAGATGATGCCCTTGAAGCGCACGCGCTTGTACTTGCCGCAGTAGCATTCCCAGTCGCGGGACGGGCCGAAGATCTTCTCGCAGAAGAGGCCGTCTTTCTCGGGCTTGAGCGTGCGGTAGTTGATGGTTTCCGGCTTCTTAACCTCGCCGTAAGACCAGCCACGGATGTCTTCCGCGGTGGCGAGGCCGATCTGCATGAGGCCGAAGGAGGATTCGCTGGACATATGGTCCCTGTTCTCTCTTGTTCTCTAAATTCTGAAGTCTTGGGTGCGGGAGAAGGAAGGAGGACGACGGCGGACGGGGCCCGCCGTCGTCGGACTCCTTAGACCTCTTCTACGGAGCTGGGCTCTGCACGAGACAGATCGATGCCCAGTTCCTCCGCAGCCGTAAAGACTGCGTCATCAGAGTCACGCATTTCAATTGTGGTTCCGTCCGTGGAGAGGACTTCCACGTTCAGGCACAGCGACTGCATTTCCTTGATCAACACCTTGAAGGACTCGGGAACACCCGGCTCCGGGATGTTCTCGCCCTTGACGATCGCTTCGTAGACCTTCACGCGGCCGTGAATGTCATCGGACTTGATCGTGAGGAGTTCCTGGAGCGTGTAGGCGGCGCCGTAGGCTTCAAGCGCCCACACTTCCATCTCACCGAAGCGCTGGCCACCGAACTGTGCCTTACCACCCAGCGGCTGCTGCGTGATCATGGAGTACGGGCCGGTGGAGCGGGCGTGGATCTTGTCGTCCACCAGGTGGTGGAGCTTCAGGATGTACATGTAGCCGACCGAGATCGGATCCGGGAACGGCTCGCCGGAGCGGCCGTCGAACAGGCGGGTCTTGCCGGACGAATTGATCAGGCGCTCACCGTCGCGGGTCACGTTGGTGGAGTCCAGCAGGCCCGTGATTTCCTCTTCACGGGCGCCGTCGAACACCGGCGTGGCAACGGTGGTGGGGCCACTCTCGCGCGGCAGGTTGGGCAGCTGCTTGACCCACTCGGGCTCGCCTTCGATCTTCCAGCCGGTCTTGGCGACCCAGCCAAGGTGCGTCTCGAGCACCTGGCCGACGTTCATACGGCCCGGAACACCCAGCGGGTTCAGGACGATATCAACGGGGGTACCGTCGGCAAGGAAGGGCATGTCCTCGACCGGGAGGATCTTGGAGATAACACCCTTGTTGCCGTGGCGGCCGGCGAGCTTGTCGCCGTCGGTGATCTTACGCTTGGCAGCCACGTAGACGCGGACCAGCTGGTTGACGCCCGGGGGCAGCTCGTCGTCGTTGTCGCGGTCGAAGACGCGGACGCCGATGACGGTGCCGGACTCGCCGTGGGGCACCTTCAAGGAGGTGTCGCGCACTTCGCGGGACTTCTCACCGAAGATGGCGCGCAGCAGGCGCTCCTCCGGGGTCAGCTCGGTTTCACCCTTCGGGGTGACCTTTCCGACCAGGATGTCGCCGGCTTCGACCTCGGCACCGATGTGGATGATGCCGCGCTCGTCAAGGCCTGCCAGGACTTCCTCGGACACGTTGGGGATGTCACGGGTGATTTCCTCGGCACCAAGCTTGGTGTCGCGGGCATCAATCTCGTGCTCCTCGATGTGGATGGAGGAAAGGACGTCCTCGGCAACGATGCGCTGCGAGAGGATGATGGCGTCCTCGAAGTTGTGGCCTTCCCAGGACATGAATGCCACGAGCAGGTTCTTGCCGAGGGCAAGCTCACCCTGGTCCGTTGCCGGGCCGTCGGCGATGATGCCGCCGACCTCGAGGCGCTGGCCTTCGTTCACCAGGACACGGTGGTTGTAGCAGTTGCCCTGGTTGGAGCGGGCGAACTTGTTAATGCGGTAGTTGGTTTCCGTGCCGTCGTCGTTAAGTATGATGACGAGCTCGGCGGAGACCTCGGTGACCACACCGGCCTTCTTCGCGATGACCACGTCACCGGCGTCCACGGCAGCGGCGCGCTCCATGCCGGTGCCCACGAACGGGGCCTCGGAACGGACGAGCGGCACGGCCTGGCGCTGCATGTTGGCACCCATGAGTGCGCGGTTGGCGTCGTCGTGCTCGAGGAACGGGATCAGGGCCGTAGCCACGGACACCATCTGGCGCGGGGAAACGTCCATGAACTCGACGTCTTCAGCGGGGACCAGGACGGGCTCGCCTCCACCACCACGGGCACGGACCAGGACGGTCTCTTCGGCGAAGCGCTTGTTCTCGTCCAGCGGCGCGTTGGCCTGGGCGATCAGCACCTCGGCCTCGTCGTCGGCCGTCAGGTACTGGACGTCGTCGGACACGACGCCGTCCTTGACCTTGCGGTACGGGGTCTCGATGAAGCCGAACGGGTTGATGCGTCCGTAGGATGCCAGCGAACCGATCAGACCAATGTTCGGGCCTTCAGGGGTTTCGATGGGGCACATACGTCCGTAGTGGGACGGGTGCACGTCACGGACTTCCATGCCGGCGCGGTCACGGGACAGACCACCGGGGCCAAGGGCCGACAGGCGGCGCTTGTGGGTCAGGCCCGAGAGCGGGTTGTTCTGATCCATGAACTGCGACAGCTGGGAAGTTCCGAAGAACTCCTTGATGGCTGCAACCACGGGGCGGATGTTGATCAGCGTCTGCGGCGTGATGGCCTCGACGTCCTGGGTGGTCATACGCTCGCGGACAACGCGCTCCATGCGGGACAGGCCGGTGCGGACCTGGTTCTCGATGAGCTCGCCGACGGCGCGGATGCGGCGGTTGCCGAAGTGGTCGATGTCGTCGATCTCGACGCGCAGGTCAACTTCCTGGCCGTCGCGGACGCCCTTGATGGTCTTCTCGCCGGCGTGCAGCGCGACGAGGAACTTGATCATGGCGACGATGTCTTCAACGTGCAGGACCGAGGCTTCCTTGTCGCCAAGGGAACGGTCGATGCCCAGCTTGCGGTTGATCTTGTAGCGGCCGACCTTGGCCAGATCGTAGCGCTTGGAGTTGAAGTACAGGTTGTCCAGCAGGGACTGGGCAGCCTCGACGGTGGGCGGCTCGCCCGGACGCAGCTTGCGGTAGATGTCCAGCAGCGCGTCTTCGCGGGTCTCGGTGGCGTCCTTCTCCAGGGTGGCGCGCATGGAGTCGTACTGGCCGAACTCTTCGAGGATCTGGCCTTCGGTCCAGCCGAGGGCCTTCAGCAGGACCGTGACGGACTGCTTGCGCTTGCGGTCGAGACGGACACCGACCTGGTCGCGCTTGTCGATTTCGAGCTCGAACCATGCACCGCGGGACGGGATGATCTTGGCAGTGAAGATGTCCTTGTCGCTGGTCTTGTCAGCGGCACGCTCGAAGTAGGCGCCCGGGGAACGGACCAGCTGGGAGACGACCACACGCTCGGTGCCGTTGACCACGAAGGTACCCTTCTCGGTCATCAGCGGGAAGTCGCCCATGAACACGGTCTGCTGCTTGATTTCGCCCGTGTTGTTGTTCATGAACTCGGCCTTGACGTACAGCGGAGCCGAGTACGTTGCGTCCCGGTCCTTGCACTCGGCCATGGTGTACTTGGGGTCGGCGAACTCCGGATCGGAGAAGCTCAGGGACATGGTGCCCTGGAAGTCCTCGATCGGGGAGATTTCTTCGAAGATGTCCGAGAGGCCGGACGTGGTGGCGACGCTGAGATCGTTTTCTTCGACAGCCTTTGCTACGCGTGCCTGCCAGCGTTCGTTGCCGACCAGCCAGTCAAAGCTGTCCGTCTGCAGGGCAAGCAGATTCGGAACGTCAAGAGGTTCGTGAATCTTTGCGAATGAAAGCCGGCGAGTGGCACCATCAGTGCTGTCGGCGGTGTTAGCGGTTTCGTTATTAGAGGTGCTCGAGGCGACCAAGAGGGATCCTTCCACAGACCTTCAGGCGTTTTCAGATCTCCCCCGCTGTGCACCCTGCAGACAGAGTCCGCAGCGCTACCATCCGGTTCCGCTATATGACCCGGGGCCGGCACCGACTATGCTGTGACGTTGTTACGGCACGTTGATTGTCAGCTGCCAGGCAAAGCCCACCGCTATATGAAGGCTGAAGGTAAACAGGGAAGACGCAAATATCTACGATACGGCAAAATATCCTACGTGTCTACCCCACATCCGGCCGGAATGCAAGCACTTGTTTTTAGGGGCGCCGGATACCCTCCCGCACCATTCAGAGCCGGAGAGTGACCCCTTCCGCCGTGCAGGTTCCGGAGTTCGCGAACACCGCGTCGCGCACGGCGTCCTTGGATTCCTGGGCCGGCGCGCTGCCCGATTCGGCGGCCGAAGAATGGTCGATAGCCAGAAGGCTGAGGGAAGCGAACAGGCCCCGAAGGTCCCCCGCCACCGTGTCCTTGGCATCCTCCGCCTGCAGGTAGATTTCCTCATAGCCGCCGGGGTCGTCGGCCGGGACGGCTCCATACTCGGCGAACAGGGAGTTGAAACGCTCGCACGCCTCCCTCGCGCCTCCGGCTGCAGTGCCGGAAGCCGATGGCGCCGGTTTGATCCCGCCGGCAGACTGCGCGGGGGATTCCGACGGCGACGCGCCGGCGGGTGCCGGGGATGAGACGGAGCACCCGGTCAAGGCCGCCAGGCCGGCAGCGCCTACAAGGGCCAGGGTCTTCTTCACGTTACTTCTCCGTCCGCCCCGCGTCCGGGGGGGGTGCTCACCGGCAAAAAATGTCCGCCGCCCACCCTACGCACGCCGCCGCCGTCGTGCATCCCGAACCGATGGGGACTTCTCTCCTGCCGCAAAACGCAAAGGCCGGAATGCACATAGCGGCCCCGGCGTTTGAATAGTTAGGTGACCAGGGTCACGATAGCCTTGGTGGCTTACATCGAATCAGAGTGGAAGAGACAACCATGGCCAACTCTCATGACAGCAATGACGTTGTTATCCTCGGGGCAGCGCGTACCCCCACCGGCCGCATCAACGGCCAGCTGGCGGGCTTCTCCGCGGTGGACCTCGGCGCCCACGCGATCCGGGCCGCGCTGGATGCCAGCGGGGTGGATGTGGGCGATGTCGAAGTGGTGATCATGGGCCAGGTCCTGCAGGCGGGTGCCGGCCAGAATCCCGCCCGGCAGAGCTCCGTCGGTGCCGGCATCGGCTGGAACGTTCCGGCCGTGACGGTCAATAAGGTGTGCCTCTCAGGGCTGACGGCAGTCATTGACGCCGCCCGGATGATCCGGGCCGGCGAGGCCGCCGTGGTGGTGGCCGGCGGCCAGGAGTCGATGACCCGGGCGCCGCACCTGCTGCCCGGCTCGCGGCAGGGCTGGACCTACGGCTCCATCCAGGCCCTGGACGCCGCCGCCCACGACGGACTGACCGACGCTTTTGATGGCCAGTCGATGGGCCTGTCCACGGAGACCCGGAACCTGAGCCTGGGCATCGACCGGACGTCACAGGACAACGTGGCTGCGCAGTCGCACCAGCGCGCGGCGCTGGCGGCAAAGAACGGGACATTCGACGACGAGATCGTCCCCCTCAGCGTGAAGCAGCGCAAGGGAGATCCCCTGGTGGTGGACACGGACGAGGGCGTGCGCCCCAACGCCTCCATCGAGTCCCTGGCCGGGCTGCGGGCTGCGTTCGTCACTGACGGCACCATCACCGCCGGCAACTCGTCGCCCCTGTCCGACGGCGCCGCCGCCCTGGTGCTCTCCTCGCGCGCTTATGCCGAGGCCCACGGCCTGGAGTACCTGGCCGTGGTGGGCAAGCCGGGCCAGGTGGCCGGGCCGGACAACTCACTGCACTCGCAGCCGTCGAACGCCATCATGAACGCGTTGGGCCGGGCAGGGTGGACCACGGCGGATCTGGACTTCATAGAGATCAACGAGGCCTTCGGATCCGTAGCGGTGCAGTCCCTCAAGGACTTGGACTATCCGCTGGAGAAGTGCAATATCCACGGCGGGGCCATTGCCCTGGGGCATCCGATCGGAGCTTCCGGTGCACGCCTGGCGGTCCATGCCGCCCACGAGCTCAAGCGCCGGGGAGCCGGAAAGGCCGCCGTGTCCCTGTGCGGGGGCGGCGGGCAGGGCGAGGCGCTCCTGCTCTACCGCGACTGATGGCTGTGGCAGCCTCAAACGGTGCGGACGGCGCCGGGCAGGAACGGTTCCTGGCCGACGCCGCCGCCCGCGGCCTGAAAGTCGAAATTGTGGAACGCCCGGCCGCCCGCAGCCTCGAGGAAGCGGCCGGCATCCTGGGAATCAGCCCCGCGGACATCGTCAAGTCGCTGGTGGTCAAGCACAAGGACGGGACTTTCCTGTTCGCGCTGGTTCCGGGTGACCGGCAGATCTCCTGGCCGAAGCTGCGCACCCTCCTGGGAGTCAACAAGCTGTCACTGCCGCCGGCGGACATGGCCCTGGATGCGACCGGGTATGAGCGCGGCACCATCACCCCGCTGGGCAGCACCACCCCGTGGCCTGTCTATGCGGATGCCACCATCACCGGCAGGCGGATCTCCATGGGTGCCGGGGCCCACGGCTACAGTGCCTTCGTTGACGCCGATGCCTTGACATCCGCCCTGGACGCCGTGGTGGCGGACATCTCCGACCCCCTTTAAACGCAGAAAACCCCGCCCACCGGAGTGGACGGGGTTTTCCAGGAGTATGCGCTGTTACTTGAGGGTAACGGTGGCGCCTGCAGCCTCGAGCTGCTCCTTGGCCTTCTCGGCGGCCTCCTTGTTGGCACCTTCGAGGACAGCCTTGGGGGCACCGTCAACCAGGTCCTTGGCTTCCTTGAGGCCGAGGGAGGTGATGGCGCGAACTTCCTTGATGACTGCGATCTTCTTGTCGCCAGCAGCTTCGAGGATGACGTCGAAGTCGGTCTTCTCTTCAGCCTCTTCTGCGGCGCCGCCGGCAGCGGGGCCAGCAACTGCAACAGCAGCAGCGGTAACTTCGAAGGTCTCTTCGAAGAGCTTGACGAACTCGGAGAGCTCGATGATGGTCAGTTCCTTGAAAGCTTCAATGAGCTCTTCGTTGCTGAGCTTCGCCATGGTAGGCGTCCTTCCTGTTGTGGTGTCCGGCAGGCTCATCGCCCGGCCGTGCACCTGAGTCTTGTGGGGTAAAGAGAATTAGTTCTCTTCGGCTGCGGGAGCCTCAGCAGGTGCTTCGGCTTCGGCGGCGGGAGCTTCTTCAGCGGCAGGCGCCTCGGCAGCAGCCGGAGCACCGTTCTCTTCTTCAAGCTTGAGGCGCAGTGCGTCAATGATGCGTGCAGCTGCGGCGGCGGGAGCCTTGAGGACGCCTGCAACCTTGGCGAGCTGCAGCTCGCGGGACTCGAGCGCTGCCAGTTCGGCAACCTCGCTGGCGTTCAGAGCCTTGCCCTCGAAGTAGCCGGTCTTGATGATCAGCTGCTTGTTGGCCTTGGCAAAATCCGTCAGGCTCTTGGCAGCGGCAACTGCGTCACCCTTGATGAACGCGATTGCAGTGGGGCCGGCAAGCTGGCCGTCGAATGCTTCGACGCCGGCTTCCTTGGCTGCAATGGCGGTCAGGGTGTTCTTGACGACCGCGAACTTGGTGTCCTGGCCGAGAGAAACACGCAGCTGCTTGAGCTGTGCAACGGTGAGCCCGCGGTATTCGGTCAGGACAGCGGCGTTCGATTCCTTGAAATCGTTAGTGATCTCAGCTACTGCTGAAACCTTGGTAGGCGTTGCCATAACCCTCCTTCCGGGGATAGTGCCGGGTATTCGACGGTCCCCGCTCAGGTGAGCTAAAACTAAAAACGCCCCGCGCAGATGCACGGGGCTTGGCTCGACACGGTTCTCCATGGAGCTTTGCTTCGTTCACCTGCGCCGGCCGCCCTATGTTCAGGGTCCTTCGTAAGGAAAACCACGGCACCTCCCGCGCAGGACAGCAGAGTTGCGTCATGTCCGGGAGAGTGGATTTCCAATAACCGACGGTCTTTGGTCATCCCAGTCTACGGGAGGGCATGGCGGACCACCAAATCGTGCCCCGGGCCCTCCCGCAGGCCCGGTGTGGCGGATCCCTAGCTGTTCCGGGTGTGCAGCTTGGGGAGCTCCTTCTGCCAGATGCCTGTCACCCCGGCGGTGCGGAAGCCCAGCTGCTGGTTGACGGTCAGCAGGTACCGGTTTTCCGGGGCGTTCCAGGTGTAGATCACGCGGGCATCGGGAAACTGTTCTGTAAGCCGTTCCATGTTGGCCACCTTGATCAGCAGCCCCAGCTTGTTGCCCCGGTGTTCCTGCAGCACCAGTGTGTCGTCCTGGAACACCACGTCCGTGCGGTGCGCCAGCACCGTGATGGTGGTCAGCCCCACCAGCGAACCGGTGGCGAGGTGCTCGACGGCGGTGACCACCGTCCGCCGGCCCTGCGCGATGGCAACGTCCTCGGCTTCCCGGAGGATGCCGCCGTCGAACACCATGTCCTGCTCCACCGGCACGTCCAGTGAGGGGTCGACGTCCGCGCCCGCCTGGTTCTCAAGGACGGCGACAGCTTCCAGCCACCGGTCCGGGCAGCGGTCGGTCCAGTGGTGCAGCCGGTACCGGCCGTTGTTTGCCTCATCGGCCTCTGCCTGAAGGTCGGCCACGAGCTTCGAATCCAGCGGGAGTGAACACGAACTGAACTGCTCGATGTGCTGCAGCGTGTAGCCCGTCTTCTGGGCGAACTCCACTTCACGGCTCTCCAGCGGAACGAACCCCAGCCCCGAACCCGGGACCAGCTGCGCCTTCTCAAACTCGTGCAGGGAAGCACCCGGATGGTTGGTGTCAACCAGGATCATGGTGCGCCCCTCCGCCCGCGCCAGATGTTCGGCGGCTTCGAGCAGGCGGCGGCCCACGCCCTGGCGCTGGAACTCGGGCAGGATGTCCAGGGTGAACTCCGCAAGGTCCAGGTGGTCCGTCATGGGAAGGGCGATATCCACGGTACCCACGATTTCGCCGTCGACTTTTGCCACCAGGATGAGCTGGCGCTCATACGGGTCCTCAAACTCGAGGAGCTTCTCCAACGGCCCATAGGCGAGGTCGTCGCTCCCCCAGGTCTGCATCCTTACCTTGCGCCCCACCTCGACGGCAGCCAGGAAGTCCGCCGCGTCCGGAGAGTCCAGCGAGTCGGGGATCCAGAGCTGCTCGATCTTCACGTCTTTTGCCATATTGGGCATCATCCCAGCCGTTTCTGCCACTCACCCTCATAGCCTGCAGGTGTGAATCCAAGCGCGATATTGATCGCCAGCATATGCTGGTTTTCGCTGGCGTTCCATGTCAGCACCGAGCGCGCCGCGGGCCATCTGGCTTGGGCCATGCGCAGGTTCCTGATCTTGATCAGCATCCCCAGGCGGTGCCCCCGGTGTTCGGCGGACACAAGGGTGTCCTGCTGGAGCACGGTAGCCGGAACTTCAGGGCGCCAGTTCAGAACCGTATACGCGACCAGTTGGCCCGAGGGCCGGTGCATCGCCGCTGACACCACGGACTGCATTCCGCTGCGGGCAAGGGTTTCCTCGTCGCGGCGGACCCGGGCCGCATCCCAGATTTCCCCTTCCCAATCCAGGCCTGCCGTGGGTACATCAGTGCTCATCCGGGCATTCAGGATGGCGTAGTTGTCCACCAGCTCTTCGGGGCAGGCATCGGCCCAGCCCATCAGCGCGTAGTCCCCGGCATGGGCAGACGCCGCTGCTTCCAGTACGGCCAGCCGATCAGACGGCACGGGCAGGCCAAGGCGGCTGGACGTCTCCACCTGTTCGAGCTCGTAGCCGCCGGCTGCCGCGAAGGCGGTGGAAGGCTCCCCTGCCGGCAGCCCGCCCGCCCCGGACTTTGCGGGCAGCAGCGGTCCGGCGCCTTCCACCGCCTGTGCCGGCAGTTCGAAATAGCCATCCAGCGAGGTACGGCTGTGCTGCTGCGCCACGTCCTCGGCAAACTGCAGGAGCCGGCGGCCCAGTCCGCGCCGCCGGTGCCCGGGTGATACCAGGACGTTGATGCCCGCCGTCCAGAGGTTCTCCCGCAGTGGCAGCGTCACCGAGCACATGCCCACGGTTTCCCCGCCGATCCGGCCCACGAAGAGCTGGCGGGCCTCATAGGGAGTGCCGCGCCAATGCTCCAGTTCCTCGGCCAGGGTGTACCCGCGGTCAAGGTTCCCCCAGGTCTCCAGTTCGTGCGCCTGCCGCATTGCCTGGCAGTCGAGGAAGTCCCGGGCATCCTGCGCCGCGGCCAGGGACCCGGGCATCGCGACGGCGGTTATCACCAGGCCATTCGGCTGCGTCATGACCATAGCCTAGCCAGCCCTGGCCGGCTGTCGAGGGCGGTGTAAGGGAAAGGTGCGGCTTAATGCGGAAGGGACCGCCCGGCTGCTGCCGGACGGTCCCTTCCTGTGTGCCGGACTGGCACGGGAATGCTTGTAAGGCTAGGCCTCGATGAGCACCTTGGTGACGTTGGGGTCGACGGAGATGCCGGGACCGAAGGTGGTGGCGACCGTTGCCTTCTGGATGTAGCGGCCCTTGGCAGCGGACGGCTTCAGGCGAAGCACCTCTTCCAGGGCTGCGGCGTAGTTCTCGGCCAGCTTGACGGCGTCGAACGAGACCTTGCCAATGATGAAGTGCAGGTTGGAGTGCTTGTCGACGCGGAAGTCGATCTTGCCACCCTTGATGTCGTTGACGGCCTTGGTGACGTCCGGGGTCACGGTGCCCGTCTTCGGGTTCGGCATCAGGTTACGCGGACCCAGGACCTTACCGAGGCGGCCAACCTTGCCCATGAGGTCAGGGGTGGCGACGGCGGCATCGAAGTCGGTCCAGCCGGCGGCGATCTTCTCGATCAGGTCGTCGGAACCAACGAAGTCGGCACCGGCGGCGATTGCTGCCTCAGCCTTGTCGCCCGTGGCGAACACCAGGACGCGGGCGGTCTTGCCGGTGCCGTGGGGCAGGTTGACCGTGCCGCGGACCATCTGGTCAGCCTTACGGGGGTCCACGCCGAGGCGGAAGGCAACCTCAACCGTGGCGTCGAACTTGGACGGGTTGGTGTCCTTGGCGAGCGTTACTGCCTCGAACGGCGCGTAGAACTTCTCCGCGTCGATCTTGGCGGCTGCTGCCTCATATGCTTTGCTGCGCTTTGCCATGCTGCTTGTTTCTCCTTGTGCAGTTGTGGTCTGCGGACCGCGCTGGGCCCTGCCACAGTCGGTGGTCCGGTCTCGTTATTCGGACCGGATGCCCGACATTTCAGTTTTTTGATGGTGCCGGTTTCCCGGCGGCGCCGTCCGTCGTCGTCAAGTGCCCGATCCCGGATGGCTGGATGGGCTATTAGCCCTCGACCGTGATGCCCATGGAGCGGGCGGTGCCGGCGATGATCTTTGCTGCACCCTCGAGGCTGGTGGCGTTGAGGTCTTCCATCTTGGTGGAGGCGATCTCGTTGACCTGGGCCTGGGTCAGCTTTGCAACCTTGACGGTGTGCGGGGTGGCGGAACCCTTGGCAACGCCTGCAGCCTTCTTGATGAGCTCTGCAGCCGGCGGGGTCTTGGTGATGAACGTGAAGGAACGGTCTTCGTAGACCGTGATCTCCACGGGGATGACGTTTCCGCGCTGGGCTTCCGTCGCAGCGTTGTACGCCTTGCAGAATTCCATGATGTTGACACCGTGCTGGCCAAGCGCAGGACCGATCGGCGGGGCCGGGTTAGCGGCACCTGCCTGGATCTGCAGCTTGATGAGGCCGGTGACCTTCTTCTTGGGAGCCAATGTAGGGTCCTTCTCTCAATAACGTCCTGGGGCACAGGAGCGTGCCTCAGGTTTTTGGCCGCCATGGCAAGGCGGCCGGCCGTTCCGGTGCCGCTAAGCGGGCAGCGCCGGGACGAATTCTTGGGTGGTCAGATCTTGGTGACCTGGTTGAACGCCAGGGTGACCGGCGTTTCGCGCTCGAAGATGGAGACCAGCACCACGAGGGTCTGGGACTCGGGCTTGATCTCGGAGATGGTGGCCGGAAGGGTCTCGAACGGGCCTTCCTTGACGATGACCGACTCGCCGACTTCGAAGTCGACAGCCACGGGAGCCTGGTTCTGCTTGTTGACCGGCTTGCCCTTTTCGGCCTGCTCTTCCTCGAAGACCGGGGCCAGCATGGAGAAGACCTCGTCCAGGCGCAGCGGCACGGGGTTGTGGGCGTTGCCCACGAAGCCGGTAACGCCGGGGGTGTGGCGGACGGCGCCCCAGGAGGCATCGGTCAGGTCCATGCGGACCAGGACGTAGCCGGGGATGCGGACGCGGTTGATGATCTTGCGCTGGGCGTTCTTGATCTCAACGACTTCTTCCATGGGCACCTGGATCTCGAAGATGTAATCTTCCATGTCCAGGGTCTGGATGCGGGTCTCGAGGTTGGCCTTCACGCGGTTTTCGTAGCCGGCGTAGGAGTGGATGACGTACCAGTCACCTTCCTGGCGGCGCAGCTTGGCCTTGAACTCCTCGGCCGGGTCGGCGGCCGCGGTGGCGGCGGCAGCAGCGAGGGCGTCGGCGGGCTCGTCGTCGCCCTCCCCGCCTTCGGTCTCGGCAACGTCGGAGCCGGCGGCGTCGGATTCGGGCGCGGCGGACTCAACCTCAGACTCGTCACCGGCTTCTGCCGTGATGTCCGCGGACTCTTCCAGCTCAGTCTCGGTTACCCCGAGCTCCTGCTCAGACACTTGGTCTCCTGCTTCCTCATTGCCTAACATGCCTATTTAAATGGCTCAATTCCGCACGCCGCTGTTTCCTTCCGGTTATCCGGAATAGAACACGCGGCCTGCGGACCCTGCAGCCTTAGCTGTCCGTGGAGCCGGTACCGCCGAAGAGCCAGCCCATAGCGGATCCGAACCCGATATCCAGCAGGCTGACGATGACCATCATGATGGCCACGAACACCAGCACCACGAGCGTGTAATTGATCAGTTCCTTGCGGGTCGGTGCAACAACCTTCTTCAGTTCGCCGATGATCTGGCGGACGAAGAGCGCAATGCGGGCGAAGAAGTTTGCCTTGGCGTCCTTCTTAGCTGGGCGGCCCTTGGAGCTGCTGGCAGCTGTTTCGGTCACCTGGTCCTCGCTCATCTTTGCAATGCTGATTACCCGGCCCTGAACAGAACCATGGTTGCTGCGCTTGCCCCGGGATTTTGCCCCGGGGCAGCTTGCGCAGGGCAGACAGGACTCGAACCTGCAACCTGCGGTTTTGGAGACCGCTGCGCTACCAATTGCGCCACTACCCTATGGAGTGAATTTCACTCTCCGACGACGATCCGCCAGCTTGAACTGGGGCGCACGCCATCATCCGTGTTTTCAACACCGGTGAACCAGTCTACGCAACATCTGCACGTTCGTAAAACCAGCCCGTTCCGGCCCATCAGCGCCGCGTCCTGGGATCGGCTGCCGGGGCAGTCACAATTCAAAACGGGCCACCCGAAGGGTCCGGTGAACAGCATAGAGTAGAACTCGTCGAATCCCACATTCCAGCCTCACGGCTGCAAGCGAAGAACGGACCTGCCATGTCTGCCGCCCGCGTTTCCAAGCGCATTTCCGCTATTGCCGAATCCGCAACCCTTGCCGTTGATGCCAAGGCGAAGGCGCTCAAGGCAGCTGGCCGGCCGGTGATTGGCTTCGGGGCGGGCGAACCCGACTTCCCCACCCCGGATTACATCGTGCAGGCAGCTATCGACGCCGCAACCCAGCCGAAGTACCACCGTTACTCCCCTGCCGGCGGGCTGCCCGAGCTGAAGAAGGCCATTGCCGAGAAGACGCTCCGCGACTCGGGCTACGCCGTCGACCCGTCCCAGGTGCTGGTCACCAACGGCGGCAAGCAGGCGGTCTACAACACGTTCGCCACGCTGGTGGATCCGGGTGACGAGGTCATCGTCCCCACCCCCTTCTGGACAACCTACCCGGAGGCCATCCGGCTGGCCGGCGGCGTTCCGGTCGAAGTTTTTGCCGGCCCGGAGCAGGACTACCTGGTGACCGTTGAGCAGCTCGAAGCCGCCGTGACGGACCGGACCAAGATCCTGCTGTTCGTCTCGCCGTCGAACCCCACTGGCTCGGTCTACTCCCCCGAACAGGTGGCCGAGATCGGCAAGTGGGCCGCCGCGAAGGGCCTCTGGGTCGTCACCGACGAGATCTACGAGCACCTGACGTACGACGGTGTCCCCTTCACCTCCATCGCCACCGCCGCTCCCGAGCTGGGCGACAAGGTTGTCATCCTCAACGGTGTGGCCAAGACCTACGCCATGACCGGCTGGCGCGTGGGCTGGATGATCGGCCCGGCCGACGTCATCAAGGCAGCCACCAACCTGCAGTCGCACGCCACCTCCAACGTGTCCAACATTCCGCAGGTCGCGGCCCTCGCCGCAGTCTCCGGGCCGCTGACCGCCGTGGACGAGATGAAGGTCGCGTTTGACCGCCGCCGGAAGGCCATCGTCGCCGGCCTGAATGCGATCGCGGGCGTGGAATGCCCGACGCCGAAGGGTGCCTTCTACGTCTACGCGGACGTGCGTGCACTGCTGGGCAAGGAGTTCCCGACGGCGTCCGGCACCGCCACGCCGCAGACCTCCGCAGAACTGGCTTCGCTGATCCTGGATGAGGTGGAGGTGGCCGTGGTGCCCGGCGAGGCCTTCGGGCCCTCCGGGTACCTGCGCCTGTCCTACGCCTTGGGTGACGAGGACCTGGCTACCGGCGTGCAGCGCCTGCAGGACTTCCTCGGCAAAGCCCAGTAGCCTCCCCCGACGCCCGCTCACTTATGGCGGCTTAAATCCCAACGCCCGCTCGCTTTCTTTGGGGAAGTGAGCGGGCGTTTTGGTTTTAGCCGCCGGATGTGAGCAGGCGTCGGGAAAATTACCGCGGGATATGAGCGGTCGTTGGGGATTTCGCTGTCATAAGTGAGAGGGCGTCACGGTTAGAGGAGGCGGCGTTCGGCGGCCCATTTGGTGAGCTCATGCCGGCTGGAAAGCTGCAGCTTCCGCAGCACCGCCGAGACGTGGGTTTCCACCGTTTTGATGCTGATGAACAGCTCCTTCGCCACCTCCTTGTAGCTGTAGCCGCGGGCAATCAGGCGCATGACTTCCAGTTCCCGGGCCGAGAGCTTGTCCAGTTCGTCGTCGGCGATCTCGGCCGGGGCGGTGCCGAACGCGTCCAGGACAAACCCCGCCAGCCGGGGCGAGAACACAGCGTCGCCGCCGGCCACGCGGAACACCGCATCAGTAATCTCGGCGCCGGAAATGGTCTTGGTGACGTACCCGCGGGCGCCGGCGCGGATCACGGCCACCACGTCCTCGGCGGCGTCGGAGACGCTGAGGGCCAGGAATCGGGTGGAACCCAGCAGCGGGGCGGAACCGGCGATCACCTCGCGTCCGCCGCCGCCCAACCCGCCGGGCAGGTGCACATCCAGCAGCACCACGTCCGGGCGCTGCTCCGCGATCACAGCAATAGCCTGCTCCACGGTGGCTGCTTCGCCCACCACCTGGATGCTGGCGTCAAGGTCAGCCTTCAGCCCGGACCGGAAGATCGCGTGGTCGTCCACGATGACCACGCGGACGGAGTTCGCCGGACGGGAGGCCGCCCCCTGGCTGGTGTTCATGAGTTTCCTTCCGAGTTGTCCGCGCCTGCCGCCTGCAGCCGCAAACGCACTTCCGTGCCGGTGCCGGTGCTGAGGATGGTCGCGGTGCCGCCGTGCCGTTTCATCCTGCCGATGATCGATTCCCGCACACCCAGCCGGTCCTCGGGAACGTCCGAGAGTTCAAAGCCCGGGCCACGGTCCTTGATGAAGACCTCCGCCTGCCCGTCGGAGGCCTCGAGGTAGACGGATACCGTGCCGCCGCCGTGCCGGGAGGCGTTGAGCATCGCCTCACGGCTGGCCTGGACCAGGGCTTCGTGCGCCTCCGTCACCGAGGTGTCCCCCACGGTGACAACCTCGACTGCGTTGCCCAGTAGGTCCTCCACTTCCGCGGCGACTGCCTTGATCCGGTCCGACAGCTGCCCCGCTTCCCGGCCGGGGTCCTGGAACAGCCAGCCGCGAAGTTCACGCTCCTGCGCACGGGCCAGCCGGACGACGTCGTGCTCGTTGCCGGCCCGGCGCTGGATGAGGGCCAGCGTCTGCAGGACGGAATCATGGAGGTGCGCAGCAATCTCCGCCCGTTCCATTTCACGGATCCTGCCGGCCCGCTCGGCCTCCAGGTCCCGCCAGAACTTGAGCGCCCACGGCAGCAGGACCAGCACCACGCCGCCCAGCACAGCCACCGAGGCCAACAGCGCAAGCCAGGTCTGCTCCCAGGAACCGGAGCCGGAGACCATCACCAGCACCCCTGCCACCACCAGGGCAAGTCCGGCGGCCAGGCGCGCCCAGCCGCCGGCCTGGTCGGCCTTCGTCTTGTCCACAAGGCCGGCCCGCCTTGTCTCATCCAGCTGAATCCACGCAATAGAGGCGCCCCCCAGGACCGCCGCTGCCGGGATCAGCGTTCCGAGCGGAACGTCCACCCCCAGCAGCTGCGCGATCATGATGCCGGCCACCAGCAGCAGGCCGGAGCCCAGCAGGATTTCCTTGCCGTACTTCATCGTGCCGAAGCGGAACCATGGCGGGGGCTGGACGGGGCCGGAGGCTCCGCTGCCGCGGCCGCCGTCGTCGAACGGTGTTGCAGCCCTGGCGGCAGCAGCGCCCGGCGCTGCCGCCAGTCCGGCGCCGATCCCCCAGGCGGAAAGGTCAGGACCAGGAGCCGGCATCCCGGCCGGGGAACCTGCCGGCTGGCTCACCGCAGGCGCAATGGGCGACGCCGGGCGGCGGGCATTGCGCCGGGCGGCCTCGTCTGCGGTGGGAACCATGATCCACAGCCAGGCGTAGAAGACCAGTCCGGCGCCGCCGGCGAGGGTGGCGAGCGCCATGGCAACCCGGACGTTCTTCACCGGCCAGCCCAGATGTACCGCCAGGCCCGAACACACCCCGGCGATCACGCGGTCGCTGCTGCGTGCCAGGGGTGGCCGTGCCGGGAGGATCGTCATGGATCAATCCAAGCACGGATCAGGGTTCCCCGGACGGGATTCCGGCGGCAACCGGGGGTGACTCAGGGACGGTTCAGGGTATCCCCCAGTAGAGCGCCGACCAGCCCAAACGCGAGGATTTAGGTATGAACTCGCAGACCCCCTCCCCCGACGACGGCCAGCCCACCGAGCCCCTTCCGGGTCCCGGCAGCCAGCGGCCCACCGAGCCCCTGCCGTCCTCCGTGCCATCAACTCCCGACCCGTCCGCGGGCCCTTCCGCCCCGCAGGACGCGGACAGGAACGACACCGGGACCGGCGACGGCCGGAACAGTTCCGGCTACCAGCCCGGAGCCAGCAATCCTTCCGGCAGCCATGCGGCCGCGTCCGGCGCGCTTCCCGGCCCGCAGTACGCTTCCACCCTCCCCTCCCAGTCCACGGACTTCTTCACCTGGGTCCGGAGCCATGGCGTCCATCGGGGCACCGACCGCTGGGTGGGCGGTGTCTCCAGCGGCATCGCCAACCGGCTGGGCGTGGATCCGCTGATCATCCGCGGTGTCTTCATCGTCCTCACGCTCTTCGCCGGCATCGGCGTGCTGCTCTACGGCCTGGCGTGGGCGTTCCTCCCCGAACCGGACGGGCGAATCCACGTCCAGGAAGCCGGGGCGGGCCGCTGGACCACTGGTATGACCGGCGCCCTGATCGCCACGATCATGGGCCTGACGGGCCTGGGCGGCGGATTCTGGGGCTGGAGCCATAACGGCTTCGGCGGCTTCCTCTGGACCGTCTTCTGGGTGGGCGGCGCGATCTACCTGGTCTACTACCTGTCCCAGCGCAACAAGGGCGCGAGGCCGGCGATGGCCGGACAGCAGCCGGGTCCCTACAGCGGCACGTACGACGCCGGGTACCCCGGAACTGCCGCCGCCTCCTCCTTCTCCGCCGCCGCCGCCGGAACAACCTACGGCAGCGCCCCCGGGTCAGGTTCCATGCCGTCCTACGGCGGCGGCTCGGGCACCGGTTCCTACGGGGACGGCACCTATGGCGGCGGCACCGGTACACCGGCTTACGGCACCCCCACCCCTCCGCGGCCGCCGAAGCCCCGGCCTGCGGGTCCCGGCGCCCCGGCAGTCGCCATCGCAACCGGCGCGGCACTGCTGGTGGGCGGCGGCCTCAAGGCCCTGGACATCACCAACGTGATCAACCTGGGCGATTCGGCCAACGCGATCGTCTGGGCAAGTGCAGCCGCTGTCCTGGGCCTGGGCATCCTGCTGGCCGGCATCCGCGGCAGGACGGCAGGAGTCCTGAGCCTCTTCGCCGTCATCGCGCTGGTCACCGGTGGTGTGTACAACGTGGTGGGTGACGGCGACCGGGTCCGGTTCCAGCAGGTCAACTGGAGCCCGGCAACCATCGCGGAGGCCCGGGACGGGTACGACGTCACGGCCGGACGGGGAACCGTGGACCTCACTAACCTGGCCGACGACGCACCGCTTACGTCCGACGTCGTCATCCCGTTGGACATCACCGCCAGCAACGTGACTGTGGTCATCCCGGACAACGTGCCCGTGGACATCAAAGCGGACATGACCATGGGAAACCTCAATGAGGCGACCGGACAGCGCGGCGGCACCACCACCCGCGAAAGCAGCTACAACACAGACGAGCCCGGCAGCCGCCTGGTGGTCCAGATCGACGGCACGTTCAGCAACGTCACCATCGAGGAAGGCAACTGAAATGAGCAACAGCAACCAGGCCCCCGAGCCCCGGACCCCTGGCTCCTACTCCACGGATGTCCCGACGGCGGCAAGTACCGATGCAGGAACGGCACCGGCCCGGGTGGGCACGGTGGTGTGGGGACTCATTGTCCTGGCCCTGGCGGCCCTGATCATCGTGGCACAACTGGGCATCGTGACCCTCAACGGCACCTACGTCCTGATCGGCCTTATGATCGGAGCCGGTGCCGCGCTGGTGGTGGGCGGCCTGCTGTCGGCCCGCAAACGTGACAACGAACCAACAACAGGGAAGTCTTGAACCATGGACAAGTTTTTCAGCATCGTCAGGGGCCTCGGCCTGAAACGCGGCCCGCAGCGCTGGCTCGGCGGGGTCCTGGGTGGCATCGCGGCAAAGCTGAACGTGGATGTGGCCTACGTCCGGATCGCCTTCCTGGTGTTTTGCCTGCTGCCCGGACCTGCCGTCGTCTTCTACCTCTTGGCGTGGGCGGTCCTTCCGGACCAGCGCAACGTGATCCCGCTCCAGACCTTCCTGGACCGGCGCTCACTGAACCGTCCCTGACTCACTGCAGCCCCTGCCCCCACCGGGCAGGGGCTGTTGTGTTGCCGGCGGACGGGCGCTTTGTAACCAGTTTGTGTCGTACCCCACACCTCCCACTACACTTCTAGATGAGCTCAGCGTGGCGCTCTGCCTGTAAACCCTCTCCCAGGATTTGAGCCAAACATGAAAATTGGAATCCTCACCAGCGGTGGCGACTGCCCCGGATTGAACGCGGTGATCCGCGGCGCTGTACTGAAAGGCATCGCCATCCACGGCCACGAATTCGTCGGATTCCTCGACGGCTGGCGCGGCGTGGTGGAGGGCGACATCATCGACATCCCCCGCACCATGGTCCGCGGCATCGCCAAACAGGGCGGCACCATCCTCGGCACCTCCCGCACCAACCCGTTCGAGAACGGCGGCGGCCCCGAGGTCATCAAGGCCCACATGGACCGCCTGGGCATCGACGCCATCATCGCCATCGGCGGTGAGGGAACCCTGGCCGCCGCCAAGCGCCTCACCGACGCCGGCCTCAAGATCGTCGGCGTCCCCAAGACGGTGGACAACGACCTCGACGCCACCGACTACACCTTCGGTTTCGACACCGCCGTGCAAATCGCCACCGAAGCCATCGACCGGCTCCGCACCACCGGCGAATCCCACCACCGCTGCATGATCGCCGAAGTCATGGGCCGGCACGTGGGGTGGATCGCGCTGCACGCCGGCATGGCCGCAGGCGCCCACGCCATCCTCATCCCTGAGCAGAAAGTCAGCATCGAACAGATCACCGAGTGGGTGAACGAAGCCCACGCCCGCGGCCGCGCGCCGCTGGTGGTGGTGGCCGAAGGCTTCGTTCCCGAGCACATGGAAACCCCGCACTCCGAACGCGGCCTCGACACGTTCGGCCGTCCCCGCCTGGGCGGCATCGCCGACCAGCTGGCCCCCGAGCTGGAAGCCCGCACCGGTATCGAAACCCGCGCCACCATCCTCGGCCACATCCAGCGCGGCGGCGTCCCCTCCGCCTTCGACCGGGTCCTGGCCACCCGCCTCGGTATGGCCGCCATCGACTCCGTGGTGGAAGGCTACTGGGGCACCATGGTGGCCCTGAAGGGAACGGACATCGAGCACGTCGGCTTCCAGGACGCCCTGGGCCAGCTCAAGACCGTCCCCCAGCGGCGCTACGACGAAGCCGCCGTTCTCTTCGGCTGAGCTGTCCTGCCCGGTTGAGCGGTCTGGCCGCCCTAGGCTGGGAACATGACACTTGACCCCGGTTCCGCTGCCATCATCCAGCTTGCGTGGGCACGACGCCTCAGGTTGGACGACGACGCCTTCGGGGAAGCCCTCGCTTCCGGCCAACGCGTGGTCCGGGCTGACGAATCGGCCCGGACCGTGGAGTTCCTGCGCCTCTTCGGCAGTTCCGCCCTGGTGGGGCCGCAGTGGGTCATTGACGCCGCGACGGGCATCCCGGACGAGGAGATGGCGCAGCACGTAACCCTCCTGACCCTGACCCGCTCCCACGGCGGGCACGGACTGGGCGCCGCAGCCCTATTCTTCGCCGACGACCTGCCGCTCAAGCAGCCGGCCGGGGAGATGACCGTTTCGCACGGCAACCCCGAAGCTATCGAACTGGAGGGCCGGTGCCCGCCGGACGACGTCAACGAGGTTGGCCTCTCGGACCTGGAAAACCGCTACACCCTCGTCCACGAGGTTGAGGGACGGCGAATCCCCCTTGCCTGCGGGGCCTACACGGAGTGGGAGGGCCTGCTGGCGCACCTGGGTGTCCTGGTGGACCCGGAATGGCGCCGCCAGGGGCTCGGGACGCTAGCCGCTTCCATCGCGGCCCATGAAGCACTGGCAGCCGGGCTGACGCTGCAGTGGCGGACGGACGTCAGCAACACCGGAGCGCTGGCGCTTGCCCGGAAACTTGGCCTTTCAGCCGGCGGAATCCAGACCAGCGTCCACCTTGGCTGACGCGGGCGCTGCCATGCCCCAGCCCTGAACCGGCTGGGGTTTCGCGAAGAACAGCGCAACCGCAGCGCCGGCCAGGACCACCGCGGCGGGCAGCAGGATGGACTGGCCCATCGCCGTCGAGAATCCGCTGTGGAGGGCTTCCGGCAGGGTGCCGCTGAGGGCCATCCCTTCGCCGGCCGTGCCGGCCGGTCCCCCAGCGGGCAGTTCAGCCGCGAGCCGTGCCTGGATCAGCACGGCGATGGCTGCACTGCCCAGCACCGCCCCGAACTGCCGGGTGGTGTTGTAGACACCTGAGCCAGCCCCGGCCTGGCGCGGCGGAAGGTTACGGGTTGCAGTGGTGCTGAGCGGCGCCCAGATGCCGGCGTTCGCGAACCCCAGGACGGCGCTGGGCAGCAGGAAGAGCAGGATGGGCGTTCCGGGCTGCATCAGGAGCGCGTTCCAGGCCAAGGCAACGGCCATCAGGGTCAGACCGGCCGCGGCCAGGTACTTGGGGTTGATCCGGTCCACAACCTTCCCCACCACCGGTGCCAGCCCGCCCGAGATGAGGGCCATGGGCACCATCAGCAGGGCTGACTGCGTGGGCGTCAGGCCGCGGACCATCTGGTAGTAGAAGATCAGCGGCAGCATGAATGCCGTGACGGTGAACCCCACCATGGTGATCCCCAGGTTGGCGAGCGAGAAGTTCCGGTCGTGGAACAGCCCCAGCGGCAGCAGCGGCTCGCCCTTGTTGTACCGCTGCCACACCACAAAGCCCGTCAGCACAACCAGGCCGGCGATGATCAGGCTCCACACGCTGACGGGTCCGGCGATGGTGCCCCAGTTGTACGTCTCGCCCTCCTGGATGCCGAAGACCAGGAGGAAGAGTCCGACGGCGCTGAGCACCACGCCCGGGATGTCGAACCGATGCTGGTGGGTGCTGAGGGCGGGAACGTTCCGCAGCGCCAGGATGAAGCCCACGACGCCGATGGGCAGGTTGATGAAGAAGATCCACTGCCAGCCCAGCCCGTCCACCAGGACGCCGCCCAGGATAGGTCCCACAAGGGTGGCCATCCCGGCGGTGGCTCCCCAGACCGACATGGCCGCCCCGCGCCGGTCGGGCGGGAAGATCCGGGTGATCACGGCCATGGTCTGGGGCGTCATGATGGCCGCACCCAGGCCCTGCAGCACGCGTGCGGCGATGAGCGTCTCCACGTTCCCGGCCAGTCCGCACCACAGCGAGGCAAGGGTGAACACCACCAGACCCAGAAGGTAGAGCTTTTTGGGTCCGAACCGGTCGCCGAGCCTGCCGGTGATCAGCAGCGGCACCGCGTACGCCAGCAGGTAGGCGCTGGTCACCCAGATCACCGAGTTGATATCCGCGCCCAGGCCCTCCATGATCACGGGGTTTGCCACGGAGACGATGGTGCTGTCGATCAGGATCATGAAGAACCCGATCACCAGGGACCACAGGGCAGGCCAGGGCTTTGCTACGTTTTCCACTCGGTCATCTTTCAGGGTGTTGGCCGGGCAGACCCGGAAACGGCTAGCCGAGGAGGTCGAGGATCTCTTGGCGCGCGAACATCTGTGCCGCGGCGCGGGCCGAAGGGGAACCGGCGTCAGGATCCGCGCCGGCGTCCAGCAGCACACGGGCTACTTCGGGGTAGCCCTTGAATGCCGCCCCCGCCAGCGGTGTCTGCCCGCGGTCATTGGGCGTGTTGGCGTCTGCGCCGTGCTGGAGGACCAGCCGCACCGCATCCGCATGGCCGTGGTAGGCGGCCAGCATCAGGAGGGAGTCCCCGGCGGAGTTGGTCAGGTTGGCCGGTGCGCCTGCCTCAAGGTAGGCGCGCAACAGGTCGGTGTTGCCCTCCCTGGCCGCCTCGAAGAGGGTGTGGGCCAGGGCGACGGCGTCGTCGTCGGTCCCGGCGGTTGGTGCGGCGTTGTCAGTCATCAGCGTGGCCCCCTGAGGAATCCGGTCTGGCGCCCCACCACCTGGCCGGCGTCGGGGGCGACGATGAGTTCTTGGCTGGCGGGGTATGGCTCGTCCCCGTCCAGAACCGTCAGTATCTCATCCGGGGCCACCGAACGTTTTATGACCGCCAGCGCAACCGGGCCCATTTCGTAGTGCTGGGCCACCGAGGTCACCGTCCCCACCTTCCGGTCACCCACCAGGACGGGGCTGCCGGCGGCGGGCAGGGTGTGCTGCGATCCGTCCAGCTGCAGGAACACGAGGCGCCGCGGCGGATGTCCCAGGTTGTGGACGCGGGCAATGGTCTCCTGCCCCTTGTAGCAGCCCTTGGCCAGGTGCACTGCGGTGCGGAGGAGGTCAAGTTCGTGCGGGATGGTCTTGTCATCCGTCTCGGCACCGATCCGGGGCCGCCAGGCGGCCACGCGCAGGGCCTCGGCTGCGAGGGTACCGGCGAGGGGGCGCCCGGCGAGCGTCTCCTCCAGGGCTGCCGCGGGGACAAGGTATTCAAACCAGGGACGCTCCAGTCCAGGATGGTCGATCTCGGCAACCGTGGCATAGGAGAAGCCGCCGGCGCTGACCTGCGGCCACGGGTCCTGCCAGGCGAGCAGGCCGGACCATTCCGGGACCGCCCTGGTGCTGCCCACAACAGCCCACCCGGTGGAGACGTCCGCCACTTCAACCCGCAGCATGAACTTCATCCTGTTGAGGAACTCCGCCAGCGGGGCTGCCTCGGCGCCCTCGACAATCAGCCAGGTGGTCCCGCCGTCGTCAACCACCCGCGCATCAAACTCAATCCGCCCCTGCACGCTCAGGAGCAGCAACTCGCTGGACTCGCCCGGCGTCAGGCCGGTGACCTGCTGCGAGGAGAGGGTGTTGAGCCAGTTCAGCCGGTCCGGACCGGTGACGGTCACTACGCCGCGGTGGGAGAGGTCGACGACGGCGGTTCCGGCGGCCAGGGCGCGCTGTTCGCGCAGGGGCTCGCCGTAGTGGGCCGCGACGCCGGCGTCCGCGCCGGCCGCCTCAACGGCGCCAGGGCGCGACAACAGTGGGCTGGGAATAGTCATATGAAGTAGAAGTCCTTGGAGGCTAGCGATATTCCGGGTTTTCGAAATCGAACCGGGTCCCGGCGGACCATTCCTGCGGGAGGTTGCCGTAGGCGGGCAGGCCGCCGGCGTCCTTGAGGATCCGGGCCACTATCACGATGTCCGCCGCCTGGACCGCGGGGTAGAGCTCGGGCCACTTATCCGCCTGCCAGCCGTACTGCCTCATGTCCGGGTAGACGCCGCTGGCAATATCGTGATCCACCGTGCGGATCACCAGGGTGCTGACACCCTGCTTTTCCATGATCCGCCGGCTGATGTTAATCAGGCCGTCGGTGTTGGACGTTTGCGGGGATTTCTTGAGCGTACCGTTGAAGAAGACGGCCTTCAGGTCGCTGTAGTCCTTCAGGCCTTCGACTGTTCCCACGGCAGCGCTCCTTTGGTTACGAAACCCGTTTCAGGAAGGCCGAGGCGTGGGCTTCCAGGCCCTTGCCGCCTTCTCCCCCGGTTGCCACGTCCCAGCGCCACAGCAGGTTGCCGTCCACCAGCCCGAAGATGCGGGTAGCGGCGCTGTAGTCCTTGGAATGGCTGCCCCGCATCACCATGTCCGTGGTGAGCTGGATCTGGGGGCCCTTGATCTGCCCGTAGTACAGCTCCGAGATGCCGCCGGGATGGGAGATGGACACCGAGATGTCGAAGCCGCCCTCGCTGTTGCGCAGGGCCTCCACCTCATCGGCACTCTTCAAGGCAGGCACGATGTCCGCCGGGATGAGGCCCGGCCCGCCATCGGCGTCCAGCTGTTTGCGCTCCAGCGCCCAGAAGCCGGTCTCGACGGTGAGCGGCCGCAGGCGGGTGCCGTCGTCGTCGGTCAGCCAGCTTTCCGCACGGTACTGAAGGTACGGCAGGCCGTTGTGGGTGAAGGAAACGTGCTGCATGAAATGCTCCGAGTCCTCGTCCCCGCTGCCGAGCCGGCCGCGGCCTTCCCACTCACCGATGAGCCAGGAAAGGGGAACGAGTTCAGGGGTCAGATCCGTAGGAATCTCAATGGGCACGGCAATTACCTCGAGATACAGCTAGCTCTGGAAAGTTCGGTCTACTTCTGGCCTTTGAAGAGGCGGTAGACCACAAAGCCGGCAAACCAGGCCATCGAAAGGCTGGCGATGCCGAGCAGGACAAGGAAGAAGATTTCAAAAGCAAGTACGGACATGATGCCATCCTAACGCGTTAGTAGATGAGTAGTTTGTCTATGAAGTAGGCAAGGGAACCCACCGCGGAGACGGGCGCCAGCCCCATACCGAGCGACGCAGGAACGTTCAGCGGGGCACCGCGGAGGGTGGCCATCCGGCGGAAACTGGCCAGCACGGCACCTACCACGACGCCGAAAATGGCGGCGGGAAGGACTTCTATGTCGGAGAGCACCAGGCCCGCGAGCGGCCCGGCAAGCCCGGCCAGGACCATGCCCAGCGGCGCCACCACACTGTCGGGCCACCGGATGAGTCCTGTGATCAATGCCACTGCGGCACTGATGGCCGCGACCAGGAGCATCTCGCGCACACCGTTGAACCTGGCTCCGGCAACCCATCCTGAGCCAAGGCAGGACAGCAGGACGCCCACGCAGCAGCCGAGCGTGGACTCAAGCCGCTGCGCCTGGCCGGTTCCCCGGATGAGCTGCACCACGAAGACTGCCATCATTCCCAAGGCAATGAATCCGGGCGTCCAGTCGAGGAAACCGGGTGCGGGCACCACCGCAGCGGCGATTGCGGAAGCTGCGCCGGGCAGGGCAATGACTGCTGCGAGCGTCTTCTTGGCCGGAATCCGCAGGAAGTGGGGCCAGCCGACGCCCACCGTGGCGGCGATCAGGACCGCCACGACCACCAGGGCTTCCCTGGTGGTGTAGACACCGGCGATGATGGCCGCGAGACCTGCGATTCCCACGAGGCCGATGGTCCAGGAGCCGAGTGAACGAACGGGTGCCTGCAGATCCGCCGTCATGCGGGACCCTGCCTCTGCTTAGCGTCTGCACTCACTGCGCTGCAATCCCATCCTGGCGTCGACCTGGGGCAGAGCCCCTTCCTGGCAGGGCATCCGGCCCTGGCTCAATCCTGCCTTATATGAACGGGATATGTCGCAAAACGTCCCGTTGCAGCGCGTGAAGCTCTGGTACCGCAGAGGGTGCCGGGTATACTCAAGGTTCAGCTAAGCGCCCTGCCGGGGTGGCTGGCCGGCAGCTTTCCACGCCGGCCGGAAACCCTTACGGGAGCCAGTACCCGCCGGTGGAAATCCGGTTCAGTCGCTCAATGATGCGCGGACGGCCCTTGGAGGAACAATGTCGCACATCCTGTTACTGACGAACAGCACCGGCACTTCGGTCGACATCCTGCCTGCCCTTGAATTGCTGAACCACCGGGTCCATATCCTCCCCGCCGAGCCCACGGCCCTGCTCGAAACAGACCCTTGCGACATCGTCCTGCTGGACGCGCGGAAGGACCTGGTGGGCGCCCGCTCGCTCACCCAGCTCCTGAAGGCCACCGGCCTCAGCGCCCCGCTGGTGCTGATCCTCACTGAAGGCGGCATGGCGGCCGTTTCCTCTGCCTGGGCTGTGGACGATATCGTCCTCGATTCGGCCGGCCCCGCCGAGGTGGAAGCGCGGATCCGACTGTCGGTGGCCCGGGCCGTACCTGAACAGGAAGACGCGCCAAGCGAAATCCGCGCCGCCGGCGTGGTCATCGACGAAGCCAGCTATACCGCCCGCGTAAACGGTGCTCCGCTGAACCTGACCTTCAAGGAATTCGAACTCCTGAAATACCTCGCCCAGCACCCCGGCCGGGTATTCACCCGCCAGCAGCTCCTCACCGAGGTGTGGGGCTACGACTACTACGGCGGCACCCGCACCGTGGACGTCCATGTCCGGCGCCTGCGCGCCAAGCTGGGCGCCGACCATGAGAACCTGATCAGCACCGTCCGCAACGTGGGGTACCGCCTCACCCTGGTGCGGCAGCAGGAAGACGAGCTCACCGAGGCCTGAGTGGTGGGCCTCCAACCCGTATAGCCTTGCTTCATGACTCCTGCGCATCCTGAGAAGTGGCCCGTCCATGTTGTCCGAGGCGGCGTTGACCAGCAGCTCCTGAAAGACTGCCGCGACCTGCTTGCCGCGGCCGAAGAGTCCGACGGCAATCCGTCCATCTCGGAACAGACCCTGGTGACCATGCGCGCCGGCGATTCCACAGGACACTCGCTGCTGACCCTGGCGCTGTACGCCCCTGATGAGGACTCGGATCCCGCCACGGGGCAGGATCTGGCGGGCTTCGCCGTCGTGGTCGAGGAAGCGGACGGCAGCGGAATCCTGGAGATCGCCGTCCACCCCTCCTACCGCAACCAGGGCGTGGCCGACCGCCTGGTGGGCGCCCTGGTCGAAACCCGGGGGCTGGACGGGTTGAAGGCCTGGTCCCACGGCAACCACGAGGCCGCCGCGGATCTCGCCGCCCGGTACGGTTACACGCCCGTGCGTGAACTGTGGAAGATGCGGATGACGACGGCGGGCGCTGACCTTCCCGACGCCGGCTTCCCGGAGGGGGTAACGCTCCGTGCCTTTGTGCCCGGTCAGGATGAGGAGGCATGGCTGGAGGTGAACAGGGCGGCCTTCGCAGACCATCCGGAGCAGGGCAACCTCACGCGGGCGGACCTTGAGGCACGCATGGCCGAGGACTGGTTCGACCCCGCGGGTTTCCTCCTGGCCGAGGATGCCGGCGGGCGGCTGCTGGGCTTCCACTGGACCAAGGTGCACCCGCAGCACGGCCCGCACCCTGCCATCGGCGAAGTCTATGTGGTGGGCGTGGCGCCCGAGGCACAGGGCATGGGGCTGGGCAAGGCGCTCACCGTCGCGGGGATCCGGCACCTCCAGGAGCAGGGGCTGCACGCCGTGATGCTGTACACCGACGCGGAGAATGCACCCGCCGTTTCCCTGTACCGCCGCCTGGGGTTCACCCGCTGGGACATGGATGTGATGTACGGGCCGGTGGCGGCCGGTTAGTCCAGTCGACTGACATGTGCGCCGGAGTACCCGGAAATCGAGGGTTTCGCGGCAATGAATGCTTGTAAGGTTGAAACAAGACCGCGCGGGCCGGAAGCACCAGCACCAAGCGCCAGGTAAAGGAGATGCCATGAACCCGGAACCTTCCGGAACAGCCACGTCCCAGGATGTTGCGGTTCCTGTACGCGCCCGCTTCGGTTCCTCCGAAGTACCGGCTTCCCGCGCCACCCAGGACCGCATTGACATTCCGGAATTTGCGCCGAACCTGCAGCCCGAGGGTGACATCCGCCCCGACCGCTTCCTGGACCGTGAATTGAGCTGGCTCGCCTTCAACTCCAGGGTCCTGGAACTTGCCGAAGATCCCTCCCTGCACCTCCTGGAACGCGTCAGCTTCCTGTCGATTTTCGCGTCCAACCTGGACGAGTTCTTCATGGTCCGTGTGGCGGGCCTGAAGCGCCGCATCGCCACGGGCCTGGCCGTCCCCTCCCCTGCTGGACTGAGCCCCGTGGAGGTTCTGGAAAGGATCAGTGAGGAAGCACACCGGCTGCAGCAGCGGCACGCGCAGGTGTACGCAGACCAGATCCGCCCGGCCCTGGCCTATGAGCACATCCACCTGATGCACTGGGACGAACTGGACGACGCCGCCAAGCAGCAGCTGAGCGCAATGTTCGCCGAGAAGGTCTTCCCCATCCTCACGCCGCTGGCGGTGGACCCGGCCCACCCGTTCCCGTATATTTCCGGGCTTTCCCTGAACCTGGCCGTGGTGGTGCGGAACCCGGTCAGCGACAAGGAACTGTTCGCCCGTGTCAAGGTGCCGGACCAGCTGCCGCGCCTGATCTCCATCGACGGTCCCCGCGCCGGCGCAGTGGCAGGCCGGGTGGCACGGTTCATCGCCCTCGAAGAAGTCATCGCCGTCCACCTGGACAAGCTCTTCCCCGGCATGGAGGTCCTGGAACACCACACCTTCCGGGTCACCCGCAACGAGGACGTGGAGGTGGAGGAAGACGACGCCGAAAACCTCCTGCAGGCGCTGGAGAAGGAACTGCTGCGCCGCCGCTTCGGTCCTCCCGTGCGGCTGGAAGTCACCAATGACATCAACCCCAACATCCGTGCGCTGCTGATCCGCGAACTGGGGGTGGAGGAATCCGAGGTGTACTCGGTGCCGGCTCCGCTGGACCTCCGCGGCCTGTCCGTCATTGCCGGCATTGACCGTGCCGATCTCCACTACCCCAAGCACGTCCCGCACACTTCCCGGTACCTGAACGAGTCCGAGACCTCCAAGGCCGCAAACGTCTTCGCGGCCATGCGCCGCCGCGACATCCTGCTGCACCACCCGTACGACTCGTTCTCCACCTCCGTCCAGGCGTTCCTGGAGCAGGCAGCTGCGGACCCCAAGGTCCAGGCCATCAAGCAGACGCTGTACCGAACGTCGGGCGACTCCCCCATCGTGGACGCCCTGATCGACGCCGCCGAAGCCGGCAAGCAGGTTCTGGCGCTCGTGGAGATCAAAGCCCGCTTCGACGAGCAGGCCAACATTTCCTGGGCGCGCAAGCTCGAGCAGGCCGGCGTGCACGTGGTCTACGGAATTGTGGGCCTGAAGACGCACTGCAAACTGTCGCTGGTGGTCCGGCAGGAAGTGGACGGGCTGCGCCGGTACTGCCACATCGGCACCGGCAATTACCACCCGCGTACCGCGCGGTACTACGAGGACCTTGGCCTTCTGACGGCCAACGACCAGGTGGGCGAGGACCTGTCCAAGCTGTTCAACCAGCTCTCCGGCTACGCCCCGAAGTCCACCTTCAAACGCCTGCTCGTTGCGCCGCGCTCGGTGCGGTCAGGGCTGATCGACCGGATCGAAACCGAAATCCGCAATGCCCGTGCCGGGGTACCCGGCCGGGTGCAGATCAAGGTGAACTCCATGGTGGATGAAGCAATCATCGATTCCCTGTACCGGGCTTCCCAGGCCGGTGTGAAGGTGGACGTGGTGGTCCGCGGCATCTGCTCCCTCCGGCCGGGTGTACCGGGCCTGAGCGAAAACATCACCGTCCGCTCCATCCTGGGCAGGTTCCTTGAGCACTCCCGGGTCTTCGCGTTCGCCAACGGCGGTGACCCCGTGGTGTACATCGGCTCCGCGGACATGATGCACCGCAACCTGGACCGCCGCGTGGAGGCCCTGGTCCAGCTGGCAAGCGCCGACGACATCAACTACGTCCTGGACCTGCTCAAGCGGTACATGGCACCCGAAACCGCCAGCTGGCACCTGGACAACGAGGGCGACTGGTCCCGGCACCACCTGGCCGAGGACGGCAGGCCGCTTGAGGACGTGCAGTCCTGGCTGCTCGCCTCGCGCCCCCGGCAGCGCAGCCTGAGCCGGCGGTAAGGGCAGCCGTTTTGTCGAGCGATGCACTCGTAGCTGACCAGACAGACCATCCCGGGGAACCAGTTGCAGTTACCGCTGCCGGCGCCCTCCCGTGGCGGGTGGCAAATGACAGGCTTGAAGTCCTGCTGATCCACCGCCCCCGCTATGACGACTGGTCATGGCCCAAAGGGAAAATTGACGACGGCGAGACCATCCCCGAATGCGCCCTCCGGGAGGTGCGGGAGGAGATCGGCCTGGACGCGCCTTTGGGCCGTCCGCTGCCGGCCATCCACTACCGCGTCGCGTCCGGCCTCAAGGTGGTTTTTTACTGGGCGGTGAAGGCCAATGGGACACGGCTGGTTCCGGACGGCAAGGAGGTGGACAGCGTCATGTGGTGCACCCCGGAGAAGGCGGCCAAGCTGCTCTCCAACCCCACCGACGTCGTGCCGCTGGAATACCTGCGCAAAGCCCACGAGGACGGCGAGCTGAACACCTGGCCGCTCATAGTCCTCCGGCACGCCAAAGCGAAGCCACGCTCCTCCTGGACCAAAGCCGAAGGTGAACGGCCACTGGCCGCCACCGGGACACGGCAGGCACAGGCAGTGGGACGGCTGCTGCAGGTCTGGCAGCCCCCGCGCGTGGTCACCAGCCCCTGGCTCCGGTGCGTGGCGACCGTTGCGCCCTATGCGAAGGCAGCAGGGGCGAAGGTTCGGATGGCGGAAGCCCTCACTGAGCACCGCCACCACCGCAGCCCGAAGAAGACCGCCGCCGTCGTCGAGGCCCTGTTCGACAAGCAGCGGCCTGTGGTGGTCTGCACCCACCGGCCCGCGCTGCCGACGGTCTTCGCGCACCTGGCGAAGCACATGCCGGGCCGGCTGAGCAGCCTCCTGCCCTCGGAGGAGCCGTACCTCTCCCCCGGCGAAGTGGTGGTCTGCCATGTGGCGCCCGGGGCAAAGAACCACGTGGTCGCCGTCGAGCAGTTCAAACCGTTCGACGACTGACCCGGCCGGGATTCAGAAAGGCGACAAGCAACCCCGATAGACTTGGGGCGTGAACATCCCAACGCCTTATGAAGACCTCCTGCGCGATGTCCTGGCTTCCGGCACGCACAAATCCGACCGGACCGGAACCGGAACCACCAGCGTTTTCGGGCGGCAGCTGCGTTTTGGCCTGTCGGAGAGCTTCCCGCTGATCACTACCAAGCGGGTGCATTTCAAATCCGTCGCGGTGGAGCTGCTGTGGTTCCTGCGCGGCGAAACCAACGTGAAGTGGATGCAGGACCAGGGGGTCACCATCTGGGACGAATGGGCAGACGCGGATGGCGACCTGGGGCCGGTTTACGGCGTCCAGTGGCGCAGCTGGCCCACCCCGGACGGCGGCCACATCGACCAGATCGCCGAGCTCGTGGAGGGCCTGAAGAACAACCCCGACTCGCGCCGCCACATCGTCTCGGCGTGGAACGTCTCCGAGCTGAGCGACATGGCCCTGCCGCCTTGCCACGCGTTCTTCCAGTTTTACGTGGCCAACGGCAGGCTGTCCTGCCAGCTGTACCAGCGCTCCGCGGACATGTTCCTGGGCGTGCCGTTCAATATCGCCTCCTACGCCCTGCTGACATGCATGCTCGCCCAACAAGTGGGCCTGGAGCCCGGCGAGTTCGTCTGGACCGGCGGCGATGTGCATATTTACGAAAACCACATGGACCAGGTCCTCAAGCAGCTGGAGCGGGAGCCTTACGAGTACCCGCAGCTGAAGATCAACCGGAAGCCGGCATCGATCTTCGACTACACGCTGGAGGATTTCGAAGTGGTGGGCTACAAGCACCACCCGACGATTAAGGCACCGATCGCCGTATGAGCACCGAGAACTTCACCGATCCGCAGTCCTTCACGGAGGAACTGGCCGCCTCGATCACGGGCGTCGGCCTGGTTTGGGCGCAGACCCCCGACGGCGTCATCGGCAAGGACGGGGACATGCCCTGGCACCTGCCCGAGGACCTCAAGCATTTCACCCGCCTGACCACCGGGCACCCGGTCATCATGGGCCGCAAGACCTGGCTGTCCTTCCCGGACAAGTACCGTCCGCTGCCCGGGCGGACGAACATCGTCATCACGCGGCAGAAGAGCTGGGCAGACACGCCTGAGGCGGAGGGCGCCGTCGTGGTTCCGTCGCTGGATGATGCGCTGCTGGAATCGCAGTTTGTCGACGGCGGAGACACCGTCTGGATCCTGGGCGGCGGGGAGATTTTCCGCCAGTCCACGGACCTGGCCAACGTTGCGGTGGTCACCACCATCGACGTGGAGGCCGACGGCGACACGTTCGCCCCCGAGCTTGGCACCAGCTGGGAGGCCACCGCCTCCGTTCCTCCGGACGGCTGGCTGACGGCCGCGAACGGCACACGCTACCGATTCACCAAATGGTCAAGGACCGAGGGCTAGGAACATGCTGAAGAAACCGGAAACCCTCTTTGTCCTGGGGTACATGCTGCTGCCGCTGCTTGCGCTGCTGTCCGCCATCGTGGGGCTGACCATGATCCTGGGCGGCAACAAGATCGCCGGCGCCATCGTGCTGGTGGTTGTCACGCAGGTCTTCGCCTTCGGCGCCTTCTTTGCCCTGCGGGCCCGCAAGGCAGCTGTGGTGGAGGAGTCCAAGCGGGGCTAGCTCATTGTGGCTGTGCCGGCTCTGCATGGGGAGCTCACCCCATCGCGGCTTGGCGGGGCCTGGCCTAGGCTGAAGCCTGCAGCCTGACGGACTGCTGTTTGGACAATATTGGGGGGATGCCGGGTGGCAGGAACTTTGTGGGGTGCCGACGTCGAGCAGCTGCGCACCTTGGCGCGGCAGTTCAGCAAGACCGCCGACATGCTGCAACAGCAGTCGCAGCAGCTGAGCGGCCAGATCAACAACAGCCCCGCGTGGAAAGGCCAGGACGCGTCGCGCTTCCGGTCCGACTGGAACGGCAACCACCGTGCACTGCTGCAGAAGACGGCGGCGCGGCTCCAGCAGGAGTCGAAGCTCCTCCTCACGCACGCGGATGAGCAGGAGAAGGCGTCTGCCACCGGAGGTGCCGGCAATTCCGGGCCCGGCACCGGGACAGCGGGCGGAAACGGACCGGGCAGACAAGTCCCGGGGCAGGGAAGCAACAACCCCTGGGGACCGGACTGGCTCGCAGACCCTGATTCGCCGTTCCGTGACGGCTGGGACATCTACGGCCTCACCAAGGCCTTCCCGAACCTCCGGGCGGGCCTGTTCGACATCGCCGCCATGCTGCAGAAGTCCCGCATCTCTGATTTCCTGGACCCGGCAGCCTGGCGGGCCTTCCAGAACTCCAACGAGTTCAGCAAGTTCTTCAACATGTCCAACAGCCTGTTCGAGGGCAAGTTCCACGAGGTCCTGAACCTCGCCGAGGGATCCAACGCCTTCAAGTACCTCGACGGATTCAGCAAGGGTTTGGGCGTTGTGGGCGTTGGTCTGGACAGCCTGGACGCCTTCAACAACTTCCAAGAGGGCGATTACGGCTCCGCCGCCTACTCCACCACGAAGGCCCTTTTGGGCGCCGGCTCGTTCCTTCCCCCGCCCGCCGGCACTGCGTGCATGGTGGCCAGCGGTGCCCTTGCCCTCTACGACAACGTCCCCGTCATCCATGATTCCGTGAACTACGTCGGGGATAAGATCGCCGATGGGGCCGAGGCCGTTGGCGGCGCTATCAGTGACGGCGTGGACGCTGTCGGCGACTTTTTTGGCTTCTGAGAACTGAGGAGAACAACCAGTGACTGAAACAACCACAGCCAGGTCCTCCAGCCCCGGCCAAGGGTTTCCGGACGCGATCGGTTTTGGCTTCGCCGAGCTCCTGGTGCTCCTGAACCTGCGGCGCGGACCGGCCTCCGAAGCCTCTGCCAAGGCACTCCGGCTGGAAGGCGAACTCGACGACGCCTCCCTGCTCTCGGCGGGAGCGTCCTCCCTGGTGGCCCGCGGTGCAGCCACGGTGGGTGCGGACAAGGAGTTGTCGGTTGCGGGTCCGGTGGCAGCCGTTACGCATGCCCTGACGATGACCGAGAAGCTGGTGCAGATCAACCTCCTGACGGCCGGCTCCGTGGACAACGTCCTGTCCGTCGAGTCACCCGAATACCGGATCCTGCTGCAGCCACGGGCCTACCTCAGCTGGTTCGCGATGGCGCAGCGGCCGGATACCACACCGGCAGAAGCCAACTTCTTTATCCTGCGCAAGCATCTTGAGGACAACCCCGACGGCGGAGCCACCATCCGCCTGCTCGACGGTTCCGACGGCAAGCAACTTCTGGTAAAACGCAGCGGGGAGGGCTGGACCGTGGGCTACGGCCATCTTGATGCCCCTTCCGAGCCGATCCGGGAAATCTCAGGCCTCAGCGACGGCCAGGTGTTGGACCACATCCGATCGATCCGACAGGACTAGCATGCAGAACGGCAATCCGGGCAGTACTCCCGGCAGCGCACCCACGTCCGACGACCAGGTCCGCGCCTTTCACGAGCAGGCCCTGGCGCGCGGGGAAAAGCGTGTCCTGTTCCGGACGGTGGAGGGCGCGCTCCACAGCTACAAGAAGGACGAACTCGGTGTGGTCACCGCCAGTTCCCACCCGCAGGTGCGGTCCGCCGGAGGGTTCCTCATGATGGCTGTGTTCTTCGCTGCCTTGGCGGTTTTCTCGATCATGCTGGTGGCCGGGCCCGCCAGCAGGGGCCAGGATCCGATGTGGGGAGCCCTGGTCCTCACTGTCGCCGGGGCCGCCGGCGTCCTCTACGCAGCACGGATGGCGGGCGTCGCCGCCAAGGCCAAACGGCTGAGGGCGGAACGGGGGATCCCGGAACCGACGGCCCGGCAGTTCGACCGCTAAGGGGCAGCCCTCCTGACAAAAGGGTCCTGCCTTATCAGCCGCGCGCCGTCGTCGTGCCCTCAGGTCCGTGTAGCCGCCCGCCCGACGTGACGTAACCGACTGCGCCCCACGGGTCCCGACGTCTAAAATGGACGAATGACTACAGCAGCTACCCCTTCCGTCGGCCTGGTCGGATGGCGCGGCATGGTCGGTTCCGTCCTCATGCAGCGCATGCAGGACGAGGGCGACTTCGCCAACATCAACCCGGTGTTCTTCTCCACCTCCAACGCGGGAGGTGCCGCGCCGTCCTTTGCTGACGGCGCCGGCAAGCTCGAGAACGCGTTTGACCTCGACACCCTGGCGAAGCTGCCCATTATCGTCACCGCCCAGGGCGGCGACTACACCAAGCAGGTCCACAGCGATCTGCGCAGCCGCGGCTGGGACGGCCTCTGGATCGACGCCGCCTCCACGCTGCGCATGAACGATGACTCAATCATCGTGCTGGATCCGATCAACCGCGACGTCATCGACAAGGGCCTGGTCAACGGCACCAAGGACTTCATCGGCGGCAACTGCACCGTCTCCTGCATGCTAATGGGCCTCGGCGGCCTGTTCAAGAATGGCCTGGTCGAGTGGGGCACCTCCATGACCTACCAGGCAGCCTCCGGCGGCGGGGCCCGGCACATGCGCGAGCTCCTCAGCCAGTTCGGCACGCTCAATGCTGAGGTCAGCACGGAACTGGACGACCCGGCGTCGGCCATCCTGGACATCGACCGCAAGGTCCTGGCCCACCAGCGCACCGACATCGACGCCACCCAGTTCGGCGTGCCGCTGGCCGGCTCCCTGATCCCCTGGATCGATGCCGACCTGGGCAACGGACAGTCCAAGGAAGAGTGGAAGGCCGGGGTCGAAACCAACAAGATCCTGGGCACCTCCGAGGAAAACCACGTCATCATGGACGGCCTGTGCGTCCGGATCGGCGCCATGCGCTCCCACTCCCAGGCGCTGACGCTCAAGCTCCGCGAGGACCTGTCCGTCGCCGAGATTGAGAAGCTTCTGGCCGAGGACAACGAGTGGGCCAAGGTGGTCCCCAATACCAAGGAAGCGTCCATGGCCGAGCTCACCCCGGTGGCCGCTTCCGGCACCCTGGACATCCCGGTTGGCCGCATCCGCAAGATGGAAATGGGACCGCAGTACATCAGCGCCTTCACCGTGGGCGACCAGCTCCTCTGGGGCGCCGCCGAGCCGCTGCGCCGCATGCTCAACATCGCCACCGGCAACCTGTAGACAGCTGCCGTTCACAGCGGCCCTGCCCCCTTTGGGGCGGGGCCGCTCCTGCTTAACCGGCTGTCCCTCGCCGAGAGTGAGAGGGCGTCGGCCGGGTAGCCGCCATAAGTGAGAGGGCGTCGGCCGGAAAGCCGCCACAAGTGAGAGAGCGTCGCGGGGGTGGGGCCGGCTCAGGTGGCGAGGAAATCCCGGTACCGCCGGGAAGCCTTGTCGAAGGCTGCCTGCGCTGCCGGGCCAAGCGGGCGGTTGCCGTCAAAGAGTTCGGGTACGACGGCGGCGCGCTGGCCTTTGCCCGCAACGGCCCAGGTGCCGATCACCTCGCCTGCCGCAACAATCGTCTTCTTGAAGACCCCATTGCCGCCGGGAACAACCAGGTTGGCATGCTCGGGCGGCAGGACAAGGCTCCGGTCGGTGTAGCCCAGCAGGAACTCGTCGAAGCCGGGCAGCAGCAGGACGGAGCGGCCGCCCTGGACCCTGCCTTCCAGCAGCACGGCGGTCTCCGGGGACATCCAGTAGCCCGTACCGTCAAACTTGAGCTCCACCAGCTCGCCGCGGATCTCCTCCAAAGCGGACCGGACTTCAGTCAAGGGAATCTGGGTCCACCAGGCGAAGTCACGGACGGTGGCCGGGCCATGGCTGCGGAAGTAACGGAGCAGCCACTCTGCAACCGCCTCCGCCCGCTCCAAGCGCCGGGACTGCGGAATCCACTGATCAAACGCCACCAGCAGTTGCTGGTTTCCGGCCAGCGGCCCCTGCACCAGCCAGCCGTGCCGGCATAGCGTTCCCAAGATGTGGACGCCCCGTTGCCCCTGCGTAGGCTGCCCCGCGGCATTGAAAACACTGAACAGCTCACTACGGCTGGCCGGCCCGGCGGCTGCGAGACGGTCGAGCGCGAGATCCCGGCACTTTTCGACATCCGCCCAGGTGATCCCGAGTTCCCGGTGCCGGGCGGCGATGCCCTTGGTCAGCCGGTCCGCTGTAAGCTCCAGCATCCAGCCCAGGTCCTCGGGCGCCACCAGGTGCAGGGTTCCCCGCATCGGCCAGGACCTCACCACGCTTCCGGTGTCGAGTGCAGCCCGCATGGCGCTGATACCGGAGCCGGGAAGCCGAACGCCAACAGCCCACAAAGCCGCCTGCAGGTCCTGTGCCTGCATGGCCGTCATCCAACGGACCACGCCTGCCGGGGAGTCCGTGGCCTCCCCGGCTGCCGGCAGGCCCTGGGCCAGCAGCCTTTGGGACACCAGCCGCAGCCGGCCCAGCGTCCTGCCGTCAATCCGGTTACCCGCCTGCGCAGCCATGCCCTCATCCTACGGTCGCGGCGGAGCACGCAACACGGCGGCTAGGGTAGAACCATGACTTTGGGGAGTTTGTGGCAGTTGCCTGCGCGTAAAACCAGGAGATGGATGATCGGCGGGACGCTGGGCGTCCTGGCAGGAACTGCGCTGGGACTCATTTCCCTCTCCGCGTTCCTCAGCGCGGGGCGGTCAAACCCCCTTCTGCTGCTCCCCTCCCTCGCCCTGAGCCTTGGAGGCGGCTACGCCGTCCTGTTCCCCGCAATCGCGGTCAGCCCCAACGGCGTCCGCATCCACCGGGACTGGCGGCAGCACCCACGGGCAGCCCGTCTCCTCTGGATCCTGTCACTCGCCGTGGCCGTCACCGGGCTGGCCACCTGCATCACTGCGGGGGCGGCAAACCCCCAGGCACCGGGCCTGCTGGTCTGGCTGTTTATGGGCATCTACCTGGCCCTCACCGGCTGGGCGTCAGCCCTCATGGCCGCTGCGGAAGTACTCCGGCAGGGCTCGCCGGACGCTGAGCGGACTACAGCTCCAGCCCGATAAGCAGCGGCTCGGGGTGCAGTTCAATGCCGAAGCGGCGTTCGACGCCGGCCCGCACCTCGCGGGCCACGGCCACCACATCTGCCGCCCGGGCTGCGCCGCGGTTGGTGATAGCCAGCGTGTGCTTGGTGGACAGCGACGCCCGTCCGCCCGACACACTGTCCTGTTCCAGGCCGAAGCCTTTCCCGAAGCCTGCCTGGTCGATGAGCCACGCAGCCGAAAGCTTCACCAGTCCGTCGGCTCCCGCCGGGTAACGCGGCGCGGACTCCGGCAACGCCTCAGCCACCTCCGCGGGAACGATGGGATTGGTGAAGAACGAGCCCGTGGAATAGGTGTCCCTGTCAGCGGCGTCCCACACCATGCCCTTCGAGGCCCGCAGCCGGAGCACCTCGCGGCGCACGTCCGTGGCATAGGCGCGCTTGCCGGGCTCGACTCCCAGGGCACGGGCAAGTTCGGCATAGCGGATGGGTGCGCTCATCCGGCCGAGCGGAAGCTGGAATTCGACGGTGAGCACGATGTAGCGGGGTGAACCGTTGACGGTGGTCCGCTTGAGGATGGAGTCGCGGTAGCCGAACTGCAGCTCGGAGTTGGTGAAGGTCTTCACGGCGTTCCGCTCGCGGTCCCAGGTGCGCACCGCTGCGATTGTCTGGGAGACGTCGGCGCCGTAGGCACCCACGTTCTGGACGGGAGTCGCACCCGTGGAACCGGGTATGCCGGAAAGCGCTTCGATCCCGGACCAGGCATGGCGGACGGCGTGCTCCACCAGTATGTCCCAGTTGTGACCCGCCTGGACCACCACGGCCACGCCGCCGCACGAGTCCTCGGCATTCACGGTGAACCCTTCGGAGGCAATCTTTACGACCGTGCCGGGGAACCCGTCGTCGGAAATCAGAAGGTTGGAGCCACCGCTGATAATCAGCACCTGCTCGCCGGCCGCATCCGCTGTGCGGATGGCGTCGATGATTTCGGCCTCAGTCCGTACCTCGATAAAGCTGCCGGCAGGACCGCCGACGGCGGAGGTGGTCAGGGAGGAAAGCAGGGTGGAATTCACCAAACAACAGTACTTGATAGTTACTGTCCGGGCGCAGTAACTTCCAATAACCTCAGGCAAGCTTCCGGGCCACGGGCGAGAGCAGGAAGCTCACCACCAGCATCACCATGACGGCGAGCAGCGAGTGCAGGATGCCCACGTGCTCGGCCAGCAGCCCCAGCAGAGGCGGGCCGCAGAGGAAGGCCCCGTATCCGATGGTGGACACCACGGAGACCCGGGCGGCAGCTTTGGCGGGGTCGTCGGCCGCAGCGGACATGCCCACCGGGAACCCCAGGGATGCGCCCAGGCCCCACACCGCCAGGCCAACGAATGCCAGCCAGGGCACCGGCGCAAAGACGAACAAGCCAAGTCCGGCAACCGCCATCGCCGCGCACCAGCGCATCACCGGCACCCGCCCGAACCGGTCCAGGACCAGGGTTCCGGCGAACCGTCCGATGGTCATGAACGTGACAAAGAGCCCGTATCCGGCAGCACCGGCGGCGTCTGACTGGCCGTGGCCGTCCGCCAGTGCCAGTGCCACCCAGTCCCCCGCCGCCCCTTCGGCCAGGGCGAGGCCCAGCACCAACACCCCCAGGAGGAGGGTGCGCCGGTCCCGCCAGGCCTGGGCGATCTTGCGTTTGTTGTCCAGGGGCTCGTGGGCGGACTTCGAAGTGCCTGGAGAGATGACGGGAATCGGCCCGGTGCTGGGGTCCTCGAAGTTGTCCGGGGTGTACGTCCGCTCGGCCGGAACCGGGGTGATGTCGGCACGGAACCAGGACGCCGCCGTCGCTACGGAAACGGCCACCACCACGCCGGCAGCGGCCAGATGCGACGCCACCGGCAGGGACACGGCGGCCGCTGCCGCACCCAGCCCGGCGCCGGCCACAGTCCCCAGGCTGAACGCGCCGTGAAGCCGCGGCATGATGTGCCGGCCAACGGCCCGCTCAACCGCCGCGCCCTCAACGTTGGACGCGGTGTTCCAGCTGCCGGTGCCCAGCCCGATGACGGCCAGGCCCAGCGCGGTGGCCACCGGGCTGGCTAGGACCGAGGTACCGGCACCGGTCATCAGCAGGCCCACGCCCACCATGATGCTGCCGGTCCGGATGGTCCGCTTCGAACCCAGGCGGAGCACGATCAGCCCGGAGGCTGAAACGGACGCGAAGGAACCGAGCGTCATGCAGAGCAGGAGTACCCCCACGTTGCCCGGGGTGAGGTCCAGCGCGTCCCGGATGGCCGGGAGGCGGGACACCCAGGAGGCAAACGCCAGCCCGCTGGCGGCGTAGGCCACCACCACGGCGTTGCGCCAGCGGGTGACTTCACCGGCGGTGACAGTTGCCCCTGTGCCTTGCCTGGGTGTCAACGTGCCCGCTCAGGAAAGCCTGACGACGGCTTGGGCCTTCATCAGGACTTTTTGGCCGGCCGAGCCAACGGTGAGGTCGACGCGTGCGGTGCCGGCCTCGGCGTCGAGCTTTCCAATGGTGCCGCTCACCTCGATGGTGGCCCCGGGCTGCTCCGTGCCGGTGGTGTCCGTGACCAGGACCGGCTTGGTGAAGCGGGTCTGGAAGTCGACGACGGCGGCCGGGTCGCCTGCCCAGTCGGTCACCAGCTGGACGGCCGAGCCCATGGTGAACATGCCGTGGGCGATGACGCCGGGCAGTTCCACGCTGGTGGCGAAGGCCTCGTTCCAGTGGATGGGGTTGAAGTCACCGGAGGCGCCGGCGTACTTGACCAGGTCGGCGCGGGTGACCTCGACGGTGCGGCTGCCGATCTCCTGGCCGGCGCTGAGTTCGTGGATGCTGGGGCTCATGGCTACTGTCCCTCTCCGCGGACCAGGATGGATGACGTGGTGGTGGTGACCTGCTCACGGGACTCGTCCGCGGCCAGGGCGAAAATTTCGGAACGGGTGGTGATCATCGCACCGCCGCCCATGGCACGGACGCCGTCCACGTGGAGTTCGGCCACCAGCCGGTCGCCGGCGAAGATAGGGCGGTGGTGGGTGAAGCGCTGGTCCGCGTGGACCACGCGGGAGAAGTCGATGCCGGCTTCCGGATCCTCGATGAGCTGGGCGTCGGCGCGTTGGGCGATGATGATGGCGAAGGTGGGCGGGGCCACCAGGTCATTGTGGCCCAGGGCCTTGGCGGCGTCGACGTCGAAGTGCGCAGGATGGGTGGCTTTCACGGCGCGGGCGAACTCGCGGATTTTCTCGCGGCCGACGTCGTACACCTCAGCGGCAGGGTAGCTGCGGCCCTGCAGGTCCGGATTGATAGTCATGGCCTCCAGCCTATCGCCCGCCTGCTGGAGGGCAGAAAAGCGCGTCCCGGCCAGGGGGCAGGGAACCCTACCGGCGCAGCCGCTTCCGGATGGCCTGGCCGCGGACCACCATTCCGGCCACGTGCAGGACCAGGCCCAGCCCGATCAGCGGGAGGGAGGCCATGGCCAGCCCCTGGTTGCCGCTGGTGTTGCCCACCAGGTTCAGGATGATGCCGACGGCGATGAGCCCCATCGCGCTGAAGACCAAGACTTTGTAGCGGGTTGGCGCGGTGGCCCAGAATTCGTTCAGCACCCGGCCAGTTTACCGGGCCTCGGTGCAACGGTTCAGAACAGGGCTTCCTGCAGGGCCGGGACCTCGGAGGCGAAGTCGCCCAGGATGAGGGTGCGGGCGCCCAGTTGGGCAAGGTTCACCACGAAGGCGGCATCCGTGCCGTCCAGCCGGGCCAGGGCGTTGTGCCCGCTCAGCCCCATGATCTCGAAGCCGTGCCCACCGCTGTCCAGCGGGTGCGGGTACGGGTGGCGGGCGCCCGGGCCGTGCAGGACGGATGCCTGCCTGGGACGGATCCAGGGTTCGTCCACCACCGTGAACCCTTCGACGGCGGTATGCGCCAGCAGTGCACGGGCTTCGGCGGCGCGGCGGGCGTTGGTGGCATCCAGTTCGGGAGCGGGTAGCGGCCGGAGCAGTGCCTCGGCTTTGGCGGCGGACCTGACTTGCTGGGACAGGCCGGCTTCGGCCGTGACCAGGTCCTCGAGGATCCGGACCACCTTGCCGTCCCGGGCGCGGGCCACATACCGGGCCGCCGCGGCGCCCTGCTCTGCCAGCCGGTTCCACTTCCGCGGTCCGGATGCTGTTCCCACCTTGCTGGCACCGCCCGCGAAGGTGGCCACATACAGCCAGTGTTCCTGCATCAGGTACGCGCGCAGCCCGGGGGTGACGCGGCCGCCCCGGTGGAAGTCGTGGATGAGCCGTGACTCGTCCAGCATGAAGCAGCGCTCGCACTGCTTGCCCCGGGCCGCCGGGGCGCCCGCCGCGCACAGGACGTGGTCGCGGCGTGTGGAGGAGTGGACGCGCAGGTGCCCCAGGCAGGATTTTGCCGGGTCCTCAACGCGAAAGCCGAGCCTGGCCTCCGGGTGGAGGCTGACCTGCCGGAAGGCGCCGGACGGTGACTGGAGGCGCAGGACCGGCGCACCGCCGTCGTCCGCTGCCCTTGACGCCGGCGGCCCATCCCAAGAGACCCCGTGGACCAGATAACGGGTATCGGCCAACGGGGTCCCGGAGGAAAGCGGGTGGGGCATCAGAGCGCGGGCTGGACTCCGAAGGCCACTGCGAGCTTCATGATTTTTTCGGCGCGGCCCAGGCGGGGAAGATCTGAGCCGTCGCGGATGACGCGGCCGTTGGCTTCGAAGTCGGTCATGAAGTCGGTGGCCCAGGCGACGTCGGACGGGGTGGGGCTGATGACCTCGTTGATGACCGGAGTCTGGTCGATGGCAAGGCACAGCTTGCCCGTCATGCCCATCATCACCGTGATGCCGGTCTGTTCGCGCAGGATGGGGTGGTTGGTGCCCACCGTGGGTCCGTCGATGGGGCCCGGGAGGTTGCCCACGCGGCTGGCGACCACGAGCTTGGCGCGGGGGTAGGCCATGGCCTCCGGGGTGGCAGCCATGCCCGTATCGCGGCGGAAGTCGCCGGAGCCGAAAGCCAGGCGGAACGCGCCCTGGGCCTTGGCGATGTTGTTGGCTTCCTCAATGCCGACGGCGGATTCCACCAGCGGGATGACGGGTGTCTTGCCGTCCATCCGGTGGAAGCTTTCGGTGACCTGGTCCGCGGATTCGGTCTTGGCGAGCATGACGCCCAGGAGCCCGGGGGTGCCGCGGAGGCCTGCGAGGTCGTCGGCCCAGAACGGGCTGGTGGCGTCATTGATGCGGACCCATGCCTTGCCGCCGGCGGTCAGCCAGTCGACGACGTTGCCGCGCGCCTGGTCCTTCTGCGAGGGGTCCACTGCATCTTCAATATCCAGGATGATCGAGTCGGCGCGGGAAACTGCCGACTGGTCAAAAAGCTCGGTCTTCATGGCATTAACCAGCAGCCAGGAGCGGGCGATTTCTGCGGGGATATTGCGTTCCGGCCTTACGGTCTCGGTGGCGATGGTAGACGTCATGCTTTCTACAGTATCCGCCCTGCAAGCGGCGCGGCGACGAAAATGGCCAGCTTGTGAGGATCAATACGAACTAAACGGGATGTGACCCCGCCGGGTGGAAAAGACGCAGCAGCACGGGCCGTTCCGGCGGCCGGAACGGCCCGTGCTGCTGCGCAACTGGTGGTCAGGGGATGTTGCTGCCACGCGCGGTCACCCAGAGCCGGTACCAGTCGGCCCGGGACATGGCGGCGGCGGCCTTCGCGGCGTCGGCACAGGCGCGGATGCGGCCTGGGTTGACCGTGCCGATCACCGGTGCAATGCCGGCCGGGTGCTTCATCAGCCAGCCGAGCAGGACCGCCTCCCCGGACGTCCCGTACTCCCCCGCCAGCTGCGCCACGAGCTCCGCGGTGGAAGCATCCGCGGAAGTGGGGCTTTCCGGTTCCGCGCCGGTGTAGACGCCCCGGGCCAGGGAACCGTAGGCCTGCAGGGTGATGGAGTGACGGGTGCAGTACTCCACGGTGCCGTGCGGAAAGCTGTAGTCCAGGTGTTCCGGATGGTTCACCAGCACCTGGCTTTCCAGCCAGGCCCGCTTCAACAGGCTCATCTCCAGCTGGTTGGCCACCACGGGCGTTTCCAGCCGGTCCTGCAGCACCTCGATCTGCGCCCCGGACATGTTGGACACGCCCAGCTGCCGGACCTTGCCTTCCGCCATCAGCTGCCCGACGGCGGACGCCACCTCTGCGGGGTCTGCCAGCGGGTCCGGGCGGTGCAGCAGGAGGATGTCCACGTAGTCAGTGCGCAGCCGCTTCAGGCTCCCGTTGACCCGTTCCAGGATGGCTTCCCGGCTCAGGTCGTAATGCGTCTGCAGGCCGCGTTCGTTCAGCCTGATCCCGCATTTGGTCTGCAGCCGGATCCGGTCCCGCAGGCCCGGCGTGCCGGCCAGCACCTCGCCGAAGACGGCCTCGGACTTGCCGCTTCGGTAGATATCCGCGTGGTCGAACAGGGTGATGCCGGCGTCCAGGGCTGCCTGGACGGCGGCAGCGGCCTCGTCCACCTGGGCACTGCCATGCGGCTCGTCGGACCAGCTGCCGCCCAATCCCATGCAGCCGTAGATGAGCTCCTGCATCAGGGCTGTTTCTGCAAGGCCTGCCGGCCTGTGCCGGGTGCGGGCATCAGCGCAGCCATGCGGTGGTGTTGGCGGGCAGCTTGCCGTCTTCCAGGGGTCCGCTGGTGAGCAGCACCTTCCCCGCGGGAAGCTCGACGGCGGTGCCGCCGAAGTTGGTGACAGACTGCCATCCGTTGGGGCGGCGGAAGTGCAGGACCTCAGGGTTGCCGGTCTCCACCCACTCGAGTTCCTCGTCCGTCTGCAGCTCACGGCGCAGCTTCAGGGCCGCACGGTACAGCTCCAGGGTGGAACCTTGCGTGCCGTCCTGGGCTTCCACGGCGTACTTGCTGAACCAGTCCGGCTGCGGCAGGTGCGAGCCGCCCTCACCGAAGCCGAAGGACGTTCCCTCCACCTTCCACGGCAGGGGCACGCGGCAGCCGTCACGGCCGATCTCCACGCCCTTGTTGCGGAAGAAGGACGGGTCCTGGCGCTCGGATTCGGGAATCTCTGACACTTCCTGGAGCCCCAGTTCCTCACCCTGGTACAGGTAGGCGGAACCCGGGACGGCCAGCATCAGCAGCGTGGCGGCGCGGGCGCGGCGTTCCCCGAGTTCCACGTCCAGCTGGTCCTTGGGACCGCCGGCGAGGAGCCAGTCCTTGCCGTCCTGGCCCTTGCTGCCCGCTTTGCCCTTTGACACCTGGGGCAGTCCGTAGCGGGTGGCGTGCCGGACCACGTCATGGTTGGAGAACACCCAGGTGGAGGACGCTCCGGTGGCGGCTGCCTCGGCCAGGTTGCGGGTGATGATCTCCCTGTACTCGGCGGCGTCGAAATCGGCCTGCAGCAGGTCGAAGTTGAAAGCCTGGCCCAGGCCCTGCGGGCTGGCGTACCGGGCGCGGCGGGTGGCGTGCACCCAGGCCTCGGCGACGGCGGTCCGCGGCGGGTTGTACTCGTTGAACACCTCGCGCCATTCGGCGTAGATCTCGTGCACTTCGTCGCGGTCCCAGAACGGGTGCGTGCCGTCGTCGAACCCGTCAACGCCGGTGTTGGCCGCGCTCAGTTCCAGCTTGGACAGCAGCGGTTCGGTGAGGTCCTTGGTGAGGGCGTGGGCCACGTCCACGCGGAAGCCGTCCACGCCGCGGTCGGACCAGAAGCGGAGAGTCTTGAGGAAGTCGTCGCGGACTTCCCGGTTGGACCAGTTCAGGTCCGGCTGCTCCTTCGCAAAGATGTGCATATACCACTGGCCGGGAGTGCCGTCCGGTTCGGTGATGCGCTCCCAGGCGGGGCCGCCGAACACCGAGTCCCAGTCCGACGGCGGGAACTCGCCGTTGGGGCCCTTCCCGTCACGGAAGATGTACCGATCGCGGGCGGGTGAACCCTTGGGCGCGGCCAGTGCCTCCTTGAACCATTGGTGCCGGTCGGAGGAGTGGTTGGGGACGATGTCCGCGATCAGCTTGATCCCGGCGCCGTGCAGGGCCTTGGCCATCTCGTCAAAGTCCGTCAGCGTGCCCAGCTTGGGGTCCACGTCGCGGTAGTCATCCACGTCGTAGCCGCCGTCGGCGAGTGCCGAGGGGTAGAAGGGGCTCAGCCACACGGCGTCGATGCCCAGCGCCTTCAGGTACGGGACCTTCGCGGTAATGCCCTTCAGGTCGCCGATGCCATCGCCGTTGGAGTCGGCGAAGCTGCGCGGATAGATCTGGTAGACCGCTGCCTGGCGCCACCAGTTCGGATCAGCGAGGCGGTCGGAGTCGGAGAGGGTTGCCAGCGTGGCGGTGGTGGACAAAGGGATCTTCCTTTTCTGTGCGTTTGGGTTATGGCTGGTCAAGGTCTTTTGGGTCTACTTGGCGGCCCCGCGCATTTACTTCGGACAGTACCCACCGTCGCGCCAGGATGTAAACCACCAGTATGGGTGCCATAGCAAACGAGGCGCCCAATCGGACATATTTATATTGAATCTAAATTTAGTATCACAAGTATTATGGAGGGCAGCGAGAGAGAGGTCAACACCCATGACGGAACCCACGCCGGCCACACCCCAGCTGCTCCGTCGCGTCAGCGCAGGAGCAGTCCTGGAATTCCTGCGCGCATCCCGGGCGGTGACCGTCACCGAGGTCATGGAGGCCACCGGCCTGACCCGGGCCACCGCCATCTCCGTCTGCGAGGATCTGATGGCGCGGGGCTGGATCCGGGAGCTGGAGAACCAGCGCGCCTTTGGCGGATACCAGAAGGGCCGCCCCGCCCGCCGGTTCGAGCTCAACGAGCGCGCGGGCTACGTCCTGGGCATGGATGTGGGTGTCTCCAAGGCCACGGTGGTGGTCGCCGATCTCCGCGGCAGGATGCTGGGCAGGGCTACCCAGGCGTTTTCCCGGGCGGACATCCCAGCCGAAGAACGCGTCGCCGTCGTCGACCGGGCCGCCCTGCTGGCGCTGGAGGGCAGCGGCGCCTCCCCGGATGCAGTCCTTGCCGTGTGCGCCGGCATCGCCGCGCCGGTGGACCGCCACGGGGACGTCCTGGTGAAGCAGCACTTCTGGGAACTGTTCGACGTCGGCCTGAAGACAGCACTGCTGGAGATGCGGGGCTGGACTGTACTGCTGGAAAACGACGCCAACCTCGCCGCACTTGGGGACCGCTGGCAGGGAGCGGCAGCCGGAGTGGACGACGTGGTGGTGATCCTGGCCAGCGAACGCCTGGGTGCCGGCATCATCGACAACGGGCGGCTGCTGCACGGGCGCGACGGGGGCGCCGGCGAACTTGCCTTCCTGGAGTGGGTGGAAGGCGTTGGCGACACCTACGGTATCGCCTTCCTCGCCCGGAACTGGGCCGCGGAGGCGCTCGCAGGCAAAGCCGGGACAGCGCTGCGGAAGTACGCAGCGGGCGGCGTCGAGGCGGAACAGGTGTTCGCCGCGGCCGCTGCCGGCGACGCCGTCGCCCGGCAGATCCTCGACCGCCTCGCCGGCCGGATGGCACGGGTAGTGGGCGCCGTCGCCACGCTGCTGAACCCGGAGCTCGTGGTGATCGGCGGGGCCGTGGCCAATTCGGCGGACATGCTGCTTGAGGCCATTACCGAACGCCTGGCGCAGTTCACCGCCACTCCCCCGCGGGTGGCCGTCTCACCCTTGGGCGACTCCATGGTCACGGTCGGCGCCGTGCGCCGGGCCCTCGACTACGTGGAGCAAAACTCCCTGGACCTGGAGCTCACGGCCGCCGGCTAGGAAGAACCCAGGGCGGCGGCGACCGGAAGCGAGCCGTCGCGGAACTCGATGGTCCGGCCGGCCGTTTCCGGCATCTCAATCACGGCTGCGGCCACGCTGGCAGTGTTGTCACGGGACGTTGCCGCGCCGCCGTCCCGGGGCGGGTCCACGTCGATGCGCCCGGTGCCCGGATTGTCCGTCAGCGCCCCCGGTCCCAGGATGGTCCATGCCAGCCCCGTGCCACGCAGGTAGTCGTCAGCTGCCGCCTTTGCCTCCGCGTAGGGGAAGAAGCTGTTGGTTTCGGGCACTCCGTGGTCCTTGCCTGCCCCCAGGTAGGAGACCATGACGTACCGGTCCACCCCGGCGTGGGCTGCGGCCTCCATGGAGCGGATGGCCGCGTCCCGGTCCACGGCATAGGTGCGCGCCGGGTTGCCGCCGCCGGCACCGGCGGACCAGACCACCACGTCATGGCCCTGCAGCGCCTCGGCGAGTTCCGCCGTCGTCGCATGTTCCACGTCCAGGACCGACGGCGTTGCTCCCGTCTGCGCCACATCCGCGGCGTGGTCCGGGTTGCGGATGAACGAGGTGACGCTGTGCCCCTCGTCCGTGAGGAGGGCTGACAGGCGGAGGGCCACTTTGCCGTGGCCGCCGATGATTGCGATTCGGGTCATGGACCCATTCTGCCCCTCAAGCTAGGCAGCGGTAGCGCAAATAGACCACGCCGTTGCGGAACCGCCGCTCATCCAGGAGTTCGAGCCTTGTCTCCAGTCCGTCGGGGAAGAAGCCCAGGCCGCCGCCTACGGCAATGGGGTTCAGGAAGAGCTGGCATTCGTCCACCAGTCCGGCTTCGAGCGCCCGGGCAGCCAGGGTGGGGCCGCCGATGCCGATATTGCGGTCGGTGTTCGCTTTCAGGGCGCGGACGGCGTCGGGGCTGAATGCCCGTTCCACCCGGGTCCGCGCCGCGGACACCCCGACCAGGGAGGTGGAGTAGACAACCTTGTCTGCCCCCTGCCAGATGCGTGCGTAGTCCTGGATTACCGGCGGGTCACCGGCGGTGCCCATTGTTTCCCAGACGGACATGACCTCGTAGATCCTGCGGCCGAGCAGGTACGTCCCGACGTCGCGCTCGAGGTCGTTCACAAAGGCGTGGACCTCCTCGTCGGGTGCGCTCCAGTCGAACCTGCCGTTCCGGTCCGCGACGTAGCCGTCCAAGGAGGTGATGCCGGAATAGATCAGCTGGGCCATGGAGTCATTCTGCCCGTGAATTCCGTCCCAAGACAGGAGTCTGGCGGTCCGGGCGCCTCCTCACGCTTTGCGCGTCACCATGTACTGCTGTACCAGGGTCCAGAGGTTGGAGACAGTCCAGTAGATGAGGACACCAATGGGGAAGATGATCCCGCCGGCTCCGAAGATCACCGGCAGGATGTAGAGGAGGATTTTTTGCTGGCGGAGCAAGGGATTCTCCGGGTCCTGGCCGGCCAGGCTGCGTGCCATGACGAGTTTCTGGGTGACGAACTGGCAGGCCGTCATGGCCAGGATCATGGCGACGGCGAGGATGGCCACTGCGGCCTGGTTACCGCCTCCGCCGTGCAGCAGGGACGCGGACAACGATGCGCCGAAAATGCTGGAGGCGTCAAACTGGGCGGCCTGGGCGGAGTTCAGGGTTCCGATGCCCTCATCCCTGGCCGCCGCGCCGGAAATGCCGGAGAGGACCTGGAACAGGGCCAGGAAGAACGGCGCCTGGATCAACAGGGGAAGGCAGGCAGAAAACGGATTGGTGCCGTGCTTCTTGTAGAGGGCCATCTGTTCCTGGGCCATGGCCTGCCGGGACAGCTGGTCAGTTTTGCCCCGGTATTTTTCCTGGAGCTCCTTCAGGTCCGGCTGCAGGAGCCGCATACGGCGCTGGGCCCGGACCTGCGCAAGGAACACGGGGATCAGGGCCGCGCGGATGACCAGTACCAGCCCGATGATGGACAGTGTCCACGTCCAGCCGCTCCCCGCCGGCATTCCGATGGCGGTCAGGCCGCCGTGGAACGCCAGCATGATGACGGAAACGAGCCACCGGAAGGGTTCCATCACCTCATTGAAAAAGTCCACCACAGTCCCCCGTCCGCCGCCTGCTGCAAAACTACGGCGAAACGGGGAAGTTGTCACGGATGGGAAGCGGGGCCGGCGAGGGTCACCGGCCCCAACCGAAGCTGCGGATGGAGCCGGGACCGTGCTCTAGGACGGAAACAGCAGGAACGCTATGGGGGTCACAAGGATCAGCGTCAGAGCGACCCGCTGGAACCAGATAACAACCAGCTTCCAGACCGGGATGGGAATATCCGTAGCCATGATGCAGGGAACCAGGGCGGAGAAGAAGATGATCCCGGACACGGACACAACGCCTACCACGAACTTGACCACTGGGACCGCCTCCGCCGCAAGGAGAGCGGGAAGGAACATTTCTGCAACACCAACGGCGCTGGCCTTTGCTACGAGCATGGGTTCGGGCAGCTGCAGCGCCCAGGTAAAGGGATAGAAGAGGAAGCCCAGCCAGTCGAAGACCGGGGTGTAGGTCGCAAGGACCAGCCCCAGCAGGCCAATGGAAAGGATGGAGGGGAGGATAGCCATCGCCATCAGCAGGCCATCCCTGACGTTGGTCCATACGTTGACCGCGAGCGAAGGTGCTGCTTCCACAGTTTGGCGGGCTTCACGCCAGGCGACCGAGAGGCGGCGTCCGGAAACGTCCTCTTCAGGCTGCGGTACGGCTTCGGGGTGGTATTCGTCCGGGATGCTGTTCAATGGCCAGATCCGGACCGTGATGGCCGTAACCGCGAATGTGACCAGGAAGGTGATCCAGAAGTAGGCAGTCCACTGGCCCATCAGGTCCAGGGTCTTGGCCACAATAACCATAAAGGTGGCGGAAACAGTGGAGAATCCTGTGGCAATGATGGCAGACTCACGGGCCGTGTACTTGCCCTCTTTGTAGACCCGGTTGGTGATCAGGAGGCCAAGCGAATAGCTGCCCACGAAGGATGCAACCGCATCGATCGCGGACCTCCCCGGCGTCCGCCAGATCGGACGCATCACGCGCTGGACGAGGACACCAATGAACTCCAGCAGGCCATAGCTGACCAGCAGGGCAAGGAACACGGCACCGATGGGGACAAGGAGCCCAACGGGGATTACCAGCTTTTCAAACAGGAACGGCCCCATGCCGGGTTCAAACAGCCACGCCGGCCCCACCCGGAAGACCATCATGAAACCCACCACCATCCCCACCACTTTCAGTAGCGAGAAAACCACCTCCACCGCAGACCTCTTCCACGTTCCGGCAACGAACGGGTAACCGGCGCCCGCAACGATCACGGCCAGGGCATAGAAGGGCAAAACCGGGCCGATGCTCGCCTGGAGAAAGGAGACGATGTGGTCCAGCATGATCGTGTTTTTTCCTGCTATCGTAACCGGCACAAAAAACATGAATGCACCTATGCCGCTGTACACGAATAGCTTCCAGATGTGGCGTGATGCAGTGCGTGGGGCCTCAGAAGTGATGGCCATGGGTCTGTCTCCTGACATTCTTGCCGGCCCGTACCGGCGCGGCATTTTCTTGAATAGAACCATCGCACCGTGAATCCAGGACAAGGACAATGGAATCCACGGCATAGCAGTCCCATATATGAGATTCAGGTCACGGGTGGTGTTTTAAATGGGTGAACCAGAGAGTTCTCTGCGATCGCTCCGGATCCTCAGCTACCTCGCAACGCAGGCAAACCCTGTTCCTGCCGCCAGGATCGCCGAGGCTGTTGGCTCACCAAGGTCCTCCACCTTCCGGCTTCTCCGCGGAATGCAGACGTTGGGCTACGTAGCCCACATCCCTGAGGAGCAGGCCTACGCCTTGGGTGTCGCGGCCCTGGAAATCGGCCAGGCCTTTGCGATCCAGGCCCCGTTGGCAAGGTACGGCCGTCCCGTCCTGGCCCGTTTAGTTGCCAGTGTTGGTGAAACGGCACACCTGGCGGTCCTTCATGGCCACGAAACGCTCTACATCCATGAACAGACCGCTCCCCTGCGGGCGCCGCTAGTCACCGCGAAGGACGTCCGCCTGCCGGCGCACCTGACGGCGTCGGGAAGGGCGATTCTCGCCAGCCTCGGTCATGACCAGCTGAGGGCGCTGTTCCCGTCTAATTTTGCCTTTATCCAACGGACCGGCCGGGGCCCGGGGACCTACGCCGAGCTGGCCCAGCAGCTGGCTGCTGTCCGCAGGCAGGGGTTCGCGCGCGAGTTTGGGGAGGTGACTGAAGGGTTGACGTCCGTAGCCAAAGCTGTCCGCGACAGGAGCGGGCGGGTAGTGGCTTCAATTGCCGTGACCCACACTTACGACACACAAGCAGCCCCAGCTCCGCCCGCCATAGAAGGCACACAGGAGGACCTAATCCTGGCTGCCCTGGAACGCGCGGCTGTGGAGCTCAGCCGCAGGCTAGGGTGGGATCCGGATCGCAGGGGGTGAGGACTTTCTCAGCAGGCAACAAAAAGCCCCCGGAATCTCGGGGATTCCGGGGGCTTGTCCTGTAGCGGTGGGGAGGCTCGATCTCCCGACCTCACGATTATGAGTCGTGCGCTCTAACCAACTGAGCTACACCGCCACGAATGAGAAAAACCTGTGTCAAGCCGGTCAAACCGCCTTGACACAGGCCCTCATTCAGAGCCCCCCACCGGAATCGATCCGGTGACCTCGTTCTTACCAAGAACGCGCTCTACCACTGAGCTAGGGGGGCAACGAGTAAATACTCTACCGGAAGATTCAGCTCCCAACAAATCGGCACAAGGCGGCCCCGGCAAGCTGTGAAACACTTGCTTTTCGCCGCCTCCCTAGCCCCGGTTTCCGCGCCATTACTGGGGTTACGGGCACCATCCAGAGGCGAAACAGGCAGGGTCACACTGGCCGCGGCGCCACAGCTGAATGGAAAATGTGGCAAGCCCCACACCTCTGGAGTTATTGGGCAGATATGGCGACTTGGACGGCCCTGAAGTCGCCATATCTGGACAAAAACGCCAGGAGGTTAAATGCCGATGGGCCGGCTCGAAAGCCGGCCCATCGCCGTCGTCAATTACCCGGGGTGGCAATCACTCAACGGAGGGTTTACCACTTGCCCTTGCGGTTGTAGTCCCGGTGTCCGCCGTCGTTGCCGTGGCGGGGCTTGCGGGAGCCATCACCGTGGCCGCCGAAGCGGGAGTCGCCGGCCTGTCCGCGGTCGCTGAAGCTGCGCTCCGAGCGCTCGCTGTAGGAGCGGCCGCCGCGGTCAGCAGAGGACCGCTCGCCGTCGTTCTTCCGGAACTCCTTCTTGAACCCCCCGCTGCCCTTGAAGTTCCCGCCGCGCTCGCCGCCACGGTTGCCCTGGTAGGCGCCGCGTTCCCCGGAGGGCTTGCGGCCGTTGTCCAGCTCGAGGTGGATCAGCTCGCCGCCGATCCGGGTGCGCGACAGGGCGCGCAACTGCTCGGCGCTCAGGTCCGCCGGAAGCTCCACCAGGGAGTGGTCCGACCGGATGTCGATGCCGCCGATCTGCGAGGACGAGATGCCGCCCTCGTTGGCGATGGCACCCACGATGGAGCCGGGCATGACGCGCTGGCGGCGCCCCACCGCGATCCGGTAGGTGGCGTTGCCCTCGGTCAGGGCGCGGGTGGGTCCACGGGAGCCGAAGCCGTCCTTGGAGCGCTCACGCTTCTGGAACTCGGGAGCTGCCGGCAGTTCCTTCACCAGCAGCGGCTGTCCACCCTGCGCCATCACGGCAAGGGCGGCAGCGATCTCCGAGGCCGGAACGTTGTGCTCTTCCTCGTAGGACGCAATGAGGTCGCGGAATGGAGCCACATCCTCGGAGGCGAGGGTCTCCGTGATGCGCTCGGCGAACTTGCCCAGGCGCAGCGTGTTCACGGTCTCGGCCGTGGGGAGGTGCATCTGTTCCACCGGCTGGCGGGTTGCCTTTTCGATGGAACGCAGCAGGTACTTCTCGCGCGGCGTCATGAACAGGATGGCGTCACCGGAACGTCCTGCACGGCCGGTGCGGCCGATGCGGTGGACGTAGGACTCGGTGTCGTGCGGGATGTCGTAGTTGATGACGTGGCTGATGCGCTCCACGTCCAGGCCGCGGGCCGCGACGTCGGTGGCCACCAGGATGTCGATGCGGCCTTCCTTCAGTGCGTCCACAGTGCGTTCGCGCTGCTGCTGCGGGATGTCACCGTTGATGGCGGCGGCCTGGAAGCCGCGGGACTTCAGCTTGTCGGCGAGGTCCTCGGTGGCCATCTTGGTGCGCACGAAGGCGATGACGCCGTCGAACTCTTCAACCTCGAGGATGCGGGTCATCGCATCGAGCTTGTGCGGGCCCATGACCTGCAGGTACCGCTGGCGGGTGTTGGCGCCGGTGGTGGTCTTGGACTTGACCGAAATCTCGGCGGGGTCGTTCAGGTACTGCTTGGACATCCGGCGGATCTGGCTAGGCATGGTTGCCGAGAACAGCGCCACCTGTCGCTCCGACGGGGTCTGCTGGAAGATCTGCTCCACGTCCTCGGCGAAGCCCATCCGCAGCATCTCGTCAGCTTCGTCCAGCACCAGGTACTGGAGTTCGGACAGGTCCAGGGAACCCTTCGAGATGTGGTCGATCACGCGGCCGGGGGTACCAACGACAACCTGGGCACCACGGCGCAGGCCGGCGAGCTGGGGTCCGTAGGCGGAGCCGCCGTAGACGGGGAGGACGGTGAAGTCGTCGATGTGCTTGGCGTAGGAGGTGAAGGCCTCGGCAACCTGGAGCGCCAGCTCACGGGTCGGGGCGAGCACCAGGGCCTGGGTCTTGCGGGACGGGCCGTTCAGGTCATGCAGTTCGGCCAGGCGGGACAGGGCCGGCACTGCGAATGCTGCAGTCTTGCCGGTGCCGGTCTGTGCCAGGCCTACCACGTCGCGGCCTTCGAGCAGCAGCGGGATGGTGGCTGCCTGGATGGGTGACGGCTTCTCGTAGCCGACATCCTGCAGGGCGGCGAGGACGCGGCCGTCGATGCCGAGGTCGGCGAACTTGACGCCGTCTTCTTCGGTTTCCTGGGCCTTGCCCGCGGGAGCAGCTTCGGCTGCGGAGTCAGTGGCAGCGGGCTCTGCTGCGGGGACAGCGGCCTCAGTGAATTCGACGGCGACGGTTTCGGAAGTCGCGGCGTCGATGGTTTCGTTCTGGTTTTCGGGCATAGGGAAATATTCCTCATCCATAGGGGGCCAGGCGGCACTACCCAGGGTGAGCGGAGCCGCAGTACATGTGCCGTGGATGCCGGGCAAACATTGACCGGCCGGTCACAGAAGTCCGGCGCTTTCGCAATCCCGTGGCAGGACTTCGCGCTGCATCTCTTGGCTGCTATCCCAGCAGTCTGTACAGCGTTTTCTTCAGCCGGCTCTCCCTATGAAACTGCCCGCATCACAGTTGCGGGCCCCAACACTTGCCAGTCCTGCCTCAAAAATTGGGCAGGAATAAGGGATTTCCGGAGTGGGGGATGTTTCAAGTGTAAGGCACCGGGGCCGCGTCCCCTAAATCAGGGGCCCGACGGCGGCGGTGAGCTTGGGCACATCCGGCACCTCCGCCGTCGGAATTCCCTTGCGTATCAGCCGCGCAGCTGCCGCTGCAGGGCCTCGAATTTATTGTTGAATTCGGGCTGCTGCAGCCGGATTTCGCCGTCGGCGTCCGCGTCCTTGAGCGCCTCCATCAGCTCAACACTGGGCTCGCTGAACCACTGCCCCACCGTGATGCCGTGTGTTGGAACGTAGGTCCGGTGGATGTGGTCTCCGGCCTGGATGCTGCCGGTCCTGATGACCCTCAGGTATGCCCCCACGCGCCCCTCTTCCGTGAAGCGCTTGACCCACTGGCGCTCCCCCAGCCGCCGCTGGAAGGTGGCACAGGGTGTCCGCGGCGAGGTGACCTCAAGTTCGACGTCGAGCCCGATCTTCCAGCGCTCCCCGATAATGGCGGACGTGGCGTCTATCCCGGCCACCCGGAGGTTCTCGCCGAACGAGCCCGGCGGCAGGTCCTGCTGCAGCTGTGCGGCCCAGTAGTCGGCGTCGGCCTGCGAGTACGCGTAAATGGCCTGGTCCGGGCCGCCGTGGTGGACCCGGTTCGCCTGGATGTCGCCCTGCAGGCCCAGCCGGTGCACCTTGACCGGCCCCTCCACCGGGCGCTTGTCGATGGCGGTCACTCCCACGCTCGAGGCATCCGGAAGCAACTGGTGAACACGGCAGACGGCCAGCAGGCACGCGGTTTCCATGGCTCCAGTGTAGGGTCACGCTCCGCGCGCGGAAGAGATGGGCAGCTCTCCCCTGCGGCGTGCTCGCCGCCGGGGCCGGCAGGGACTACGCTGATTCGAGGATTGCATTTGGGGGTGCAGCGCTGTGCCCAATTCACGTGGATAACTGAGGGGGACGCCGTGGACCCAGACAAGCAGGACCCGAACAAGCCGGATCCGAAGCGCCAGCCCACCGGCGGCGCCCAACCGGCCGGGGACAGTCCGAAGCCACCCCCCTGGCAGGTACCCAAGCCTGAACTCCGCCCCGAACTGCTCAATGAACCCGTCACCCCGGTGGATCCGTTCGCCCGTGACCGGGAGAGGCAGTTGAACGAGGCGGCCGCCCACAAGAAGCGATCCCAGCGGCGCACCATCGTCGTCGGCCTGGGCGTGACAGCGCTGCTCGCGGGTACCATCACCGCCGTTGTGGCCAGCAACCAGGATGAGCCCGAATACGCGCAGGTGTGCTTCAACGACGAAACCGGCGAGCGCGTGGAAGACCGCAACTGCGACAGCTCCGCCGGGCGGGCCGGCGGCGTATACGCCTGGTACTTCTTTTCCCGCGGCGCCTATGTCCCGCCGCTGGGGCAGAACCGGTCCACCGCCCCCAACTACACCAAGAACGTTCCCAGCGGCGCGAAGGCCTCCACCGGATACAGCACCCAGGGCGGAACCGTCAGCCGCGGCGGCTTCGGTACCAGCGCCAAAAGCGGGACCAGCGGCGGCGGCGGCAAGGTTTCGGGGGGCTGAACGTGAAGCGGCTGCTGAGCGAACCCCGCCCCGACTGGAAGCAGAAGATCGAGGAACAGGGCCTGGTCTTTTCCACCACCACCATGGATGACGGCCGGAAGATCGAGTACTGGAACGAATCCGCCTACTACGAGTTCAGCATGGACGAGGTGGAAACCCTCGAGGAGACCGCCGAGGAAATGCACCGGATGTGCCTGGAGGCGGCCAAGTTCCTTGCCACCGGGGCCATGGGCACCATCGGGATCGGACCGCAGGCGCTGGAACTGGCCGCCGAATCCCTGCAGGCCGGCGACGTGGACGTCTACGGCCGCTTCGACTTCATCTATGACGGGCAGGGCGGCCCGGCCAAGATGCTCGAATACAACGCCGATACCCCCACAGGCCTGATCGAGGCAGCCGTGGCCCAGTGGTTCTGGCTGCAGGACGTCTTCCCGGGGAGGGACCAGTGGAACGGGATCCACGAGGCACTGATCCGGCAGTGGAAGAAGTTACAGTACCGCACCGGCATGAGCACCCTGCACGTGGCCCACTCCGAGGTGGAGGAGTCCGGCGAGGACTGGATGACCGCCGCCTACATGCGGGACGTGGCCGGCCAGGCCGGGTGGACCACCATCGGGATCAACATGTCCGATATCGGCTGGGACCCCAACCTCAACCGCTTCGTGGACCTGGACAACTTCATGATCAGCACCATCTTCAAGCTCTACCCCTGGGAGCTGATGATGAAGGAACCGTTCGGTCCCCGCCTCCTGGAACGCGCGCACAACCCGCGCTGGGTGGAGCCGGCATGGAAGATGCTGCTCTCCAACAAGGCCCTCCTCGCCGCCCTCTGGCACCTGTACCCGGAGCATCCCAACCTGCTCCCGGCATACCTTGACGGGCCGGGGCCGCTGAAGGAATGGGTGGCCAAGCCGCTCCATGGCCGTGAAGGCGACAACATCCGGATCCATGCCGACGGCGTCAGCCTGGAACAGCCCGGCGGGTACGGCCGCGAGGGCTGGTGCTACCAGCAGTACCACCAGCTGCCCGACTTCGACGGCAACCACCCGGTCCTTGGCCTATGGGTGGTGGACGGCGAGTCCGTGGGCTGCGGCATCCGCGAATCGGACGGCCCCGTCACGGACTACTTCTGCCGCTTCGTGCCCAACACCATCGACGCGCCGGCGCCGCTCTCGGCCGCGGCCTCCTCCAGCAAAGCAGGTATCGCATTATGAATCCGGTGACAGCATGAGCACAGACATGACGACGGCGGGAGGCCCGGCAGGCGGGCCCGGCGCCCCGGTCCCGGCCAAGGGCCTCCGCGCCGGGATCCTCGACCTTGGCGACTCCGTGATGCTCGGCCTGGCCTCGACGGCGCCGGTGTACTCGCTGGCGGCAACACTCGGACTGATTGTGGCGGTGAACGGGAACTACACTCCCCTGATCCTGCTGTTGGGTTTCATCCCGGTCCTGTTCATCGCCTACGCCTTCCGCGAGCTGAACAGCGCCATCCCGGACTGCGGCACCACGTTCACCTGGTCCCGCCGCGCCTTCGGCCCCTGGGCGGGCTGGCTGGGAGGCTGGGGCGTGGCACTCGCCGGCATCGTGGTCCTGGCCAACCTGGCCCAGGTGGCCGGCCAGTACCTGTGGTTGCTGGCCGGCGACGGCTCACTGGCGGAAAACAAGGTGCTGGTCACCGCCACCGGGGTGCTGTTCATCGCCGTGATGACCCTGGTCAACTACCGCGGCATCCGGCTGGGCGAACACGTCCAGCGGGTACTGACCTATGTGCAGTACATCGCGCTCGGCATCTTTGCGCTGGCGATCATTGTCCGGATTGTCGGGGGCCCGCCCGAGGGCCAGGCGTTCGATTTCGAGTGGTTCAATCCGGTGGGCGCCTTCACCGATCCCGGGGCCGTGGTCCACGGCGCGCTCCTGGCCCTGTTCATCTACTGGGGTTGGGACACCTGCCTGGCGGTGAACGAGGAAACCGAAAACCCGAGAACCACGCCGGGCCGCGGCGCTGTGATCTCCGCGTTCGTCCTGGTGGCGATCTATGTGTCTGTCGCCCTGCTGGTGATGATGTACGCCACCGTGGGCAGCGAGGGCATCGGCCTGGGGAACGAGGCAAACCAGGACGACGTGTTCGTGGCCATGAAGGACGTGGTGCTCGGGCCTTGGGGTTGGCTGATCGTCGTCGCGGTCCTGGCCTCGGTGCTGTCCTCCACGCAGACCACCATCCTGCCCACCGCCCGCGGCACACTGTCCATGGGCGTCCATGGAGCCCTGCCGGCAAAGTTCGGCGAGGTGCACCCGCGGAACCAGACCCCGGGGTTCTCCACCCAGGTGATGGGTGCGGCGGCGATCGCCTATTACGTGGCCATGAGCTTCCTCAGCGAGAACCTGCTCTCGGACTCCATCAGCGCTATCAGTCTGTTCATCGCCTTCTACTACGCCCTCACCGGGTTCGCCTGCTTCTGGTACTTCCGGGGCACCCTGCGGACGTCGGCCCGCAACCTGTGGTTCCGCGGCATCCTGCCCCTGGCCGGCGCGCTGCTCCTGACCGCCGCGTTCTTCATCTCCGCGGTGCAGATGTGGGACCCCGCCTATGGCGACACCGAGATCTTCGGCGTCGGCGGCGCGTTCATCAGCGGCGTGGTGCTGCTCGCGCTTGGCGTGGTCCTGGCTGTGGTGTGCCGCTTCCTGCCCTCGACCCGCGGCTACTTCATTGGCAATCCCGCGGCCGTGGCCACCGCACGGAACCAGGCGTAGGCCCTCCGATGAGCGACGCTGCAGAGGTGCCGGGCCCCGATCCCTCGGATGTGCTGGCCCTCGACAGGCTCCTGTCCGCGGACGAGCTTGCCCTTCGCCAGCGGATCCGGGACTTCACCGACCAGCGGATCAGGCCGGGCATCGCCGCCTGGTATGACGCGGCGGTGTTCCCGCTGGAGCTTGCCCCCGAACTCGGCGAGCTGGGCGTCCTGGGGATGCACCTGGAAGGCTATGGCTGCCCCGGCCGCTCCGCCGTCGAGTATGGCCTGGCGGCGATGGAGCTGGAGGCCGGCGATTCCGGGATCCGAACGTTCGTGTCGGTGCAGGGGTCCCTCGCGATGACAGCCATCCACAAGTGGGGCTCCGAGGAACAGAAACAGGAATGGCTGCCCCGGATGGCTGCCGGCGAAGTGATCGGGTGCTTCGCCTTGACCGAGCCGGCAGCGGGCTCGGATCCGTCGTCCATGACCACCTACGCCCGCCGTGACCGCACCGGCGAGCAGGCGGGCTGGGTGCTGGACGGTGCGAAGCGCTGGATCGGACTGGCCTCGGTGGCGGACGTCATGGTGGTGTGGGCCATGACGGACGACGGCGTCCGCGGTTTCCTGGTGCCTGCCGGCACCCCGGGCGTGACGGCCACGCCCATCACGCAGAAATTGTCCATGCGGGCCTCCATCCAGTGCGATGTGGTGTTCGACGGTGTCAGGCTGGGACCGGAGGCCCTCCTGCCGGCTGCGCGTGGTCTGCGCGCTCCCCTCACCTGCCTGAATGAGGCGCGGTACGGCATCGCCTGGGGCGCGATGGGGGCTGCCCGGGATTCGTACCAGGCGGCCCTGACATACTCGCAGGAGCGGCTCCAGTTCGGAAAGCCGCTGGCCGGGTACCAGCTCACGCAGGAGAAGCTGGTGAACATGCTGGTGGAGATCCAGAAGGGCACCATGCTGGCCCTGCATCTGGGCCGGCTCAAGGATGCCGGGACGCTGAAGCCCGAGCAGGTCTCGCTGGGAAAACTGAACAACGTCCGGGAGGCCCTGGCCATCGCCCGCGAAGCCCGCTCCGTGCTGGGCGGCAACGGCATCACTCTGGATTACCCACCGCTGCGGCACGCCGCGAACCTGGAGTCCGTCCGCACCTACGAGGGCACCGACGAAGTCCACACCCTCATCCTCGGCCAGCACATTACCGGCCTCGGCGCCTTCCGCTGACCAATCCCCCCAACTGGGAAGGGAAAAAGGCGGGCCGGGCGCTCAGGCCGAGAAGCCGCCGTCGGCCTTGATGAGCTGGCCGGACACCCAGCGGCCGGCGGGCGAGAGCAGGAAGGCCACCGTCCCCGCGACGTCCGCGGGTGTCCCGAGCCGGCCGGTGGGCTGGCGCTGGAGAACCTCCTCCCGGATGGCGTCATCCATCCAGCCCGTATCCACCGGCCCGGGGTTGAGGACATTCGCCGAGATGTACCGGGGGCCCAGCTCGCGGGCGGCGGCAATGACGATCCGGTCCAGCGCCCCCTTCGAGGCGCCGTAGGGCAGGTTGAAGGCTGTGTGGTCACTGGTCAGCGCAACGATCGCGCCGCCGTCGTCCGTTGCCTGCCGGGCGAACGCGGCAATCAGCTGCCAGCTGGCCCGGGTGTTGACGGCGAAATGCCGCTCGAAGGATTCCAGGCTGGTGTCCAGGATTCCGGAGTCAACGGACTCCGCGTGGCTGAGCACGAGCCCCTGCAAAGGGCCCGCCAGCTGCGCGGCCTCGGCCACGAGCCGGTCCGGCACGCCCGGATCCTGCAGGTCGGCGGACAGGACGTGGACGCGAGCGCCGATGGCCTCAAGCTCCGCGGTCAGGCGGACGACGTCCTCGGGCTCACTCCCCCACGGCATCCGCTCGTCGTAGTCCTGCCAATAGGACAGGACCAGGTCCCAGCCGTCGGCGGCGAGCTGCCGGGCGATGCCGGCGCCAATCGAGGCCAGCCGGCCGGCACCCGTGACCAGGGCAGTGCTGTGCGCGGCGCCTTGCTGTGGGGTCTCCATACAGCCAGCCTAATGGGCGGCCCTGCTAGGCGGCCGCGGACGGTGCCGCGTCCCGCGCCCCGCTGTGCCGGCGGATGGTCGCGCTGATGACCGCGGCAACGGTGCACATGGCGGCAGCCCCCAGCCAGGCGTACGTGTAGTGGCCGGTGGCATCGCGCACCGCGCCGGCGGCGAGGGCTGCAGCGGCCGCGCCCAGCTGGTGCGCCGCAAACACCCAGCCGAACACCACGCTGCCGTCGGCGCCGAAGGTTTCCCGGCAGATGGCGGCCGTGGGCGGAACAGTGGCCACCCAGTCCAGGCCGTAGATCACCACGAACACGATCATGCTCGGCTGCACCTCGGCGCTCAGGAGCAGGGGCAGCACCAGCAGGCCGATGCCCCGGAACTGGTAGTAGACGGCCAGCAGGATGCGCGGGTTGAAGCGGTCAGTGAGCCACCCGGAGGCGATGGTCCCCACGATGTCGAAGATGCCGACGACGGCGAGCAGGCCCGCGGCGGTGGTTTCCGGCATGCCGTGGTCATGGGCGGAGGGGATGAAGTGGGTGCCGATGAGCCCGTTGGTGGTGGCACCGCAGATGGCGAAGCCGGCCACGAGTGCCCAGAACGTCCTGACCCGGCTCGCCCGGCGGAGCACCTGGAGTGCCCGGATGGCGGCATTGGCCCGGGGGCCGGTGGCTGCAGCTTGGGCAGTGGTGCCGGGTTCCGCGCCGTATGGCAGGACCCCGACGTCGGCCGGGGAGTTTTTGAGGAACTTCAGCACTAGCGGGACCACCGCCAGGGCCCCGGCCGCGATCAGGAGCGAAGCCTGCCTCCAGCCGGGATCCTGCGCGAGCACGGCAATGAAGGGCAGGAAGACCAGCTGGCCCGCGGCGCTGCCGGCAGTCAGGATGCCGATGACCAGGCCCCGGCTCTTGACGAACCAGGTGTTGGCGATGGTGGCGGCGAACACCAGGGCCATCGACCCGGTGCCAAGCCCGATAAGCAGGCCCCAGGTCAGCAGGATCTGCCAGGACTGGCTGACGAGGACGGTCAGTGCACTGCCCATGCCAATCAGCACCAGGGCCAGTGCTGTGATCTTTCGGATCCCGAAGCGTTCCATCAGGGCGGCAGCAAACGGTGCGGTCAGGCCAAACAGGACCAGGTTGATGCTGACGGCCGCAGACAGCACCGTGGTGGACCAGCCGAATTCCTGCTGCAGCGGAACCATCAGCACGCCGGGGGCAGCCCGGAATCCTGCCGCCCCCACCAGGACCAGGAACGCGACGGCGGCGACGATCCAAGCCGGGTGCAGCCGGCGCCGGGACGCCGGTGGCGGAACGGCTACCGCTTCCCGTTCATCAGGAACAGCGGCCTCATCGGGAAGGGTGCTCACGCGGCGGCTCCCGCACCGGACACAGCGGTGGAAAGTTTGATGGGGTGCTCGGACCTGGCCTCGCTGTGCCAGCTGGTGTTGGCGGCAGTCAGCCGCTCCCCGCAGGCGGTGCAGGTATCGGCGGATGTGGTGCGCTGGCCGCAGCCGGAGTGGATGACGTGCAGGTGGGCCTGCTCGGACGGAGCCGCAAGGTGCTTCTCCGACCATAGGGTCACCGCGTTCAGGACCGGCAGGACGTCCTCCCCCATGGAGGTGAGGACATACTCCTGGCGGGTCCGGCCGCCGTCGTCGTAGGCCCTTTTCTCCAGCAGTCCTGCCTGCACCAGGCCGGCCAGGCGCTTGGTGAGCACGGAGTCCGCCACGTTCAGGCGGGCACGGATGGCGTCAAAGCGGCCGTTGCCGAAGAAGAGTTCGCGGAGGATGAGGATGGTCCAGGGGTCGCCCAGGATATCCACGCCGCGGGCAATGCTGCAGTTGTGCCCGGACCAGTCGGATCGAAGTGCCATGCAAGGAGCCTAGCTGGCTTCCTTGAAGAAAGCCAGCTAACCGCAGCTACGGGATGGAGGTGAACGCCTGCTCCAGGTCCGCGATCAGGTCCTCCACGTCCTCGATGCCGCAGGAAAGCCGGAGCAGGTTCACCGGAACGGCCAGTTCGGTGCCCTTGACCGAGGCGTGGGTCATTTCGGAGGGGTAGTTCATCAGGGATTCGATTCCGCCGAGCGACTCCGCCAGCATGAACACCCTGGTGGACTCAGCCACCTTCCGGGCCGCCGCTTCGCCGCCCTTGAACTGGACGGATACCATGCCGCCGAAGCTGCGCATCTGCCGCTTTGCCAGCTCATGGCCCGGGTGCGTGGGCAGGCCCGGGTACAGGACGGCCTCCACCTCGGGGCGTTCCAGCAGCCACTCGGCAACGGCCTGGCCATTGACACTGTGCCGGTCCATCCGCACGCCCAGGGTCTTCAGGCCGCGCGTGGTGAGGAAGGCATCCATGGGCCCGGACACCGCTCCAACGGCGAACTGGATGAAGCCGATCTTTTCGGCCAGCTCCGCGTCCTTGACGACGACGGCGCCGCCCACCACGTCCGAGTGCCCGCCGATGTACTTGGTGGTGGAATGGATCACGATGTCGGCGCCCAGGGCGAGCGGGGTCTGAAGGTAGGGGGACGCGAAGGTGTTGTCGACGACGAGGAGGGCGCCGGCGTCGTGCGCTATCCCGGCGAGCGCGGCGATGTCGGTGATCTTCATCAGCGGGTTGGAGGGCGTCTCCACCCACAGCAAACGGGTCTTGTTCGCGGCGACAGCCTGCCGGACGGTGTCCAGGTTGGCCATGTCCACGGGGGTGTTGCCGATTCCCCACTCACCCAGCACTCTGCTGATGAGACGGTAGGTCCCGCCATAGGCGTCATTGCCGAGCACGATGTGGTCCCCCGGGCGGGTCAGCGCCCGGATCAGCGCGTCCTCCGCGGCGAGGCCGGAGCCGAAGCTGTAGGCGTGGGTGCCGAGCTCCACCGCGGCCAGCTGCTCCTGCAGGGAGTCGCGGGTGGGATTGCCGCCGCGGCCGTACTCGTAGCCGTCCCGGAGTCCTCCGATGCCGTCCTGGGCATAGGTGGTGGCGAAGTGCACGGGCGGCACCACGGCACCGGTGCGGGGCTCGAAATCCTGCCCGGCGTGCACGGCGCGGGTGTTGAAACCTTGGTTTGCAGAGGCTGACATGGTGCTCCTTTAGTTGCTGAGGTAGGCCAGAAGGTCGTGGCGGGTCAGGATGCCGATCGGGGCGCCGACGAACGTGACCATGACGGTGTCCACGTCCGACAGCAGCTCGCGGGCGGCGCTGATGGTTTCCAGCGAGCCGATCACGGGCAGCTTGGGACCCATGTGTTCGGAGATTTTGTCCGTCAGCCTGGCTTCGCCGCGGAAGAGCTTGGCGGTCAGGCTGCGCTCGTCCACGGCGCCCAGGACCTCGCCCATGACCACGGGCGGCTCCTGTGACAGGACCGGGATGTGGCTGACACCGAACTCGTTCATGATGTTGATGACGTCGCGGACGGACTCGTTCGGGTGGATGTGCACCAGGTCCGGCAGCTCGCCGTTCTTGGACTTGATCACCTCGCCCACGGAGGTCTCCTCGCCGCCGGACAGGAAGCCGTAGGAGCGCATCCACTGGTCGTTGAAAATCTTGGCAAGGTAGCCGCGGCCCGAGTCGGGCAGGATCACGACGACGACCGCACTTTCCGGCAGGTCCCGCGCCGCCTGCAGCGCGGCCACCACGGCCATGCCCGAGGAGCCGCCCACCAGGAGGCCTTCCTCGCGGGCCAGGCGGCGGGTCATGGCGAAGGAATCGGCGTCGCTGACGGCGATCACCTGGTCCGGGACGGATTTGTCGTAGTTCGCCGGCCACATGTCCTCGCCCACGCCTTCGACGAAGTAAGGGCGTCCGGTGCCGCCCGAGTAGACCGAACCTTCCGGATCGGCGCCGATAATCCGGACCACGCCGCCGTCGGACTCCGGCCGGTTGGCCGAGACCTCCTTCAGGTAGCGGCCGGTGCCGGTGATGGTGCCGCCGGTGCCGGCGCCGATGACGCAGTGCGTGACCCTGCCGTCGGTGTCCCGCCAGATTTCCGGGCCGGTGGTCCGGTAGTGGCTCTCGGGGGCTGCAGGATTCGAGAACTGGTCCGGCTTGTACGCCCCGGGAGTTTCACGGACGATCCGGTCCGAGACGCCGTAGTAGCTCTGCGGGCTGTCCGGGGGCACGGCGGTGGGCGTCACCACCACCTCGGCGCCGTAGGCCTGGAGCACGGCGCGTTTGTCCTCGCCCACCTTGTCCGGCACCACGAACACGCACTTGTAGCCCTTCTGCTGGGCCACCAGCGCCAGGCCGACGCCGGTGTTTCCTGAGGTGGGTTCCACGATGGTCCCGCCGGGCTGGATCTTGCCGTCCCGCTCGGCGTCCTCCACCATCTGGGCGGCGATCCGGTCCTTGATGGATCCGCCTGGGTTCAGGTACTCCAGTTTCACCAGGACCGTGGCTTTGATGCCCTCAGTCACGTGGTTGAGTTTGATGAGCGGGGTATTGCCGATGAGGTCCAGGATGGACTGGGCGTACTTCATAGGTACAAAGCTACCGCTTCCTGCCCCGCCGGTTTCAGGCGGCAAACATCAGCAGGAGGATCACCGCCGGGAAGAGCGACTGTCCGATGCCGCTGACCCACAGCCGGGGTTCGCTGATGATCAGCACGATGCCCAGGATGAAGTGCGCGATGCACATCAAAGTAACCGTGGTGCGGCCCGCGGTGACCTCGCCAACGTTGGCGAGCACCACGCCGGCAATGCCGAACAGGCCCCAGACGATGTTGTAGAACCCGACGTTGACCGTCCAGAGCCGGACGGCAGCGGTGTCCTCCGGGTTGATCAGGAAGATTGGGTGGAGCCGCTGGTCCTTGTAGCGGAAGGCTTCCAGCAGTCCGACGGTGATCAGGACCAGCCCGGTAAGGACGGCCAGCACCTGCACGGGGATACTCATAGCTACGCTTTGCCCCGGCTGCCTGACGGCTAGGCGGGGGCGCCGTCCGCGGTGGCCCCGGTGTCCGCGGCCTGGCCTGCCTTGTCTGCCGGCAGGTTCTCCCAGAGGCCCATCACGTTGCCCTCGGTGTCCTTGAAGTAGGCGAAGGAGCCCATCCCGGGAATGGTTTCCTTGCCCTTGACCACGGCACCGCCCAGCGACTCCACTGTCTGCAGGGTGGCGTTGATGTCCGCCACGTCCACCGTGATCACCGGGGTCCTGAGGTCAGGATCCCTGGCGAACATGCCGCCATTGATGGCGCCGGGTTCCGTGGGCACGCCTGTTGATTCGTCCATCGGCGTGGTGACCACCATGTTGTAGTCCATGCCCGGGACGGGGTCGATCCGCCAGCCAAGGGCCTCCTGGTAGAACTTCCGGGCCCGTTCCTGGTCGTCCGCGGGGATTTCGAAATGCACTACTCCACCCACTTTTTCCTCCTGGTCTTTCGAGCTTCCGGCGCGGTGTTTTCCGCACCACACGCTGGAGTCTAGTCCTGGTACCAGTGCTGGTTAAGGGTCATTTTCCCGCCCCGGGGATGGCCACCGCGGGGCGGGCTGAAGGCAGGCGGATGTCGCAGGGGCGTGGGACGATTGGGGACATGACCATTACTGAGGCACCTCCCCGGCTGGCAGCCGCCGCGGACGCCTCACTCCGGTGGTATCCGGGCGGCCCGTACAACTTGGGCAGGACGCTGGGACCGCTCCTGCGCGGCAACAGCGATCCGTCCTTCAGTGTCCAGGGCGGTGTCATCTGGAACGCGTTCACGACGGCGGAGGGCCCCGTGACGCTCCGGTTGACCTCCGTGGAGGGCACGGAGGGCGGGCCCGGCGCGGGGATAGGTGTGGACCCCTTCGTGGATATCCAGGCTTGGGGTCCCGGTGCCGCCGCGGCCGTGAAGACTGCGCCCCGGCTCCTGGGCGCCGACGACGACTGGCGGGGTTTTGACGAGGCGGACTTTAGCGCAACCCTGCCCCGCATGGTCCGTGAAGCGCGGCGCCGGAGCCTGGGGCTGCGCCTTCCCGCCAGCGGCCGGATGGTGGACCAGCTGGTGCCCCTCATTCTGGAGCAGAAGGTGACGGTGATCGAGGCGCGGCGGGCGTACCGGTACCTGGTGCACCGTTATGGAACGCCGGCACCGGCGGCCGGCTCCTCCACACCTGCCGGGCTGGTGGTGGGACCCACCGCATCCCAGTGGCTGCAGGTTCCCAGCTGGGAGTGGCACAGGGCGGGTGTGGGGCCACAGCGTTCGGCGACTGTCATGCGCGCGCTGCGGTCCGCCGTCGCGCTTGAACGGCTGGCAGCCCTGCCGGCCGCCGAGGCAGGGACGAAGCTGCAGACCATCCCGGGCATCGGCATCTGGACTGCCGCCGAGGTGGTGCAGCGGACCCACGGATGCCCCGATTCCATCTCGGTGGGCGACTACCACCTGGCGGCGTACGTGGGTGCGGCGCTGACCGGCCGGCGCACCGACGACGCCGGGATGCTCCGGCTGCTGGAACCGTGGACGGGGCACCGGCAGCGCGTGGTCCGCATGATCCAAGCCAGCGGTTTCCGCAAGCCCACCTTCGGTCCGCGGATGACCATCCAGGACCACCGCCGGCACTGACCCGGAAACTGGGACTGCCTCCGGGGTAGAGGGCGTGGACTGGCAGGTCCGGCGGGTAAAGCGTGGCGCAAGGGACCCGTACCCGAGTGCCCGTTCGGCCCGCTGCTCAGTGCCTGGGTGAGAGCCCCGGCCTTCGGCGGCCAATCCACCCTGCAGTGGTTCCTGCCTGGCGTGGTGGTAATGATCGCCCTGTTCGGCACTTCGATGACCGGTTCCTACGAGCGGATCCTCGCCACTCCCCTGTCCCGCTCTTCACTGATGATCGGCCAGGCGCCCAAGGAATGGGCGCCGCTGGTGCTCCAGGGACTCCTTGTCGCCCTGGTTTGCATCCCGTTCGGGTTCGTCTTCCACCCGCTGCATGTGCTGCTGGGCCTGGTGATCCTGGGAATCTTCGGCATCGGCCTGGGCGCACTCTCCTACTCCCTGGCGCTGGTGTCGCAGAACAAGGAGCGGATCTTCTGGGGCGTGCAGCAGACCCTGCTCTTTCCGCTGATGATCCTGTCCGGGATCATGCTGCCCATCGAAGCCGGTCCTGCCTGGATGAAAGACCGCCAGCCTGTTCAATCCGCTGACTATCAGCCGCGACATCCGCTAGGACTTGAGCGCGTGCAGGCCCGCGACGGCGTGTTCTTCCCCGCCCGCCGTCCACGATCAACGGCGCCGCCGGCAACCACTGAATAGCGTGCGGTGCTCAGCGCCGGGTCATTCGTAACCGCGCCTGGCGGCGTACACAGCCGCCTCGGCCCGGTTGCGGAGTCCCAGTTTCTCCAGGACGCTGCTGACGTGGTGGGCGGCGGTCTTGCGGCTGATGAACAGACGCCCGGCAATTTCCTGGTTCGAGTACCCCTGTACCAGCAGCCCCAGGATTTCCTGCTCACGCCGGGTGAGGACCCCTGACCCACGGGGGATGGAGCGGCCGGTGGCGCCCCAGGACCGGAGCAGCGCCGCGGCCACGTCCGCGTGGTGGGATGCACCCAGCCGGTCCAGTACGGTCATCGCCGCCCGTGCCTCGGCTACAGCGAGCGGGGACTGGCCGTCGCGGGCCATGACCTGGGCAAGTTCCAGACGGGTCTGCGCGGCCTCGAGCGGAAGGTCCAGGATCCCGAACCAGCGGAGGGCGTCCTCGAAGCAGCCCCAGGCAGATTCAAAGCTGCCAGCAGCCGCCGCCACACGGCCCCTGGCCAGGGCGGCGTGCGCGGACAGCAGCCGGACTTCCCCGGCGCCGGCGTCAAGTTCGGCCAGCTGCCGGGCAACAGCGGCGGCTGCGGCGGAATCGCCCGCGGCCAGGTGGGCCTCAACCAGCAGGCCGCGGGCACCTGCCGTTTCCAGCGGCGAGCGCTGTTCACCGGTATGCATCGGCGGTACGGAGGCGCCGTCGTGGTTGCTGCGGAGCCAGCGTTCGGTCAGAGCAACGGCTGACGCCGGCTGGTTGGTGGCCAGTGCCAGGCCGGCCGCGGCGAGGCTGGTTTCCACCGGGGCTCCGATGCTGTCGATGAAGGCCCTTGCTTCATCAAAGTGCCCCTGCCGGAGCCGGAGCTCGGACAGGCCCGCAATGGTCCGGTGGTACATGCCGGGGAAGACATCCCTGGTGGCGTCGGCGGCCCGGCGCAACTCGTCCTCCGCTTCGGCCCAGTGCCCGGTCAGCAGGAGGACCTGGCCGTGGACCATACGGCACTGGGCGTATAGGTAGGGACAGCCGTAGGACTTCATCCAGTCATCGGCGGCTTGGGACCATTGCCTGGCGCGTCCCAGATCGCCCAGGAGCTCGCAGACCGACAGCATCGAGCAGCTGGCCATGATGACTGTGTAGAGCGTGGTGCCGTCGCCGCCGAGGGCGCTCGCCATGGCCTCGTCCACGCACCGCAGGCCGGCCTGCACCTCGCCGTCTTTGACCAGGATCACCCCGCGTTCCGCCAGCGCACATACCGTCAGGTCCGCGTCGCCGAGTTCCCGGGATGCCGCCAGCGCACGCTCCACCAGGTCCCGGCAGCGCCGGGCATCGGTGGAGAGCAGGGCCGCGCAATAGTCCAGCCAGGCGAGGGTCTGCGCGTCGTCGGGCTCGGCCAGGCTTTCGGCGCGTGCCAGCCAGCCCCGCGCGGCGGCTTCGTTGCCCAGGGACATGCCATAGACCAGGCACAGCCAAATGGCAGAATCGATCGCGTCGGGTACGCTTCCAGCCCGCCGGCTGGCGGCGTAGGCACGCTCTCGGCAGTGGACGCTGCCGCTGGCGTCGCCGAGGAAGAAAAGGGCGTCGCCCAGCCCGGCAAGTGCCTCCGCCGACCCCGATTCCGCCAGCGCTTCCTCGAATGCCGTGCGCGCCTCCGCCCACCGTCCTGCTTCCAGTGCAGCGTGGCCCTTCGCTGTTGATTCCTCCAGCGTCACGGTTCAATTAGAGCACTCTGCGGGTGGGTTCCCTAGGGATTCACCGACCGGTGCCCCGTCCGACTGTCCGGCCCGGGACCGGTCCAAAAGATGGGTCAGTTGCCCCATCCGCCTGGTCCGGCACCCCGGCAGTCTGGAGGTGTCCGGCGAACGGACAGCACACCTCTTGAAGGAGCCAGCAATGAGTATTGAAGCATTTGCCAAGGCAGTGGAGATCATCAACGCCCATGACGCGAAGAGCTTCGCCGCCACGTATGCCGACGATGCGGTGGTCCACGATCCGCTCTACCCGCAGCCCTTGAAAGGACGGGACGCCGTGGAGCAGGACATGGTGGAACTCCTCCGGGCCTTCCCTGACATGCAGTTCTCCACCGGCCCCCTGCTGCAGGACGGCGACACCGTCGCGGCGGAATTCACGCTGCGGGGAACCCACCAGGGGCCGCTGGCATCACCTGAGGGGGAGATCGCCGCCACCGGCCGGTCCATCGAAAACCACGGCGCCGTCTTCTCCAGGTTCGACGCCGACGGTAAGGTCACGGAGGAACGCCGCTACTACGATGCCGCCGGCCTGCTGGGCCAGCTGGTAGCGGCAGCGGAGGGGTAGGCAGTTCCTGACCCTCACAGCCCCAGCCGGGCCACGGCCTCCTCGCGCATCTGAACCTTCCGGATCTTCCCGGAAACCGTCATGGGGAAGCTGTCCCGCACCTCCACGTAGCGCGGGATCTTGTAGTGGGCCAGGTTCCCGCGGCAGAATCCGGCAACGGCGTCCGCGTCCAGCGGTTCTGCGCCGGGTTTGACGATGATGCAGGCCATCAACTCCTCGCCGTACTTCTCGTCCGGCACCCCGATCACCTGCACGTCCTGGATCGCAGGATGGGTGTAGAGGAACTCCTCGATCTCGCGGGGGTAGATGTTCTCGCCCCCGCGGATCACCATGTCCTTGATCCGCCCCTCGATCACCACGTACCCGTCGTCGTCCATGTAGGCAAGGTCCCCGGTGTGCATCCAGCCGTCCGCGTCGATGGCCTCCGCTGTCTTCTCCGGCTGGTTCCAGTACCCCGCCATCACGGCGTAGCCGCGCGTGCACAGCTCGCCGATTTCACCCCGCTCCAGCACGTTGCCCGTGGCAGGATCGATAACCTGGCTTTCCAGCCGCGGCATGGTGCGGCCCACCGTCTCCGTCCTGTGCTGCAGCGTGTCCCCCTGCCGGGTCATGGTGGACACCGGCGAGGTTTCGGTCATGCCGTAGCAGATGGCCACATCCTTCATGTGCATGTCCGAGATGACTCTTTTCATGACCTCCACCGGGCACGGGGAACCGGCCATCACGCCGGTGCGCAGCGTGGACAGGTCATAGGTGGCGAAGTCCGGCAGTGCAAGCTCGGCGATGAACATGGTGGGGACCCCGTAGAGGGACGTCCCGCCGAAATCCTGCACGGCCTCCAGGGCTGCCGCGGGCGAGAATCCCCTGCCCGGGATGATGGTGGCGGCGCCGTGGCTGAGGGCGTTCAGGTTCCCGATGACCATGCCGAAGCAGTGGTAGAACGGCACCGGGATGACTACGCGGTCGTGCTCGGTGTACCCGAGCAGTTCCCCGATGGCATACCCGTTGTTCAGGATGTTGTGGTGGGTCAGGGTGGCACCCTTGGGAAACCCGGTGGTGCCGGACGTGTACTGCAGGTTGATGGGATCATGCGGGTCCAGCTCCGCCATCCTGGCCGTCAGGGCGGAATGCGCGACGGCGTCCGCGCCCTTCAGCAGTTCGGCGTACGTCAATTCCGCCTCGCCCAGCGGGGCCACGCCGCCGTCGGGCCCCTCACCGCCGGGGACCGGAAGGAAGACCAGTTCACGCAGGTCCGGACTTTCGGCGAGCGCCCGGCGCGCCATGCCCACGAAGTCGCTGTTCCGGTCCGACGGGGCCGTCACCAGCATCCGCATGCCGTTCTGCTTCACCAGGAATTCCAGTTCATGGCTGCGGTACGCCGGATTGACGTTGACCAGGATGGCGCCCACCTTGGCGGTGGCATACTGCAGCAGCGTCCACTCCGCGCAGTTGGGGCTCCAAATCCCCACCCGCTCCCCCTTGCTGATGCCCAGGGCGAGGAGCCCGCGGGCCAGCCGGTCGACGTCGTCGTTCATCTTGGTGTAGCTCCACCGCCGCGCGTCCGCGCCCGGAACCGGGCCTGCCTCTATCAGCGCGTCGTGGTAGGGAAACCTCGCCACCGCCCGCTCAAAGTTGGCGCCGATGGTCTCCTCGAGCAGCGGAACGTCAGTGTCCCCGGCTGTATAAGCACGCATGCTGGCACGCTACCAACAGGTCCGGCGCAAATGAAGCATCCCCGCCCGCGCAACAGAACGGGAGCTGGTGCGCGGGCCGGTATTGTGAAATCCATGAGTGCACCGATCGACCTGCAGGCAACGTTCATCCCCAACGAGGGCGAATTCTTCCGCGTGAAGCTCGCGCTGGAAATCGCCATCGACGAGGTGGTGAACGAGCCGGGCTGCATCCGCTACGAACTGACGGAAGCCACCGAGGAGAAGCTGGTCCTGACCGAACAATGGGCCTCGGAAGAGGACCTGGAGAAGCACTCCAAGGGCATCGCCGTGCAGGACCTGAACGAATCGCTGAGCGCACTGCTCGCCGAACCCGTCAAGGTGGAGCGCATCTAGGGCAGCCTTAAACAGCGAAGCGGGGCCCTTTTGAGGGGTCCCGCTTCGCTGTTTAAGGAAGACTTAGAGGTCGGGGATCTGGGAACCGTCCTGGGGGCCCGCCGGCTTGCTGGCAGCAGCCGCGGCCTCTTCCCGCTGGCGTGCCACGTGGGCGTGGACTTCCTCCATGTCCAGCGCCTTCACCGCATCCACCACCTGTTCGAGTTGCTGGGCGTTCAGGGCGCCGGGCTGCGAGAACACCAGCACCTTTTCGCGGAAGGCCATCAGGGTGGGGATGGACGTGATGCCGGCCTCGGCGGCCAGCTGCTGCTCGGCCTCCGTGTCCACCTTCGTGAAGAGGACATCCGGGTGCTTCTCGGAAACAGCCGAGTACGTGGGGCCGAACTGCTTGCAGGGCCCGCACCATTCAGCCCAGAAATCGACCAGGACAATATCGTTGCCCTCAATGGTTGACGCGAACTGTTCACCTGTGATGTCAAGGGTAGCCATGTGTCCACGCTACGCGGGATGGTTGCCGATGTCGCGGCCACAGGGCGGTTGTTCGCTCCCCGCGTCATCGGGAATAACCCGGAACGCCGTCATATTCATGCAGCACCGGGGCACCTAGCCTGGGGATCAGCCCCTGGCCCAAAGATGCGGGGCTGGTGTGCGGCTGCCCGGCAGCGCGCTGGCTGCACGCCAATCGTGGAGCCAGTCCGGAAGGACCAGGTCCGCCGGGGGTGCGCCGAATTCGCGCAGGATCTCCTCCAGACCCACGGGCCCGGCCTTGGTGACCAGGCGGGTGGCGATGTAGGCACGCGCGTAAATTTCGCCGTCGGCCACCATTCGCTGCTCGAAGTAGATGGCTTTGGTATCCAGCCCGATAATGCGCGTTTCAATGCTGTACCGCTGCCACAGCTGCAGCGACTTCCGGAAGCTGATGGTCTCGGCGGCCACAACGGGGCCCCAGCCGCGGCGGCGCATGTGCTTCCACACGCCGCTGCGGACCATCAGGTCGAACCGGCCCAGGTCCATGAGGGACAGGTACATGCCGTTGTTGACGTGCATGGCGATATCGATGTCCGTTGGGAGCACCCGCAGCGGCAGCGAAGAGCTGTCCCACACGGTGATCGGCTGCCGGCGGACGGAGGTGAACAGCAGGAGGAGGGTTCTCAGGAGCAGGTGCATCCCCCTATATTACCCGCGGGTAACATAGGGCCCGCGACCGGGTGCCGACGGCCAGCTAGGATTTCGTCCATGACCCAACAACGCTACCGGGACCTGGCGGAGTGGCCGCTGATGGCAACCGCGCTCGTGTTCCTGGCGGCCTATGCGTGGCAGGTCATCGGGCGGGTCCAAGGCGGCGGAGCCATCTGGCTGGAAGCCGTCATGTGGGCCACCTGGGGGATCTTCGTCGTGGACTATGCGGCAAACGTGTGGCTCGCCCGGGACCGGTGGAACTGGTTCGTCCGGAACCTGCACGAGCTCCTTATAGTGGCCCTGCCGCTCTTCCGTCCCTTGCGCCTGCTGCGGCTTGTGACACTGTTGTCCGTCCTGCACCGGACCATCGGCGAGACCCTGAGGGGCCGCGTGGTCACGTACGTTGCCGGTTCTGCCGCCCTGCTGGTTTTCGTCGGCGCGCTCGCTGTCCTCGATGTGGAACAGTCCGCGCCGGACGCCAAGATTGTCACTTTTGGCGATGCGCTGTGGTGGGGAATTACAACCATCACCACGGTGGGTTACGGGGACATGTATCCGGTGACCCCCATTGGCCGGCTGGTGGCAGCCGCCCTCATGATGAGCGGCATTGCCGTCCTTGGCGTGGTGACGGCGTCCATCGCCTCGTGGCTGGTCCAGCGCGTGGAGGATACCGCCGAGACCGTGGCCGAGGCCGTGGAGGAGCCGGTCCGGGTTGAAGTGGCGGAGCTGGTGGCAGAGATTGCCGCGCTCCGCCGGGAGGTTGCGGAACTCAAGGAGCAGCGCACGCTCTAGGCGCTCACCGAGCAAGTATCGGGCACCCGCCGCTTTGCGTAGCAGCTCCGCCGCCGCCAAGTACCGGCCCCGAAAATTCGGGTATTTCCTACTGGTGCCCGGACCTGTACGCACTTCCTAGACTCGGGATTCCTAGGACCAAATACGCGCTGGCGGGTCCCCCGGGTTGGCTTCCAGGGGGTGTCCGCTTCCTCGCGGAGCCTCCGTATTTTCTGGGTATGCGGACGCCTCCATCCCGCGCTGCTTGCGGCCCGGTTACACACCGGAGCCGTCGGAGCGCTGCACCTCGATCCGTCCCGCCTGCCGCTGTTCCTGCGTGCCTGGCCGGGACCGACTCCGGATGGGCCACCCATGAACCAGCCTTACCTCACCAACCCCGAAGCCGAGAGCAGAAGCTTCGCCACCGACGAACCCCGAACCGACCTTGTTGCAGTCCGTCCGGCCATCAGCAACCGGTTGTGGGCGGGCATGGCCACAGCCGCCGTGGTTGCAGCCGTGGGCGTTGGAGCCCTCGCGGCGCCCGCTTCCCTGACCGAAAGTACGACGTCGTCCGGCCAGGTTGCCGGCGCGGTGGCACCTGCGGAGGGCGCTGCCCCGGCAGTGGATGCTGCCAGCCAGGAACCTGCTGCTGCCGTCCCGGCAGAGGCAACCCCGGCGGCCGAAGCACCCGCTCCTGCAGAACCTGCACCAGCAGAAGCGACCCCCGCGGAACCTGCGGCTGCCGAACCGGCACCGCCGCCCGCACCGGAACCTGCGCCCGCCGCCGCAGACCAGAATCTTTATACGGTGGTGGCCGGCGACACGGTGGGGAGCATCGCGGCCAGGCATGGAGTGGACACGAATGCCATGCTGGCCGCGAACGGGCTGGGCCCGTACAGCATCATCGTCCCGGGCCAGACGCTCGTCCTGACCGGCCCGCCGGTGACAGCCCCGGCGGCCGCCGCACCCGAGGCCGTCCCCGCCGCGGCTCCGGCTCCTGCACCTGCTCCTGCTCCTGCTGCAGCACCCGCTCCGGCCTTGGTTCCCGCAGCACCTCCAGTCCGGACCATCTATGTGGCCGGCGCCGGTGGCCAGGCAATGGTGGACGCCTGCATCGGCCCCATCCACTACACCCCCGGCGATGCATACTCACTCTTCATCACCGAGCATGATTACTGCGGCGGCTGGGCACGTTTCTCCGGGATCGGAGTAGGCGAAACCGTGAGCATCCCCGGCTATGGCACTTACACGGTGACGGCCAGGGGCCAGGTCCCCAACCCGGGCACCACCAACGATGTGCTGAATGTCTTTGGCGGCTTCCCCCGGGCCATCCTGCAGACCTGCATCCCGGGGACCAGCCAGATGCTCCTGATCGCGCTGAACTGACCTTTTCAAAAAGTTTGTCCGCGGGTCCGAACCCTCAAGGGCTGGATCCGCGGACAAGGGGCAGGTTGCTGCCGCGTTGGCGCTACACGTGGTGCCGTTCTGAAATGTGCTCCACCAGTTCGCCAACCCGCTGTTCCGAGTAGTTGCGGGCGATGTCGCCCTGGCTGATGATGCCGACCATCCTGTGGTCGGAGATCACCGGCAGGCGCCGAACCTGGTGCCGTTCCATCATGTCGATGGCTTCGTCCACGTTGGCGTCGGCATCTACCCAGTAGGGCGTCCCGGTTTCCAGTTCGCGGGCCATCATGTCGGCCGGGTTGCGTCCGGCGGCGACGCACTTGAGCACAATGTCGCGGTCGGTGATCATGCCCTTCAACTTGCCGTCATCACCGCAAATCGGCAACGAGCCGCAGTCAAGGTCCATCATCATCCGGGCTGCGTCCACCAGGGTCTGGTTTTCGGTAATACATCGTGCATCCGTGGTCATGAATTCACGTACAGCACTCATTGAATCCTCCTTCATCGATGGATTTATCGACGCAAGGCATCGGGGCACCAGCGCCGATATCGCCAGACTACGCCGGGCCGGTGCAGGTGTCGATGGCGGATTTTGTCTGTACGGAGCTGCCCGGTTGTCCCCCGCGGACGGACTACTCCCCTCATCGTTTCAGGGGGAATTGACTATGGTGCGGGGACATTTAGCGGGCACGAGAAGCCTCCGGAACCTGGTGGTTCCGGAGGCTTCTCAACAAACCTGGCCTACCTGTAGGTGAGCACCAGCTTGGGTGCGTATGCGCCGCTGGACGCTTCCTTGGAATTGAGATCCAGGCCGTCGCTGCTGTTGGCGTCCATACCTAGAGAGAGCTGTTGGCCGAGCTCACCGGCCAGAGCGGTGGCCGACAGCGTAATGCTGTAGTTCGTGTTAGTCGTTGTCGGACCCGGTAAGGTGCCGAGGAGGGCACCCAGCGTCAGCCGACTGTCGTACGTGATCCCCGTCTCGGACCAGGTGTCAGTAGCTATTAGCTTGATGTTCTGCGAACCCGTCGACCCACTGCCCGCGCTGCGCAGCTGCAGCGTGGCACTCTCCAGCGTCTTCCCCGCAAGCCCGGTCAGGTCGAACTTGAAGTACGCGACCTCCACGGGACTGTTGTCCACGCCCAGCACAGTGCTCGTGCCATAGTTCGTTGTCGTAGCCCCGCTGGAGACATAGGTATCTGCAGTGGCCGTGAGCGTGACGGTCTGGGACGTGCCGCCGCTGGCGGCAGCCGTGGTGAAGGTCCAGGTCTTGGCCGATGCCAGGGCGTTGCCGGCAAGATCCTTCGCTCCGGTGGAGATCGTCGCGGTGTAAGTCGTGCCGGCGGCCAGATCGGCCGTCGGATCCAGGGTCGCGACTTTGCCCGTGCTGTCCAGAAGCACATTGGCCGACACCGCGTTGGTGCCATTCTTCAACGTGAATGACGGCGTAACCGTTGATCCGTTCATCGCTTCCGAGAAGGTCGCCGTCACGTTCGACGCAACTGCCACGCCTGTGGCAGTGTCAGCCGGAGAAGTGCTCGTCACAGTCGGTGCCGTTGTATCAGCAGTCCCCGCGGGAGCCGTGGTGAACGTCCACGTCTTGTCCGACGCAAGCGCGTTACCGGCGGCATCCTTGACTCCACTGGCGCCGCCCTTGATCGTGGCCGTGTAGACCGTACCGGCTGCAAGGTCCGCACCAGGGTCTAATGTGGCAATCTTGCCGGTGCTATCCAACGACACAGCCGCTGATGCCGCCGGCGTCAGCGTGAACGTGGAGGATGTCACCGATGACCCACTCATCGGCTCTGAGAACGTGCCCGTCACATTCGCCGTTGTTGCCACACCGGTCGCCCCGGCAGCCGGAGAAGTACTTGTCACAGTCGGAGGGGTCGTGTCCGTAGTCCCGCCACTGCCGCTGCTGCCCTCGTAAAAGTGCCAGTACCGGCTGGTGGCGTTCACATCGGCGAGCAACAGTAGGCCGCTGTTCGCCGTGCCGCGTGCAGAACTGTTGAGGTTCTGCTTGGTTGATGTGACGTTGTGGACATACTGGTCCGCATCCACAATCCGGGCCGTCTTTGTGGTGGTGAAGCTGATGGTGTCCAACGGGGTGGACTTCTCGTAAATTGCTCCCCCGGAACTGGTGCAGGCACCGGCGTTTGTCGTGCCGCTCGGCTTCGGATACGTGGCGAATGTACGCAGCCTCTGGGCGGCTTCATCAATCAAAACGATCACCCGGTTGGGGCACTCCGCCACGGTAGCGATCGTGTGCGCCGACCACGCCGCCGTCGAAACGTTCAAAGCCAACAATTGGATCAGCGGCTGGGACGAAGACGTAAACGAGGTCTTGATGGCGGCGAAAACCTTGTCAGACGAAGAATCCAGCCACTTAAGGTTCATATGGTCATCACCGCTGCGCTGTCCCGAAACCGCCGCGACCGGAGTGGACCACGTTGTGTTCGCCGCGCCATCAGCGCGATAGCTCCAGTACATGCCATCGGTAGAGTCCCCGACCTGGCGGCTCCACATCACGCCGACCTTGTTTCCGCCGAATGCAATCACAGCCGACGTGTCGTCAATGGACACGTTGCTCAACGATGCAGGATGCGGGAACGGTGTCCCCCACGTCTTGCCATCCGTTGCAGTGACATTCAGGTAGATCCGGTTCCCCTGCTGCCACGTGGCCCACAACCGGCCTGTGGAGTCTTTGTCGATGGACAGGGCTTCGACGCGGTAGTTGTTGATTTGAGATGAGCCCAGGCTGGTATACGTCTTGGTGCTCGAGTTGTAGCTGTAGCGGCGCAGCGTCGTCGGGTAGTTCGGTTCAGCCGCTACGCCGTCGTTGACGAACCGGTAGCTCGCCACATACAGGGTGGCTCCGTCCCAGAGCACGTCGTGATGGGTGCTCGCACGCGTTTCCGTCGTCACACCCGTACTGGCCCACGAGCTCGTTGAAGGGTTGAACCGGAAAATCTCAAAATCCGAGCTTGCCGTGTCCCACATGTTCCCCCACCAGATCCCGTCGTGGAACCATAAGCCGCTCGTGGACCGCTTCGTCCCAGTCGGCGTTCCCGTCCCCGAATGTGATGGACCCTCCACCCCCACATCACCCGTCGCCGCCGATGCCGGAACCGGCACCACCAGGGCAGCAACGGCGAGCAGCAGCGCTGTCAGCAATCCATGGAATCTCAGGGCTCGAAACCTGCCTGGGCGGAGAGTTGTTCTGCGTCGATCATCCTGCTTCGCGCCGGCCTGCTTGGTCCTGCGGCCATCACCGAAGCCGCTCATGGAAAAGGACGAAGGGTACATCATGATTGCTCCCCGGAATGTCAAATAATCCTCAAGTTCGTCCAGTCTCAGGCGCTCCAAAATGGAAAGCAATCCCTAACCGCGGCTACGTAACCCCCCTAATTTTCCACTCCTCGAACCCCTACCAGAGTCGCCTGCAAGCAGTGGCTTGGCAGCAAGGTGTGACATAGAGTGTGGCTACCATTTTCTCTTCGGGGACATCATGAAGCCTTTCTGCCTGATACCGGTTCTCATCCTGACGCTTGCCTCCTGCACCTTGCCCCCACCCACCTCGGATGGTCCCTCCTCGGGAGCGGCCACCGAAGCGGCTGCCTCGCCTTCGGCGCCATCATCCCCGACGGCTCTTGCGGCTCGTCCCTACCGGGTCACCACTGGATCGGGTGCCGAGATCAACTTCTTGCTGCCCGCGACTGCCGCTGACACTGGGATCGCCGCAATCGAGGCTTACCGGGTCAAGGCTGGCGCGGCCCCCGTTTCATATCTTGTAGTGGATGTTGACAACCGCAGAGGGACTGAACCCGTCAACCTGTACGCGATCAGCGCCTTTGATACAAACGGACGCCAGGTCACGTTCTCCAGTGTTGCCGACGTAATCCACAGTTGGGGACCGACCTACAGCTACGATTTCGGCTGGAAGATGGGCGATGGCAGCGCCGTTGACGAGGCAGTAGCCGGCGAGCTAAGGCGCGAAGCTACCGACCTGCACAGCGCCAACTCGAACAACAACGTCGGTGTGGCTGAACAGTCCAGGATTGTTCTGGCGGCGCACGACGCCCATCTGCCCTCCGAGTTCGTGCGGGTTACCGTGCAGCCCTTCGGCATGGGTGCGGAAGAGGAGGCCACGCCCGCCTCCTAACCCCAACCGCCGGAGCAACAAAAAGGACCCGCCTGGATCTGTATAAGATCCAGACGGGTCCGCTGTGGCAGATGAGGGATTCGAACCCCCGTAGGCGTTGCCAGCTGATTTACAGTCAGCCCCCTTTGGCCGCTCGGGTAATCTGCCGAACTTCTCAAAAGAAGACCCGGGCTGCAGTCTTCAGAACGTCCGTTTCCGGGCCGTTCCGCTTCCAGTAACCGCGGGCAAGACAACTTTACAGAACTTATGCCGAAGAATCGAATCGAGCCCCAGCCAGGCGTTCAAACCCCTGTACTTCGCGGAATTTGGGGGAGCAATCACGCCTCGCCCAGGATCCTCCCGGCAAGCTTCGCCTCGAACTTTTCGGCCTGTTCCTCGGTGATCTGGTTCAGCTGCACCGCCCGCTGCAGGTCCGCATGGACTCCCTCGAGGCGGGAGGACGGGTCGGCCACCGGGCTGAAGATGACTGATGCGGCCACGGCAGCCGCTGCCACCGATGTTGCCGCCGTGGCCACAGCCCCGGCCGCGGCGGTAGTTGTTCTGGCGACGTACGTGGCGGCTTTGCGGTGCATTGGTGTTTCCCTTTCGAGCTGCTCTCCAACAGGTATAACCTTCCCCCGCGCTCCTTGGTTCCCTCCCGACGTCCGCTGAGAGGGAACTGTGAATCCTGCCGCCCGCCGGGCGGCGCATCCGTATTAGGCTTGAAAGCAGTGATCCCAAGCCCTGTTTGAGCGCAGGGCTCCCACCCGTAGAAGGAGAGTCATGGCAGGCGAGTCAACGTTCGACGTCGTAAGCAAGGTGGACAAGCAGGAAGTCGCCAACGCCCTCAACCAGTCCCAAAAGGAAATCGCCCAGCGCTACGACTTCAAAGGCGTTGGCGCCGAGATAGACTTCAGCGGCGAAAAAATCCTCATGAAGGCCAACTCGGAAGAACGCGTCAAGGCCGTCTTGGATGTGTTCCAGTCCAAGCTGATCAAGCGCGGCATCTCGCTGAAGTCCCTGGACAGCGGCGAGCCCTACGCCTCCGGCAAGGAGTACCGCCTCGAAGCCTCCATCAAGGAAGGCATTGCCCAGGACCTGGCGAAGAAGATCAACAAGCTCATCCGCGACGAAGGGCCCAAGTCGGTCAAGTCCCAGATCCAGGGTGACGAGCTCCGTGTCTCGTCCAAGTCCCGCGACGACCTGCAGGCCACCATGGCACTGCTGAAGGACTTCGACGAAGCCGACCTGCAGTTTGTGAACTTCCGCAGCTGACGGCGGTTCGCCGTCGTCCTTTGACGCGATTTACCTGCCGCTACGGAAGAGGCCGGCGCACCCGGAAGATGGGGTGCGCCGGCCTCTTTTGCGTGTCGGGAACAGCTACGGCGTCCAGGGCCCGACGGCGACGCCCGGCTGCCGCAGCGGGTGGCCGGCCAGCCGCTCCAGCAGGGCCATGGCGATCACCGCAAGCGGGTTGGCGTTGCGGCGGTCACTGCCGCCGAAGAACAGCACCACCTGGCCCACCGAGGTGATGACACCCGCGACGGCGGCCGCCACGGACGAGGTGAGGATGTCCGGGTTGTAGGTGCATTAGTTCGTGGCCCAAGATACGCCGCCGTCTTCAGCCTGTTGTAATGCCGATGCACGTCCATTCCCCTCTGTTCTTTAGCTGTTACAGCCTAAGAACTGGACGGCGGGGCCGATCGTCCCAGCCCGGTTTTCCGAGGTTAGCCAACCCTTATTGTGAGATATTCATAATAAGTGCTTCAATGGAGCCATGACGGAGCACTACGACGGCCACGAGGACTGGGCTGGAGCCCTGCGCGCCCACGGCCGCCGGGTGACCAAGCAGCGGCTTGCCGTGCTGGCCGCCGTCGAACGCCACCCCCACTCCCCTGCCGAAAGCATCCTTGCTGCTGCCCGGGCAGAACTCCCCGAGCTGACCGCGCAGTCCGTTTACGTGGTCCTTGGGGACCTCACCGACCTGCACATGCTGCGGCGTTTCGAACCCCCGCACTCCCCCGCGCTGTACGAAACCCGGGTTGGCGACAACCACCACCACGCCATCTGCATCAGTTGCGGCCGCGTGGAGGACGTGGATTGCGCCGTCGGGCACGCGCCGTGCCTGACGCCCCACTGGGATGAGAACGCCAAGCCGATGACCATCCAGATCGCAGACGTCATGTACCAGGGCATCTGCCAGGACTGCCAGCAGTCCCAACAACTTCCTTCCAATCGTCCCTCGCAAGTAACAGAGAAATAGGAGAATAATGACTGTCGTTTCGACAACCCAGTCTGGTGCCCCCGTCACATCCGACGCGCACTCCAAGTCAGTTGGTGCCGATGGTGCCATCATCCTGACTGACCACTACCTGGTGGAAAAGCTCGCCCAGTTCAACCGCGAGCGGGTTCCGGAGCGTGTGGTGCACGCCAAGGGCGGCGGTGCATTCGGCACGTTCAAGACCACCGAGGATGTCTCGAAGTACACCAAGGCCGCGTTCCTGCAGCCGGGCGTCGAGACCGAGATGCTGATCCGTTTCTCCTCCGTGGCCGGCGAGAACGGCTCCCCGGACACCTGGCGTGACCCCCGCGGTTTCGCCGTGAAGTTCTACACCTCCGAGGGCAACTACGACCTCGTGGGCAACAACACCCCGGTGTTCTTCATCCGTGACGGCATCAAGTTCCCGGACTTCATCCACTCCCAGAAGCGCCTTCCCGGCACGCACCTGCGCGACGCTGACATGCAGTGGGACTTCTGGACCCTGTCTCCCGAGTCCGCCCACCAGGTCACCTGGCTGATGGGTGACCGCGGCCTGCCCGCTTCCTGGCGTGAAATGCAGGGCTACGGCTCGCACACCTACCAGTGGATCAACGCCGACGGCGAGCGGTTCTGGGTCAAGTACCACTTCCACTCCAACCAGGGCGTGAAGAACATGACATCCGAGCAGGCCGAAGCACTGGCCGGCTCCGACGCCGACTTCTACATCCGCGACCTGCACGAGAACATCGAAGCCGGCAACCTGCCCTCCTGGGACCTGCACGTCCAGGTCATGCCCTACGAGGACGCCAAGACCTACCGCTTCAACCCGTTCGACCTGACCAAGGTCTGGCCGCACGCCGACTACCCGCTGATCAAGGTGGGCACCATGGAGCTGAACCGGAACCCGGAGAACTACTTCGCGCAGATCGAGCAGGCCACCTTCGCGCCGTCGAACTTCGTGCCGGGCATCGCCGCCTCCCCGGACAAGATGCTGCAGGCCCGCATCTTCTCCTACGCGGACGCACACCGCTACCGCGTGGGCACCAACCACGCCCAGATCCCGGTGAACCAGCCCAAGAGCCAGGTCAACAACTACAGCCAGGACGGCGCCGGACGCTACCTGTTCAACGCCCCGTCCGTTCCGGTTTACGCCCCGAACACCTTCGGTGGCCCGGCTGCACTTGAACCGCAGAACCCGGCAGGCGGCTGGGAGAACGACGGCGAACTGACCCTCGCCGCGCACTCCCTGCACGCCGAGGACGGCGACTTCGTCCAGGCCGGCACCCTGTACCGCGAGGTCTACGACGAAGCTGCCAAGGCCCGCTTCCTCGAGACCATCACCGGCGCCGTGGGCGGCGTCAAGCGCTCCGACATCAAGGAACGCGCCATCCAGTACTGGACCAACGTTGACGCCGAACTCGGCGCCAAGCTGCGCGCCAACCTCGGCGCAGCACCCCTCTCCGACGCTGAGGCAGCCAACAAGATCGGCTGATTCTCCGCTCGCTGAGCAGTGAAACCACCCCGTCATGGATGTCCGTGGCGGGGTGGTTTTTTGCGCTGTCCACATAGCAGCAGGATCTCTGGCCCGCCGGCCTGGGCGCTCCCTAGGATCGCTGTATGACAACTTTCCAGGGGATACCTGCCGCCGCTTTCGGGTTCTATGCCGACCTGCAGGAGAACAACAACCGGGAGTGGTGGCTGGAGCACAAGGACAGCTACCAGTCACTGGTCCGTGATCCGCTCGCCTCGCTCCTGGCGGAGCTGGAGCCCCGGTTCGGGCCTGGCCGGCTGTTCCGCCCCAACCGGGACATCCGGTTCTCACTGGACAAGTCCCCCTACAAAACGGCCCAGGGCGCGTTCGCCTCCGTGCAGGAAGGCGTGGGCTATTACCTCCAGGTCAGCGCGGAGGGCCTGCTGGTGGGCGGCGGCTACCACTCCCACTCCCCCGCCCAGCTGGTGAGGTACCGGAACGCGGTGGACGCCTCGGGCACGGGCGAGTCGCTGCGGCATATTGTGGACGCCGTGGCCACCGCGGGCTTCGCGGTGGAGGGAGAGAAACTCAAGACGGTGCCGCGGGGCTATGACCGCGACCATCCGCGGGCCGAACTCCTTAAGCACAAGTCACTTGCGGCGAGCGTAGACCTGGGCCAGCCTGCCTGGCTGGAAACTCCTGCCGCAGTCGGCGAAATCTCCGGGCTGTGGGACCAGCTGCGCCCGTTGGTTGACTGGGTGGGCCGCCACGCCGCCCCGTAGCAGCCGGCGCCTGTTCCGGATTTTCGCTGGGCTGCGGTGGGCTGACCTGGTCAGGCTTCCTGCGCTGCGGCCAGGCGGGTCTCGAGGTTGTTGAAAAAGACCGAGAGCATCAGTTCGAAAGCCTTGGTGGCCGCCTCCGGCTCATTCATGACCACGAAGTCGAACTGCAGCCCGTAAAAGGTTGAGGTGAAGAGCCGGGCGTCGGTGTCCGCGTATTCCTCGGGGATGCCCTGCACCACCAGCCAGTCGCGGGTCTTGTGGTGGAGCATCCGGAAGTGTTCCTGCGAGGTTCCGCGGGGTTCTGCCGCCACGATGTCCTGGGCGGTGGCCTCGAATTCGAGCCGGGTCAGGTGGCGGTTCCGCTGGGCCATGGTCCACTGCCAGGACTCAAGCAGGAACTCCCGCCAGGCTGCGCGGTCGATGTCCCGGACATCGCTGTTCCGCATCCTGTCCAGGCGGGATTCGATGGACACCACGATGTCATTGATCAGCTGCTCCCGGTTTCCAAAGTGGTAGACCAGCACGTAGGCACTCATGCCCAGCCCTTCCGCGAGGCTCCGGAAGGTCAGCTCCGCCAGGGTCTTGTCCATCAGGTAGTCGAGGATGGCGCCCAGCAGCTCGGCTTTTCGTTCGGTTCGTGTCGGGCGTGCCATGAATCCATCCTACGAGCCGGCGCCGTTCCGGAAGCCGGGCATGGAAATGCCCGCCCGGGGCCGGCCCGGGCGGGCATATTAGGGCTCTCAGGCCCGCGAGTACTCGTCTTCGTTATCGGAATCGCGCTGGTCCGCATCGCTGTCGGATACAGCCGCGCCGTTGACGGCGATGCTGGCTGCGCCGAAGCGTTCGTTGAGGCGCGAGTGGCGCTGGCCGTAGGCAAAGTAGATCGCCATGCCGATGGCCAGCCAGATGGCGAAGAAGATCCAGGTCTCCACGGCCAGGTTGGTCATCAGGTAGAGGCAGAGCACTGCGGAAACGACCGGAAGGACCTTGCCGAACGGGACGCGGAAGGCGGGCTTCAGGTCCGGCCGCTTCTTGCGCAGCACCAGGATGCCCAGGCTGACCACAACGAAGGCAGACAGGGTGCCGATGTTGATCATTTCCTCGAGCAGGTCCACGTTGGTCAGCCCGGCCACCAGGGCAACCGCGGCGCCGCAGAGGACCTGGAGGCGGACCGGCGTCGCGCGCTTCTCGCTGGTCTTGGACAGCGCCCGGGGCAGGAGGCCGTCGCGGCTCATGGCCAGGACCACGCGGGACAGGCCCATCAGCAGCACCATGATCACGGTGGTCAGGCCCACCAGGGAGCCGAACGCGATGATTTTCGCGGCGGAGGTGTCGCCCACGGCTTCGAACGCGGTGGTGAGGGTGGGGTTTTCCGCCTCGGCCAGCTGGGTGTAGGAGACCATGCCGGTCAGCGCCAGCGACACCAGGATGTAGAGCAGGGTCACCAGGGCCAGTCCGGCGAAGATGCCGCGCGGCAGGGTCTTCTGCGGGTTCTTCACTTCCTCGGCGGAGGTGGCCACCACGTCAAAACCGATGAAGGCGAAGAACACCAGGGCTGCGCCGGCGAAGATCCCCAGGGTGCCGTACTGGGCCGGGGCCGCGCCCGTGAGGAACCCGAAGAACGACTGCTTCAGGACGTCGGCGGCACCGGTGCCGCCCGTGGGCTCGGCCGCGGGAATGAACGGGGCGTAGTTTTCGAACTTCACATAGGTGAAGCCCACCACGATCACGAACAGGACGACGCCGATCTTAATGAGCGTGAAAATGTTTCCCACCCGGGCGGACAGCTTGGTGCCGAGCACAAGCAGCACCGTGAAGACGGCAACGATGAGGAACGCGCCCCAGTAGAGGTCCACGCCGCCCAGCGAGACGGCCGGCGGAATGTCCGCCCCCATGAGGGCGAACACCTTGCTGAGGTAGATGCCCCAGTATTTGGCGATCACGGCAGCGGCGGTGAAGAGCTCCAGGATCAGGTTCCAGCCGATGATCCAGGCAAGGAGTTCGCCCATAGTGGCGTAGGTGAAGACGTAGGCGGAGCCCGCCACCGGGATGGCGGTGGCGAATTCGGCGTAGCACATGATCGCCAGCGCGCAGGTGATGGCGGCGACGGCGAAGGACACGGTGACGGCGGGGCCGGAGAAGTTGGCTGCGGCCTTGGCGCCCACCGAGAAGATACCGGCGCCGACAGCAACGGCGACGCCCATGATCATGAGGTCCCAGGTGCTGAGGGAGCGCTTGAGCTTGCGTCCGGGCTCATCGGCGTCGGCTATCGACTGCTCGATGGATTTGGTCCGGAGAAGGTTCATAGGGGATCACAATCCTGATTTCGGATGGAAACAGACTTATCCACGATAGTGTCCATCCACTGGACGGTCCCAATTGTTCCGAATGCTGAGACGCTGGTTTCAACGAACTTTGTTCCGTAAAAGCACTTGGGGCCCTTCTGATGAAGAGCCCCAAGTGCTTTAGACCGAACTAGCTAGCAAGGCCAGTCCATCAGGGTGGACCGGATCAGGAAGCGCTTGCCCTCCGGCGCCTCCACCGAGAAGCCGCTCCCCCGGCCGTTGACCACGTCAACGGTCAGGTGGGTGTGGCTCCAGTAGTTGAACTGCTCCCGGGACATCCAGAACTCCAGCGGCCGTGGTTCCACCCCGCCGGACAGGTCAAACAGCCCCAGCAGGACGTCGGAGTCGCCGGTCAGGAAGTCGCCCACGGGATAGCACATGGGCGAGGACCCGTCGCAGCACCCGCCGGACTGGTGGAACATGAGCGGCCCGTGCCGGAGCCACAGCGAGCCGAGCAGATCCGCGGCCGCCGGGGTCAGCGCAACCCGGGAGAAGTCCTCCCCGGGCAGTGTCACGGCGGCGTGGAGCCGGTCCGGTGCCATCAGAACCTCAGGACCACGCGGCCGTCGATCTTGGCGTGCTTCATCTCGTCGAACACCGCGTTGACCTCGGAAAGCTCCCGGACCGAGACCGTGGGATGGATCTTGCCCTGGGCGTAGAAGTCCAGCGCCTCCTCCATATCCTGCCGGGTGCCCACTATGGAACCGCGCACGGTGAGGCCCTTGAGCACAATCTCGAAGATCGGTGCCGGAAAGTCTCCCGGCGGCAGGCCGTTGAATACGATGGTGCCGCCGCGGCGGGCCATGCCGATGGCCTGGCCGAATGCTGACGGGTGCACCGCAGTCACCAGGACTCCATGGGAACCTCCGGTTTCGCGCTGGATCACTTCAACGGGATCCTCGTGCAGGGCGTTGACGGCCAGTTCAGCGCCGTGGGCCTTGGCGAGGGCCAGCTTGTCATCGGCGATGTCGACGGCGGCCACCCGCAGTCCCATCGCCACGGCATACTGGACGGCAATGTGGCCCAGGCCGCCGATGCCCGAGATGGTGACCCACTGGCCGGGCTTGGCTTCGGTCATCTTCAGGCCTTTGTAGACCGTGACGCCGGCGCAGAGCACCGGTGCCACCTCGACGGGGTCGGAGCCCGCCGGTATGCGGGCGGCAAAGCGCGAGTCCACCAGCATGTATTCGCCGAAGGAGCCGTCCACGCTGTAGCCGCCGTTCTTCTGAACTTCACACAGGGTTTCCCAGCCCGTGCGGCAGTACTGGCAGTCGCCGCAGGCGGACCACAGCCAGGCGTTGCCCACCAGGTCGCCAACGGCGAGGTCGGTGACGCCCTCGCCGAGGGCCACTACTTCGCCCACGCCCTCGTGGCCGGGAACGAAGGGCGGCGCGGGCTTGACCGGCCAGTCACCCTCGGCGGCGTGGAGGTCCGTGTGACAGACGCCGGTGGTGAGCACCTTGACCAGCGCCTCCCCCGGGCCGGGGGTGGGAACGGCGATGTCCTGGACCTGGAGGTCCTGGCCGAATTCGTTTACTACTGCTGCTTGCATTGTCGTCGTCATTGGCGAAATCCTCGCGTCGTTGTAGCGGAAGTGGAGCGTTTAGAAGAAGCCGAGCTTGTTCTCGTTGTAGCTGACCAGCAGGTTCTTGGTCTGCTGGTAGTGGTCCAGCATCATGGCGTGGTTTTCGCGTCCGATGCCCGAGGACTTGTAGCCGCCGAACGCGGCGCCCGCCGGGTAGGCGTGGTAGTTGTTGACCCAGACGCGGCCGGCCTGGATTTCACGGCCGGCCCGGTAGGCGATGTTGCCGTTGCGGGACCACACACCGGCGCCCAGGCCGTAGAGGGTGTCGTTGGCGATGCCCATGGCGTCGTTGTAGTCGCTGAACTTCGTCACCGAGACAACGGGCCCGAAGATTTCCTCCTGGAAGATCCGCATCCTGTTGTGGCCCTCGAACACGGTGGGCTGGACGTAGTAGCCGCCGGCCAGGTCCCCCGGCAGTTCGGCGCGGCCGCCGCCGGTGAGCACCTTGGCGCCCTCCTGCTTTCCAATGTCGATGTAGGAGAGGATCTTCTCCAATTGGTCGTTCGAGGCCTGGGCGCCCACCTGCGTGTCGGTGTCCAGCGGATTGCCCTGCACCATCTTCTCCACCCGGTCCACGGCGTCGGCCATGAAGGAGTCGTAGATGTCCTCCTGGACCAGGGCGCGGGACGGGCAGGTGCACACCTCGCCCTGGTTGAAGGCAAACAGGGCGAAGCCTTCCTGGGCCTTGTCGTAGAAGGCGTCGTTTTTCTGCGCGACGTCGTTAAAGAAGATGTTGGGGCTCTTGCCGCCGAGTTCGAGCGTGACGGGGATCAGGTTCTGGCTGGCGTACTGGCTGATCAGGCGGCCCGTGGTGGTCTCCCCGGTGAACGCGATCTTGCGGATCCGCGGGCTGGAGGCCAGCGGCTTGCCGGCCTCGACGCCGAAGCCGTTGACCACATTGAGGACGCCGGCGGGGAGCAGGTCGCCGATGAGTTCCATCAGCACCAGGATGGACGACGGCGTCTGCTCGGCGGGCTTGAGGACGACGGCGTTGCCGGCTGCGAGTGCCGGTGCCAGCTTCCAGACTGCCATCAGGATGGGGAAGTTCCAGGGGATGATCTGGCCCACGACGCCGAGCGGCTCGTGGAAGTGGTAGGCGGTGGTGTCGTCGTCCAGCTGGGAAAGGGTGCCCTCCTGGGCTCGGACGGCGGAGGCGAAGTAGCGGAAGTGGTCCGAGGCGAGCGGAAGGTCGGCGTTGAGTGTCTCGCGGACGGGCTTGCCGTTGTCCCACGTTTCGGCGACGGCGAGCATCTCCAGGTTCTCGTCAATGCGGTCGGCGATCTTGTTGAGGATCGCGGCCCGCTCCGCCACGGAGGTCTTGCCCCAGGACGGGGCTGCCTTGTGGGCCGCATCAAGGGCGAGGTCGATGTCCTCGGCAGTGCCGCGGGCCACCTCGCAGAAGGCCTTTCCTGTCACCGGCGTGATGTTCTCGAAGTACTGGCCCTTGACGGGGGCAACCCACTCGCCGCCGATCCAGTTCTCGTAGCGGTCCTTGAAGGTGACCTTCGAGCCCTCGGTTCCGGGCTGTGCGTAAACGGTCATTTTGCTAGCTCCTTTGCTGTGCAGAAGGCGGCCCGGTTCGGGCGCTTGCCGTTGGAGCCAGCGTAGGAGTGCGCAGGTTGCAGCCAGGTTGCAACCCTGTGTCACAGGTCACTACATAGAGCTAGTCGTACGTGGACCCACGCCCGCCGGGTTCCCTGGCCGTGGAGCTGCCCGGCGAGGGCCCCAGCCCGAGCTTGCGAGGGCAGGGCGCCGGGCGGACTTGCGAGGTTAGGGAGCGGGTGGGGACTAGGCGCGGAGTTCGGCTTCCAGCCTTTCCAGGTCCGCGACGACGGCGGCCCGCTTGGGTGAGCGGGCCGGAAGGAGGCGGAGCGCGGCGCGGCGGACGCCGACGTCGTCCCTTGCCTCGGGGAGCTCCGCGTACTTCAGGAGGGACTCGGCGCTGCCATCGGTCAGGACCGCCTCCCGCAGCAGGGACGAGACCCTGTTCCGCAGCTCGATAATGCCGGGCGCTTCCGACCGCGGAAGGACGGCGCCGCGGTAGATCTCCAGCGCGATGCGGTGGGCGCCGCGCTGCAGGCAGCTCAACACCTGGCCGCTGTCCGGCACCAAGTCAAGGGGAAGGCGGTAGGGCCGGGAACCGGGGACGGCATCCGGATGGAGCTGCTGGAGGACCTTGCGCAGGCGGACCATCTCGGCACGGAGCGTGATGGTGGAGCCGTCACCGGGATAGAGCAGGACGCTGAGTTCCTCCGCTGTGAGCCCGTCCGGGTGCGTGCTGAGCAATGCAAGAATCTCGCTGTGCCGGGCAGACAGGACCACCGTCTTGCCCTCAAGGCTGAGCAGCGCCTGGTCGCGGCCCAGCAGCTGGAGGCTGTTCCTGTAAAGGCTGCCTTCCTTGCCCCCAGCGCGGGGTGCGCGGGGCGCGGAAGCTGTGGACCGGCGTCCTGCGGGCCTACCGGCGAGATCGGCGGCAAGCTGCAGCCGCTCGACGCGCAGCTGCGCCTGGGCCGCGGCAACCGTTGCCTCCACAAGGGACAAGGTGTGCGGCGCAACGGCGGTGTCCGTCCCGGTGATGTCCACGACGCCCAGGACCGCGCCGGAATCGGGGTCGTGGAACGGGACGGCGGTGCAGCTCCACGGGTGGACCGCCCGCTGGTAGTGCTCGGCCCCGGCAATCTGGATCCCCCGGCCCAGGGCCAGGGCGGTGCCCGGTGCACTGGTGCCCACGGAGGCCTCGGACCAGTCGGCACCGGCCACGAACATCATTCCCTCGGCGCGGCGCTGCAGGACAGGGTCACCCTCCACCCACAGAAGCCGGCCCACCTCGTCACCCACCGCCACCAGCAGGCCGCTGTCGTGGCTGGGCTGGACCAGGAGTTTACTAATCACCGGCATGATGGCCGCCAGCGGGTGCTGGCTCCGGTAGTCCTCCAGCTCCTCGCGGTCCATGGCCAGCGGGGCAGCGGGATTGTCGGGGTTCGCCTTGAAGCCTGCGGACCGCTGCCACGACTCACGGATCAGGCTGCGCAGGCCGTTGGGGTCCTGGAGGGCGCCGCCGTCGAGCTGTTCATGCGCGGCCAAAGCGCTGAGCTGCAGCGGGCCGGGCTGGATCAGGTTCTGCATCGAACTCCTGTACTGCCTGCGGGCACGGCCTCATGACGCCGGCCAAGGGGTGGTCGCAATTCTAACCCCCGCGGGCCCAGCACGGGTCAAGAGTTTTTGGCAGATAAAGCGACCTTCGGGGCACGGAAGTCGCCATATCTGGACAAAAACTCTAGGGGGTTAGGTGCGGGAGATGCGGATCATTTCCTCGCGCGGGACCACCTTGATCCGTTCGCGCAGGACAGCCTCTTCGGCTTCGTTGGCCACCCATTCGGCACCGAGGGCAGCCTCATGGGCATCGAGCTTGATCCAGCCCTCCCACGTGGTGTACTCGATGCCGCGCTCTTCAAGCAGGTCGATGATGGCCTGCGGGTCCGGGTTCTCGGCCGGCGGCAGGCTGAGCCGGTCCTCGAGGAGGAAACCGATGGTCTCCAGGGCGTCGCCCTTGGTGTGGCCGATGAGGCCCACCGGTCCGCGCTTGATCCAGCCGGTGGCGTAGATGCCCGGAACCGGCTTGCCGTCCGCGTCCAGGACCCGGCCGCCCTCGTTGGGGATGACGCCGCGCTTGGCGTCGTACTCCAGCTCGTCCAGGGCCGACCCGTGGTAGCCGATGGCCCGGTACACGGCCTGCACGGGGTAGTCGATGTACTCGCCCGTGCCCTTGGCGTTGCCCGTGCCGTCAAGCTGCATCCGCTCGAACTTGATGCCGCCCACCTTGCCCGTGCCGTCGTCAAGCACTTCCACAGGGCTGTGCAGGAAGTGCAGGTGCAGGCGCCGGGAGGACGGGTTCTCGGACTCGGCGTGCTCTTCCACCAGCCAGTTGGTGAGGGTGTTCACCATGGTCTTGATCTGGTTGTTGCTGCGGATGGCTTCGTCGGAGGCCTCGTCGAACTCGAAATCCTCCGGGTAGAGCACAATGTCCACGTCATTCATATGGCTGAGCTCACGCAGTTCCAGCGGGGTGAACTTCACCTGGGCGGGGCCGCGGCGGCCGAACACGTGGACGTCAGTCACCGGAGAGGACTTCAACCCCTTATAGACGTTGTCCGGGATTTCGGTGCTGAGCAGTTCCTCCGGATGCTTGACCAGCATGCGGGCCACGTCCAGGGCCACGTTCCCGTTGCCGATCACGGCGATCTCTCTGGCATCCAGCGGCCACTCGCGGGGAACGTCCGGGTGCCCGTCGTACCAGGAGACGAAGTCGGCGCCGCCGAAGGAGCCCTGCAGCTCAATCCCCGGAATGTTCAGGTCCGCATCCTTGACCGCACCGGTGGAGAAGATCACGGCGTCGTAGAAGGCCCGGAAATCGTGCAGGGTCAGGTCCCGGCCGTATGTGACGTTGCCCAGGAACCGGATGTCGCCGCGGTCCAGGACCTTGTGCAGGGCGTTGACGATGCCCTTGATCCGGGGATGGTCCGGGGCAACGCCGTACCGGATCAGACCGTAGGGTGCGGGGTAGGCCTCGAAAAGGTCGATGCTCACCTCGAAGTCCCCGTCCTTGACTCCGCTGGACTTGGTGAGGATGTCCGCAGCGTAGACTCCTGCCGGTCCTGCGCCCACAATGGCGACGCGGAGTGGACGGGTGGAAGCTGATTCGCTGGAGTTGGACACCTGGAGCCCTTCTGAACTGGTCCGTCATTGCACAATGAGGATGCGCCGGTTGAAGTAGCGCACAGTTCCTTATTCTAGGCCTCAGCCGCTCTTGGCCAGCGGGACCAACTTGCCTTCGCGGTAAAGCAGTGCCCGGAGCTCCGCCTCCGCGGAATCCGTCCGCTTGGGATCGATGGTTTCGCCGTCGTTGTAGTGGTCCACCACGCGCGGGTCAACATAGCTCTTCCGGGCGATCGACGGCGTGTTCCCCAGTACTTCGGCGGCGTCCATCATGGCGCGGCTGATGGCCCGCTTCCGCTTGGCGACAGTCCGCTGGGGGCCGGTGCGGGCGAGGCTGACGGCTGCCGCAACAGTACCGCGCAGGGTCCGGAAGTCCTTGGCCGTGAAGTCCGAGCCCGTCCGTTCCTTCACGTAGGCGTTGATCTCAGCGCTCGTCACCGGGTGCCAGGTCCGGCCAATCTTGTAGGCCAGGAGCCTGGCGTTGGGTCCCCGGCGCTTGAGCAGGCGCAGCAGGACGGCAAGGTCGGGGTCCCGCATTTCGGATTCCCAGTCCTTGCCGCTTTTTCCGGGGAACCGGAGCAGAATGCGGTCCTTCCGTACCTGGACGTGCGCGCACAGGAGGGTCGCCAGGCCGCGGCTGCCGTTTTCGTTCGTGTACCGCTCGGACCCCACCCGCAAGGAGCCGCTGTCCAGCATGCGGAACGCCCCGGCCAGGACGCGGTCATAGGTGAATCCTTCGCTGCGCAGGTCCATGGTCACCCGGCGGCGGGCGGTCGGCAGCGACTCCGCCAGCTGGAGGGACCGGTCAAACTTCAGCCGGTCCTTCCGCGCGCGCCACTCGGGATGGTAGATGTACTGGCGCCTGCCCACGGCGTCCACGCCGGTGGCCTGGATGTGCCCGTTTTCGAACGGGGCGATCCAGACGTCGGTCCAGGCCGGGGGAATCCCGATGCTCTCCAGCCGTTCCCGAACCGGGCCAGCAGGCACGGTGGAGCCGTTCAGGTCCCGGTAGCTAAACCCTTTTCCTGCCGGTATCCGCCGGTACCCCCGGCCCGAGGCGTTGCTGCGCCGGAGCCTCATGGGGCGGACTCCGGCAGTTCGGCACAAGTCATAAAAGCAAGCCTACTGACTATTTTGGGTTTTCCCGCCCGAATGCTTGGAATACCTCGCCGGCGGCTGGTGTTATGGGTGTCGTGCCAATCCCCGATGGAGCCCAGTCCGCCAGCCTCTCCAGCCCCGCCGCCACATCCCCGGCCCGGCGCGCTTCGGCGGGGCCAGGAGGGCGCACTCCTCCGCGGCCACCGAAGGCAGTGGACAAAGACACGACGGCGGGAATCCTCTTTGGCGTCGGCGCCTACGGGCTGTGGGGGCTGCTCCCCCTGTACTTCTTCGTGCTCCAGCCGGCCGGCGCCGTCGAAATCGTTGCCAACCGGGTGGTGTGGTCGCTGCTGTTCTGCGCCCTGCTGATCACCGTTACGCGCGCCTGGCCGGCCCTCATTGCGGCTTTCCGGAACCGGGCAGTCTTTGGCAGCCTAACCCTCGCGGCACTCCTCATCGCCGTCAACTGGCTGACCTATACCTACGGCGTGACCACCAACCAGGCCGTGGAAACCTCGCTGGGGTACTTCATCAATCCGCTGGTCTCGGTCCTCCTTGGCGTCCTGGTCCTCAAGGAGAGGCTGCGCCCGCTGCAGTGGGCCGCCGTGGGCATCGGTTTCGTGGCGGTGGGGGTGCTTACCTACTCCTACGGCAAGCTGCCGTGGATTGCCCTCACGCTGGCCTTCAGCTTCGGCCTCTACGGCTTCGTGAAGAAGCGCGTGGGCTCCAGGGTGGACGCTGTGACCAGCCTCAGCGTGGAGACGATGGTGCTGGCACCGGTCGCAGCGGCGACGATGGTCTACCTCGGCGTGGCCGGGGTGGCCACCCTCACTACCCAGGGCCCCGGCCACTTCTGGCTGCTGCTGGCTTCCGGCGTGATCACCGCCGTCCCGCTGCTCTTCTTCGGCGCTTCCGCCCGGCGGTTGCCGATGACCACCATCGGCCTGCTGCAATATTTTGCTCCGCTGCTGCAGTTCATCGTGGCGCTGCTGGTGTTCCGCGAGGCCATGACCCTGGAACGCTGGATCGGTTTCGGTGTGGTGTGGCTGGCCCTTCTGGTGCTGACGGTAGACATGCTGCGCAACGCCCGCAGGAATTCCGTGGCCCGCAAGGCCGCCCTCCGCACCGCCGCGTAGGCGCACCGTTAACCAAGGAAGGCGGGCCCGGTTCGCAAGAACTGGGCCCGCCTTCCCGGCGTTGCCGGAGGGAGTCGTTCCGGTTAAGCGTTCGCCTTGATGGCGGCGGCCAGGACGTCCAGGCCGTCGTTCAGGAGCTCGTCAGTGATGACCAGCGGCGGGAGCAGCCGGATGACGTTGCCATAGGTGCCGCAGGTGAGGATGATGACGCCTTCCTTGAGGCAGGCGGCGGCAACAGCCTTGGTCAGCTCCGGGTTGGGTTCCTTCGAACCGGCCTGGACCAGTTCGATGGCCAGCATGGCGCCGCGGCCGCGGACGTCACCGATCACGGTGGTTCCGGCGTCGGCGAGTTCAGCCTGCAGCTCGCGGAGACGGCTGGTGGCGAGGGATTCGATGTGGCGGGCGCGGCCGGCCAGGTCATACTCCTCCATTGAACCGATGGAAGCCAGCGCTGCCGCGCAGGCCACCGGGTTGCCGCCGTAGGTGCCGCCAAGGCCGCCGGGGTGGACGGCGTCGAGCAGGTCGGCGCGGCCGGTGATGGCGGACAGCGGCATGCCGCCGGCGATGCCCTTGGCCATGGTCATGATGTCCGGGACGATGCCCTCGTGGTTGACGGCGAACCATTCGCCGGTGCGGCAAAATCCGGACTGCACCTCGTCCGCGATGAAGACGATGCCCTTTTCCTTGGCCCAGGCGGCCAGCGCCGGGAGGAAGCCCTCAGCCGGGACGATGAAGCCGCCCTCGCCCTGGATCGGTTCGATGATGATCGCGGCAACCTGGTCCCCGCCGATCTGCTTCTCGATCATGGTGATGGCGCGCTTGGCTGCCTCGGCGCCCGTGATGGCGGGGTTTTCCTCGCGGTACGGGTAGCTCATGGGCATGCGGTAGACCTCGGGCGCGAACGGGCCGAAGTTGGTCTTGTACGGCATGGCCTTGGCGGTCAGCGCCATGGTGAGGTTGGTGCGGCCGTGGTAGGCGTGGTCGAAGGCAACGACGGCGTCGCGCCCGGTGGCGAGGCGTGCCACCTTGATGGCGTTTTCCACGGCTTCGGCACCGGAGTTGAAGAGCACGGTGCGCTTTTCGTGGTCGCCGGGGGTGAGCCGGTTCAGCTGCTCGGCGACAGCCACATAGCCTTCGTATGGGGTCACCATGAAGCAGGTGTGGGTGAAGTGCTCCACGGCTTCCTTGACGGCACCGACGACGGCGGGATCGGACGCGCCCACGCTGGTCACCGCAATGCCCGAGCCGAGGTCGATGAACGAGTTGCCGTCCACGTCCTTGATGATGCCGCCGTCCGCGTCGGCAACGTAAACCGGAACGCCGGAGGCGACGCCTGCGGCCACCACAGACTTGCGGCGTTCGGCCAAGGCAGCGGACTTGGGGCCCGGGAAGTCGGCCTGGACGCTGCGCTTCTGCTCCAGCCGGTAGGTGATTTCTGATGCTGTTGCGGTCATTGGGGTTCTTTCTTTACTAAATGGGCCCACGCCGGCAGGGTTCCCTGGCCGAAGCGAAGCGAGGTTAGGGGGCCGGTGGGGACTAGGCGTCGAGCGCGCTCATGACGTGCTTGATGCGTGTGTAGTCCTCCACGCCGTACATGGAGAGGTCCTTGCCGTAGCCGGACTGCTTGAAGCCGCCGTGGGGCATTTCGGCGGTGAGGAGGATGTGCGTGTTGATCCAGACGGCGCCGAAGTCCAGGTCACGGCTGAGGCGCATGGCGGTGCCGTGGTTGCTGGTCCAGACGCTGGAGGCCAGGGCGTATTCCACGCCGTTGGCCAGTTCAACGGCTTCTTCCTCGGTGCTGAACTTCTGCACGGTGATGACGGGGCCGAAGGTCTCCTTCTGGACCACGTCGTCGGTCTGCTTGGCGCCGGTGATGATGGTGGGCTCGAAGAAGTAGCCCTTCTCCCCCGCCCGGTGGCCGCCGGTTTCGATCCGGCAGTTGGCGGGCAGGTTTTCCACCACGGACGTCACGGCGTTGAAGTGGTTGACGTTGTTCAGCGGGCCGAAGTAGTTGTCTTCGTCGTTCTGCGAACCGGTGTGCAGGGTCCGGGTGTGTTCCACCATGGCGGCCACGACGTCGTCGTGCACCGAATCCTCCACCAGCACGCGGGTGATGGCGGTGCAGTCCTGGCCGGCATTGAAGAAGGCGAATTCGGCGATGGCGGCGGCGCTCTTCTTGATGTCGGCGTCCTTGAAGACGATGGCCGGAGCCTTGCCGCCCAGTTCCAGGTGGGCGCGCTTGAGGCTCTTGGCCGCGCCGGAGGCCACGGCGATGCCTGCCCGGACGGAACCGGTGATGGACACCAGGCCGGGGACCTGGTGGTCCACCATCATTGCGCCGGTTTCACCCGTGCCCAGGATGACGTTCAGGACGCCGGCGGGGAAGATGTCCTTGGCGAGGCGGGCCAGGACCAGGGTGGATTCCGGAGTGGTGTCCGAGGGCTTGAGGACAACGGTGTTGCCGGCGGCCAGCGCGGGCCCGATCTTCCAGATGGCCATCAGGAACGGGTAGTTCCAGGGGGCCACCTGCGCCACCACGCCGATGGGTTCACGGCGGACGTAGGAGGTGTGGCCCTCGAAGTACTCGCCGGCTGACTTGCCCTCAAGGATGCGGGCGGCGCCGGCGAAGAAGCGGAGCTGGTCGGCGCCGGCGGCCACTTCCTCGGAAGCGATCAGCGACCGCACCTGGCCGGTGTTGCGGTGCTGGGCTTCAACCAGTTCGTCGCTGTTGGCCTCGACGGCGTCAGCCAGCTTGAGCAGCATGAGCTGCCGCTGGCCCGGGGTGACGTGCTTCCAGGTTTTGAAGGCGTCCTGCGCAGCGGCCATGGCGGCGTCCACGTCGGCCTGCACCGAGATGGGTGACTGCGCCACCACTTCCCCGTTGGTGGGGTTGATGATGTCCAGCCGGCCGGTGCCGGCGGGCGTGACGAACTCACCGTTAATGAAGTTCTGCAAGGTTTGGACCACGGTGTGCAACCTCTTCTCTGAGCGGCCATCAGCGGCAGGCGGATGGGATGGAACTGGTTTGAGCCTATGCCAGCACCCCAGCGCAGTGAATAGCCACCTGCACACCCTTCCACGCGGTGTTTAGTGCGGTTGTCCAGCAGGCGTTTATCCTTGATCCATGGCCATTTCCCTCGCTGCTCTGCTGGGCGTGAACTCCCTCAAGCTGTCCAAGGCGGGAGTCGCCGAGACCACCTGGCACCAGGACATTAACTGGGTGGCGGTCACGGAGCTGGAGGACCCGCAGCGGTTCCTCAACGGCGGCGAGCTGATCCTGACTACCGGCCTGCGGCTGAAGTCCGCGCCGGAGCAGCGGCGCTTTGTCCGCCAGGTGCAGCGGGCGGGCGCGGTGGGCATCGGGTTCGGCGTCGGGCTTTCGCATGAGGCGGTGCCGCCCGCGCTGCTGGCCGAGGCCAACCGGTGGGCCCTGCCCGTGGTGGAGGTCCCCTACGAGACGCCCTTCATCGCCATAACCAAGCTGGTGGCCGACGCCCAGTCCGCGGACCACTACGCCAAGCTGGAGCGGCTGATCGCCGGGCACCAGGTCCTGGCCCGCGCCCTGCTGACGGGCGGCGGGCTGGCCGAACTCCTGAAGCAGCTGGGCAGCATGCTGCGCACCGATATCGCGCTGACCCAGTTCACGGCGCAGCTGTATAACAGCAGCAGCGCAGCCCCGTCCGCGGATTCCTGGTCCACCTATCCGATCCCCACCGGCCGGCGGGACGCCTGCACCCTCTGGGTCCGGCAGCCGTTCGAGGACTCCGGCATCATCGGCTACGCCCAGAACCTGATCAGCGTGGAGCTGAACAACATGGTCAAGCAGCGCCAGGCCCAGCGCGCCCTGTGCGGCCAGGTGCTCGAGGACGTCATCCACGGCGCACTGGAGACGAGCGAGGCCCAACGCCGCCTGGCCGGCGTGGGCATCAACAGCACCCGGAAGAACGTGGTGCTCCTGGCGGTCTCCGCCGCCCATAACAAGGCCCTGGGCAGCACCGCGGTGCCGCGGGAACTCGAGAACTCGGTGGCCGCCGTCGTGGGCAAGGACCTGGTAGTGGTGGTCAATGACGACGGCGGGGCGGCGCCGGCTTTGGCGCGGAAGCTCAGCGACCATCTGGCGGAGGCGGGCATCCACGCCACCATCGGCATCGGCGGGGCCTACACCAAGCCGAACGGCCTGCGCTGGAGCTATTTCGAGGCGCGGGATGCGGCGAGCCACGGCCTGCCGGTCAATGAGCCGGAGAGGTTGAGCCTGACCTCGCTGCTGCTGGCCAGCGAGGACGTGCCGCTGGCAGACATGGCGCATGAGTCCCTGAACCCGCTCCGGGCGTTCGACGCCGCCCATGGCGCGGAGCTCATGACCACGCTGGAAAGCTACCTGAACAACAACGGTTCGGTGGCCGCCGTCGCCGAGCAGCTGACGCTGCACCGCAACACGGTCCGGTACCGGCTGGCCCAGATCACCGAGCTGACCGGATACGATCCCGCCGTGACCCCGGACCGGGTGCAGCTGTGGCTGGCGCTGGCTGTCGCCCGGCTGTCCGCGCGGCAGGGCAAATAGGCTGCATCCCCCGCCTCAGATGACCCCGCGCCGCAGCAGGTCCCGGGACTTCTTGCGGGCCTTCCGGTACTTGGCCTCGGCGGCGGCCATCAGTTCCTCCTGCCGCTGCAGCAGGGCGGCGTAGGTTTCACTGACGGGCAGCCGGTCCCGGTCCGAGCCCAGGCCCGCCAGCAGGTCGCGGGCCACCACCGCATCGTGGTAGTCGCCCAGGATCTTCTGTTGCCGGTGGGCTGCCTTCGCCACCTTGCGGGCCCGCTTCCCTTTGACCAGGGCGGCCGACTCCGCCACATGCCGGAGCTTTTTGGCATCCTTGCGCACCCGGTGGAGGGCGTTCTCATGGTCAGTACCGCGGCGGGCGCGGACGGCCGCCCGGTGGGAGCGCCGGAGCTTTTTCGCCGCCCTGTCCACCGCCTTCGCAGCCGCACGGCGTCCGGGCGCCACCGTTTCCGCGCGGACGGGCGGGTTGTCTCGGAACTCCTCCAGGCTGTCCAGCAGCCGGAAGTAGCGGTCGGTGCGCAGGGCCTCCTGGAGCCGGCGGTATCCCGCGTCGTACGTGGCACCGGTCTGGCGCTCCACCCGGTCCCGGGCAGCGTCGGGGCCGGGGCCCTGCCCCAGGTCATCAAGGTGCCCGCGGAGCCGGGCCTGCAATACCTCGGCGTCCCGCGGCCCGCCCAGGAGCTGGCCCAGCCATTTGAGTTCGTCCCGCAACCGGCGTACCGGCACCGCCCTGTACAGCTTGCGGTAGCCAGCCAGGACGGAGCGGAGCCGGCGCGTGGCGGAGCGCATGTCATGCACTGCCTCCGGCTCTTCGAGCCTGATGGCGGCGTCCTGGGCAAGGAGCTCCCTGATCTGGGCTGCAGCATAAACGGTGACGACGGCGGTAGCCGGCGACTTCTTGCCGGCCGGCAGGGCGGGGATGGCTTCGTCGGGAGCGGCATTGGCGTCGTCCTGGTCCCCGGCTGATGCGCCAAGCGCCTTGGCCAGCTTCGAGGCGTGGGCCGCCGGGCGGGCTCCGGCCCCCACCAGCAGCTGTTCGGCGGGGGCGAAGAGGCTGGCGTCGCCATTGACGAGTTCCAGTTCCCATTCCCGCCACTGCTGTTTGTGCCCGCCATCAGCTCCGTCCTGACCCGGCAGCCGTTCCGCCGTGACCCGGTCGTCCGCCAGGTCGGCCAGGTGGACGCCGTCGTCCCCGTGGAGGGCGTGGGTCGTCCGCCTGGTGCGCAGCTTCACCACCGGAACCAGTTCGGCTCCGCGGAGGTATGCCTGGACACGGTCCAGGAGGGTGTCGGGCACGACGTCGGCCTGGCCCAGCGGGGCGTGCAGCTCGCGGCGCTGCTGGGGTTCCGTGGCCCCGGTTTCGGCTGCTTGGGGCGGCAGCTTCAGGTGCCAGCCGGCACCATTTCCGCCGGTCCGGCGGCGGAGGGTGATGCGGCGGGAGGCCAGCGTGTGGTCTGCGGTATCGAAGTACACGGCTTCCAGCTTGGCCGTATGCGGCTCGGCCACGCGCGCCACACCCGGCAGGCCATCCAGCGGCGGCACCGTGGCGTCCTTGCCGACGTCGTATTTCTTCTCGACCTCGAGTCCCTGGGAAGCCTCCACAACCGTCCTTCCACATCCGCTGCATTGCGTAGTCCGGGTGGTTGGCACCCGGCTTAGGCAGTCTATGACCTGCTGGTGCACGGCCGGGAGAGCTTGCCCACAAAACCCTAGACATCAAACGTCTAACGTTTAGTCTGGACGTATGCCCGCAACTCCACCCCCTTCCGCCCTCGCGTCCACGCCCTGCCCCGCTCCTGCCGCGCTGGCCCCTGCCCGCGCTGCGGCTTCTGTTCCGATCACGGCGGTTGCACCGGCTGTTGCGGCGTCCCCGGTGGCAGCCGTCCAGGCCCGGCCACGCTCCGCCGTCGTCTTCGGCGTCATAGCGCTGGTGCTGATCGGACTGAACCTGCGCGCGGGCATCACCGGGGCGTCGGCCCTGCTCCACGACCTGCAGGCGGTACTCGGATACGGCGCGCTGGTGGCGGCCGTCATTCCGTCCATCCCCACCCTCTGCTTTGCCTTGGCCGGCGCCGGAACGTCCTGGCTGACCGGGCGGCTGGGCGTGGAGAAGGCCATCCTCCTGGCCCTGGCCATGCTCGCCGGCGGGCTCCTGCTGCGCGGCATTCCGGCCACCGGGATGCTACTGGCCGGCAGCGTGCTCGGCATGTCCGGGCTGGCGGTCTGCAATGTGGCCATGCCGTCCCTTATCCGCGAACACTTTGCTTCCCGGACCTCGCTGATGACAGGCCTATACACGGTAACCATGACCACCGGGGCAACCGTCACCTCCGTGGCTGTGGTCCCGCTGGCGCAGTCCCTCGGTTCACCGTCCGCCGCCGTCGGAGCTATCGGGATCACCGCCGTCGCTGCTTTCCTGGGCTTCCTGCCGGTGGCGCTGCACGCCCACCGCAACAGCCGCCGTGCCACCGGCGGGCCGGTAACACCCTGGCCGCTGCTGCGCACCCGCAAGGGCCTGCTCCTCACGGCAATCTTCACCCTCCAGGCCCTGCTCGCGTACGCCCTGATGAGCTGGTACCCCTATATGCTCACCACCCTGGGCCTCAGCGCGACGGACAGCGGCCTGATGTTCGGGCTGATGCAGCTCGTTTCGGTACCGGCCGGCATGGCCCTGATCGCCATCGGTTCCCGGCCCAGGATGCTGCGCCCGGCGTTCTACCTGGTCAGCATCGTCATGGTCCTGGGCCTCGTAGCACTCCTGGCACTGCCGGTGCAGCTTGCCTTCGTCTCGGCGATCCTGGTCGGCTTCGGCCTGGGAATCTTCCCGCTGGTGATGGTGATGATCAGCCGCAGCGGCTCGAGCACCGCCGAGACCACTGCGCTGTCCACCCTGGCCCAGTCCACCGGTTACCTGCTGGCGACCGTAGGCCCCTTCGGCATGGGGCTGCTGCACGGCGCAACCGGCAGCTGGACCCTGCCCCTCTCGCTGCTCCTGGCCCTGGCGCTGGTCCAGGTTGTGGTGGCGCACCTGATCACCGGCCCGGCAATGACCGGCAAGCAGAAGATAAAGTAGGACGCCATGGCACTGAGCCCCTCCACCCGCGCGCCCCTGGCCGACGAAGTGACCGCCAAGCTGCGGTCCATGGTGCACTCCGGCGAGTGGCCCCTGAACCAGCGCATCCCGTCCGAAACCGAGCTGATCGCCGGGTTGGGCGTTTCCCGCGGCACCCTGCGCGAGGCCGTCAAGGCCCTGGCCCACAGCGGCATGCTGGAGGTCCGCCGCGGCGACGGCACCTATGTCCGCGCCACCAGCGAAATCTCCGGCGCCGCCCGCCGGATGTACCAGGACCACACCGAGCAGCACATCCTGGAGGTCCGGCTGGGGCTGGACACGCAGGCGGCGCGGCTCGCGGCCCGGAACGCCACCGCCGACGACGTAACGGCCCTGCGCGGGCTGCTCGCCACCCGGGACCAGGCCTGGCACGCCGGCGACTACGACACCTGGGCGCGTGCCGACTGGGGCTTCCATGAACGGGTGGCGCAGGCCTCCGGCAACCCCCTGCTGCACGAGCTCTACATCAGTTTCGGGCCCGCGCTCCACCAGGATCTCCTGACCCAGCAGGCCCGGCCGGGATTCGAGGGGCTGCCGCTGGAGGGCCACGAAGTCCTGTTGGAGGCTATCGAACGGCACGACGAAGAGGCCGCCGTCGCCACCGTCAACAGAAACCTGAACTCCTGCGCAGAGTGGCTCGGCGCCTAGTCAGTCAGTAGGCTTACTATCTGACGTAGGTAGTAAGCCTGCCCGCGCCCGCGGGCGGGCGCCGCCGATGATGAGGAGTTCCCGTGGCGCGATCAACACGCCTGACCGAACACGAGCTGGGCAACGAGTCCGAACAGTCGAAACCGGGCACGGAGGCCGTGACCGCGGAAGGTGCAGCCCGGCAGGGTCAACCCCTTGGAAAGTCCGCCCTGCAGCGGGGCGGGAAACAGGGCGAAACCAAACCGGCCGGCGCCTTATGGGCTGACGGACTGGGACGCGTGGGCATCCGCTCCGCCCAGATCCTGCTGATCCTGACGGTGGCCGTGGTGTCCGTCTATGGCCTGATGCAGATCAAGCTCCTGGTTATCCCGATCCTGATCGCACTGATCCTGGCCGCGGCCATCGGCCCGTTCGTCAACATGCTCCGGCGCCGCGGAATGCGGGGCGGGCTGGCCACCGGCATCGCCTTCATCGGGCTCCTCCTGCTGCTGGGCGGCGTTTTCACGGTGATCTACTTCTCGGTCCGGAACCAGTGGGGCGAGCTGGCAGCCCAGGCCTCGTCCGGCCTGGACGAGCTGGAGAACTTCCTCCGCACCGGCCCCATCCCCATTGACCAGGAGCAACTGAACCAGGCGCGGCAGGGCATCATTGACTTCGCCACCAGCAGCCAGGCCCGTTCAGGCGCGATCACCGGACTCTCCGTGGTCACGGAATTCCTCGCCGGGTCCGCCCTGATGGTGGTCATCCTGTTTTTCTTCCTCAAGGACGGCGCCAAGATCTGGAACTTCCTGCTCCGCCCCTTCAGCGGGCAGCGCGAAGCCAAGCTGCGCCGGGTGGGCCGCCGCACCCTTGAGGTCCTGGGCGGCTATGTCCGCGGCACCGCCATCGTGGCGCTCGTGGACACGGTGGCCATCGGCGCCGCCCTGTTGATCCTGCAGGTTCCGCTGGCGTTCCCGCTGGCGATCATCGTGTTCATCGGCGCCTTCATTCCGTTGGTGGGTGCCACCGTGGCCGGGATCCTGGCCGCCCTGGTGGCCCTGGTGGCGAACGGCCCTGTGGTGGCGCTGATCGTGGTGGCGGTGGTCATCGCGGTCAACCAGCTGGAGGGCGACCTGCTGCAGCCCATCGTCATGGGCAACGCCCTGAAGCTCCATGCGCTGGTGATCCTGATGGCACTGACCGCTGGCACAATCCTTGCAGGAATCGTGGGTGCGGTGCTGTCCGTCCCGCTGGCCGCCGTCGTATGGGCCATCATCCAGGTGTGGACGGCCGAGGACCCGAACCTCGAGGACATGAATCCGGACCTGCCGGCGGCGGGAACCAAACCGGTCTAGTAACCCTTGGAGTTTTCGTCCAGATATGGGGGCTTGTAGGGCGTTTTGGACTCCATATCTGGACAAAAACTCCAGCAGCCACAGGCACGACGGCGGTCCGGCACCCAGGTGCCGGACCGCCGTCGTGCGTTCCGCCTTGCCGCCGCCCGGGCAGCGAAAGATGGCTAGGAGCGCAGACCCACAAACACGTTCTTGGGACGCTGCATCTCACCGTGCTTGGCGCCAAGGATGATCACCAGGCCGGCGAAGGCGGGGATGACCCACTGGAGCGCCTTGAGCTGCTGCTGGGCCGCCTGCAGTTCCTCGGAGGCACCCGCCCGTGGCTCGGTGGCACCCTCGGAGCCCTCCTCGGCGAGCTTTTCCACCTTCTTGCCCAGGATGCCCGAGTACAGGGTTACCGCCGCGCCGGCCACCGTCACGGCCGTCTTGATGGCGGTGTCCCGCGCCACGCCTTCCTGCTTGGCGATCCGGCCCTTGTTCTCCCAAGCGATGGCAAGGTCAGCCACCAGGTGGGAGGCGAACGCCGCCGTCTGGATCGGCGCCCACTTCATCCAGCCGGCGCTTGAGAGCCGGGTCCGTTCGGACGGGTCCCTGGCTTCCGCCGCTGCACCGTTGAGGCCGATGGCGCCCATCAGGGAACCGCCGAACCACGCCGCTGCCGTCAGATCGTGTACTGACCGGGCAATGAGATTTCCTGCCATGATGTGCGTTCCTAACGTTGAACTGGTTTCGGGATGCCGCTGCTGCGGACTTCGATTTCCGTGTCCCCTCAAGGTCATGGTCCGCCTATGGTAAGCACACTTACTAATGTTACGAAAGCCCGTCTTTCAGCCACGGGAACGCGTAATATCGTCGCCATGGGAAACACAGGCACATTGTTCGGCTGGGCCTTCGGGGACCCGGCGCGGGAAGATGACCGCACCTACGTGGACGGGCTCCAGCGCGAGGCCCTGCGCAACGCGCGCGAGACGGCGGAAGCCAAGGGCGTCAGCGCCGTTGCAGGTTCGGAAGTATTCACTGTGTTGAGTGGCGACGATTCCCTGGTGGAGCTGGGCAACGCGCCCGGCCGGCTGGTGGTCCGCTGCACCATCCACGTGGAGGGACCGGGCGCGGAGAAGCTGCGTGCCGAAGGGCCCATGAACGGCTGATCCATGTCGGACGGGGAATCTACGCTGAGCCAGGCGGCGGACGCCGTCGAGGAGGCTTCCAACCACAAGGCCCTGGATGTCCTGGCGCGCGCCGGGTTCGCTGTCATGGCCTTGCTCCACGTCATTGTCGGGGCCATCGCCGTCGCCGTGGCCTTCGGGCAGCCGGGTGAAGCGGATGCCACCGGTGCCATTGAGCAGCTCGCGGCGAACCCCTGGGGCCCGATTGTGATGTGGGCCTGCGTTGCTGCCTGCGCCGGGCTGTCGCTGTGGCAGGCCAGCGAGGCCACGCTCCGGATGCGGGGCAAGCCGCGCAAGGAGCGCTTGGCCAAGCTTGTCTCGTCGGGATTCCTGGGCATCGCCTACGGCAGCGTGGGGCTCAGCTTCGCCGGCTTCGCCGTGGGGCTGCGCGGGGACTCCGGGGACAGTGCCCGGGATTTCAGCGCCTCGCTGATGGCCAACCCGCTGGGCCTCTGGCTGCTGGTGGCCCTGGGGCTGACGATCATCGGGATCGGCATCTACTTCGTGTTCAAGGGCGCGCGGCGCGGGTTCAAGGAGGAGCTCTTCCACTTCGATGGGACGCGCCGCGGCCGGCTGATCGACAGCCTCGGCGTGATCGGGCACGTCGCCAAAGGCGCCGCCCTCAACCTCACCGGACTTCTGTTCGTCATTGCCGCCGCCAAGCACCGTCCCGAGGAATCCACGGGGCTGGACGGCAGCCTCAAGGCCCTCCGCGACCACCCCTTCGGCCCCACCCTGCTGGTTGCGATCGGAGCCGGCTTCATCGCCTACGGCATCTTTGCCTTGATCCGCTCCCGTTTCGGCCGCATGTAGTTTCCGCGGTTTTGGGTAGGAAGGAAACATGACGCACCTGACGACGGACCAGACGGCCGACGACGGCGCCCGCGGCCTGGGTGCGCCCCTCACCGAAGCGACGGGGCAGTCCTTTGCCGGCCTGTTCCGGCTGCTCAAGGTGGTGCGTCCGGGCCGGCCGATCCACCCGAGGGGCCTGGGCCTGGCCGGCGAGCTGAACCGGACTGGGAATCCCTTCCAACCAAGCGGCCTCGACTGGTTGGATTCTCCGGGCACTGACGCGGTGGAGGCGAGGTTTTCCCGGTCAGTCGGCCTTCCGCAGGCACTGCCGGACGTCCTGGGGCTGGCTGTCCGGGCCCGGCCTTCCGATGGTGGAGTGCCCGGCGGCAGCGCGGATGTCCTGTTCGCCTCCACCGGCTGGCGCGTCCCCGGCCGGTTCCTCCTGCAGCCCCGGCTCGACGTTGACGGCGCCACCATGACCACGCTCATGCCGTACCGGGGCCGGAAAGGCCCGGTGCTGCTCGGCCTGCGCACCATCAGCCTGCCGCCGGGTTCGCTGTCCTCGGGTGAATGGGTGCTGGGCTTGTTCTGGGCAAGGCCGATGGGACGCTGGCGCCAGTGCGGCGAGCTCCGGCTCCATGCAGGTGCCCAGCCCGGCGACACCAACCTGCGCTTCAACCCGCTGGAAAACCCGCCGCCGGGGGCGCAGACCTACGCTTGGACCAGGCGGCTGCGCGAGCACTCCTACCGCACCGCGCAGCGCAAGGCACCCGCCGACGTCGGGCGTCCTGGCAACAACCACGCCGGCACCGCAGAAGGAAGGAAGACCATGTCCACCGTGTCCCAGCTCTTCAACTCCCCCGCAGGCGACGTATGGCGCGTCCTCTCCGATGGCTGGCTGTATTCCGGATGGGTGGTGGGAGCCTCCAGGATCCGGGCAGTGGATGACGCGTGGCCCCGGACCGGCGCCCAGCTTCACCATTCCGTGGGTGCCTGGCCGTTCGTCATCAACGACAGCAGCAAGGTGGTGAACTCCGAGCCCGGCCGGTTGCTGGAGCTCGTGGCTCGCGGTTGGCCGATGGGTGAGGCCAAGGTGGTGATCACCCTCGAGGAGCGGGGCAACCAGTGCCAGGTGACCATCGTCGAAGACGCCATCAAGGGACCCGGCAAGCTGATGCCCAAGTTCCTGCGGGACGCCATGATCGGCGTCCGGAACCGCGAAACCCTCCGGCGCCTTGAGCTCATGGCGGCCGGCGGCGCGGGGCGGTAACGGCTTAAGCAAAAAGGAGGCCATCCCGCGCCGGGAACCCTTACGGCCCGGCGCGGGATGACCTCCCCACCCGCACCCTAGCCTCGCAAGCTAGGCCAGGGAACCCTGCGGGTGTGGGCCCACGTTTGCTTTTGGGCTAGACCTGGGCGGCAACGCCGTCGCGGGAGATCTCCACCATGTCCTCGCGCGGCACCACCTTGATGCGCTCACGCTTGACCTCGACGCCGTGCGAGCCGCCGGCCTCGGTGGCAGCGGCGCCCAGGGCGAGCTCGTGGGCGTCCAGTGCCAGCCAGCCTTCCCAGCTGGTGAACTTCACGCCGCGGGCGTCAAGGAGGTCAACGACGGCGTCCTCGGCAGGCACGCTGGCAACCGGAAGGTTCTCGCGGTCTTCCAGCAGGTAGGTCACGGTCTCGAGGGCGTCGCCCTTGGTGTGGCCGATCAGGCCCACCGGTCCGCGCTTGATCCAGCCGGTGGCGTAGAGGCCCGGCACGTGCTGGCCGTCGGCATCCAGGACGCGGCCGCCGTCGTTCGTGACAACGCCCTTCTTGTGGTCGAACTCAACGTCCGGCAGCGGGGAGCCGAAGTACCCAATGGCACGGTACACGGCCTGGACCGGGTAGTCCACGAACTCGCCGGTGCCGCGGGCGTTGCCCGTTCCGTCCAGTTCGGTGCGCTCGAACTTGATGCCGGCAACCTTGCCCGGGGTCTCGGCGTCGTCGTAGATCTCCACCGGGCTGTGCAGGAAGTGCAGGTGCAGGCGGCGGGAGGCCTTGAGCTCGGAGAGGTCCTCGGGCTGCTCGGCGATCCAGTTGGTGAGCGTGCCCACCATGGTCTTGGTCTGGTTGTTGGTCTGGATCTGGCGGTCCGATTCCTCGTCGAACTCGAAGTCCTCCGGGTACAGGATGATGTCCACGTCCTTGGAGTGGGACAACTCGCGCAGCTCCAGCGGGGTGAACTTGACCTGGGCGGGGCCGCGGCGGCCGAAGACGTGCACGTCGGTGACGGGCGAATTCTTCAGGCCGGCGTAGACGTTGTCCGGGATCTCGGTGCTGAGCAGGTCGTCGGCGTGCTTGGACAGGACGCGGGCCACGTCCAGGGCCACGTTCCCGTTACCGAGGACGGCGATCTCCTTGGCGTCCAGCGGCCATTCGCGCGGCACGTCCGGGTGGCCGTCGTACCAGGAGACGAAGTCCGCGCCGCCAAAGGAACCTTCAAGCTCGATGCCGGGAATGTTCAGGTCCGCGTCCTTAATGGCGCCGGTGGCGAAGATGACGGCGTCGTAGTGGGTGCGCAGGTCCTCGATGGTGAGGTCTGTGCCGTAGTCGACGTTGCCGAAGAAGCGGATGTCACCGCGGTCCAGGACTTTGTGCAGGGCGTTGACGATGCCCTTGATGCGGGGGTGGTCCGGGGCCACGCCGTAGCGGATCAGGCCGTAGGGTGCCGGGTAGCGGTCAAAGAGGTCGATGCTCACGGTCAGCTCGCCGCTCTTGACGGCTTCGCTCTTGGTGAGGATGTCCGCGGCGTAGACGCCGGCGGGGCCGGAGCCCACGACGGCAACGCGCAGCGGACGTTCGGCAGAACCTACGGAGGTGCTTGATGACACGGCTGTGTTCCTTTTGTTCGCTAGGAGGTGAGGACTCGGGGCTTGTTCGGGGTGGTGGTGCTGTAGTCAGCGGTTTTGAAGTGCGACGGCGCGAAAGGGCTCACGCGCACCACGTCACCGATGACAATCACTGCGGGATTCGCGACGCCGGCGGCCTCGGCCTGGTCAGCTATGGAACCAAGCGTGCCGATGGTCACGCGCTGGTCCGGCAGGTATCCGTTCTCCACAATACCAACCGGGGTGCCGGCGGGCAGGCCGGCTTCGCCCAGCGCGGACGCTGATTCGCGGAGCTGGCCTACGCCCATGAGCAGGACGATGGTGTGGTCGGCGCGGGCCGGAACCTCCGACAGTTCCTCGTGGCCGGTGACCACGCTGAAGCCCTTGGCCAGGCCGCGGTGAGTCACCGGGATGCCCGCGGCGGCGGGGACTGAGACCGCTGAGGTGACGCCGGAAACGACCTCGACCTCGACGCCGTGCCGGCGGCAGTACTCGGCTTCCTCGCCGCCGCGGCCCAGGACGTAAGGGTCCCCGCCCTTGAGCCGGACCACGCGGTGGCCCTGCAGGGCCTCGTCCACGAGGATCCGGTTGATTTCGGCCTGCGGCACGGGGTGGTGGCCGGGCGTCTTGCCGACCTCGATGACGCGGACGTCAGGGGCCAGTTCGTTGAGGAGTTCGCGGGGGCCAAGGCGGTCGGCAACCACCACGTCGGCCTGGCCCAGGAGGCGGCGGCCGCGGACGGTGATGAGGCCGGTATCGCCGGGACCGCCGCCCACGAGGGCAACCGAACCGGTGGCCGCAGGACGCCGGCGGCGCAGCGGAAGGTCCCCGGTTTCCAGGGCGGTGGCCACGGCATCTCGGACGGCCATGGCGCGGCGCGGGTCTCCCCCGGCGTTCACGGCGATCTTGACGTCATCCACCTCGGCGACGGCGGGCGTCCAGGCCGCGGAGGCTTCGTGATCGGAGGCGTTGACGCACCAGATGCGCTGCGCCTCGGCGTCGGCCGATACCAAGGCGTCCACGGCGGCATCGCCGGTGGCCGTCTGGACGAACCAGACGCCGTCGACGTCTTTGGAGTCATAGGGGCGCGCTGCCCAGGTGAGCAGGCCGGCGTCGGCCATGTCCTGGAGCGCGGGAGAGGCAACGGGAGCCACCACGGTGACCACGGCACCGGCGTCGAGCAGGCCCTTGGCGCGGCGGGCAGCCACCGGGCCGCCGCCCACCACCAACACGGGACGGCCGAGGAGCCGCAGCGCCGTGGGGTAGATATCCTGAATTGCCATGAATCAACGGTAGGGCCGCGTCACAATCGCCCACAAAGGCCGAGCAACACCAGTTCACGCAAGGTAACGCTGCGTCACAAACCCGGCGGGCCGCCGTCGTGCTCCATAGCGGGGCACTTTGGCTCGGAATGCGGCAGTGCTCGCCATGAAAGCCGGTGCGTCCGTGTCATAGTCCCCCGTTTCGGCTGCTGACCGTAGTGAGGAATCGGCCGCGCTCCCGGATCAGCCGCTGCAGGTACCGGCGCCGCGCTTCTATCCGTACAGCCCAGTGCTGAGATACCGGAACCCGGAGTCAACCATGATGGTGACCACAGTTGCATCCGGGCCAAGCTGTTCGGCGACGCGCAGCGCGGCAACAACATTTCCTCCCGAGGAGGTACCGGCGAAGATGCCTTCCTCCCGCGCAAGGCGGCGGCTCATCGCCATCGCATCCTCGGAATTGACCGGCTCTATGGAGTCCACCTCCTCGGGTTCCCACAGCGGCGGCAGGAAGCCGATTCCGATTCCTTCAATCCGGTGGGAGCCGGTAGGGCCTCCGGAAAGTACGGACGACTCAGCCGGCTCGACGGCCACGACCCTAAGCGTTGGCAGGTGGCGGCGCAGGGCGCGCGCAGCGCCGTGTATGGAGTGGGCAGTTCCGACAGACTGTATTAAGGCATCCACGAGACCGTGCGATTGCTGCCAGATTTCCTCGCCCAAGGCCAGATATCCGGTCACGGCGTCGTGGTTGTTGAGCTGGTCGCAGGCCCAGTAGCCCGGCTGCGCGCTCAGCTCGCCTGCGCGGGCGATCATGGCCCTGATCAAGGATTCGGTGATGCGGCCCTGGTCACTTGGTACGTCCTCAACCGTTGCCCCCAGGGCCTCCATGGTGCGGCGTTTCTCGTCGCTGAAAGCGTCTGAGAAAACGACATGCAGCCGGTAGCCCTTGGCCGCACAGGCCAAGGCGAGCGAGATGCCTGTTGTTCCGGCGGTGTACTCAACAACCGTATCGCCCGGGCTGATGTCGCCCCGGGCTTCGGCGGCGCTGATCGCAGCCACAGCCATTCGGTCCTTCATGCTCCCGGTGGGGTTCGCATACTCCAGTTTTGCGAGCACACGCGCTGACCCCGGCGGCACCACTTTTCGCAGTTCGATCAGCGGGGTGGAACCGATGCCCGCCAGTATTCCTTGACCCGGTTCCAGTCCGTGTTCCATGTATCCGCCTCACGCTGAGCGCCTCCGGCCGGAGCGGTCCGGTAAGGAACAAGGTATACCTGTCGGGAAGGGAAGCACAGCAAAGCCCGACGGCGGGAGGTCGCCGTCGGGCTCTGCAGAAGGTGGGTAGGGGCTAGCGTGTGCTGCCGGCGAGGAGGCCGCGGCTGCGCAGGAGCTTCTTCTCGATGGGGGCGAACACCAGCAGTTCGATGAGGATGCCGACGGCCAGGATCAGCAGGATGGCCGACATCACTACAGACATGTCCGACAGGATGCGGCCCTGGTCCAGCAGCGAGCCCAGGCCGAAGCCGATGGTGCCGCCCACGGCGATGATTTCGGCGGCCATGAGTGAGCGCCAGGAGAAGGCCCAGCCCTGTTTCAGTCCGCCGAGGTATCCCGGAAGGGCGGCCGGGAGGATGACCTGAAGAGCCATCTGCAGCCGTGACGCTCCCAGGACGGTGCCGACGCGGCGGTACTGCGGCGGGATCTGGTCCACCCCGGAGATGAGTCCGTTGATGATGGACGGGATGGCGCCCATGAATACCACGAAGTAGACGGTGGCGTCCGTCAGGCCGAACCAGATGATGGCGGCAGGCACCCAGGCGACGGACGGCAGCACCTGCAGGCCGGAGATCAGGGGGCCGAAAGCCCGGCGCAGTGGTGCCACCTGGGCGAGCAGCAGGCCCACCGGTGTGGCGATGGCGACGGAGATGATGAAACCCACCACGCCGCGCTGCAGCGAGGTCCACATGGCTTCCTGCAGCTTGCCTTCATTCCAGAGAAGGCCCATCTGGGCCACAACGTCCAGCGGCCCGGGCACCAGGTCGCGGCGCTTGACCCCAAGCGAGACGTAGAACTGCCAGATGAGCACCAGGACCACCAGGGCGGCGATGGGCAGCAGGATCCGGCTCCAGTCGATCCGGTGCTTGCGCTCGGCGTCCGACTGCAGCGAGTCCAGCCCGGACTCAAGCTCCCGAAGGTCCTCGTTCCCCGTAGACGTCCGCGTCAAAGCGGCATGCACATGAGGGGCTGGTGAAGCGCCGGATGCCGCCCTCGTTTCGAGAGGCCCAACCACCGGGGTCCTGTCCTCGAGGGGGGTGGGGTTACTTGGCATGGCGGCGAATCTCCTCCCGCAGCCGGGCAGTGATGACCCCGGTCAGCTGGCCGGCGAGCCCGGCGTCGGTTCGGTGTTCCTCGGTGACGGCCCACTCCTGGACCACGCGGCCGGGGCGGGAGGACAGCAGCAGTACGCGCTGGCCCAGCCGCACGGCTTCACGGACGTTGTGGGTGACGAAGACAATCGTGCGCCCGGTTTCCTTCCAGATGCGCTCCAGCTCGTCGTGGAGGAGGTCGCGGGTGATCGCATCGAGGGCGGCGAACGGCTCATCCATGAGCAGCAGCTGCCGGTCCTGGGCGAGCGATCGGGCCAGGGACACGCGCTGGCGCATGCCGCCGGACAGCTCGTGCGGACGCTTGTCGCCGGCGGCGCCGAGGTGCACCAGTTCCAGGAGCTCCTGGGCTTTGACGCGCCGCTCCGCCTTGCCCACGCCGCGCAGCTTCAGCGCCAGCTCAATGTTTTCGCGGGCCGTGAGCCAGGGGAAGAGTGCTGCGTCCTGGAACATGAAGGCTGCACCGTCGCTGGGTACTTCCAGGGCGCCCGACGACGGCGCCTCCAGCCCCGCAATGATGTTCAGCAGGGTGGACTTGCCGCAGCCGGAGGCACCGAGGAGGGCAACGAACTCGCCCTTTTCGATGTTGGCGTTGACGTCGTCCAGTACCGGGGCGCCGTCGCCGAAGCGCTTGCCCAGGTGTTCCAGTACGACTGGCATGGTGCCGTCCTTAGGTAGTGGGTTGGTCAGTCCTGGCCGAGGCCGGCCGCTGAAATCTTGCTGGTGCCGGCGACTTCGTTGAGTGCCCGGAGGTCGAAGAGCCCGCTGATGTCGGCCTGCTTCGTGGTGCCGGCATCGACGCCGTCCTGCAGGAGCCGGGGGTAGGCACCTGCCAGCGGGTCAAGGGTGAAGGTGATGTTGGCCAGGGACCGGGCCAGGACGTCGTCGGCCAGTGCGGCGCCCGCGGATTCCTGCAGGGCCGAGTTGATGACCGCTGCTTTCCGGTCCGCGGGGGCCTCGTTCAGCCACGCCACCGACTTCGCGTGCCCGGCGAGGAGGGCCTTCACGGTGTCCGGGTGTTCGGCCGCGAACTTCTGGTTCACGATCAGGATGGTGGTAGGGAACTCGCCCGGCTTGCCGGTCCCGGTGCCGTCCCACAGGTCCTTCTCGTCAACAAGCACCTTGGCTCCGGCCTGAAGCACCAGGCGTGACGCCCACGGCTCAGGCAACCACGCGCCGTCGAGCTTTCCGTCCTGGAACAGCTTGAGCGTCTGGGCGTTTTCGGTCGGGTTGATGGCCACGTCGCCGCTGCCGTCCACGTTGGTCTTGTAGCCCTGGTGGGCGAGCCAGGCGCGGAGGGCCACGTCCTGGGTACCGCCAAGCTGCGGGGACGCGATGGTCTTGCCCTTAAGGTCGGCAGCGGAGTTGATCTCCGGCTTGACCACCAGCTGGGCACCGCCTGCCGCAGCACCGGCGATGACCCGGACGGATACACCCTGGCTCTTGACGAAGGAGTTGATGGCGGGGTTGGGTCCAATGTAGGCGGCGTCGATGGCGCCGGCGTTCAATGCCTCGATGGCTGCCGGGCCCGCGTTAAAGGTCTCGGTGCTGAGGCTGGTGCTGCCCAGCGATTCGGCCAGGAGGCCTTCCTTGATCCCCACCAGCGCCGGGGCGTGCGTGACGTTGCCGAAGTAACCGAGCTTCAGCTCGGCGGCGGGGGTGGGGGCGACGGCCTGCGCCTCAGTGTTGCGCGAGACGGTGGACGCGACCACCGCACCGACGGCGATGAGCAGGACCAGTCCGATGGCCAGGACGGCCTCGATGGCACGCTTGCGCTTGGGTACCGCGCTTTCGCCTGCCACGATGCGGGTCATCCCGGGCTTGGAACTAGTCATTGTTTCACCATAGGGAGTGACATATTCGCGTTCAATGAAGCCTAAACGGGGGGTCACGCACGTTCATCTAGCGTCACATTCCGACGCGGGGGCACCGGGATTGCGCGGTTCAGTTGCCCTTCACGTTGACCAGCTGCCGCAGCTTGTGCCGCACGGTCACGAGGTCCGCGGCGTCCTGCATCACCTGGTCGATCGGCTTGTATGCGGCGGGGATTTCGTCGATGAATGCCTCCGACGCACGGAATTCGATGCCGCGCATGGCCCGCTTGAGTTCCTCCAGGCTGAATGCCTTGCGGGCGGCGTTGCGCGAGTACTCCCGGCCCGCGCCGTGCGGGGAAGAGTTCAGCGACGCCGGGTTGCCCAGGCCCTCCACCACGTACGACGCCGTGCCCATGGATCCGGGGATGAGCCCGGGATCGCCGGGCTCGGCTTTGATGGCGCCTTTGCGGGAGACCCAGACCGGCTTGCCGTAGTGGGTCTCCTGCTGGGTGAAGTTGTGGTGGCAGTTGATCCGCTCGCGCTCCTGCACCCGGCCGCCCACCCAGCGGCCGAACTGGGCACTGACGCGGTCCATCATTTCCTCGCGGTTCAGCAGCGCGAAGTGCTGGGCCCAGCGCAGCTCGGCAATGTACCTCTCGAACTGCGGCGTGCCCTCGTCCAGGTACGCGAGGTCCGGGTCCGGCAGGTAGACCTGGTTCTTCCGGCTGACATGCTGGGCTACGCCGATGTGGTGCTGGGCGATCTTGTTGCCGATGCCCCGGGAGCCCGAGTGCAGGAACAGCCAGACGGCCTGGTTCTCATCGGCACAGATCTCGATGAAATGATTTTCTAACGGTTACGGAGTGTCAACCTTGCTGCTACTGACAACCTAAAACCTCAACACTGCTAGACATACGGGTTGCTTAGCTCCCCCGTATGGGGCACCAGTGTGGCGTGGATTAGCCTTCTTGTCGAGGCCCTGTCATCTCCTGCGGGCCGCCGCGGATGCCGAGGTCTCCGTTCAGGCTGGACAAATATTGTGAATTTCGAGGAAGAGCCCATGGAACCCACCCCTCCCCCTTCGTTCGTCGAGGCAGTAGCGTTCGCGGATACCGACATCAAGAGTGCCGCCGAAGACCGACTGTCCCGGGCACCTTTTGCCAAGCGTGTAGCAGACTTGATAAAAGGGATCCCCTTGGGAGCCGATAGCACCGTTATTGGCGTCATCGGACCATGGGGAGGCGGCAAGACATCGATTCTGAATTTAATCAGAAGAGAGCTCAGCCAAGACGAATCCATGGGCATTGCACAGTTCACACCTTGGGCGGTCGGCGATAGCAATGCATTGATGATCGAGTTCTTTGCGACGCTACTGAATTCCCACGAGAGCCTTAGTGAAGCCAAGGACAAACAAAAATTCCAGGCTCTCGCCAAGAAGCTCGCGCCGGCGCTAGGTGGTTTGGGCGCTGTAGGCAAGGCAGCTGAAGGTGTCTTCCAAGCATTCTTGAGTGACGGGAACTGGCAAAAACAATTTGATGAGCTCGATCGAATGATCTCGGATTCTGGCGCCCGAATCCTAATTACCGTAGATGATGTCGACCGGCTGCACGGCGAAGAGATATTGACGCTTGTCAAAACTATTAGGATGCTAGGCCGTTTTCATAACGTTCACTACGTCCTGGCATATGATCATGCCGCGCTTGTTGATGCGTTGAGTCCGGGACTAGGAGGAAATCGACGACGCGCCGCCGAATATTTGGAGAAGATCGTTCAATATCCGCTTGACATCCCGCCAGCGCAGGAAAGTCAACTGCAAGCCATGCTGAATGAAGGCCTGTCGCCGTTGTTTCAGGAGGACATGGCGACAATCCTCAGCGACGCGAAAGGGCGCTTTCAGCACTTGTATAGCCAAGAATTGAAACGCCATCTAACAACCGCTCGATCCGTCAAGCGCTTCATCGCACAAGCTAATCACTACCACGCACTTGTAGCTGAGCACGTGGATGTCAGCGATTTCCTGCTATTGACATTTCTCCGGCTCCACTTTCCGACGCTCTACAATCGGCTTCAAGGATGGCGCGCGGACCTGACAACTGAGCGATCAGGAGTGCCCCGGGAATTGGCAGAGTCCAGCCAAGCACGCTGGACCGAGCGGCTGAATGACGCCGCTATCACCGACAGCGAGGACCAAAGCGGGCTGATGAAGGTCCTGGCAAAACTATTTCCTGCTGGCTTCGGAGGCTCAACCCAAGGGGCTCAGCCTGGACGAGTCGGCAACCCACGATACTTCGACCGGTACTTCGTCTTCGGCCTGCCTGAAGGGGACCTCTCCGACCAAAAAGTCAGGGAGGACTTCTTGTCGGCCGCAGCGCAGGGAGACCTGCGGGAAGAAACTTTTGCAGGTACTTTCACGTCCCCATCGCCCAGCGTGCGCCGGCTGGCAGTTGAAAAGGCTGAGCCTCTCGTTGCAGAGGCTCATTTGGACAGCGTAGCTAAGATCACGCGTTTTGTGGTTTGGCTGATGAACAGGGAGACCGAAGCCGACCCTCGCTACATGTTTGGCACGTTACTCGGGGACCTTCTGGCGAACCATCCTGGGTTTGATACGGACGAGCAGTGGGAGAGTCTCCTGAAGGAGCTACCGGGCGTACGAGCACTCCGGTCGGCCCTAGAACGGGTTTACTTCCAGACTCGCAGTTATTCTCTGCCTGACGAGGAGGACCCGGCAATCTGGCAAATGCTTAAAGGACCCATTTCAACCGTCGGAGCAGAGGAGCTCATCTCACTAGCCAAAGCTGGCAATACTCGTTGGCGCGATTTCATGGAGACCTACGCCGTTGTATCCAGCCACGGTGATCTACATATTGCCCGCAACACTGTTACTGCGGCTGTATCAAGTGGAGTGCTAGATCCCCTTCAACTCGCAGCGTTCTTTGTCTACCCAGAGGTCCGGCATCACGATCCGGAGTACCAGCTTCAGGACCTCGACATCGCACGCCTTCTTACACTCATCGACGCGACTTTACTCAAGGAATTCGAACTACCCGCGTACCAGGACGATCTGGCTACTGATCGAAGCAACGTGAGTTGGGAGGCCCGGATAAGCCTGGCTATCAGAGGAATCCACCAGTGGCGCCAACAACAGACTGCCGAGTCAGATTTGGCAAAGTGATTCGAACTGACCCTTGAAAGTGGCATCTACCGCGGTCTCCTACATGAACGCGGTGATGGGACGAACGACTTACAGCGAGTGAACTTCCGTCGGTCAGGACCTAACTTTCAGCGGCATGACGTTCGGACTCTCGCTTTCCCCCCACTGCACAAGAACGGTGTTGCCGCCCCACGACCCCTCGTGGGCAAGGATATGAGCGGCCGTTACGGCGCCGTCGTGCCAGACCAGGTCTTGACTCCTACGCTGGTGCCAGTGGCCACAGAACAGCAGGGTGGGCTTGAGCACCTCGACCGTTTTCTGAAGCAGTCCGCGTGTGTGTTCTGCAGCTGAGGCAATGTGTGGCGGCAGCACGAGGCCCTCGAGTCCTTGGAAACCGGCAGGGGCATCGTGCGTCAAGAGCACGTCCACGGGAGCTGATGCGACGAGCTGTTCGGCTTCCGCCGGCGTCGGTTCTTCCAGCTCGGCCCAAACGTCCTTTCCCTCAGTCCGCCATCGCCGATCGACGCTGTACGCGCCCCCAAGGCCCCCGATCCGGAGGCCTTGGCGCTCGATTACCATCCCCCGGGGCACATAGCTCATCCGATCGGACAGCCTCCTGGTACCGTCAGGACGTGACTTCAGCTCCCGGAGTTCTTTGTGGTTGTCATGGTTGCCGTCTATGAAGAGGAATTCGATGTCGGCGTCATCGAGCAGCTGACCGAGGCGTTTGTCGAAACGGCCCTTCTTGGGCCCGGGCCACCTGACGGCTAGGTCGCCTACGTGGAGGAGCAGGTGGACATCCTCGCTTCTTAGCGTTCGAACGACGGCCCGGGCGATGCTAAGGTCTCCGTGCCAGTCGCCAGACACAGCAAACCGCACGGCGTTCAATTTGCGAGCCTTCGGATGGCAAACACAGGAGTCGTTGTTCTAGTTGTCTCTATGCCGTCGCCGCGAACGTCCAGTCGGAAGACCGCTCGACGTCCGAGTTGAAGCTTGACGATCCCCAGTAAGGGCAAAGTCTCCTCGTCGCGCCTGAGAAGCGCTGCTGTCCAATCGGTGGTGGTTTCGGTCCGCAAGGAGCGGACGATAGAGCTGGAATCAGCTCGAAGGTTGAGGACGTATACAGCAGCTGAGGCAGTTATTACCAGATAACGGCCAAGATCGAGGTCAGTGACAGCCTCTACCGATTCGGCGTCAACGCACCGGGCCCTCCAGGATGTGTCTTCCTGACCGCATGTCGAAGTCTTCTTCATGCGGCTTGGCTGCTCGGCACGGCTTCGGTTTGCGGTGATGCAGAAGGGAAATCAACTAAGAGGTAAGCGACACTGTCTTCCTGCACGTAGCGGTGGCGCAAGTCCTTCGTTGCGTCGACGTACTGCGGCACGCAGTTGAGGAAGGTGCGAAGATCGCGGATGGAGACTGGGTCCGAAAGGTTGAGCCTGACCTGTACTGCCAAAATTGGTGCTCCTTGTCTTGATGGTAATTTTCGTCCTAATGTCTCACTAGTGAGACATTAGGACGATCCAATCTTAGTGACAGTGAAGGGGTCTTTCTTCCAAAAGCCCTCCGGCGTCCAGCTGAAGCTTTGAAAAACGCTTGGCAAGGCAGTACGGCTCACATGCGGGCACGGTTGGAGCGGGCGGTGGGACGATGAAGGGGTTGAAGTGGCGGGCAGAGCACGGCGTTCCTATCAAGTCGGGCCAGTTCATCGACGAGGCAAGCTTTTTGCTCGCAAGCAACCAGTAAAGACTCACCCGTCGAAATGGGTTGACTCATGACGGACAGTCTCGGCGCATTGGAAGGTCCAGCACAGGACACCGCCACCAAGGTCTGACACCCAGCGGACTGCTTGCCGAGCAAGGGCCTAAGTTACATAGCGCATATGCTGTGCGCATGGCGGAACTTCTGTATTCGGGCCAAAAATTCCACGTGTCAAAGGACGTAGACATCGAGGAGCTGGCAGAAACCATTCTCGACACCCTGGCCGCGGGAGCCCATGCGTGGATCACATTGCCCGTTGGTCACTCGGAGCCGAAGCGCATGAAACTCCTGATAGGACCCGGTATCCCCGTCGCTGTGCTTGGCGAATGAATAGCGACATGCGGTGGGTGAAACGCCGGCAGCCCCTTATGGGACCAGTGGGGACTGGGGCACCTACATACATCTCCATTTCTTGGTGATCTGCGTCGCTTCTTCGCAAATGTCTCACTAGTGGAGCTGACAAATATGTTTTAGTCTAGTGACATGAGGTGTGCCCATTAGACCTTCACAAACTCCACCCGCTCGCTTGCAGCGATGGCAGGAACGCCGGCGACAGGTGGGGTCCAGAATTCGTGCTATCAGGGAAAGCCAGGGCTTGACACAGATGTCGTTCGCCCTCGAGGCAGGGCTCAGCCGGAACATGGTAATTGGCATCGAATGGGGAAAAAAGAGCCTCGCGTACGAACGGCTCTGGGACATCGCCGACGTCTTGGGAGTGGACGTTCGAGATCTCCTGTCGGACGGCGAACCGTCCGATGGCCCGACCGGCGACGGCGACAAGCTTTGAGAAAGCCATTCCTCCCCTAAGGAGCATCTAGCGTCGCACATTAGGTCGACTGGACTTGACTATCGAGAGTTGATTTTGCTGTAGCCGCCCGAGCAAGCCTTAACTGACACCGAGCTGGGCGACTGGGCCATGTGATACGACAGCACGCCTGAGCCTTAACTGAGCGAGCCATGGGGCGCGGCAAATTGCGAGTGGCAGATTCCCGTAGGGCAAGATACTTCTCATGGGTTCCACAAGCTTCGAAGACGTTCTCGACCGGCTGTATTTCTCCGCCACTGACCAGCATGACAAAGGTACAAAGTTCGAGCACCTGATGAAGCGGTACCTGGAACTTGAACCCAAGTACGCTGACCAGTTCTCGGACGTGTGGCTGTGGAACGAATGGCCCGGCAGGAACGGACATGTCGATACCGGCATCGACTTGGTGGCGAGGGACCGCTACACCGGCGAGCTCACCGGCATCCAGTGCAAGTTCTATGACCCCGCGCGTACGCTAGATAAAAAGCAGATCGACTCGTTTTTCACTGCAGTCGGAAAGGCTGACTTCTCCTACGGCATGGTGGTCTCCACCACAGATAAGTGGTCCAAGCATGCTGAGGATGCGCTGGAGGGCCAGTCCAAGCCGATGACCCGGATGCGTTTCGCTGATTTGGCCGACTCCACCATCGATTGGGCCCAGTTCAGCATGGACGCGCCCGACCAGATGAAACAGCTCGGGGGAAAGGAACCCCGGAAGTACCAGCGCGAAGCCATCGAGGATGTAAAGGAGGGCTTCACAGTAAGTGATCGCGGACGGCTCATCATGGCCTGCGGAACCGGCAAGACCTACACCTCACTGAAGATGGTCGAGGAGATCGTCCCCATAGGCGGTTCCGTGCTGTTCCTAGTTCCCTCCATCGCCCTGCTCCAGCAGACCCTCAATGAGTGGACCTCCCAGGCGTCCGTCCCGCTACGGCCCCTGGCCGTCTGCTCCGACACGAAGGTCGGACGCAGGGAGCACGAGGACGTCAGCGTCCACGACCTGGCGTTCCCTGCGACCACGGACCCTGCGAAGCTCCTGAACCGGGCCAGGATCAGCACCGGCCAGGAAGCCATCACGGTGGTGTTCTCCACCTACCAGTCGATCGACGTGATTCACCAGGCCCAGAAGGAAGGCCTGCCCGAGTTCGACCTCATCGTCTGCGACGAGGCGCACAGGACCACCGGCATCACGGATGCCAGCCACGACGACTCGGCGTTCGTGAAGGTGCACGACAACACCTACATCGAGTCCGGCAAGCGCCTCTACATGACGGCCACGCCGCGGATCTACGTCCAGGAAGCCAAGGCCAAGGCCGGCCAGGACGACGTCAAGATGTACTCAATGGACGATGAGGACATCTACGGTCCGGAATTCCATCACCTCGGCTTCGGCAAGGCCGTGGAGATGGGCCACCTGGCCGACTACAAGGTCCTGGTCCTGGCGGTGGACGAGGAGACCGTCAGTAAATCCTTCCAAAGCCTGTTCGAGGACAACGGCGACCTGAACTTGGACGACGCCGCCCGAATCGTCGGCTGCTGGAACGGTCTGTCCAAGCGCGGTGTCAACGGCCAGCGGCTGGACATTACCGACAGCTCCCCCATGCGCCGGGCCGTCGCCTTCGCTCGCAACATCAAGGAATCCAAGAAGCTGGCCGCCGACTTCGAGCTCGTCGGCCGGCAGCTGCTCGTCAACCGCGGTGAGACCGAAGCGCCGGCATTGAAGCTCGAAGCCGATCACGTGGACGGCACCTTCAACGTCCTGGAGCGCTCCTCCAAACTGGACTGGCTCAAAGCCGAAGACACTGGCACCTCTGAGGGTGAAGACACGTGCCGGATTCTCTCCAACGCCCGTTGCCTCTCGGAAGGCGTGGACGTTCCCTCGCTGGACGCAGTGCTCTTCCTGAACCCGCGCAACTCCCAGGTCGACGTTGTGCAGTCCGTCGGCCGCGTCATGCGCAAGGCTGAAGGCAAGGAGTATGGCTACATCATCCTGCCGATCGCCGTGCCGGCCAGCCAGGACCCCGAGACTGCCCTGAACGACAACAAGAAGTACAAGGTCGTCTGGGATGTCCTGCAGGCACTGCGGGCCCACGATGACCGGTTCGAAGCGATGATCAACAAGCTCGAGCTGAACCGGAATGCCAACGACAAGATTGACGTCATCACGGTCGCCGACCCCTTCGGTGACGGGCCGGCCGGGAGCGGTGGCGAGAACAGGGGTGGGACCGGCACGGAGGCCCTGTTCCACATGGCCGGTGCAGACCAGTGGCGCAACGCCATCTTCGCCCGTATGGTGCGGAAGGTCGGTGACCGCCGCTACTGGGAGTCCTGGGCCAAGGACGTCAAGGAGATCGCCGACAGACACGTGCTCAGGATCCGCACCATCCTGGACGGCGACGACCAGCGTCCGCGAGAAGAATTCAGCGTCTTCCTGCAGGGCCTCCGCGGGAACCTGAACGACTCCATCTCCGAGTCGGACGCTATCGACATGCTCTCCCAGCACCTGATCACCAAACCGGTGTTCGAGGCGCTCTTCGAGGGCTACTCGTTCGCTGCCAACAACCCGGTCTCTCAGGTTATGGATTCCATGGTCGACATCCTGGAGAAGTACAACCTGGACTCCGAGGTGGCCAGCCTCGAGTCCTTCTACCGCTCCGTCCGGGTCCGTGCCGAAGGCATCACCAACGCCGAAGGAAAGCAGAAGATCGTCACCGAGCTGTACGAGAAGTTCTTCAAGCTCGCCTTCCCGCGCACTGCGGAATCCCTGGGTATCGTCTACACCCCGGTGGAGGTCGTGGACTTCATCATCCGCGCTGTCGACGATGTGCTGGCCAAGGACTTCGGCGCCTCCATCAGCGACGAAGGCGTCCACGTCCTGGACCCCTTTACAGGCACGGGCACGTTCATTGTCCGTCTGCTTCAGTCCGGACGGATCAAACCGGAAGACTTGCTCCGGAAGTACACCTCCGAGCTGCACGCCAACGAGCTGCTGCTCATGGCGTACTACATCGCTGCCATCAACATCGAGGCCACAGTCCACGGGCTCCTCGAGGAACAGGCGTCAGCCGACGGCCGATCTGTATCGGATGTGAACTATCTGCCCTTCGACGGCATCGTCATGACCGACACCTTCCAAATGACCGAAGACGGCGACACCCTCGACGACTTCGTCTTCACCTCCAATAACGACCGTGTCAAAGCCCAGAACGCTCTGGACATCCGGGTCATCATCGGCAACCCGCCCTATTCTGTAGGCCAATCCAGCGGCAACGACAACAACGCCAACCTCAAATACCCGACCTTGGACGAATCAATCCGCTCCAGCTATGCCGAACTCTCCAGCGCAACCAACAAAAACTCCCTCTACGACTCCTACATCCGCGCCATCCGCTGGGGCTCCAACCGGCTCCTCAACTCCACCCACGGCGGCGTCCTCTGCTACGTCTCCAATGGCGGCTACATCGACGGAAACACCGCGGACGGATTGCGAAAAACACTCGTAACCGAGTTCCACGACATCTACGTCTACAACCTGCGCGGCAACCAGCGAACTGCCGGGGACCAAAGCCGGCGAGAGGGTGGCAAGATCTTCGACTCCGGCAGCCGCAACACTGTCGCGGTGCTTCTGCTCGTGAAGAGACCTGGTGCCGTAGAAGAAGGGACTTTGCATTATCGGGACATTGGCGACCATCTGGACCGGAAGCAAAAGCTGGCGATTGTGGATGCGGGCAACGTGGCCGACATCGCCTGGGAATCAATTACGCCCAGCCCAGATAGACTGGATCAACCATCGGAACGCTGACTTCGAAGCGTTCAACCCGATCAGCGCCAAGGACGGAGGAAACCGCGGCATCTTTGCCATGCACTCCGGTGGGGTGAAGACCAACCGCGATGTGTGGGTTTACAGCTCTTCTGAGCATGCAGTTCGTCGAAATGTTGAGTCCATGGTCGAGTTCTACAACAATGAAGTCGCTCGTTATGCCTCCGGGGGCAAGGGCATGCCTGTGGACGCTTTCATAAACGTAGATCCTAAGAAACTGAGCTGGAACAGAGCCGATAAAGTCCAGCTGAAAAGAGGTACGGCTTACGCGGTGAAGGATAGCTACTACCGCGTCTCTTCGTACCGCCCCTTCCAGAAACAGCATGTTTGCTTCAGCCGACAGCTCAACGACATGGTGTACCAGTTGGAGACGATTTTCCCCACACCGGCTTTGGAAAACCACGGCATCTACATCACCTCGCCGGCATCGCATTACCCGACATTTGAAGCGCTTATGGTTGACGCCTTGCCGGACCTGCACACCCTTGATACGGGACAGTTCTTTCCGAGATACACCTACTCGGCCCAGGCCACTGGAACACTGTTTGATGTCGCTGACGGGGAGATGAAGCGGGTTGATAACATCACGGACGATTCACTTGCCGACTACCGTGCCGTCTATGGATTCGAGGTCAGCAAGGACGACATCTTCCACTACGTCTACGGGCTTCTCCACTCCCCCGAGTATCGAACCAGGTTCGCCGCCGATTTGAAGAAGATGCTTCCCCGCATTCCGCAGGTTCATGGCGCTGATCGGTTCCATGCTTTCGCCGCTGCTGGTCGCGAACTCTCCGCCCTTCACGTAGGCTACGAGTCACTGGAGCCGCACCCGCTGAACGAGGTGGCCACCGGTCTGGTTGTGGAACAGGACGACTACGCCCGGTATTCGGTAGCGAAGATAAAGTACGCCGGCAAGGCGGGGGCCTGGGACAAGACCCGGATCATTTACAACGCCCACATCACGCTGGACGGCATCCCGGAGGAAGCCCACGACTACATGCTGGGCTCCCGTTCAGCCCTGGACTGGATTCTGGAGCGCTATCAGGTGAAGGCCGACAAGGCATCGGGCATCATCAACGACCCCAACGACTGGTCGCGCGAGCATAACCAGCCACGCTACATCATTGACCTGATCGGACGAATAGTGACGCTCAGCCTGGAGACCAGCCGGATCGTTGCCTCGTTGCCTAGACTTGAGCTGGACTAAGCCCAGCTGGCGGCCCAAGGGACCTTTATGGCGGCCGCGAAGGCATGAGCCACTCCGGGCAGGCCTTGGTATCAGGATCGATGGTCCTGTGCTCTGCAGTAGTCAGGGCCTGCGCCGCTGGCTCGAGCGCTTCAAGGCGCGGTCACCGACCAGGCTGTTGCCACGGGACTCACAGGATGCTGGCCGCAATAGTGCATGGGTTCGGGAGTGTACAGGCCCGTAATCCGATGCTGCATTGGAGCCTGAGCATGACGTTCATCGAAACTTGTCATTCTCCCCCTGAGTGTGGGAACGAATCCGCCCTCTCCATCCTGTCGCTACGATTCAGGGATGACAGGTATACGGGCCCGTACCCTGAGGTCCTCGTTATTGGCCGCCGGCTACGAGCTAACGGACAAGAATGACGAGGACGCTGCCATCACCGATGATCTGCCTCACGCAGTTCGCCAGAACCTTTTGAGTCTCTACCGGCATTTGGGCGGTGTACTCGACCTGAGCGATTTCGCGGCAGGCGAGTGGGATTTCGACCTTGCGGGGGGTTTCAAAATCGAGCTCGACGAGTACCTGCACTTCAACCGCTACCGTGCCGAGTCCTGCTTGGGGCCCTGGGCCCAGGATGTTCCTTGGCGGGGGGCCTACCGTGATTACTGCGAGCAGTACGAATACAAGTGCTTCCAAGGCCAGCTTCCTGGCATGTGGGCGAACAAAAGTTCCGACTGCATGTTCGGAGGATCAGACCCCATCGGAGTGATAGGCGAGCTGGGTCCCTCAAGATGGAAACAGCGGGCCCTATACGACACCGTTAAGGACGCCTACGCCTGTCACAGGAATCTCTCGGTCGCCAGGATCTCAGTAACGGACACGATCAACGGAGTTAGCGTACAGCGGGAACTGAAGAAGGGTAGGCTGCTTGACCCGGAGGGGCTCCGGACATTACTCGACGCACGGACGGTAACCGGATCGGCAGCTTAGTCCTCGTCAGTGTAGGAAAAACCAGCTGGCGCACAGCGTCGAGGATGGCCTTCACCCCGGCTTCATAGTTGTCGTCCCGGCCGTTGCCCGGCCTCCCAACGAGGACATAATCTTCGCGCTCTGTTCCTGACGCCTGGCTTGCCGTTGGCATGACATGATGCACACATGGCAAAAACTCCTCCGGCCCTAAGTGACTGGGCCAAGAGCTCTCTGGCCATGGAAGCAGCCCTGCGCCTTATTGAAGGCGGCAAAGGTTGAGCAGCGAGGCACCAAGTACCGCGTCGTCCCACCAAGAGCAAGCCGAAGAGGCATTCCTTCGAGAGTTGATCGAACGATCTCGCAAAAACGATGGTGCTCGTAAGCACCACGTTGTCCCAAATTCCTATCTCAGGCGTTGGTCCGACCCTTCGGGGCGAGTCCAGGTCTGCGACTTGGCAACAGGAAAGTCGTACGCGACCTCTCCTGCCACTGCAGCTAGAGTCACTGACTTCTACCTATTGGAGTCACCAGACTTGGACCCAGATGAAATTCCGCCTGCATTCGTGGAGAATCTTCTAGCACTCATCGAGGGCAGGGCAGTGCCAGCGCTGGACCGCCTCTTGGAGCTAGGTCCGGATGGCATATCCGGACAGGAACGTGCTGACATTGCCACCTTTCTGGGTTTCCAGTCGGCGCGAGGGCAGCAAACCCGGAATATGATCCAACAACTCGCCGCCGATATGTCCAAGTACCTTCATCCGGTTGGCACGGCGACAGAATCGGGTCTTAAGTCGTTGCTGGAATCCAAGAACGTCCCATTGACCGATGATCTCCTGGCCGAGGTTCTTGAATTTCAGCGGGGGCTGCAGGATGGATCCATCATCATGCAGCCACAGCAGGCTGCCCTGGTTGGGATGCCAATTTCGATGGGCGTGGCCATCGCCGAGCGACTGTTCACAAGGCACTGGGTCCTTTTCAGGACTCGGCCGGTTCTTTCTACCTGCGACGAGCCCGTCATTTCGATAGGCGGTCCGGGTCGGCCTCGCAGCCGTAGGGCCGGCGTTGGCACAGCCCCCGTGGTCGTCTTCCCGGTGGCTCCCGATGCACTGCTGGTCATGTTCCTCACGAAGCCCACACCGCCCCAGCTGGCCGATCTAAGTCATACAGAACTGGCAGAGATTAACCGCGAAGTCGCGGCCTCAGCCAGTAGGTGGGTCATAGACAGAGAGGGGCGTAAGGCCGCCTTGGCCTTTGACATTCCGCCTTGGCCCGGCGCCGTCACGACCCTCGACGAGCTGCCGATGGATGAGAGCAGCGACGGGGCAACGCTGCTCCATGGCACGTGGATGAATAGGTGGGCTGCCAGTGAATTTCCACCTGAGTGGCCAGTCTTGCGGTGGTTCAGGTAGATGATCCTTTGAGCGCGAAAAAGCCCCCGGCATGAAGCCGGGGGCTTTTTCTGTCAGTCCTGCTAGGCGACGGCCACGTTGTACTTCGTGTTGTCGAACCACAGCAAAGCTGTGTCCACCGGCGGCCCGCGATCATAAACGGCCGCAGCCAAATCTGCGGGGAGACGTGAAGAATTGCTGCACTCATCGTCGTGCTTGGGACCGGTTTCAGCTTGGCAGGATGCATTTACGGAGGCTCCGGAAGCACCTCACTCAGCGACGTCCGCCGCCGCCATTTCTCCGACTGGAGCAACCGGCCAGTGAACCGCTTATGGGACACGATCCTCGTCACGACCTCACAGCCGCCGTCTAGATTGAAGATCCATTTAGACTGCCCGGTTTGTTTTCCAGCGGCTTCATGATGCCGGTTAAATGCCGTAGGAGAGCTAGCTTCGGGGCCAGCTCTTACTCTGCACGGATGCAAGCCGCGCCTACGAAAACGCAAGGTGCGGGCACCTGTATTTGCCATATTAACCTCGTCAAAGCGTCCTCCCATTATCCCCATTGGGAGGACGCTAAAAGAGGCTCCGCGGCGACCCCCAATGCCGCGGGGCCTCTCCTATTGCTAAAGGCGGGGGGCGCTACCTTCTACGGCGTCCGCGCCTCGCCTTTGACAGAGCTGAGGAAGAGATCAGCCAGGCCGATCCAGGCGTCTACCGGAAGCTCGTCGCAGTGGATTTCAAGGAACTCACGCGGTGTCAGCCCATGTGGATTGTCCGTGATCCCCTCCCTACCAAAGTCCTTGAACGGAGATGTGGAACGCCTGACCCTGTGGAGAATGTCCCGCGGCTGGCAGGTACCGCCATATTTTATGGGCGGCATGAATTCATTGTTGCTGTATTCCCACTTGCGCCAAGCCTGCATGAACGGCAGTTCAAAGGCCATGTTCGATTGGTCGAGCCTCTGGACACCAAGTTCAACCAGACCGGCGAGGAAGCCGTTTGCAAGGAGCAGCAGTTTCTGAGGCTTGGTCATCCTGATCATGCCTGCGAAAACTTCCCTGCCTTCTGCTTGGCTTTCTTGGTCACGATGCCCCAGCCGTTGACCGTGTTCCCGTCCTCATCCCGGGAGCTTGTGCTCTGAGGATTCAGCGCGGAGAGCTCCTGGGAGATGGAGAGCAACGCTGCCACCTCTGCAACCTTGAGTCGCTGATCGACCGTGAGGTGGTCGACGTCGGTAATGCTTCCGGAGCTATGACCCTTCGCAGCCCCGATAGCCTCCGTCAAAGCGCTCCATGCTGTGTTGTAATCACTCATGCTTTCCCCAATCACTCTTCCTTCCGGCGGCCGAAGTGCCGCGGGTCTTCTCGAAAAGTAGCATCCCGAAGTGAAGTTAGGTGCTCACCACGTGCTCACGGCAGAAAGTACCCAGCGGCAGCAAGGGTTCTGGGCGTGGGATCTGTCCTCAAGTCAGCTAACAGTGGAGGGTCAGCGGACGCAAGATGTCGGCTGCCTACCAGCCCTGACACAGACCGAACCCCTTGGCGGAGTGTGGAATGCTCGGAGCATGACAAAGGCAAACTCCGCATCGAACAACTTGCACCTGGGCGGCCAGGCGTGGGGCAGTCTCCGCCAGGCGCATGAAGACTTCCAGGCCGCGGCTTCGCCGGCCTATGACGAGGTGTTCGTCGAAGTGACCGGACGGGTTCGCGATACGGCCAGCATCGGCAAAGCCGACATCGGGGCCCTACTTTTCTGGAAGAGGCTGCGCGCTGATACCCGGTGGGTCAGGGACCTGATGGTCATGACAGACAACGAGGTTCGCTTAGTCACCACTAAGGCTGTGGCAGCCGTCAACAACACTTCCTTGGACGTAGCTGCGGCTGCTGTCGCGGGAAGGGCCGCGCTGTCCAAATTGCCAGGTTTCGTACGAGGTGATGCGATGGCGTCGGCGCTTCTGACCGCAGCGGCCCCCGAGCGGATGGCCGTATATGATCGGCGCGCGCACAGGGGACTGGAAGTCTTGGGACTCTCGCTCTCTGCCGCACGTGGACGATACGGGCGCTACATGCAGATCGTGGACGGCCTGAGGTCAAAAGCCAAAAACGAGGGACACAACTGGTCCGCACGCGAAGTTGACCTTGCGCTGTACTGGTTGGGTGGCCAGGCTTAGGTTCAGATAAGGGTGACAACGTCGGGGAGCTGGGTTGGAGGGTGTGCTGTGGAATCGCACACGTAAGGGAATGCGCGACCTTGGATGCCCTCAACCGGCATTTCTTGAGGACGGATGGTGACGCAGCGGCAGAGGTCCGGCTGCCCGCTGGCATGACAGACATCGCCATGCTGATGAAGCGCTTCACACGATGCTGACAAAGGCGGTCGCCCTCTTCACAACCAGGTCCAGCCCGTACTACTTGCCCCACCTCAAGTTCGGTCATCAAGCGACAACTCAGCAGCAGCCCTCGGTTGGAGTGTTTGTTAGCTTCCGGGGCAAGTGCCGTTGTCCCCGCCCCTGATGCCCCGGCGGCTCAAGACCGCACAAATTGTCTGTTGACATACAGGCGGGGCCCTGTGGTCGAATGACTCTCAAAGCCGGAGGCCGGCTCGCAACTTGGGGGAAGAATGCTGCTGACCGCGATGCTCGACGGGAGTCGGGTCGACGCCACCACGCACACCAAAGAGACGTGGCAGAGCTGCAAAACTCTGAGGACCGGAAGCGCATGTTTATGCCAGTGTGCGGGGTGCGTGCCGTGGCCAAGACCCGCGGGGAAACCACGCGGTTCTTTGCGCACCTCCGCAAGGCCGGATGCAAGGTCGACCACGGCGGCGAGTCGCCGCAGCACCTGGCTCTGAAGGAAGCTCTGAAGGACTGCATCGACCAGGTGTGTGGATGGCATGCCATCATCGAGCACCCGCATCCCTCTCGGGAATGGATCATCGACGCCCTGGCCGAGTCGGACGACCTCACGAAGAAGGTCGCCTTTGAGGTCCAGCTGTCGTCGCAGACCCCGGACAAATACTTTGCCCGCTCCCAGCGCTACTTCGACAGCGGCATCTTTCCCGTCTGGCTGGTGCCGCGCCGGCTGGAGTACCACGAGACCAAGGTGCCAGTTGTGGTGACTGGCTTCGGCAAATTATCCACTCTCCCCGAGAGCGTCTCCGACCTGCTGGCGCTGCCGGCCGAACAGGATTTCGTTCACGCCAAGGACAACCTCGGAGATTTTGTGGCCGCCCTGCTTCGGCAAGGCCCGCGCTGGGGGGCTGGCTCTCCGGAGCACCAGGCTGCCCTGCAGAAAACCGCGGCGGACAGGGAAGCGGCTCGGGCTGAGGCCGAGCGTAAGAGACTTGAAGCAATAGAGCGGGACATCGCCGACATGAACGACCGCTCCGCCTCCCCTGAGGCGGCATTCGGCCAGCACCTCATCAGGACGCAGACGGACACTTTCGTGTGGGGGTCCCTCACATGCTGCTGGGATTGCGAACAGCCGATGCTGGTCTGGGATGCCCGCGTCTGGGCCAGGGGTAGATACGCCGGGGCACCCGGATTGCGGGTGAAGCCCGAGGTCGGCGAGAAGCGGTGGGAGAACCACCCCGAGGTGCACCGTGCCGTCGACAAGTGGATCCGCGCTGCAAAGTCCGACGTTCCCAAGGCCACCATCCAGAAGAGGCGAACCAAAGCCAGTGGCCGGCTCTATGGCGCATTCGTCTGCCCCGGCTGCGACAGCACTATGGGTCAATTCTTCATCTCCTGCATTCGGCCCGAAAAATGGTCGCTCCTCAGCAGCCCCATCGGAGTGCCGTCGACGGAGCGATCAGCGGGGACGTCTCCGGCTGCGAGGATTGAAACATCGGCAAGTGCCCGGCCCGCAGCCCACACCGACACTCCCCCGCTGCCGGCCGCCGGTGCCGGCACGTTGCGCTGCCGCCTCCATTCGACTCCGAGGCAGGGTTGCGACTATTGCCGGCGGGCGCAGGGTTAGTTCAGGTTCATGCCGAACTGCCGGGTCAGGAGTGCACGTTTGAAGTGGGCCTCGGCGGCATCGACCTGCGCGGCCGGCGCGCTCGGCGAAAAGACCTGCAGGATGCTGAACTGGAAGTGCTGCCGGTGCCTGGCGTCGGCGGCAGCCAGCTCCCGGAGCGCGACGTTACCGCCGTGGCCGTTCCTGGCATACTCGCCCCAGCGGCCAAGGAAGCGTTCGGCGCCGTCGGCCTTGCCCACATACAGCCGGCCGGTGCTGGTGTCGGCTATGAGATAGATGCCCTGCACGGAGCTGAGGGCTGTCCGCCATTGTTCATAGCGGTCGTCTGTGATGATGGCCTGGAGTTCGTCGAAGCTGACAAGCAGCGAATCGAATCCCGGGAATGGGTCGCTGACAGGGTCAGCAATCTCCACCACACGCAGTGCCCCCGCGGACTCGCCGTATTTGGCCCAGTTCACCGGATCAGCTGTCCATTCGATGACCAGACGGTGTTGCAGGGCCGACAACACCTCCGAGGGCCGCAGGTCGAAGTAGCGGTCCTGGTCTAGGCTCTTCTCCCGTATTTCGCCATGGTTTTCGAACGTGGTCAGGAACCGTGCACGGTAGCCGCTCGTGACGAGGAAGTTCAACCAAATTTTCGGAGGGCTCTTCCGGACTTTGTTGCCCGTTCGCTGTACCCGCGTGTAGGCGAGGAGCCCAGGTCCCATGGCTTCTGCCCTGCTGGCTAGCCCGCCCGTGTTGAGCGTGTGCCGGATAACCATAACGTCCTCGCAATTCAGCCCGGCAGCTTGAAAGAGATGTCCGAGGTTCAGTTCGCCTGAGCTGCCGTTATTCATGCCTTGCCTTCGCTCAATCCTGTCGGTCCAGGGCTCCTGGCCCCTCCGGCCTGTCCCACAACGAAAGAAGGCCGCCCTCCCCGCCAGCACTGCATTGTCCAACACAACACTCAGGCGGGCAGCCTCAGCCATCCTACGTGTGGCGCCACCCAAGGAACGACTCGGGGCGGTCGGTGGATGCCGCCTCACTGTCAGGCAGATCTACTCCCCCGTTCAACGCCAGGCCGCCTGAGGTGTTTCCGAAGGTAAGGACACCGCGCGACTGCAAAAACCCGATAGCGACGAAGCGGACAAGGGGGCTACCGTCTTGGGCCAGGGCGTCAAGGACCTCCTGGGGGACGCCCGGGTTCATCGCGACGAGAATGGCCAGGTCGATGCTTTGACCGGCGAGGTCGACGAGCAAATCTGGCGCTGTCGCGCCGTTGAAGGCGACGGCATGGCGCACCTGGTCGTCGTCGTCGCTGGCAAGTGCCCGCAGGACTTCGGCAGGAGTGTTTGGGTTGGCGGCCACGGCACGGCGGACCTGTGCACTCCGCCGTTCGCCACCCAGCATCCTCAGGAGGTCGGCATCTGCGGCCGGGTTGAAGGCGACGCCCATCCGCACTTCCGCCTTCCTATCCGCGACCATCTGCGCCAGGACGGCACGGGTGGGTGCCGAGCGCTGCCGGGAGCTCGCGAGGGCGGCTTCCGCTTCCCGAACAAGTTCCTCCGGCGCCGCAGGGTTTTGCGTCGCGGCTGCGCGGACGCTGTCCGCGGTGTCGCTGAGCAGGGCTTCAAAGATGCTTTGAGGAAGGTGCGGGCTGCCGGCTGCCCCGGCACGGACCTGTGGCTCCTCGTCCTGGGCGAGCCGGTGGAGCACAGCCGCGGGTGTACCCGGGTTGGCGGCCACTGATGTCCGAACATCTGGCTCGGGGTCTCGGGCGAGCTGCTCCAGCACGGTGTTGGAGGTGCGGGGGTTTGATGCGACCTCCCGGCGGACATCGTCGTCGGTGCTTCGGGCAAGGCGCGCCAGGGTTTTCTCGCCGGTGCGTTCGTCGGCGGCGACCACGAGACGCATGTCAGGGTCCCGCATTCGGCTCTTCGATAGCCGGTCTAGGGCGCCTTCGACCACTCGGGCCGGCATATCGATGCCATCCCTCTTGCTCATCAGCCGCAGCACGTGGAGCAGGTCTTCATCCACGTCCGTCAGCAGCAGGGATTCCGCGATGGACCGGGCCAGTTCAGCAGTGCTTGCCTGGTTTTCCAATACGGCCAACTGCACGCCCCGATGACGGTCTTCCGCCAGGCGGGTGAGAGTGGACGGCGGCGCTGCGTGATGCCGTGCGACCGCCTCTCGGACCCTGACGTCTCGGTCGGATGCCAATTCGATCAGGGCTGTCTCCGGCACGGACCCCAGCGACGCGAGCATCACTCGGACCGCTACGGATCTGCTGGCCTGCAGAGCCTCGATGAGCCGCGCGTGATCTTCGGCCTTCAGCGTCGGGTTTTGGATCAGGCTGGCGAGCACCTCCGGCGGGGAGTCCTCCATCAAGCCCTGCAGGATGCTGTAGGGGGTCGACGGGTGAGCGGCAAGGACGCACAGTGTCTGTCGCTCGTATTCGGCGGCGGTGTAGTGCCACTCGCGGCGGGCGCCGAGACCAGCGGTGCGGAACCGCAGTCTTGCTTCCCGGGACGCCCCGAGGTCAGCCAGGAATGCCGTAAGATCGTCGCCCCGGTGGTGGACCGAGCGTTCCAGTGTGTGCCAGCGAATATCGGGATCAAGGTCGTTGAGCATAGTTGAACGCACGGCAGGGTCTGTGAGGGGCAACCTGCCGGCTGCCACCCTCCGCACCCATGCAGGGCGGTCCGGGCGAATCAGGTCGTACAGGACGTCGTCCGGGAGGCCTGCCTGCATCCACCCCCCGATGGCAAGATCCCGGCCTGTCTGCAGGCCCCAGCGATAGCTCGCCCGGGGTATCGAGAGCAGGGGTCGTCCGCCTCCGGTCATCAGGAGGAAGTCCGAGAACCAGCGCGTTTCCAGCGCCGATTCGTCCCGATCTTGGTTGATGTTGATCTTGCCCCGGTCCACCGCAGTGTCCGTCAGCGTCCCTGGGTTTGTCCGGGCGTCTACGGCGGCTGCGTCTTCGGCCCCCGGCGCATCTTGGTCGCCGTCGTGAATGATGCAAGCGGAAACAGCCTTCGGCTGCGGCCGCGGAGTACGGGGATTCCCCTCTGCGGCGCGTCTGACGGCAACGCTGCGGTCGCGCGCCAGGGCCTCCAGCACGTCCTCGGGTGCCTTCCTGTTTTCGGCGACGCCCTGACGGACCAGCCAGCGGGCATCGTCGGCCAACATCCGGACAATGGGCTCCGGCGTCGACTCATTCCGGCCCACGCGGCTGCGGATGTCTGGGTCCTCCTTCGCTGCCAGCTCGTCCAGTAAGTCGAACGGTGTGTGCCGGTTGTCGGCGAGATACTGGTGCCGGCGCCTCTCCGGTACCGGCTCGTGCCAGGCAATCTGTGTCTTTGCGGTGGCCTTGATGAACCCTTCCCGCAGGGATGGCAGCAGAGCTTCTGCATCCCCGCCCAAGAGATGAGTAAGGCTCCAGGTGGGCATCAGTCGCTGGCGCGGGAGCCAGATGCCGACGCGGCGGATTCCGAGGCTGTCGTCGGTGTCGAGCATGAGGTAGCCGAGCAGCTGACGGAGGAAGTTCCTGAGCCTGCCGACCGACAATGCGCTGTAGACCTTGCAGTCGATGAGGGTCTGCCCGATCATCCAGTCGGCGTCGGCGCCTCCGACGAGCTCAGACCCGGCAAACTGCGGGTTTGGTTCGTAGCGGACTCCGGCGGCGATCTGCTCCTGCCAGGCTTCCAGCCGATCAGCGTTGGAGGACATCAACGACCTGAGGTTTGCCAGCGTCCGCAGATCAACCTGGTCGGCGAGGGCTTGTCCGTTGACTGCCTGGTCGCAGGACGTTCCCAGCGAGCCGGTCATCACCACGGCACCGCTCCGCGCGACCTGTTCGCAGTAGGCCAGCAGAATTGCCGCCCGTTCGAGGTCCCAGTCGCTGGAAGGTTCCTGCAACAGCCCGGCAGCGACGTCGAAGGCTTCAGTGAGGACCCGTGTGCGGTGAGCACCGTTCTCGACGGAGGAAGCAAGGGCAGACAGGACTTCAACGCCGGAGGCCGCCACGGAATGGCGGGGGTCAAAACCGCCCAGCTCGATGCGGGCGCGAAAATCGAAGGCCGTGCCGGCCAAACGGGGATCGGCCCCTTGGAACGGTGCCACCACAGTCCTGCTGCTGGCAATGTCCGAAAGGCCCAGGGCCTCCGCCGCCGCCCGGGCCCCGGTGGTTTGCCCGCCCGAGGCTTCAAGGAGCGGAGATATGCGGTCCAGGTAAGCACGCTCTGTCGACTGCGAGTCCTGGAGAAGCGATGTAAGGCTCATCGACTGACACTCTATCCGTGAGCTTTCGCTCCGACTCCGGACCTACTCTCGGCGAGTCATCCGATCGTGGAGACCTCGACGGCCACTAACGGGGAGAGATCGGGTGAGTGGTGCCTGTTGCTAACCTAGGAGTGCCATGACACCAGTGACACGCGACCTAGCGAGAGCCTCCAAGTTTCTCGGTAGCGCCCATCTCCGCAAGGTGGCGAGGCACGGCCGTCGATTAGGCCCAGATGACGCGGCGGCGCTTAGTGCTTTGGGCCTGAGGGAACCTGGGGAGACAATTGCCGATGGCCTGAACAAGCTGCATAGCACTTTGCAGAAGAACTACCGGGTGGAGACTGTCTACAAGAACGCGATCGCGCGCAAACTTCTTGTGGGCCGCCATGGCCTCCGCTCTGCCACACTGCTGCAGGAGTTGCGAATAGGTAATTCCATCGTGGACATGGTCCTGCTCAACGGCGTGTGTGAGGCTTTTGAAATAAAGACGGAGTTCGACTCCCCCGACAAACTCCGCAAACAGCTTGAGGACTACTACCGCGCGTTCACGAGGGTCACGGTTGTCTGTGACGAATTGAAGACCACCCAGTACCTCGACCATCTCGCCGGCTCCCCCGCCGGACTCATTGTCTACACGCGGAGAGGCACGCTTCGACCTATCAAGGCGCCGCAGGTCCACACCGCCGCTTTAGACGTGGAAACCATGATGGCGGTTCTACGGCAGGCGGAGTACATGGACGTCGTCCACAGCGTCCTGGGACCGCAACCTGAACAGCCGAACACGCTGCGGTACCGTCATTATCTGCGCCTGGCCGAAACAATCGCTCCGACCTATTACGCTGAGCTCATGGAGCAGCGGCTCAAGGCCCGACGTCCCCGTGAAACAGACGCGGTCGGGAACCCGCAGGTCGCGCCCATCATCAGTTCATTCCTAAGAGTGAATCCGACGCAGAGCCAGTACCAAAACATCGTAGATTGGCTCAATGAGGGGGGCCACAACGATGTACTTTCCGTACCTACGGGGGAAACAGTTCGAACTGCTCGCCATCAAGGAACTGGCGCCTGCGATCAGGGCCTCTGGGGCGGTTCATCCGATCATTGAGCCCGTCCGGGACATCGATGCCGGCCCCACGTTGCTTCGTAATCTGGCAGCCTTGGTTGAGCACCGCGTCCCGTGTACGGTCATCATCAACCCCCGGGTGGGCGACATGCGCGGCGTCTCCAAGACCGAGAACATCCTCACGCAACTGGAGCCCCTGTTCGATGCCCACAAGGGTATGCGGATCGGCATCCTCCTGACCAGCGAGCAGGAGATCCAACAACTCCTGACGATACTGGGACGGTCCACCCGCCGCTACCGCGCCGACCTGATCTATGGGACAGCTGTAATCAGCGAAGAAAGCATGCAGCGCCTTGCGGAACTGTGTGACGTGGATACACATCTTGCGGAGGACAAGAACTCAGTCAGGCGGTACCGCAGCATCTTTTCGCGCCCGGCCACGGCCATCCTCAAAGACAGCTTCGCGAAGCAGAAACAGGAACGCAACCAGGACTACTATCCCCTCGAAGAATCAATTTTCACCGAAGACAACATCTTCTTTGCCGAGGACGGCTACAAGGGGTTCGGCGACTACCAGACCATCGGTGAGGCCTTCAAAGAAGGTGGAACGATGCCCCGCGTGGTCGCTATCCATTTGACGTACCAGCGGCCCCATCAGGAAGCAATATTCATCCGGCATTTCTGTTCCACACCCAACGGATCCTCGGCCGACACCGCAGGCAAATACCTCGAAGCCCTGTCCAAGCTCGTAGCCTTTGCCAACGATTCAGGACTTTCCAATCTGGCCTTGGATACTTTCCGGTCACATCTGGACAAGCAATCCTTTCCCGGGCTGGGTGTGATCAAAAAGCTCTCCATTCAAAATCACATCCACGTAGCCATTGGGGCGCTCAAGGATGCCTAAGTTCAACACCTGCGCCTCATGCTTCGGTGATGCCAGCCCCGTTGACTACCAAACCGAGGAACCCCAGGTTGGCGTGTGCAGCTTCTGCGCCAAGGGCACCGACGATGTCTGGCCAGCGACCGCCTGGGCAGATCCGTTCCAGCAAGTAACCGACCTCTACCGGCCAGCTGATGGCGCCGGGTCGCCCCTGCACGTGAAAATTCAGGACGACTGGAGCCTGTTCGCGTCACACCGCACCCCTCAGCAAAACAGAGCCTTCCTCGAAGCAGTCTTTCCTGACGGGCACCAACTCCTCGAAGCCGCGGCGGTGGAGCCTGTGAACGGCACCAACGTCGACAACTACTCCACCGTTTGGGACGACTTCGCTCATGACCTGATTAAGCGGAACCGGTTCTTCCCCTCGGGGGCTATCGACCCCCTGGTTCTGGAGCACGTCATCGGGCGCAGCCTCCGCCGCATCCATTCCGGGACAAGCTTCTACCGCGGCCGGATCAGCGCCGAGGGTAGCGCCATCCCGCGCGGAAAAATGGGAATGCCGCCGGCCAGGTGGGCCACCGGTGGACGAGCAAACCCTCCGGGGATTCCCCACCTGTATCTGGCATTTCACGAAGACACCTGTGTCGCAGAAATCCGCCCTTCCACGCACAGCACACTCACCATTGCCACGTTCGAAACTACCGACGAAATTACCTTTCTGGACCTTTCGGCGATCCAGCCACTGAATCCATTCGGCCTCGAAGACGACGAGTTCAGCCAGTTGTACAGCTACAAGCTGCTCAAGCGACTCGGCCGCGAACTCTCAAAGCCAGTGCGGCGCTCAGACAACGGCGTGGAGTACGCAGCGAGCCAGTACATCTGCGAATTCGTGAAGTCCATCGGCATCGAGGGCATCAAGTACGCCAGTTCTGTGCATCCAGGAGGGCAAAACCTCGTCCTCTTCAACGAGAAAAAGGTTCGCGTCACTGGGAAGCTGACCACTTACGAAGTCATAGGGGCTAAATACACCACCAGGGCGAAATCGACAGCCAAATGAGTCAGTGGGAGCAGAGCGTGGCGGTTTGCCTTGCCCCCGAGACTTGCATCGATCACCCCGGCTCAGTCCGAAGCAGCGACGACGTTGAGGCCTGAGCTAGCTTCTTTAGACTGCAGCGCCCTGATGGTTGCGTCGCTCAGCTCGAGGTGGTGAAGCGCCCGATCGCGCTGGCGCTCGGCCTCAACGCGCTTCTGGCGCTCAGTGCGCAACTCGGCTGCCAGAGCATCGTGCTTTTTTTGCAGACCCGAGGTTCCGAGGTCCACTTCGGGTGTCCATTCCGCTCTTAGCTTGGCCACAAGCTTCACCACCGGCTGGTGGTCCTTGTGCAGCGCCTGCCGGGTAACACCGGAGAGCTCGGCGACCCTGCTTAGGCTAGGTCGTTCGCCGGTCATCACCATCGCCAGGGCGGCTGCGGTTGCACGGAGTCGTGTAGGGGTTGCAAGCAGAGATTCAATATCCTCAGATTCAATATTCACGCCGTGCCTCCAGGTTCACGCCGAATTGATCCTCGATCACCTTCACTTCGGCGCTTGCTCGCTCACGTGCCAAAGCAGGAAAAGTGCGGTCTTTCGCCAAATCGAGCAGCCGGTCACCCTTCGCCATATGAGCGGCCACCGCAATTGACGGTGTCGAATGATTTAGGCAATTGTACGGCTGGCAACGGAAAGGCTGCGGGCCTCCGATTCCACCGCACAGGGCATGGACTTCATCCCAGTCACACCATCCGAATTCCGTAAGATGGATGTTCTCAGCATGGTCGCGAAGCAATCTCTTAAGCCGACGAGGATCTTCTTCAACTGAAGGTTCAGAAGTCATCGCGCTGCTCACGGAGGCGAACATGTCACGTTTGCGGCGTCCATCAGGGCCGGTCGGCAGCGAGGGTTCGAATCCGGCGTCAACCTGGCTCTGCCATACAGCGAATTCATCAGCAAGAGCATTGACTACTAACTCCGTTTGAAGCTCCGCTACCTCCTCGTAGACTGCCCGCTGGCCGAGCGCGACGCCCTCGGGCGCCACTCTGAAATACCCTGCGGCAGTGTCCGCATGCTGCCACTTAAACTGCTCCATTGCCGCCTGTGCTCCGTGCGGGCGTGCGGCCACCACGACGGTGAAGTTACGCCTCAATTGGCGGCCGTTGGGCTTGCTGGAGGGCCTATCGCTTATTAGGTTTTTCTCCCTCATGCTATTCATCGCCTTGCCGAGCGCCTCGACTACACGCTCAAGTCTCATTACCGCGGCTCCGCCTTCTTCTTCCCGGAAGGTCGAAAGCGCCCGCCGATCAAACAGAGGAACTTTCCCGGTTGGAGCGTATGTTGGTCCGGGAGAAAAGCCTCTCCGCTCCAATAGATGCAAAAGTACTTCGACTGCATCTGCCACGATGGGCGGCACCAGCCATTTCTCACGGATGGGTGCTTGAAGGCCTTTGCTGAGATAGCTGTGAAGTAACCATCGTTTTGTTCCGGATACTTCTATAGCTTCGAGGGGGTTTTCCCTAGGTACCGCCTCGAGCTCGGATGCTCGCATGCCCGTGAAGGCAACGGTGACAAAAGCACATGCAGCCGCGACCTGCCTCAGGATCCTCCCGGCTTCCAAGCGGGTGCAGTCGCTTCTTAAGAATTCAACAACTGAGCCATCAAGATCTTGCGCCCTCACAATCTGAACCGGGGGTGGCACACGTGTCCGCTCATTTCTGAGCCGACCCTTGCTGCGGATGGCAGCAGGATCGGTGACCAGTTCCAGGGTGGCAACGTCAACGATCTCTCGTCCGTGTTGAACCAAGAACATCGCGCTCTCCACCCATTGCGCCAAATCCTCCAACGGAAACAGTGGCGTCGTATTCCGTCCATCATTTTTGTTCAGACCACCGCCGACGGAGAGAGCCGACCGCCCCGGCCACGGATAGGCGCGCAGGCGATCCAACGAAGGACTCATCGCTGCGCTATACCGGGCGAAAGCTTGGAGTGCGGCAATCCGGCGGTGCTCTAACTTGAAGGCTTGCTTCAAAGATTTGAAGTCTTCTTGACGCACGGCGCTGAGCACGCCTGCCTTTTCGGTCAAGTACGCGAGGTCTATTGTCAGGCCGGGCAGCCAGCGCATGACTGTCTTGATGTCCTTCGCAGGAACGCCCATGAGGTCAGGCGCAAAGTCGGCAGCGTGAACAGTAGGACGCGTAGCGATGAGCACCAATTCCTTGAGCACGTCCCTTAAGCGACGAGGAGCTTCGCTAAAGTGCCACGTCCGCTTTCCGCCCCCACCTGCAACATCCGGATGTCCCGTCAGGTTCCAGACGTCATCGTCGAACACGCCGATAATGGCACTGTTGTCGAATAGGACGGCCAGGGAACGGCCTGAGAACCTGCTGGCCGCACCACTTTCTCTATCAATCGCTTCTATGCTCACGAGTACGCCGCCCTAATCTTCAGCAACTGCGTTCGCGCTTCATTCAAGTCTTGGCGTGCCCTTTCGAGGGCGGAGCCAGAAAAGGCCTTCAAGATCCGAGAAACCCCCACGTCGAGCCCTGCCCACACGGCGACAAACTCCTCCGCAGGAAGAGTCCCTCGTTGCTGTTCAATTTCTTCCTCAAGGGCAAGGATCATGGGAAGGTGCACCAGCGTGTGAATGGCGTTCGGGCAGGTGATGCAGGCGAAAGGCATCTTCCTGCACAGAGTGCCTTGCGCCTGTCCCGGCGCGTTTCTTGAATCCCGGCATGTTGTTGTTCCGCTGTTCTCAGCCTGCCCGCGCAGGATCCGTTCAGCAACCGTCCTGTCGATACCCACGTTAATAAGCGCCAACAGCGCCTCCTCACGCGACATCTCGTCGCTGATCACAACGCCGGCCGCTTTTATCATCGCTAGATAGTCGTCCTGGGCTTCAGCGATGATGGCTTGCCGCTCGGTTTGGTCCAAGGCCACGCTTCGATAGAAGGCCCAGGCGGTGTTCTTATCATGGGCAGGATCTATGCTGCCTGCGATGCCCGAGCCGACGGCTCGCTCAGCACGCACAACCCAAGTTTTCCGCATGCGCCGGGTGCTTAGTCGTATTCCGTCGCCGTTCGGCATCGGAATTACGCTGATCTTCCCCTCCATGACAATGGGACGTTCCGGGATGAATGTTTGAAAAGGTGCTACTACAGTCTTGTCGCTCCGGGGCGCCTTTAAGCTTTGCCATAGCCACAGGTGGCCTGTGGAAGTCCAACGACGTGCCGGCGCGGTTGCCGCGATCCACCGTTCCAGAACTCTGCCACCGCTCCAGGTTGAGACAGCGTTCCCCTTGCGGCTGACCGCTTTGTCAGCTCGGGCCTTCACACCGGTTATCACCATGACTGAAGAGTCAGTTGCGTCTCGGCGTACGTCTGAAACATCAAGACTGACTAATACCTGCCCTTCCGCACCGTACTCATTCACGACGAGCAAGACCGCGGCAACTGCATCCTGTGATGTCGGGAAAAGAGCCTCCATGGCCGTCCTGAAATTTTTCCGTCGAGGAGAACCGGGCGGTGGGACGAGTGCAAATCCGTTTGCATAGAGTTGGGCGATCCACCAGCGATAACTGCTAGCGGCGTTCGCCTCTGGCGAGTTTGATGGGGATGGCTCGGGTTCTTCAAGGATGGCCAGAGCCCTATCAAGGACCTCCTGATCAGTCTCGTTGTCTTCCGCGCCAAGGAGCGCGAGTGCTTGGGCCCGGCGCATGAACATGGCATTGAGGCGAGTCTTGCACCAAGCGAGAACGGTTTCCAGTTCGGCAGCGCTGTATGGGTTCGATGGCTTCGAGTATCCGTGCAGTCGCAGATTCTGTAGATAGCCCTCAAGGACGGGGTTGCCCTCTACCCGGGCTGCTTCCACCAGCAGTCTGCGTGCCAAGGCGGTCCGGGGCGATGCTGGTGACGTCCTGTTTTCGAATAGGGCGGCGTGAACGGTCGGAATCGTCAGTGTCCGAACATCGAGTGGCTTTTCGGCCGAGGTGGCAAATTCATTCAGGAGTGCGTGGGCTGCGCGCGCAGCGTCCCAATAGGCGCTAGCTGAACCCCGCGTTTTGGCGCTGCCGCCTTGGTCAATGAGCACAGCAAGGTTAGCGTCCCTGAACTGTCTGCGGAGGGGACTCTTTGGGATGCGACTGTAGTCAAGTTGGCTGGTTCTGCCGTCAGCCATGATACGGATTCCGAATGGCACCTGGGTGGGCTTCGATGACAGGCCCCGCTGTTCGTCCCTCATGCCTGACTCTCTCTGATGGCTGGGTTATGTTCGGGGTCCGCAGCTACAGAAAGGAGCATCTTCCAAAATGCGGATTTGCGATATTTGTTGGTAGTCTCGATGCTGCTGTGGCCCATAGATTCCTGAACAATGCGTGATTTGTCCTGCCGCAATAACAGTCTCGCCCAGGCTGGTTGCCGTCCATGGAGCGCCTCGAATTCACCAATTCGAAAGTCACTTTCACTCAAAAAATTGGTCAATTCTGTGCAGAAGGTATGCCTAAGGTTGTGCGTACTAAAGTCCCAATCCAGTGCTGGCCAATGCTTCTGACACCGGGTTCCGGCCAGCGTAAAGGCGTCGTTTAAGGAATCAGCATCAGTCAAAGGGGAACCGTTCTCATCCCGATGATTTAGGAGTAGCAGCGGCGTACCATGTCCAGGAATAACCATTTGCAGTCTTTCGTCCAGGCCGAGATCGTTCCACTTCAATGACTCTTCACGGCCTGACGCACGCCGGACTAGCACGTGGGTACGGGTTGTCCGGGCGGGGTCAATCTCCCAAGGATTTTTCGGGACCCAAGTCGCTTTGCGGGCGATCCGTCTCCGGTCACCGCCTATATAAGCGTGGGCCGGTCCTAGCCACTCTGAGAGTCCCACAATATTGCGCCCCCTCTCCCGCTTCGAGATAGCATCCGCGACTCGCGCAGGTGTCAATCCGTCGGGATGAGCGGGCGGAATCTCGAAAATCGTGGTCCCGAGAATTTCGGCGTGCCGCAATCCGAAGGCCACCCCTAGAGCGAACCCAGCTGCGTTGCGCTGGGAGGTCATGAATGACAAAAAGTCAGGATCGGGTCCGCCGGTGGGCAGTTGCCCTCGAACTCCGACCTGCAAAAAGCGCCCGATTTGAGCCGATGGTATGGACTGACGTTCATCAACTGTCCGCCTGCCTCCCCGCAAATAAGCCAGCGTCTGCACGGGACCCCGCCGAGACGGCACTGTGACGAGCTTGAAAGGCAGATTTGATATAAGTTTCTCCTCAACAGCCCACCAGTAAAAGGACAAAAGAGCTGCCCGCCGCTTTCCAAGGGTGGAAGCCGAATCACCTACAGGGCGATCCGAATCGTCCTTTTCATCAGCTTTGATGAGATGTGCGGCATAAGCCTTGAGGATGCTATTCCCCTTCTTATGGATGTCCGGGCCCAAGAGAGGCGTGGAAAAGTACTGCTCCGAAAAGTTGCTAAACCGCGCGACCTCGCGACCATAGTCGTTGCAGGTGGTTAACGGATTGCTAGTCGATAGTTCCTGCAGCCAGTCATTGACAGCACGCGCGGGTCGCAGGTCGTCGTCAAAGAACGTCAGCAGACCAGCCGGACGGGCCGGACGTCCTGGCGGAGTGAAAGGGGCGTCTTCGGCCAAACTGGGTCGCCACGATATGGGCTTGAGCACAGGCATCCTCTCCCTTCGACATAAGTATCAGCTACCGCTGACGCTCATGCCTCAACTTCGCGCAGCCCACTGGGTCTAGTTGACAGTTACGGTCCGGGGGTTAGAAGTGGTTGCCGGAGCCCAGGGAGCCCAGCTGCAGGTCCCACTTGTCGACGTACTGCGCGGGGCTGAAGCCGGCCTTCGCTGCCAGTGCCTTCAGCTCCGCGATCCGGGGTTCCGCGGTGGGCAGTACCTTCTTGTTGTTGTGCCCGGCGGAGAGCGGAATGACGCGCTCGATGTCCTCCCGAATCCGCTTGAGGTCCTTTGGAAGGTCCTTGACCGAGTACTGGGTGCGGACGGCAATCATGCCGCAGCCGATGTCCACCCCTACCGCGGCCGGGATGATGGCACGAAGGGTGGGAATGACCGAACCGACCGTGGCGCCCTTGCCCAGGTGCGCGTCGGGCATCAGCGCCAGGTGCGGGTAGATGAACGGCAGGCTGGCTGTCTTCACGGCCTGCTCGCGGGTTTGGCTGTCCAGGATCGAGGCCCAGTTCAGAAGCTTCGGGCTGATGGTTTCCATGCTCCGCCTCCCACTGCACGGCCTAGGACTAACGTAAGTCCTAGGCTAACCCGCACGTTAGAAGGAGATGCAGCATGGTGGACGTCCAGACCGAGATTGTCATCAACCGGCCGCGCGCCGAAGTTGCCGAATACACGGCCAACCCGGACAACGCGCCGCGCTGGTACGTGAACATCCATAAGTCACAGCGGTTGACCGCGGGCCCCATCGGTACGGGCTCCAAGGTGGCGTTCACGGCCAAATTCCTGGGCCGGGAGCTGGACTACACCTACGAGTTCGTAGAGTACGTCCCCGGCGAGAAGCTGGTGATGCGGACTGCGCAGGGACCCTTCCCGATGCAGACCACCTACACATGGACGGACCACACCGGCGGGACCCGGATGACCCTCGGCAACACCGGCAAGCCGTCCGGCTTCTCCAGACTGGCCGGGCTGGTCATGGAGCCGATGATCCGCCGCGAGACCCGCAAGGACCTGGAACGGCTGAAGGCGATCCTCGAAGGCGGCCTTTAACCACGAAATCGCCGGAACGGTGCGTTGCAGCCGTAGCGCTACGGCGATTTCGCACTGTTCCGGCGATTTGGGCTAAGACTAGATGCTGTAGCGCTCGTCCTCGTGGTCGCCCGGGTGGTCCTTGACCAGGCCGGCGGCCAGCGTGTTGCCGTCCAGCGGGTCGATCACCAGGAACGCGCCGGTGCGGCGGTGGTGCAGGTAGTTCTCAAGCGGCAACGGCGCGGCGAGCCGGAGCTGCGCGTGTCCGATGTCGTTGAGTTCCAGGCTTGAGGCCGGCTCCAGCTTGAAGGAGGCCAGGTCCAGCTTGCCGGAGACACTGCGGACCAGGGCCTGCACGGTGCGGGTGCCGTGCTTCACCAGGACCTTCTGGCCTTCGCGCAACGGCTTCGGGGACAGCCAGCACAGTGCTGCGTACAGGTCTGCGGAAGCTTCGCGGACGGTGCCGGCAGCGGCGATGGTGTCACCGCGGGCGACGTCGAACTCCTCGGCCAGGCGGATGGCGACGGACTGCGGGGCGGCGGCTTCCTCCAGCGAGGAGCCGGCGAAGTCGATGCCCGCCACGGTGGTGGTGCGCGGGTCCTGGCCGGGGGTCAGGACGGAGACCTTGTCCCCAACCTTGACAGAGCCCTCGGTGATCTGGCCGGCGTACGCGCGGTAGTCGCGGTAGGCCTCCACGTCCAGGCCGGCGGCAACGGCGTCGGGAGCCAGGGCACCCTGCGGCCGGATGACCAGCTGCACCGGGAAGCGGAAGCTCTCCAGGTGGCTTTCGAGTTCGTCCGCGGCAGGCAGGGTCTCCAGGACCTCCAGCAGCGCCGGGCCGGTGTACCAGGGGGTGCGCTCGGAGCGGTCCACCACGTTGTCGCCGTCGAGGGCGGACACGGGGATGACCAGCAGGTCGCTGATTCCGTCGGAGCCCAGGCCCAGTTCGCGGCCAACCTGCTGCACGTCCGCCTCGATGTCACGGAACACGGACTCGCTGAAGTCCACCAGGTCGATCTTGTTCACGGCCACGATCACGTGCGCCACGCGCAGCAGCTGCAGCACGGAGAGGTGCCGTCGGGTCTGCTCCAGGACGCCCTTGCGTGCGTCGATGAGCACGACGACGGCGTCCGCCGTGGACGCGCCGGTCACCGTGTTCTTGGTGTACTGCACGTGCCCGGGGCAGTCGGCCAGGATGAAGCTGCGGCGGTCGGTGGCGAAGTAGCGGTAGGCCACGTCGATGGTGATGCCCTGCTCGCGCTCCGCGCGCAGGCCGTCGGTCAGCAGGGCCAGGTCGATGCCGCCCTTGTCCCCGCCGAAGCCGCGGTCCGCGGAGGTGCGGGCAACGGCGTCCAGCTGGTCAGCCAGGATGGCCTTGGAATCGTGCAGGAGGCGGCCCACCAGGGTGGACTTGCCGTCGTCGACCGATCCCGCGGTGGCAAAGCGGAACAGGGTTGTGGGCAGGGCCGTCTCGAGGTCGGCAGCCAAAATATCGGTGCTCATTAGAAGTACCCGTCCTTCTTGCGGTCTTCCATGGCAGCCTCGGAGATGCGGTCATCTGCGCGGGTGGCGCCACGTTCGGTCAGGGTGGAGGCGGCGACTTCGACCACGACGTCGGCCACGGTGAAGGCGTTGGACTCGACGGCGCCGGTGCAGGACATGTCGCCCACCGTGCGGTAACGGACGGTCTTGGTGATGACTTCCTCGTGCGGCAGCGGCTGGGAGACCTCGCCCACTGCGCGCCACATGCCGTCGCGGGCGAAGACCTCGCGCTCGTGGGCGTAGTACAGGCCGGGAAGCTCGATGTTTTCGCGCTCGATGTAGCGCCAGATGTCCAGTTCGGTCCAGTTGCTGATGGGGAACGCACGGACGTGCTGGCCCACGGTGTGGCGGCCGTTGTACAGGTTCCACAGCTCGGGGCGCTGGTTACGGGGGTCCCACTGGCCGAACTCGTCACGGAGGCTGAGGATGCGCTCCTTGGCGCGGGCCTTGTCCTCGTCACGGCGGCCGCCGCCGAACACGGCGTCGAACTTGTTCTGCTGGATGGCGTCCAGCAGCGGGACGGTCTGCAGCGGGTTGCGGGTGCCGTCGGCGCGCTCTGCCAGTTCCCCGCGGTCGATGAACTCCTGCACGGAGCCCACCACGAGCTTCAGGCCCAGGCGCTCAACGGTCCGGTCGCGGAAATCGATGACCTCGGGGAAGTTGTGGCCGGTGTCCACGTGCAGCACGGGGAACGGGACCTTGCCCGGCCAGAAGGCCTTGGTGGCCAGGTGCAGCATCACCACGGAGTCCTTGCCGCCGGAGAACAGCAGCGCGGGCTTCTCGAACTCGGCAACAACCTCGCGGATTATGTGGATTGCCTCGGATTCGAGGGTGTCCAGGCTGGAGAGGCGCGTGGAAACGGCGGCGTCAGTCACCTGGGTGGTCTCCTCGGTCAGTGAAGTGCTCATACGTGTAGTCCGCATTCTGTCTTGTTGGTTCCTGCCCAGCGGCCGGCGCGGGGGTCCTCGCCGGGAGCCACCTTGCGGGTGCAGGGCTGGCATCCGATGGACGGGTAGCCCTGGGACAGGAGCGGGTTGACGGGCAGGAGGTTGTCGTCGGAGTACTGGACCAGCTGGTCGAACGTCCACGCGGCCATCGGGTTGACCTTTACCAGGCCGTTCTTGTCGTCCCAGCCCACCAGCGGGGTGTTGGTCCGGGTGGGGGCTTCGTCGCGGCGGACACCGGTGAACCACAGTTCGTAGCCGGCCAGGGTGCGCTGCAGCGGCGCCACCTTGCGGAGGGCGCAGCACTGGGCGGCGTCACGGGCGAACAGGTCCTTGCCCAGGAGCCGGTCCTGCTGCTCCACCGTGTTCTCCGGGAGCACGTCCACCACGTTGACGCGGAGGTTCGCTGCCACCTCGTCGCGCGTGGCGTAGGTTTCCGGGAAGTGGTAGCCGGTCTCCAGGAACAGGACGTCGACGCCGGGCATCTGGTCCGCGACCAGGGCGGGCAGGACGGCGTCGGCCATGGAGCAGGCGACGGCGACGGCGGGCAGGTCAAAGTTGCGCTCCACCCAGGCGATGACATCGCGGGCGGGGGCGTCCCAGCCGAGTTCGGCGGCACCGGCTTCGGCGAGGGCCTTCAGCTCTTCCTTGGAACGAAGCTTGGGGGCGGCGGTGGCCACAGTGGCCTCAACCTGGGCTGAAGCTTCGGCGGGCGCGGCCACGGGGTCGACTCCGAGTGCGTGCTTGGACATTACTGCAGTGCCTCCTCGTCTGCCGCGTGGGCCCACTCTGCGAAGGTCTGGCCTTCGGAGCGCTGGGCCACGAACGTACGGACAACGCGCTCCACGTAGTCCGGCAGGTCATCGACGTACACCTTCAGGCCGCGGACGGTCCGGCCCAGGCCGGCTTCCTCGCGGTTGTTGTTGGCCAGCCCGCCGCCCAGGTGGACCTGGAACCCCGGGGAGGGGTCGCCGTCGGGCGTGGGAAGCATCATGCCCTTGAGGCCGATGTCTGCCGTCTGGATGCGCGCGCAGGAGTTGGGGCAGCCGTTGATGTGCAGGGACAGCGCCTGCGGCAGTTCACCGGATTCGGCGAGGTCCGCCAGGCGGCGCTCCAGCTCGGCGACCGCGGTGGCGGCGGTGTGCTTGGTCTCCACGATGGCCAGCTTGCAGTACTCGATGCCGGTGCAGGCGATGGTGCCGCGACGGAACACCGACGGGCGGGCGGACAGGCCAAGGGCGTCCAGCTCGGCCACCAGCGGCTCCACGTGGTCCTTCTCGACATCCAGGACAACGAGCTTCTGGTGCGGGGTGGTGCGCAGGCGGTAGGACCCGCGGGCCTCCAAGGTGTCCGCCAGCTTGACCAGCGCAGCGCCGGACAGGCGGCCGGCAACCGGGGTGGCGCCGATGAAGAACTTGCCGTCCTTCTGCTCGTGCACGCCAACATGGTCGCCGGGCGTGGTGGGCTTAGGCGCGGCGGGACCGTCGGCGAGCTTGTATCCGAGGTATTCGTCCTCGAGGATCTGGCGGAACTTTTCCGGACCCCAGTCGGCCATCAGGAACTTCAGGCGGGCCTTGGTGCGCATGCGCCGGTAACCGTAGTCGCGGAAGATGCTGGTGACGCCGAGCCACACGTCGGCGGCCTGCTCGGGCTTCACGAACGCGCCCAGGCGCTTGCCGAGCATCGGGTTGGTGGACAGCGCGCCGCCGGCCCAGAGGTCGTAGCCGACGCCCAGTTCCGGGTGGCGCACGCCCACCAGCGCGAAGTCGTTGATCTCGTGGACCACGTCCTGGCTGGGGTGGCCCGTGATGGCGGACTTGTACTTGCGCGGCAGGTTGGACAGCAGCGGGTTGCCGATGAACCGCTCCCCCAGCTCCTCGATGAGCGGGGTGGGGTCGATGATTTCATCCTTGGCGATGCCGGCCACGGGCGAACCCAGGATGACGCGGGGCACGTCGCCGCAGGCCTCGGTGGTGGACAGGCCCACAGCCTCCAGCCGGTTCCAGATCTCGGGGATGTCCTCCACGCGGATCCAGTGCAGCTGGATGTTCTGGCGGTCGGTTAGGTCGGCCGAATCGCGGGCAAAGTCCACGGAGATCTGGCCGATGACGCGCAGCTGCTCGGTGGTGAGCGCGCCGCCGTCGATCCTCACGCGGAGCATGAAGTACTTGTCTTCGAGCTCGTGCGGTTCAAGGGTTGCGGTCTTGCCGCCGTCGATCCCGGGCTTGCGCTGGGTGTAGAGGCCCCACCAGCGGAAGCGGCCGTGCAGGTCCTGGCCGGGGATGGCATCGAAGCCTTCCTTGGCGTAGATGGTTTCGATACGCTCGCGCACGTTGAGGCCGTCGTCTTCCTGTTTCCAGGTTTCGTTGGCGTTCAGGGGCGTTTTGCCGTCAACTTTCCACTGCCCGTGCGGCTTTGCAGCGGGACGGGACGCGCGGGCGGGGCGCTTGGTGGAAGCGGAGTCCGCGGACGCTCCGGCTAGAGCTGTATCAGTCATGCATCGACTGTAGGTCCCCCCGGAATGGCGTCACAAAGGCCCGGAAACGCTAAGTCACCTAGGGAAATATTTCGTCACGAAACGCCGGACGGCCTTGAAGAAGCCGTCCTGCTGTGCATCGGATTCCGCTGTTCGCCGGGGGTCCGAGGGCGCCTCGGCGGGCGCGCCGGCGGGTGCAGCGTCGGCTGAATTTCGGGCCTTCGCGACGGCGGCGTCGTACCGCTCCAAGGCGATTTCGGCGAGCACGGGGGACGGCAGCAGCGGCTCGGTCACCAGGTCGGCCCCGGCTTTCGCCAGCTGGTCGTGGAAGTAGCCCGGCGCCAGGAGGTAGGAGGCAATCACCACCCGCCCGCCGACGTCGACACCTCCCGCGGACTCCCCCGCCCCGGCACCTCCTGCCAGCTCCTCGCGAAGCATTGCGACGGCGTCGGGCACGGACGGCTTGGCAGAGGCACCGTAGGCGGCCACCATCCGGTTGGATCGCAGCTGCCGCAACTGCCCCAGCAGCTCCTCCACGCTCTTGGCCGCGTTCGGGTTGGACGAGCCCGCGGCGGCGAGCACCACCACGTCGTTGTCCGTGACGCCTGCTTCGCGCAGCCGCTGGTCAAGCAGCGCCGCGAGGCGCGGATCCGGGCCCAGGGGTGCGGCGGCGGCACTTCCCGGCCGGCTCTTCACAGCCCGCGCAATGTCCACCTTCACGTGGTAGCCGACGCTCAGCAGCAAGGGCACCACGACGGCGGACTCCCCCGCCGGCAGTCCCGCCACCACATCCACCAGATCGGGCTGCTGGACGTCCACGTACGCTTCCCGAACGTCCAGGCCGGGGCGGAGTTCAGCGATGGCGGCACGCAGCGCGCTGACCTCCGCCGCTCCCTGTGCGTTGGACGTCCCATGGGCGCAGGCGATCATGATGGGGCTGTTCATAGGGGCTAGCGTAACGTTGGAGCCGCCCTGTCCGAACCACTTTGAATTGCCGGGACGCTCCATGACATCCGCTTTTGACATCGCCCTGGTTTGGCTGGACCTGGCCGGTGTCTTTTTCTTCGCAGTCTCGGGGTCCTTGCTGGCGGCGAGGAAGCGGTTCGACATCCTGGGCTCGCTCCTCCTGGCCTCGCTCGTGGCCCTGGGCGGCGGCGTTATCCGCGACATCATCCTCAACATCGTGCCGGCCGCCTTCACCAACCCCGCCTACCTGGTGCCGCCGCTGCTGGCCACAGTCCTGGTGTACTTCCTCTTCTCCAGCGTCCAGCGCTTCACCTCGCTGCTGGTCCTGTTCGACGCCGGCGGGCTGGCTCTGTTCTGCATCACGGGCACCCTGAAGGCACTCTCCTTCGGCATGAACCCGTACGCGGCCGTCCTGCTGGGCGTGGCCACCGCGGTGGGCGGCGGGCTGCTGCGCGATATCACCGCGAACGAGGTGCCCCAGCTGTTCAACGCCCGGGAGCTGTACGCGTTGCCGGCATTCAGCGGGGCGGCGCTGACCTCCCTGCTGTGGGTGTCGGGCTTGTTCAACACCATGACTGCCGTCCTTGTGGCGGCTGTGGTTTTTGCCTTCCGGGTCATTGCATGGCGGCGCTACTGGTACGTTCCGCTGGCTGTCCGGGGGTGGCAGCGCAACGGCTCCACCGGCGGCGAATCGCGGGGCGGCCATTAGCTAGGATATGAGCATGACTGACATGTTCCTCGAGAAGTTCCGCGCGCTTGTTCCGAAGTATCTCGAGGATGAATGGCAGGAAGCGGACGGGCTGTCCGAGGAGGAACTGGACAAGGCCCTGGCCGAGCACCAGTTCCAGATTCCGCTGGTCCTGCGCGAGTTCTACCTGGCGGTGGGCGGCTGCGAGGACCTCATGGAGGCCTACCACTACTTCTGGGACCCGGACGAGCTCGAGGTGGACGACGAGGGTTTCCTCATGTTCCTCGAGGACGAGGACGAGGAGTACACCTGGGGCTTCCGCGTGGGCGACCTCACCGTCCCGGACCCCATCGTGTACCGCCGCAACAACGCCCGCGGCCAGTGGAAGTCCGAGGAGGGCACCTTCTCCGAGTTCGTGTTCGACATGTTCGAGTGGGCCTTCGAGGACGACGAGCACGAGGACTAACACCCCTGGCTCTTTTCCGCGACCGGAATGCGTTACTTTTAGGCCTCTGGTCCCCTCGAAAGTGCCTGAATAGCGGGAATTCAGCTCAGCCAGGGCTATAAGTCACGCAAATGGGTCAAGTTATAGCTCAGTTCCAGCAGTGAATACGCCGCGACGCCAGAGTTCCAGCACCGCCTGCACCTCGGCGACCATTGCCTCAGGCGTGTGCACAACATCGTCGTAGTAGTAGCGCAGGACCAGGTATCCTCCCAGAAGACTTCGGTTGTTGCGGCGCTGATCCCGCTTGACCGCCTTCGGTTCAAAGTGCGTTGATCCATCGGTCTCAACCACAATGACTTCCTCCACCAGGAAGTCCACCTCCCCGACGCCCGCAATAAGGACATGCCTCCTGACCCGCAGCCCTGCCCGGGCGAAATGCACATTGGCGAGGACTTCCAACACTGAATCTGCTCGAGTAATGACCAGATCGAGTACGGAACGCGCCTTTCCATTGCGGCGGCCGTGGCATTTGGCGTAAAGGAAATCCAAGGAGATGCTTCCATTGCCTACAGCCGACTGCACCATCACGAGCGCCTCGAATTCCGGCAGACAGCGAAGGGCATGAATCAGGACGTCCGCCAATCCAAGTACGGGAAGCCAGGCATGCTTCGGATGCTGGGGACGGCCATGGTCTATGGTGCCTGGAGTGTTGGACGGGTGGCTCCGGCAGAGATGAACACAGGTGGGGCGGTTGAGCGTCCAAAGGCTATAGACCGGCGCTGCGGAAAGACAGGTGAGACGACCTCCAGCTGCAACGGCGGTGGCGAGGAGGCCGGCATGGGGAACCGCATAGATGCCACGCCTGACCTTATGCACCAGCCCGAGTTCCAGGGCCTGAGTAACGGTAGTCCGTGTGAACCCTGCCTTCTTCAAGTGGGCTGCCCGGGCAGCTCCCCCACGCCGCGTCAAGAAATCAGTGGCGTCCATACTCCATAGTCGGCATTCGACAGCACCTGGTGAGAGGGGCCGCCTTGGCTATGTGCAAACCCGGAGTGTTCGGTGACCGGATTGCGCGACTTTTGAAGCTCCATTTGGCAGTGGGTCGCGTCAGGTTGCGGCAGGCTGTGCCCGAAGCTCCCATAACTTACGCAATTGCGTCATCGGACCGACGACGCTGCCCCTTACTGCCCAAAGAGGTGCCGAAATACACGGTGACACAGCCGTAAATTATCGCTTGCCTTTTGTGACAGATCTGTCATAGACTGTTTCCGGATCCGCTAAACGCCTCCGGCGGGTCTGATGCGAACGGAGAGATGGTCCCGGTTCAAAGCAATGCAAGTTGCAGCGGACCGGGGCTGTCCCGTTTAACTGGCGCTGCCGGATTGTGGGCGGGCGGCGCCACAAACAACAGAAGCCCGGCGCCTGGGGGGAGCCGGGCTTCTGCTTTGAGAACTAGCTGGCGCGGTCCACCACAGCCAGCGCGAAGTTGGACAGCGATTCCTTGACCACACCCTCGGGCAGCGGTGCCAGCGCGGCGATCGCCTCGTTGGCCCAGCTACGGGCCACCACCCAGGACTCGGCCGTCACGGGGTGCGCGCGCAGCCCGGCAACGGCCTCGGCCAGCGCCTCGTCCGAGCTCAGGTCCCCGTCCACCAGCTTGAGCAGTTCGACGGCGGACTGGTCGCCGTCCTCGGCAGCCTTCCGCAGGAGCAGCACGGGCAGGGTGGGAACACCTTCGCGGAGGTCCGTTCCGGGCGATTTGCCGGACTTGACCTTGACCCCGGTGACATCGATGACGTCATCGGCGAGCTGGAAGGCCACGCCCACCTTCTCGCCGTATTCCACCAGCACATTCTCAAAAGCCTCGTCGGCGCCGGAGAAGATGGCACCGAGCTGCCCGGAAGCAGCAACCAGCGAGCCGGTCTTGTCCGCGATCACGGAGAGGTAGTGCTCCACCGGATCCTCGTCCGGCCGCGGGCCCACAGTTTCATGCAGCTGTCCGAGGCAGAGCCGCTCGAAGGTGCGGGCCTGGATGCCCAGTGCACGCGAGCCCAACTCGGACACCAGGATGGAGGCACGGGCGAAAATCAGATCGCCGGTAAGGACCGCCACCGAGTTGCCCCAGACTTCGTGGGCCGTGGGCGCGCCCCGGCGGAACGGGGCGGAGTCCATGACGTCGTCGTGGTACAGCGTTGCCAGGTGGGTCAGTTCCACCACGACGGCGGCCTGCACCACTGCAGGCAGGGAGGCATCGCCCAGGTGGGCACACAGCAGGGTGAGCAGCGGCCGGATGCGCTTGCCGCCGGCCTCCACCAGGTGGCGCGACGTTGCGTCAGCCAGTGGGTCCGAGTTGGCAATGGCCTCGCGGAGCTTCTTCTCCACCTTGGCCAGGTTGTTGGTGATGGCCGGGCCCAGTTCTGCATCTTCGGCGATGGCGGCGAATCCCGCGGGGAGCTGGAGTCCGGTGGCAATGGCGCTGGTGTTGAGGCTTGGTTCAGCGTCGGTCATGCCGTGTCCGGCGTGGGTCCAGCTGTGCTCTGCGGGTTTGGTCACGGGTTAACCCTAACTTTTTGTTGCGGATACCGCTGGTTGGAGACTGCCGGGGTGGGCGTCAATGTATTGGATGTGGCCGGGACGAGCGACTCCAGGACCCGGATCACCCTGTCCTCAAAGCCCTTTGCGGTCGGGTCCGTCAGGTTGGCCAGCAGCCGCACCACGAACCGCATCAGCACCGGGATGGGCATTCCGGTCCGCAGCGCGAGCCCCATGACGGCCGGCTTGCCGATCAGCGCGGCGAACACCCTGCCCAGGGTGAAATGCGAGCCCCACTGGCCCCGCACGTAGTCCGCGTATCGCGCCAGGTGCGCGTCGGCGTCGTACGTTCCGCCGGAGGAGGCCAGGCGGGCGGACGCGTCGATAATGAACTCGGCGGCGAAGCGCGCGGATTCCATCGCGTAGGAGATGCCCTCGCCGTTGAACGGGGACACCATGCCGCCGGCGTCTCCGAGCAGGAGCAGGCCGGGTAAGTAGTGCGGGGTGCGGTTGAAGCCCATGGGCAGGGCGGCGCCGCGGATTTCGCCCACCTGGTTTTCCGGCGTGAAGCCCCAGTGGGCGGGCATGCCGGCGGTCCATTCGCGGAGCACCTGCTTGTAGTCGAGCTTGCCGAATTCCTTCGAGGAGTTCAAAATGCCCAGGCCCACGTTGGATGTGCCGTCGCCGACGCCAAAGACCCAGCCGTAGCCGGGCAGCAGCTTGCCGTCGCGGCCGGGAAGCTCCAGCCAGCCTTCCATCCAGTCGTCGTCTGTGCGCGGGGAGGTGAAGTAGGTGCGGACCGCCACGCCGAGGGGCCGGTCGTCACGTTTTTGGATCCCGAGGGACACAGCAGTGCGCGTGGAGTTGCCGTCCGCGGCGAGTACGACGTCGGCAGGAAAGTCACGCGTCTCCCCCGTCTTGCGTCCGGACTGGTCCAGGAGCGCTGCGCGGACGCCTGTCACGCGGCCGTCCTCCGCATGCAGGGCGTCGGTGACACTGTGCCGCTCAAGGATGGTGGCCCCCGCCGCCTGGGCGTGCCGGGCCAGTTCCTCGTCGAAGCCCAGCCGGGTGCGGATCAACCCGTACTGGGGGAAGTCGGCCACCTCGGGCCACGGCAGCTCGATGGTCCGCCCCCCGGCGATCAGGCGCAGGCCCTTGTTCCGGCGCCAGCCGTCATTTTCAGGGTGCGGCAGGCCGAGCTTCTGGATCTCCCGGACGGCGCGGGGGGTCAGCCCGTCGCCGCAGACCTTTTCGCGCGGGAAGCTGGTCTTCTCTAGGACCGTGACCTCGAGCCCGGCCCTGGCGAGGTAATACGCAGCGGTGGATCCGGCGGGACCCGCACCGACAATCAGTACCTTCACGCCGGTCAGCGGGTGATGTTGCGGCGGAGCTTGGCCACCGGGCCCTTGTGCGCGGCGATGGCGGCAGCAGCGTCGCCGGGCGTTTTGTCCGCCGCCTTGAAGGCGCGGTGCACCGCCACGATTCCGCCCGTGAGGTTGCGGTAGGTGACGTTTTCCCAGCCGGCGTCCTGCAGCCACGCCGCCAGGTGGTCCTGGTCCGGCCAGGCGCGGATGGACTCGGCAAGGTAGACATAGGCGTCCGGGTTGGAGGCAACCTTCACGGCGATGGCCGGAAGCGCGCGCATGAGGTATTCGGTGTACATGGTCCGCCAGAGCGGGACCACGGGCTGGGAGAACTCGGCAATGACCAGGCGGCCGCCCGGCTTGGTGACGCGGAGCATCTCCTGCAGTGCCTTCTTGGGCTCGTTCACGTTGCGGAGGCCGAACGAAATGGTGGTGGCATCAAACGTGTTGTCAGCGAACGGCAGGTTGGTGGCGTCCCCGGCGATGAAGTTGATGTCCGGGCGGCGGCGCTTGCCCACCTTGAGCATTCCGAGGGAGAAGTCGCATGCCACAACATCTATGCCTGCATCGGCATATGGCTCGCTGGACGTCCCGGTTCCGGCAGCCAGATCCAGGACGCGCTGGTCCTTGGAGACTTCCATCGCTTCCACCACAACCTTGCGCCAGCGGCGGGTCTGCCCCATGGACAGGACATCGTTGACAACGTCGTACTTCGGTGCGACGTCGTCAAACATGGTGGCTACTTCGTCCGGACGCTTATCCAAGGATGCTCGGTTCACCATGTCATTGTCTCAAATGTTCGGCAGGCCCCGGACCACGGGCCCATTGACTCCCGGCCCTTCCCGGGATGCCCTAAGATCCCTCCCGAAGCCGGCTTTGCGGTCCGGAGTAGTGTTGTCTCATCATGACGAGCACGATCCGCACCCTGACAGTCCCCCTGGATGGCACCGCATTCCCCGGGGGGCTGCCTTCGTTTCTGGTGCGGGACGATGTCCTTTGCTGGACCCGCCGCGAGGGCGGCCTGGCGGGCTTCGGCGAGATCGCCCGCTTCACGGCCACCGGCCCGGAACGGTTCCTCGAGGCCGACATCTGGTGGCGGCACCTGGTGATCGAAGCCGACGTCACCGACCACGTGGAGTTGCCGGGCACCGGCCCGGTGGCTTTCGGGTCTTTCGCCTTCTCCAAGACCTCCGCGCACGAGTCCCGGCTGATAGTGCCGGAAGTCGTGGTGGGCGTGCGGGACAGCAAGGTGTGGGTCACGCAGCTGACGCTCGACGACGGCGAGCTCACCGCACAGAGCGCCCTCGCCGCCCTGGACCGCTGGCTCGGCAACGGCGCTCCGTCCGCAGCTTTCGCCACCGCAACCATCACGACGTCGGCAGCGGACTCCGCCACGGACCCGCAGCAGGGTGCCCTTCCCGGCCGTGCGGGCGCCGCCGTCGTCCGCCCCCTCCCCCTGGCCGCCGGCGCAACACTCCACACCGGGTCCCTGAGCGAGGAAGACTGGATGGAGGCGGTATCCGCAGGGGTTGCTGAAATCCGCACCGGAGCGCTGGAGAAACTGGTGCTGGCCCGCGACGTGGTGGCCACCATCCCCACCGGCGTGAACGCGGCGCAGGTGCTCCGGGAACTGGCCGCGCGGTACCGCGAATGCTGGACCTACGGCGTGGACGGGCTGGTGGGCGCCACCCCTGAGATGCTCATCCAGGTGGAGGGCCGGACAGCCCAGGCGCGCGTGCTGGCTGGAACGCTGGACCGGCGCGACGCGCACGGCGAGGACGGCCTGCCGATGGATTACGCCACCCGGGTGCTGGCCGGCTCCGAGAAGCAGCGGCACGAGCACGAGATTGCCATCCAGTCGCTCACCAAACAGCTGGCGCCGTTCTCGGAAGCCATGAACGCGCACGATGAGCCCTTCATCCTCGAGCTGCCCAACGTCTGGCACCTGGCCTCCGACGTCAAGGCCGAACTCACCGAGGTGGAAGGCCACGTCCCCACCTGCCTGGCACTGATCAACGCACTGCACCCCACCGCCGCCGTCTGCGGCACGCCCACGCAGGTGGCGGGCGCACTGATCCGCAAGCTGGAGCACCTGGACCGCGGACCCTACGCGGGTCCCGTGGGCTGGCTGGACGCCGCTGGGAACGGCGAGTGGGGCATTGCCCTCCGCGGCGCCGTGATCGAGTCGCCGGACACCGTGCGGCTGTATGCCGGCTGCGGCATCGTGGACGGATCTCAACCCGAGGCCGAGCTGGCTGAAACGTGGGCGAAGTTCCGCCCGATGCTGGAGTCCCTCGGCATCAGCACCTGAGCTGGCCTTCCAGCCCCAGGGTCTGGAATCGCAGACAAGTCACCGCCCGACCCGCTTGATTTTTGGTGTGGTTTAGTTATCCAATAGTGAAACTAAGTTTCCTGTGATGCACATCTCATAATCTGGGGCTACACTATGAACCGATTTAGAACCGCATACCCCTGCAACAAAAGGTAAAGAAACATGCAGCTCAAGTCCCTGGCCACGGCCAAGATCACCGCCAAGGCAGCAGCAGTCTTCGCCGTCGGCGCCCTTACCCTCACGGCGTGCGGTGGTGGCAGTTCCACGCCCGCCGCGTCCGAAGGCGGCATCCAGCTGATCAACGCAGGCAAGCTCACGGTCTGCTCCGACATCCCCTATGAGCCGTTCGAGTTCGAGAAGGACGGCCAGACGGTCGGCTACGACATCGACATCGCCAAGGAAATTGCAAAGGACCTCGGCGCTGAACTCAGCATCGTGGACAGCTCCTTCGAAGCGATCGAAACCGGCACCGCCCTGACCCAGTGCGACCTTGGCATCTCCTCGATCTCCATCACGGACACCCGCAAGTCGGTCATGGACTTCTCCACGCCTTACCTCGACGACGACCTGGCCCTGGTTGCCAGCGAGGGATCCGGCATCGAGAGCCTGGACGACGCCAAGGGCAAGAAGGTAGGCGTGCAGCAGGCCACCACCGGCGCCGACTACGCGCAGGAACAGGGCCTTGAGGCGCAGCAGTTCGAGGACACGGGGCTCCTGGTCCAGGCACTCCAGGCCGGCACCATCGACGCCGCACTGGGCAACCAGTCCGTCCTGGGCTACGCCATCAAGGACGACCCCAAGTTCAAGAGCGTTGAGGATTTTGCCACCGGCGAGCAGCTGGGCATCTCCGTCAAGAAGGGCAACAGCGCCATGCTGGAAAAGGTCAACGGCACCCTTGAACGCCTTGAAGAAGACGGCTCGCTGGAGAAGTTCAAGACCACCTGGTTCGGCGAGACCGCCAAGTAAACCAGAGCATGGGCCCAAGGCGTCCGTAGCCTTGGATCCTTTCCAGCCCTGAGAACCACGCAGCCGGGGCCCCGGACAAGCTGTACGCAGTCCGTCCGGGGCCTCTGCCACGCATAACGAATGTGAGCAACCCATGGCAATGGCAATGACAGCACGTCAACGCGCCAGAGTAAGCCTGTACGTCCAGGCCGGAATCTTTGTTGTGGCCGTCGCCGCGCTGATCCTGGCCACCGACTGGGAGACCATCGGCAACAGCGTCTTCAACTTCGCCAAGATCGGCCCCATGTTTCCGGGCATCTTCATCACCGGCCTGGTCAACACCCTGATTTACACCTTCCTGGGCTTCATCGTGGGACTCTCCGGCGGCCTGCTGCTGGCCCTGATGAAGCTGTCCAGCTTCCCGCTGTACCGCTGGATCGCCACTGGCTACATCGAGTTCTTCCGCGGCATCCCCGCCCTGCTCGTGTTCATCGCCTTCGGTTACGGTGTTCCGCTGGCCTTCGGCGTTTCGTGGAACGTCACGGTGATCGTGATGATCTCGCTGGGCATGGTTGCATCGGCATACATCGCTGAGACCCTCCGCGCCGGCCTGCAGGCTGTCCCCAAGGGTCAGCTCGAAGCCGCCCGTTCCCTCGGCATGCCGCAGTGGCGCGCCATGGTGACCATCGTGATCCCGCAGGCGTTCAAGATCGTCCTGCCGCCGCTGACCAATGAGATCATCCTGCTGACCAAGGACTCCTCACTGATCTACGTCCTGGGCCTGACCGCCTCGCAGTACGAGCTCACCAAGTTCGGCCGCGACGGCATCTCCAGCCTGGGCGCCGGCCTGACGCCGCTCCTGGTAGCCGGTGCCTTCTACCTGGTCATCACCATCCCCCTGAGCCTCCTGGCCCGGAAGTTCGAAAGCCGCTCCGCGCGGACCAAGCGATAGGCAGGGAAGACAATGAACGACGTCGTACATTCCTCCAGCGGCAGCACCAGTACCATCCACGCCGCCGGCGTAGCGATCAAAGACCTGCGCAAGTCCTACGGATCCAACGAGGTCCTCAAGGGGATCAGTCTGGACGTGGCACCGGGCGAAGTGGTGTGCCTGATCGGGCCCTCCGGCTCGGGCAAATCAACCCTCCTCCGCTGCGTCAACCTGCTGGAGCAGCCCAACCAGGGCACCATCCAGGTAGGAGGCTTCGAGGCCACCGATCCCGACGTGGACATCGACAAAATGCGCCGCAAGGTGGGCATGGTGTTCCAGCAGTTCAACCTGTTCCCGCATCTGGACGCGAAGCGCAACTGCTCCATCGCCCAGACCAAGGTCCTCAAGCGCTCCCAGGCCGAAGCGGACAAGGTGTCCATGCACAACCTGGAGCGCGTGGGACTCGGGCATCTGTCGGACCGTTTCCCCGACCAGCTCTCCGGCGGCCAGCAGCAGCGTGTGGCGATTGCCCGTGCACTGAGCATGGACCCGGAACTGATGCTCTTCGACGAGCCCACGTCCGCGCTGGACCCCGAGACGGTGGGCGACGTCCTCTCCGTCATGCGGAACCTGGCCCAGGAGGGCATGACCATGCTGGTGGTCACGCACGAGATGGGCTTCGCCCGCGAAGTGGCTGACCGCGTGGTCTTCATGGACGGCGGCGTGGTGGTGGAGGAAGGCGCGGCCGAGCAGGTCATCAGCGCCCCCACCCAGCCGCGCACCAAGGAGTTCCTGCGCCGCGTGCTCGACCCCACGCACATCGAGATCGAGGAGTAGGCCCTCCCCGCTTTCGCTACGCACAATCCCCGGCGCTATGGATCTTTCCGCAGCGCCGGGGATTTTGCGCGTCACGGGGCACTCTGCGCCCCGCTTTTGAAGGAGGTGTACGACGGCGGCACGCGCCTTCTGTGCGGGCATTTACTTCCGCGGTGCCGGGGCACACAATAGGTCCCACCACAGCCCTGGCTCAGCAGCGCGCTGCCCGTCCGGCCGCCGTCCCACCGTGCGGCGCATCCAGGAGCGCAGATATGAATCCCCAAGCCACACCACCGGCGGCGGCAGTATCCGAACGCGCTGCACGGCTGGCATCGGTACCATCGTTCCAGCGGGTTGACTCCTTCATCCGGCGGTACCTTAACCGGGGACAGGACCAGCGCACCGTCTGCGACTTCACGTTCGGCAACCCCCACCAGATGCCGCCGGACCGCTACGTCAACACTTTGCGGGATGCCCTGGTTCCCCGCAATGATCAATGGTTTGCCTATAAAACCAACGTGGAGACGGCGCAGGAGGCGGCCGCACAGTCCCTTGAACGGCTGCTGGACGTGCCCTTCAAGACAGAGGACATCTTCCTGACCACCGGCGGGTTCGCCGCGATCGCCCTGGCGCTGAAGACCGTGGCGGACCCCGGCGACGAGGTGGTCTACAGCCTGCCGCCGTGGTTCCTGTACGAGCCGCTGATCCTCGAAGCCGGGCTGGTACCGGTGAAGGTGAAGGTCGACACTGCCACCTTCGATCTTGACCTCGCCGCCATCGAAGCGGCCATCACGGCGCGGACGCGGGTTGTGATCGTCAATTCGCCCAACAACCCCACTGGCCGGATCTATCCCCCGGAGCTACTGCTCCGGCTCGCCGACCTGCTGGAAACTGCGTCTGCGAGGATTGGGCGGCGCATCTACCTCATCTCGGACGAGGCCTACAACCGGATTGTGTTCGGCGGCGCGCGGTTCCACAGCCCGGCGGAGTACTACCCGTACACGCTGCTGGCCTACTCCTATGGCAAGACGCACCTCTCTCCCGGCCAGCGGGTGGGGTATCTGGCCCTGCCCCCGGCCATGCCGCACCGGGAAGAGATGGCTCCGGCCATCAGCGGCCTGCAGGTGGCGATGGGCTGGGTCTACCCGAATGCGCTGCTACAGCACGCGCTTCCGGCGCTGGAGAAGTTCTCCATCGACGTCGGCCAGCTGGAGCGGCGCAGGGACCGCCTGGTGGACGCGCTCGGCAGCATGGGCTACCGCATGCAGCCGCCGGAGGGCACGTTCTACCTGTTCGTCAGCACCCCCGGCCCGGACGACGACGCCTTCACCGAGTCCCTCGCCCGCCGCGACGTCTTCGTTTTCCCGGGCACGCTGTTCGAGACGCCCGGGTTCTTCCGGATGTCCCTGACAGCCAACGAGGACATGATCGAGCGGAGCCTGCCCACATTCGAAGCAGCGATCAAGGAAAGCAGGAGCGGAACATGAACGGACGGGCGTACCCTCCAGGGGTGCCGTGCTGGATCGACACGACCCAGCCTGGAATCGACGCGGCAGCTACCTTCTATGCCGGACTCTTCGGCTGGACGTTTCGGGAGGCAGCTCCGGGCGGCGGGACGGACCGCTACCTGGTGGCCCAGCTGGACGGCGCGGACGTGGCAGGGATCGCCAGCGGCCGCGAAGATACAACGGCCTGGAGCACCTACATCGCGGTCGAGGACGCAGACGCCGCAGTGGATCGGCTGATCGCTGCCGGTGCCGGGCTGCGGGCACCGGCAACAGATGCGGGAGAGGACGGCCGCAGCGCGGCGCTAACTGATCCGGAGGGCGTCGAATTCCGTCTCTGGCAGCCGAACCGGCAAGGTGGGGCACAGGCCGTCAACCGGCCCGGGACCTGGAACTTCAGCGACCTCCACACACGCAATCCGGAGGCGGCCGTTAGCTTCTACCAGGGCGCGTTCGGCTGGCAAGTGGACAAGGTGGGCTTCGGGGCAGACGACGCCGGCTTCGGATTGATGGTCCGCGTGCCCGGGTACGGCGAGCACCTTGAAAAGACCGTCGATCCGGAGATCAGGGCACGGCAGTCCGAGTTCGCGGCTCCACCCGGATTTGCAGACGCCGTCGCCTGGATCGTCCCGATTGGACCCGACCGGACGCCGCACTGGCATGTCACGTTCGCTGTGGCCGACCGGGACCGGACAGCCCTCGACGCCGAACGGCTCGGCGCCCAGGTCCTTCGGCAGGACGACACCGGGTGGACCCGTGAGGCCGTGATCCGGGACCCGCAGGGGGCTGTCTTCACCGCCAGCCAGTTCACGCCGCCCACGGGGTGACCGGTCCCGCGGGGGACCTACGGCCTACGGCACCAGCACTCCCCCGACACCGGCCGCGACCGAGTCCTTGATCCGTGCGTGCAGCTGCCGCAGGGAATGACGGTCGGTGCGGACTTCCACGATGGTGCGTCCGGACACCGGCCGCGCGAGCGCCTCGGCGAGTCCCGCCGTCGTGCTGACCACCGAATGCCCCACGCCGTACGCCGCGGCGAGTGCCGCGATGTCCACCGCATGCGGGGTGCCGAAGAGGCGTTCGACGGCGTCTCCGTACTTCCCGCCTTCCTCCACCGCGCCGTGCTCGAGCAGCGCGAAGATGGCGCCGCCGGCATCGTTGAGGACCACCATCCGCAGATCCGGTTGCTCTTCCCCCGCGCCGAGGAGGAGGCCGCCGGCGTCGTGCAGGAAGGTGACGTCACCGAGCAGGACAGTGGTTTCCTGCCGCCCGCCCAGCGCGATGCCCGTGGCGGTGGAGATGGTGCCGTCAATCCCGGCCAGGCCCCGGTTGGCGTAGACGGTGGCGGCCGGTTCCGGCGCGGGCAGGCCGGCGAGGTCGACGTCGCGGATGCCGTTGGACGACCCCAGCAGCAGCTGCCCGCGGGCGTGGCGCCACACCAGTGCCCCCACGGAAGGACCGGTGGCCGCAGCCTCCGCGGCCAGAACGCCGTCCAAGGCGTGCTGTGCGGCGGACCCGGCGAGCAGCCAGGTGTCCAGCCAGGCGGAGGTGCCGCGGCCGGCAAAGTCGGCGAGGTCGGACAGGTTCTCCAGCGGCAGTTCCGTGCGGCGGCCTGGCTCGTACCAGGCCACCGGAACGGGCTGGTACAGGGCTGACTGTACGTCCGGGCGGGCCAGCAGGGCGGCGACGGGGCGCGAGAGGGTGGGCCGGCCGAACAGCACCACCCGCTCAATGGGCTGCCTTGAATCCGGCCCGAAATGTTCCAGCAGCAGCCGGTACGGGCCCACGGCGTTGGGGCCGAACCGGGAGTTGGATGACGGCTCGGCGAGCAGCGGCAGGTTGTGGGCGCGGGCGAACGCCTCGGCCACCGGTCCGGCGTCGTGGCCGGCCAGGACAACGGTCCGCCGCTCCGGCAGCTCATCCGCCGCCGGCGGCAGGTTCATGACCAGCGGCTCTGTTCCGATCCGGTAGCGCTGCCGCTCCACCACCGTCGGGAGCCCTTCCTCCGGTGCCGGAACCAGCGGATCCCGGAACGCGAGGTTGAGCTGCACCGGCCCTGGCGGGATCTCGGCGAAGGCGCCGGTCGCCGCGGAAAGCCCGGTCTGGATGGCGCGTTCGGGGTTGCTGCCCGCGGGGACGTCCGCAGCGAACCGGACCTGTTCGCCGAAGAGGTCCGGCTGCACGGTGGTCTGGTTGGCGCCTGTTCCGCGGAGTTCGTCCGGCCTGTCCGCGGACAGGACAATCAGCGGGACGGCGGCGTGGTTGGCCTCCATCACGGCCGGCAGCAGGTTCCCGACGGCGGTTCCGGACGTGGTCAGCACGGCGGCCGGGGAACCGGTGGACAAGGCAAGGCCCAGGGCCGTGAACCCGGCGGCACGCTCGTCGATCCTGACCAGCAGTTCCACCCGGCCCGCTGCGGACGCCTCGGCCAGCGCGTAAGCCATGGGGGCCGACCGGGAACCGGGCGAAACCACCACGTGCCGCACCCCGCCGTCGAGCAGGACTCCGACGGCGATGCGCGCCGCCGCCAGCGCGCCCAACTCAGGCGCGGCCTCCTGCGCGTCGGTTGTGTCGGAAGGGGCAGCGTCAGGGGCCGGTTCGTTCAGCGAAGTCACCAATCCAGTCTGCCACCCCCGGACGCCAGCTCACTTCTGGCGGTTCAAACCCAAACCCCCGCTCAGATCTGGCGGCCACAACCCAAACCCTCTCTCACCTACGGCGGCTTAAAGGGGTACGCTCTCTCACTGTCCGCCGCCCCAGCAGGCAGACAGTGAGAGAGCGTTGATCCCAAAGGCGCCAGAAGTGAGCGCGCGTGCGGAGGGTCAGTCGCGGACGGGGAACACCTGGATCACGGACGGACGCGGGGCGCGCGCCTGGCCGGGAGCCGGCGTCGTGCCTGCCGCAACGTAGTCGGGGAAAAAGGACACCTGGTTCTCGAAGGTTCCGTCCTCGCCCGGGTGCTGCACGGCAACGAACACGGTGCGCTCCTCGTCGTGGATGATGGGGCCGCAGGTCTCGGCGTCACGCGGGACGGCGAGGAACTGCTCCACCTTGCCGCGCTCGGCGCCCTCCAGCGTGACCTTGAACAGCCCGTCCGCCCGGCCGATGCCGGAGGGGGCGCCGTCGGTGGAGATCCAGAGGTTGCCAACGGAGTCGAACGCCAGGTTGTCCGGGCAGGAGATGGGCGAAACCTTGTCCACCGGGAAGCCGGAGAAGTAGGTGACGTCGCCCTGGGCCGGATCGCCGCAGACCATCAGCAGGTTCCAGGTGAAGGCGGTGGAGGTCTGGTCGCCGGTTTCGGTGATCTCCACAATGTGGCCGTCGCGGTTCTGGTTGCGCGGGTTGACCTCAGTGGCGCCCTCGTTCGTGCCGGCCCCGCGGTTGGAGTTGTTGGTGCAGGCCACGTAGACCTTGCCCGTGTGCAGGCTTGGCTCCACGTCCTCGGCGCGGTCCATTTTGGTGGGTCCAACCTTGTCGGCGGCCAGACGGGTGTACACCAGGACCTCTTCCACGGACATGCCGGGCACGGCGGACTTGCCGTCAAGCACCAGCGGCAGCCACTCGCCCGTGCCGTCGAAGGCACCGTCCGACGGAACCGCGCCGGTGCCGGTGATTTCGGCGGCGGGCGAGTTTCCGGTGAACTTTGCCACGTAGAGGCTGCCGGCGGACAGGAGGGTCATGTTGTGCTTGCGGTCGCCCTCGCGGTACTTGTCCTTGGAGACGAACTTGTACAGGTAGTCGAAGCGCTCATCGTCGCCGGAGTAGGCCACCACGTGACCGGACTTCGCGATGATGACGTTGGCGCCCTCGTGCTTGAAGCGGCCCAGCATGGAGTGCTTCTTCGGGGTGGACGTGGGGTCGAACGGGTCCACCTCCACGATGTAGCCGAAGCGGTTGGCTTCATTCTCGTAGCCGGGGTTGCGGGTGTCCCAGCGCGGTTCGTCCAGCTCCCACTGGCGGGCGGTGGGCTTGGACGTGATGCCGTAGCGCTTGTCGCCGGCGGACGTGCCGTTGCCTACGAAGTAGCCTTGGAAGTTTTCCTCACCGGACAGGATGGTGCCCCACGGGGTGGTGCCGCCGGCGCAGTTGCCGAGGGTGCCCTTGATGAAGCGGCCGGCAGGGTCCTCCGCGGTCTTGACCAGGGGTGAACCTGCGGCCGGCCCCGTGAGCTCGTACACCGTGGAGTTCAGGAAACGGCGGTTCAGTGCCGCACCCTTGACGTAGGTCCACGGCTTGTTCTTGTTCTGGCGCTCCAGCTCCACCACGGACAGGCCGTGCGCAGCTGCCCCCACAGCGCGCATCTGGTCTGCCGGCATGCTGGGCGGGAACATGATGGCGTCGTTGGTGTACTCGTGGTTGGAGAACAGCACCGCGCGGCGGCCCTTGCTGCCCGGGATCTCCAGGATGTCCGTGTAGTCGTTGTTGTAGCCGAACTGCTTCTCCTGCGCCGCCGCCGTCTGGTTGGCCAGGTCGAACTCCGGCGCGTCGTTGAACATGGGGTCGCCCCAGCGGATGACCGGCCGCCAGGTGAAGCCTTCGGGAACGGTGACCGCGTCAACCATGGCGTCAATGGACGGGATGGCGGTGAACTGGAGCTTGGACTTGCCGAAGCCTTCCTTGGCTGCCTTGGACAGGCCCGCGGCGGAGGCGGAGTCAGGCGAGGTCACTGCTGAACCGAGGACGACGGCGAGCGCACCGGCGGCGCCGAAGCCCAGGGCGGCGCGGCGGGACATGGTGGCGGAGGCGATGTCGCGGAAGTAGCTGTTGGAGCTGGTGTTGCAGACATCGCCGGCGCAGGCGTTGTCGCACTTCAGGGCGCAGGTGACGGCACTGCGCTTGCCCTTGGTATGGCCGAGCATCGGCAGCAGCGTGAATTTGCGGGTGGGCGTTTCAGACATGAGGGTGCCTTCCAAAATGTTCCTCTGGGGTCCGTGCCACCCTGTCAGGTGCTTTCTACGGGGAAACATCAGACAGGTGAAGCCAAGATTAACCGCATGTGACCTGCAGGAACGTCTGCGGAAGTGAGCGGGCGTCCCAGGGAAAGCCGCCACAAGTGAGCGGGCGTCCCAGGGAAAGCCGCCACAAGTGAGCGAGCGTCCCGGGGGAAGCCGCGGGAAGTGAGAGAGGGTCTCAGGCGGCGAGGACGCCGTGGACCCGGCGCAGCCTGGCAAGCCACCAGTCCCGCCGCTCCGGGGAGGCCGCATACCGCTCCAGCAGCCCGGGATCGGCCGTGACGTCGCGCAGGCGGATGGCGCCGTCGTCGGCCGTCAGGGGGTCCAGGGTGACGTCCGATTCAAACAGGGACACGGTCCCCAGCCCGCACGCGTAAGGCAGTTCCGGCAGTGCGGCGGCCAGGGCCAGGCCTGCACGGATGCCCACCGAGGTGTCCAGCGCGGAGCTGACGACGGCGGGCAGGCCGGCCTGCGCCACGATGTCCAGGGCCCGCCGCACTCCCCCGAGCGGCGCCACCTTGACCACCACCAGGTCGGCGGCGCCGGCCCGGGCCACGCGCAGCGGGTCGTCCTCCTTGCGGACGCTTTCGTCGGCGGCGATAAGCACAGGGATGCCAGCCGCACGCAGCTGCGTGCGCACTTCCGCGAGGCCCTCGATGGTGGGCACGGGCTGCTCGGCGTATTCGAGCCCGACGGCGGACAGTCGGGTGAGTGCCTTGACGGCCGTGGGCACGCCCCATCCGCCGTTGGCGTCCACGCGCAGGGCGGCATCCGGCAGGGCGGCCCGTACGGCGGCGAGCCGCGCAACGTCGTCCTCGAGGGTCTGGCCCCGCTCCGCCACCTTGACCTTGACGGCGTCCACCCGCCCGAACCGGGCCAGCACACCTGCCACCAGTTCAGCAGGAACCGCCGGCACGGTGGCGTTCACCGGAATGGCAGTCCGCAGCGGTGCGGGGAACCCGAGCCAGGCGGCCTCGATGGCAGAGGCAAGCCAGCGGGAGGCCTCGGCGTCGCCGTACTCGGGGAACGGGCAGAACTCCCCCCACCCGGCCGGGCCCCGCAGCAGCAGCGATTCGCGCTCCAGGATGCCGCGGAACTTCACCCGCATGGGCAGGCTGACCACGTGCGCGCCGGCCAAAAGGTCTTGCAGCAGGGGCAGGTCCGGCAGAGGCGAGGCGCTGGCAGGCATGGCATTCACCCTACCGTCGGTGGAAACCCTCCCGCAGAACGGTGACGGCTTGGTGATGGGTCTTCAAAACATATCAATATGGATATACGATGATGCAATGGCACGCGCAGCTACTACAGAGGACGCCTTCAATGCGGTGGCCGAACCGCGGCGCCGGGAAATCCTGGACGCCCTGGCAGCCGGCGAGCGCACGGTAGGTGAACTTGTGGACCGGCTTGATCTTGCCCAGCCGCACGTGTCCAGGCACCTCCGGGTCCTCCGCGAAGTGGGCGCCGTGCACGTGCGGGACGAGGGCAGGCAGCGCATCTACTCGCTCAACGCAGAGGCCTTGAAGCCCATCTATGCGTGGGTGGCGGGCTATGAGCACCTCTGGGCGGAGCGGTTCGACCTGCTTGAGGACGTGCTTGACGAACTGAAACAGCAGGACAGCTAGATAAGGAGCAGGACAGTGGCAGAAACAGGCAGGAGCACCATGGACGTCACGTTCCCCAGCGACGAGGAAATCCTGATAACCCGCACGGTCAACGCGCCCAGGCACCTGGTATACCGGGCCTGGACCACCTCCGAGCTGGTCCGGAAGTGGTGGCCCGGCCGCCGGGGCGAGATGACCGTCGCGGACATGGACTTCCGGGTGGGCGGTACATGGCGGTATGTCATGGTGGCCCACGGCGGGTTCGAGGTCGCCTTCCACGGCACGTACCGGGAGATCGTCCCCAACGAGCGGATCGTGCACACCGAGGTGATGGAGATGCCGGAGGCGGCGCCCGACAGCCAGGAAGGGGCCGTGGTTAACACCGTCACCTTCGAGGAGGCCGACGGCGGCGGCACCACGGTCAGCATCCGCACCAACGCGGGCAGCAGGGAGGTCCGCGACATGATTGCCCAGTCCGGCATGGAGGGCGGCGTCCGCGAGCAGTTCGAGATCATCGAAGAGCTGGCAGCGGCCCCCGCCTGACCCGGCTGCCTCCCCCCAGGGGCAGAGGCCCGGCCCTGCCTCAGGGCGGCGGCCCGGCCCTCCCCAGGGCGGCGGCACGCCCGTCAAGTCCAAGCGGTCTCCCAGCTTTCTGTGACACCCTTAAGCCGATGACAATTTCACGGCAGGCAGGCATCAGGACCGCATCCCGACCAGCTCCGGGCTCAGGATTCCTGTTCATGCTGGCAACCCTGGCCTGCGTGGCCGGGCTGGTCGCCACCTACTACTACTTTGTCCAGACCACCACGGGTCAGTTCATCGACGAGTCGGCTTTGGTGGAGGCCGTGGAACTCCATGGCCCGGCAGGCAAGGCGAGCACCAGGTTCCTGGATCTGCTGCCCACCATCTCGCTGGTGATGGCCGCCGTCGTGGTGCTGTTTGTGACCGTGATCCGCAAGCGCTGGGCGGAGGCCGGGATCGCGGTGGCTGCGTGCATCGGCGCCAACGTGGCCACTCAGGTGCTCAAGGCCCTGCTGCCGGCCCGGCCGGACAAGGGCGTGGTGACGCTGGATATTAACTCCCTCCCGTCCGGCCACACCACGCTGGCGGCCTCGGCGGCGGCCGCGGTGTTCCTGATGGCGTCCCCGCGCTGGCGCCCGATGGCCGGTTTTGTGGGCGGCACGTTCGCCATCGCCTCCGGGGTTTCGACGCTGATCAACCAGTGGCACCGGCCCGCGGACGTGGTGGCGGCGTTCCTGCTGGTGGGCGCGTTCATGATCCCTGCCGGCTGGCTCATCGTGCGGCGGGGCGCCTGGAACGCCTGGGACGGTTTCGGCGGGCACATCGGTTCGGCCCGGATCTGGCTGACGCTGCCGGTTCTGCTCGGACTGGCCTCGGCGGCGGTGGCCATATACTCGCTGATCCGGATCGCGCCGAGCCCCTGGCAGGAGGCCAGCACCACCAACTACTTCTGGGCCGGGATCTCGTTGATTGTCATAGCGGGGTACCTGGCCACGGTGGCCACCACCTCGCTGTTCGCGTTCGCGGCACGACGCCGGGGCTCCCCGCGCCGCTAGCAGGAACCGTTACAGCACCAGGCCGCGGTTCAGCGCAGCCGCCCTTCCAGGCTCGCGCGGCGCCGTGGCGGGCATGCACGTGGCGGTGACGGCGTCGGCCACCACTGTACGCAGGCTCAGGGCCCCTGCGTAGGAGTTCCGCTGCACTGCGGCACCCGTCCCCCGGTGCAGGACCTGGAACAGCAAAGACTCCACAACACTGAATTCGCCTGGCTCCTCCAGGACCGGGCGGAGGTGGTCCAGGAGGGCCACCAGCACCTCGAAGGCGCCCTTAGGCGTACCGGTGAACGGGTCCGCCAAATTGCCGTCCAGTCCGTAGCGGCTGGCCTGCCAGGACGCAAGCCGCAACTGCGTGGCCGAGGCCGGCACCGGCATGATCCCCTCCCGCCACTGCCGGGCCGCCGTCTCCACCAGGCCCCGCACCAGGGCTCCCATGAGGACGGCGTCGTCGGCAAACAGGCACACGTCCGCCACCCGGACTTCCACGGTGGGATGCTTGTGGCTCAGCCGCGCGTCGAAGTAGAGGTTGGCCTGGTCCAGCGGGACCCCTGAGCTGAGAATCTGTTTCAGCTCGTGCCGGTAGGCGGCAGCGGAACCGAAAATCTCGGCAGGCCCTGTGGTGGGCCACCGGCTCCAGGCTTGGGAACGGTAGCTCGCGTAGCTCGTGTCCGTCCCTTGCCAGTAGGGCGAATTGGCGCTGATGGCCAGCAGGACGGGCAGCCAGATCCGGATGCGGTCCAGGATGGCCACGCCCTCCTCCTCCGACTCGATCTCCACATGCACGTGGCAGCCGCCGGTCAGTTGCTCCACCGCGGTGAGCCCGAACTTCTCCATCAGCCGAGAGCAGCGCTCCCCCGGCGCCAGGGTGGACTGAACGGGCACGGGCGAGGTTGCCAGCGCAGCGGCCCGCGCGCCCACCCTCCTGGCCGCGGCGTCCGCGCTCTTCCTGCCGTCCGTGATGTCGTGGGCCAGCTCGGCAAGGCTGATGCGTGGCAGGGTGCAGGTTTCGATCTGCTCCTGCTTCATCTCGCTGGTGAGGCGGGGAAAATCGCTGAGCTGGTCAAGGACCGCACCCAGCGGCACGGGGTTGCCGCCGTCGTCGACAATCAGGAACTCTTCCTCAACACCCAGCCGGCGCGTCATTGCCCACCCTCCAAGCCGGACGGTCCCGGCGTCAACCAACGGGCATCTGTTTAGCCCGCATCAGCTTCACAGGTCGGCAGCCAAGGCGGGCGGCCGACAGGTGACGGACAGCTTACATGTTCATGAACGGATGGCGGCGGCCAGCACCGGTCGATAGCGCTCCCACCAATTCCTAGAAATCTTGACGGAAGTTTGATTGATTTCCTCCCTGTTCTTTGATCGAGCCAACGGAAAGTAGTTCTTGCCAGCCCGTTAGAGCCTGGCAGCACAGTCGGCCCGCTGGGGGGCGGCTGGCCCGCCTGGGGGTGGGCATCGTCGCAAAGGACTTTTCTCATGGCATTCAACATCAAAACCACTTCAGGCAAAATCCTAGCTTCCGTGGCCCTCGTAGGCACAGCCGCAGCAGTTGCGGGACTGGGCACTTACGGCGCGTTTACGGACAGCACCACCACCGTGGACGAGGCCGTGACGGCCGGCACCGTAGCCATCGACCTGACCGGAGCGGGCACCCTGAACGTCCCGGTCAACAACCTCCTGCCCGGAGACTCGGTGGAGAAGTTCGCCTCGCTGGCCAACACGGGCAACTCCGACTTCAACACGGTCACACTGACAACCGCCCTCGGGGCCGGCGTAGCATCCAACGTCCTGACCTCAGACGCAACCAAAGGCCTGCAGGTCAACATCGAAACCTGCAGCAACGCCTGGACGGCCGTTGCCAACGGGCCGGACACCTGCTCGGGCTCCAAGTCGGTCCTGGCCGAGAGTGCCATCCTGGGCACCGGCCGGGCACTGACAAACCTCTCCTCCGTCACGGCAGGGGGCACAGACCACCTGAAAATCACCACGTCGCTGCCCTCCACCGCCGGCAACAGCTTTCAGGGCCTGACCACCACCGTCGGTTTCACGTTCGACGCCACGCAGCGAACCGGCACCGTCAAGTAGCCCGTGCTGCCGTAGCCACCGGCAAATAGACTTGCTGGCGGTGTCATGAAGCCGGCACCGCCAGCAACCCCGTACCGTTTGGACACCCTCCGCCGAAAGGACACCGAGATGAGCGCACAGGTCATGGTTCCGGCCACGGCTGCAGCTCCTGGTGCCGGGGCTCTCGAAACGTCCCGGCACCGCCCTACCCCCAACGGCGCCGGGACATCCGAAGCCCGCCCTTGCAGCAGCCGCGCGCAGCGTCTCATTGTCCGAGCAGGGAACGTGGCGGGGCGCCTCCTGGGCATTGCATCCAGCACGATGGTGATCCTGGCGGTTGCGGCCTTCCTGCTGCTGGCCCTTGGTCCACGGCTGTTCGGCTACCACACCTCCACCATGCTCACCGGATCAATGGCACCGCTGATCAACCCTGGCGATGTGGTGGTCACCACACCTACGGCCGTCGGCGATATCCAGGTCGGCGACGTCATCACTTACCACATTCCTGTGGAGGACCATCGGGTGGAAACCCACCGCGTCACCGAGATCCTTGTGAACAGCAACGGGACGACGGCGGTGCGGACAAAGGGTGACGCCAATAACGGAGTGGACCCTTGGATTGCCACCCTGGAAAGCAACACAGTGGACAAGCACGTATTCACGGTCCCCCATTTGGGCCAGGCAATCCGCATCCTCCGCGAGCCAGTCATCCTCAATGCCCTCATGTACGGAGCCCCTGCTGTTTTGGTCGGTGGGCTGCTGGTATCCATTTGGCGCCGGGAACCGGAACCTGCAGCAAACGGTCAGTAGGGGCAGGACGTGAAGAGCAACACAGCCCGTTATACGGGTGTTGGCGTATGCCTGTTGATGGCCCTTGTGCTTTCTCCGCCTGCCCATGCGGCATTCACCAGCCTTACCTCAGCGAACACCAGCATCTCCGCTGCCAAGCTTGAAGCACCGGCTAAGGAACTAACCAACGTGACCATCACCTGCGGCCTTCTAGGCCTCACCATCACGGTGAAGGACTACGGGCGGGTCACGTATGCCAACTACCATGAGGTCACCCTTTACCGCGGCACGGAAACCACCCCGGTTTTCGTGGGCGACCTGAGCCAGGAATCCGGCAGGAGCTACAGGGAGCTGGTAAGGACGTCGAACAACTGGCGTACGGAGATCCGAGGCAGGTACAAGGTCAAGGACTCGGCTAATGTCTGGGACGGGCTTCCGCTGAAGCACTCGCTCAGCTGTTAGTCTCGCTTGGCCTGCCCGGCTCATACAGGTCGATGATGGGCAGGTGCCCGTCGGTGCGGATGGCGTCCCCGCCGCCGTTGCGGTGGTGGTAACCAGTGGAGTAGTTGAGGATGACGTGGACCGACTCCACGGCGCGCGCGGCCTCAAGCGTCTCGATGATGAAGTCCCGTTCCTCGTCCGTGCGGTCGGCGATCTTGTGCGTGATCTGGAACGTGAAGAGGGACAGTCCCACGCTCCGGTCATAGGTGCCGGCACCCACGAAATCGACAGGAATTCCGCCGGGCAGCATCCAGCCCTCGGGGCATTCCCAGAACCGGACGTGGTGGCGCTTGCGCGGGTTGCCGTCGATCTCGCGCTGGAACGCCAGGTCCTGGCGGTTGCCGAACACGTACAGGGAACTGACCGGCGCTTGCGGGTAGCTCCGCCCCAGCACTGTGGACGTCAGGGTCCGCCAGGCGGTGGCGGGTGTGATGGGGTCCGCCTCCACCCAGCCGGCGGAACGCATCGCCCGCCGCAGCTCGTCCCCGGTCCCCACCACCGCCAGGTTCACGGGGTCGCCCAGCACGCCGTCACCTGTCCTGGTCCGGCCGATGAAGTAGTCCGGGATGTAAAGGCTGCTGAGGATCTTGTGGATGCGCGGCAGCAGGGCATACGCCAGGATCAGCCACACGGGCAGGAACACCCAGGCCTGCTCGGGACCGCGGGACAGCCGCGAGAGCAGGAAGAACCAGACGGCCCATCCGACGGCGATGGTCACCAGCAGGTACAGCAGCCGCTGCAGCACCGCCAGCACGGTGGCCCACCGGCTCTGCCGCCGCTCGCTCGAACTCTCCGGACGCGTGTGGTCAGGCTCCTGCGGAGCCGGCCGCCCGGCGTCGTAATTCCTTTCCACGGAACTCACGGCTCGTCCGGGGTCAGCTGCTCCACGATGATCCGGGCCGTTTCCGGATCCCCAAGGATGCGGAAGTGCCCGGCCGTGGGCAGCTCGATGTTGGTGGCACCCGGCAGGATGCTGCCCTCCGGGATGTGGGGATCGAAGGGTCCGTAGATGGACGTGATCCGGCTGTTGATGGTTTCCTCGCGGGCCAGCTCCAGGGTCAGGGCGTTGCGCGGCGAGAAGATCCGCAGGCTGGGCAGCAGCATGTAGCGCGCGTAGGTGGAACCGGAGAAGGGCGTGCACACGGTGATCATCCGGGAGATCCGCTGCTCCGGGTCCAGGTTGAGCATGGCGTACTTTCCGATCAGCCCGCCCTTGCTGTGGGCCACGATGGCCGCGTCCCGCAGCCCGGCCTCCTCGATGTGCTGCGCCACCAGCCTGGCCGCCGCCGGCACCTTCAGCTTGTTCCGCTGCAGCACCGTGACCACGTGGACGGGATGGCCGGCGTCGTGGACGGACTGGATGAGGGGCAGCATGAACTGCCAGTTCTCGTACACGCCCGGGATGATCACCACGGGACTGCGGTGTCCCTGGTGGAACGACCCCGGCTGCACGCGGGACAGCATGCCCTCAACCTGGCATATCGCCGCATACACGTAGTCCTGCAGCCACCACAGGCCCTTCTGCAGCGCACTGATCCGAGTGGGAATCGCCGTTTCACCCATCTGTCGAGGATAACCGCCTCTTCAGTTGCGCTATCACTCCTGGTCCCTAAACCGGCGTTTTAGCCACCTCAAGTGATAGGGCAAGTCAGTAGTTGCGGCGGTGCTTCAGGCGGGGAATCACGACGGCGAACACGGCTGCCGCCGCGAACCCCAGGATGCCCGTGGCCGAGATTCCGGCGCCCAGCGAGGCCAGGGCCGTCACCCCGGACAGGAGCACTGGCCCGCCGGTGGAGCCGGCGTCAGCCATGAATCGCCACAACCCCAGGAACTGGCCCCTGCCGCGGTCGGGTGAGAAGTCGGCGCCAAGGGTCATCACCAGTCCGGAGCTGATGCCGTTGCCGAAACCGATCAGCAGCGCCGCGAGCAGCAGCCCCACGAAGGATCCGGTGAGCGGAATCAGCAGCAGCGCCATGCCCATGAGCAGGGTTGACGGGACGGCTACGAACTGCCGGCCCCTGCGGTCCATGAGCTTGCCTGCCGGGTAGAACACCAGCATGTCGATGGCCCCGGACAGCCCGTAGATCAAGGAAGCGGAGGTGGCGTCCATGCCCAGGTGGTCCGCCCACAGCGGGATCACCACCTGCCGGGAGGAACGCAGCGCGCTCAGCAGCAGGATGCCCACGCCCAGCGAAAGGAAGACCCCCGCGTGGGATACCGCCATGCTGCGGAGCGTGGGCTGGGGACCGGCCGTCGCGCCGTCGTGCGTTTCCGCCGCGGCCAGGTCCGGGATGGTGAGGGACAGCAGCGCCGCGGCCGCCATCGCCACCACGCCCACCCAGTACGCGCCGCCGATGCCGGCGAACTGCATCACGGCTGCGCCCAGGAACGGGCCTATGAACACACCGATCCGGTTGACCCCGCCCAGGGTGGACAGCGCCCGCGCGCGGAATTCCACCGGCACCGCCTCGGTGAGGTACTTCTGCCGTGCCAGGCCAAAGACGCTGCCGGTCATGCCGACGACGGCCATCGCCGCCGCGAGCAGCCACAGCCCGCTGGGCACCACGTAGGACAACCCGCCTGCGGCCATTGCCGCGGCGGCGGCGACGGCGGCACCCACGATGGACCATCGCTCACCGAATTTGAGGGTCACCAGGGAGGCGGGCAGGTTGAAAAGCCACGAACCGAGCCCCATCAGGGTGACAATCAGGGCTGCGATGGCAACGGATGCGCCGAGGTCCCGGGCCGTCAACGCCACCACCGGAAGGATGGCCCCCTGCCCGATCCCGAAGAGGAGCGTGGGCCCAAAAGCGGCAACCGCAATGCTGCGAAGGCTGAAGGGCTGGGGGTCGTCCGGGGAAGTCATCGGATTCATCCTATGGCGGCGCCGCTGTGCGAATTTCCCCGCTGCCGTTCCCCCACATCCACCAAAATTCGGGGGTCACAAACGGCCTGCACAGGAGTAGCGTTCGCCTTATGGGGCGCTGATCCGCGCCCATAGCCAAGGGGAGGTCATCTGATGGGTGAAGTGTGGATCCGAACGCTCGGCAACGGGCTGGTCCGGGCAGCAAGAGTCACCGAAATTTCATCCACCCGGGGATCACTCCACGAGGACCAGGGGTACTCCCTGAAAGTCATCGTGGACGGGAAAGGCCACGTCCTGATCGACGACGCCGAACTTCAGGGCAGCCTGGCTGAGCGGCTGGAGTACGCCCGCCGCATGGAGGACGCCCTGCTGCTCGCCATGGACGAGGCCCGCGCCAGCGACGCCTCCGTGGTGATCTCCTACGAGCCCGAACGCGAGCGCTGGTCTTCAGCGCCGGTGGCGGAGTTAAGCGGCAGGCTTCCCGAGGTAGTCGGCTGACCCTGCCGTAAACCCGCGGTCGGGGAACCCTGGGCCCGAAAATCTGATGTCCGTGCCGGCAGCCCGCTGATGCTGGTGCGGGTGAAGCACAGCGCCCAGAGTGCGACAACCAGCACCACCACCAGGACCCACGGCAGGTCCGGCCAGGCGAGCATGAACGGCACCGCCACCGCCACCACGGTCACAATCAGCAGGTACCAGGCGACGTACCACCATGGGTTTGCCGGCCGGTTGCGCGCGGGGTCGCTTGATTGCCGGACGGACGGTTTCCGCCTGCGCTGAAGCCGGTTGTGCAGCACTCCCCACGCCGGCCCGTTCAGGAGTCCCACCAGTACACCGGCGAACACGGCCGTGGTCACCGCCAGCACGCCCCAGCTCTGCCAGTGCCCCCAGTGGTAGGAAGGGCCGGAACACAGCCAGGAGGACCACCATGGGTCCTGGCCGGCCCCGGGCGGGCCGCATTGCACCAGGTTCCGCGCCCACCCCTGGGAGCCCAGCCAGGCCAGGGCCGCCGGGGCGCTGAGCCCTGCGGTGAGTACCGAGAGAAGCCGCGTCACGCCCAGGCTCTTGACCATGACGCGGTGCGGACGGAGGCGCCGGTCGCCGTCGAGCCCCCGCAGGGCAAGACCGTGAGGGTCGGAGGGCGGGTCCAGGATCAGCCGTGCCAGCGGATCCAGCACCTCCACCCTGTTGCTGGAGTAGACGATGTGGTCATAGATCAGGGCGGACCGGTTATAGACCGGATGCTCCTCCGGGCCGGGGCCGCCGTCGCCCGCGGTGTCCCGGGCATAGATCTTGCCGAAGACGGGCAGTCTGCCGTTGGCGTGGGTTGAAATGGGGCCTGCCGGCACGAAGTCGAACTTGCCCCACACATTGATCCACCGGGGCCGGTCCGGGTTCGCCAGCCAGTCGGTCACTGGGTCCTCCCCCGTTCCACCGCCCCACTGGGCGTACCCCAGCAGGTCGAGCCCGCTGCCCACACTGACGAAGTTTGTGGCCCGCGCCTGGTTCTGGAACAGGACCTGCCCGGTGATCGCGGCACCCTGGCTGTGCGCCACCACCGTCACCTGCGTCCCGCCGTCGTGGTCCCAGCGCTGCAGCGTGTCCACCACCCGCTGCCGCATCGCGGCCGCCTGCAGGGGCTTGCGCTTCCACACCTGGGGATCGCCCAGGAATTCGGCGAACAGGGAGACGATCTTGCCGATCCACCGGCCCGGCCCGGGAATCCAGGCCAGGACAATGGTCAGCAGCAGCACCACCAGCACGGCCAGCAGGATGAAGAACCCGGCACACGCCGCCAGGAAGGTCAGGATCGCCTGCCGCAGCCGGGCACCCAGCCATGCGAGGCTGGCCCGCCGCCGGCCCGGATGAAGGTTCCACCTGATCAGCTGCAGGGACCTTTTGTACACCCGCAGTGCGGTGCGCAGGGCCCAGGAGTACGTGGACGCGGCCGACGCCGGTTCGAAGTCCCTGCCCCAGGACGCCTCGGTCATGAGCACCGTAAGGTAGTCCGGCTTTGCGCCGGCATAGCCGCGCAGCACCTTCACCCATACCTCGGGTGCATCGCCCACTGCGTTGGCTTTGGTGATCACCAGGTGCGGGTGCGGGGCGTTCGGCGCCATGTCCAGGGAAAGATCATGGAGGCTGAGCATCAGCGGCTGAGCCCACTCCTGCAGCGTCCCGCCTTTCAGGGCCCGGCCCATGCCGTGGACAAACACCACCGCGTGGTCCGGGCGGGTCCGGGCATGTTCGCCGGCACCGCCGCTGCTATCCGTGTTCGCGTCCCCCAGGCCGTCGCTTGCGCGCTTGCCCATGGGCTAATGATGGACCTGCACCCGGCGGGAAGGAAGCTTCGAAGCTGGCGCGGCGCCACCGGCGGAACTCTGCGTCATGAAACAACAGTCGATGTAATAAACATCCTCATGTTGCGTGCGTCACATTCTGCCCCTACTCTGGATGAGGCTGATGCAAACGGCCATAGCAAGAAGCTGCAGCGTCGCAGCCAATGCCGGGGAAGGCTTTACATTTTGAACTCAAAGCTCAACATTGTTGTCCGTATCGATCTCGACCAAGCACGAGCCAAGGTGATTGCAAAGGGGCATATCACCGTCCATAGCGTCAACGCCCTTTATGTAGTGGCAAAGCGGGCCAATTCCCTTCGGGAAGGCCTGGATCTGGAACTGGATATCTCACATGCCCGTGTTGATGACGCGGCGCTTGAGATGCTCCGGACCTCATCGGAGACGCATCATCTTCCAACCCTGATCGATCCGCAGCAGGCACCGTGCACCATCAGCGTGCTGGCGCCGCGCAGGAAGGCCGCCGTTCCGGCAGCCGCAATGGCCGCATAGGCCACCGCCAAGGCAACTCCCAGCGCCCAGTACGGGGCCCCAGAGCCTGCCACCTCAACCTTCGATTTACAGTCTTTCGCCCTGCCCTCCACCACGGTTGTACCCGCCTATCCGGGTAGCCGTGCCGGGCAGGGCGAAATAGTGAAAACTTTACTTTTCCCTCCTGATGTCCGGCCGCCCGAGATCAGAAGGGATGATCAGGCACTGACCGGCCGGCCGCCCCGGTTGGCTTGCAGCCATTCCTCCAGGAGCGGGGCCGGCAGCGGGCGGGCGAACAGATACCCCTGCGCAAGGTCACAGCCCATGGCCCTCAGCGCCTGCTCCTGCCCGGACGTCTCCACGCCTTCGGCAACGGCACGGATGCCCACAGCGTGGGCCAGGTCGATGCAGCTGCCCACGATGGCGGAGTCACCGGAGTCCGATCCGAGTCCCGCGATGAAGGACATGTCGATCTTCAGTTCGTTGATGGGGAACTTCTTCAGGTACGTCAGGCTTGAATAGCCCGTACCAAAGTCGTCAACAGCCAGGCCGACACCCAGGTTCTTCAGGGCGGTCAGCGACTCAAGCGCGGCGGCCGGATCGGACATCAGAGCCGTTTCCGTAATTTCCAGCTGCAGGAGCGCCGGATCCAACGTCCAGAGCTGAAGGGCGCCCTTCACTTCATCCACCAGTTCGGGATCATTGAGCTGCCGGGCGGAAAGGTTGACGGCGAATTCCAGGTCCGCGTTCCGGGGGTCCTGCCGCAAGGCTGCAGCCTGCTTCAGCGTCTCGTTCAGCACCCAGGCACCCAGGGGGCGCACCAGCCCTGATTCCTCGGCCATGGTGATGAATTCCGACGGCGGCAGCAGCCCGCGCGTGGGGTGCTGCCACCGGACCAGGGCCTCCACGCCGCTGGCGGCGCCGGTCCGCAGGTCAATTTGGGGCTGGTAGTGCACCCGGAGGGCGCCGTCCCTGATGCCCCGGCGCAGTTCACCCAGTGCGCGGAGCCGGTCCACGGTGGGATCCGTTTCGGCGGGCTCGTGCAACTCCCACCGGCCGCGCCCCCGCTCCTTGGCCCGGTACATGGCGATGTCCGCGCGGCGGATCAAGTCTTCCAGCGTTTCATCCGTGTTGTCCGCCACCGCAATCCCGATGCTCGCGGACGTTACGATTTCCAGGCCCTCAATCTGCATCGGCGCCCGAAGGACATCCAGCAGGCCGGCGGCCAGTGCCACGGCCTCCGGGGTCTCGACGGCGGTCCGCACCACCAGGAATTCGTCACCGGAGAGCCGGGCAATGGTGCCCGTTCCCGAAACCGCGGCCCGCAGCCGCTCCGCCACGGCCATCAGCAGCTCATCCCCCGCCGAGTGCCCCAGGCTGTCGTTGACGGCTTTGAAGTGGTCCAGGTCCAAAAACAGGACGGCCAGCGTCGCCTTGCCCCTGCCGTCCAGGAAAGGCTCGAGCGCCATTCTCAGCCCTGCGCGGTTGGGAAGTCCGGTCAGGGAGTCGTGCAGGGCGAGCCGCTGCAGTTCCTTCTCCGCCTGTCCCCGTCTGGCCTCGGATTCCTCTGCGGCCCGGAGGGCGGCGACCAGTTCCTTTTCGAACATCCTGCGTTCATGGGCGCTGAAGATGATGACGCGGACACTGGCGGGTTCCTGCCCGGAGCCGGGAATCCGCTGTGCCGAGAGCAGCGCGGCGCGGCGTTCGCCGCCGGCGTCGATGATCTCCACCGCTATCTCCGACACTGAGCCGTTGATGCCCAGCTGCGGTATGCAGTGGGTTGAGTAGAGAATCTGGTCACCCACGGGCATGAGGTCCTGCAGCCTGCGGCCGAGAAGGTCGGGACGGGCGAAACCGGTCCACCGCACAAAGGTGTCGTTGACCGCGGTGATGCTGCCGCCGTCGTCCGTTACCAGGTATCCGCACGGCGCCTGGTGGAACAGCGCCTCAAAGTCGTCCGGCGTTTTGTCGTGGCCCGCGGGCGGGCCTGGGGCGTCCGTCACGGGCGGGACTCAAGGTATCTCAGGATGGCGCGGGCCGTGTCCTCGGGAGCACTGACATGCGGGCAGTGGCCGGTTGCCGTCAGTTGCACCAGTGTGCTCTGCCCCAGGTGCCGGTGCACGTAGGCGCCCACCTCCTGCGGTGCGAGCAGGTCATCGGAACATTGCAGGATCAGGCACTCGGAGCCGGCCTTGTCCAGCACCGGCCGGCTGTCGGAGAGGAAGGTGACCCGGGCGAAATGCCGCGCGATTGAAGGGTTGGTGCGGCAGAAGCTGCTCCGGAGTTCCTCCGCAAGCTCCGGGGCGTCCGGGTTGCCCATGGCCATCGGCGCGAGGGCTTCGGCCCAGGCAACGTAGTTGCTGTCCAGCGAGGCGAGCAGGCCCTCGATGTCCTCCTCGGAAAACCCGCCCACGTACCCGTCGGCGGCGTCGTTCGTGTAGCGGGGCGACGGGGCAACCAGGACCAGCCGGGAGAACCTGTCCGGTTCCCGGACGGCGGCGATCAGCGCGATCATGGCGCTCACACTGTGGGCCACCAGGATGACGTCCTGCAGGTCCAGGGCGGCGCAGATTTCCAGCAGGTCTTCGGCATAGCCGTCCAGGGTCCCGTATTTGTCGCGATCATAGGCGTCCACATCGGAGCGGCCCGCTCCCACATGGTCGAAGAGCACCAGGCGGTAGTCATCGGCGAAGTAGGGCAGCAGCCGCCGCCACATGTCCTGGTCGCAGCCGTAGCCGTGGGCGAACATCATGACGGGCCCGTCTGCGCGCCCGGAGACTGTGATGTTGTTCCGGCGGATCAGCTGCGACGCTGCCTCGGTTGCTGCTGTGACCATCCGTACCGGCCCCCAGGGTTAGTAAGCAGGGTGATTTCCTACCTCAGATAGTAGCGGCGGGAGAAAGTGAAACTCACAATTGTTGAAGGTTGTGGCTCTCGTGCTGAATACAGCTGGACCTGAATACATCCCTCGCTGTACATTCGCTGGCATGGAAACGCTGACGCATGCACCGGTCCTGGCGCGCTTCGGGTACGCGGTGTCCGACCCCACCCGGGCCCGGATCCTGTTGGCCCTGGCCGACGGCCCCGCCTACCCTTCCGACCTCGCCGAGTCACTGGGCGTGTCCCGCCAGAGCATGTCCAACCACCTGACCTGCCTGCGCGGCTGCGGCCTGGTGGTGGCGGTCCCGGACGGGCGAAGGACCAGGTACGAACTGGCAGACGGCCGTCTGGGCCACGCCATCCGCGACCTGCTGGGCGTGGTGCTGGCTGTTGATCCAGCCTGCTGCGCCCCGGACGGGACGTGCACGTCATGAGCGGCCTCCAGCTGTCACCGGCGCCCGCCCGGCGCGCGGTCCTCACCCGGCGCATCCGGTTCCTCGCGGCAGCCACCATCACCTACAACATCATTGAGGCCTCCGTTGCGCTGTGGGCCGGCGGCATCGCAGGCTCTGCGGCGCTGATCGGGTTTGGGCTGGATTCCGTGATCGAGGTGGCGTCCGCCGTCGCACTTTCCTGGCAGTTCGCCTCGAAGGACCCGGAGCGCCGTGAGCACCTGACCCTGCGGATCATCGCGCTGTCCTTCTTTGCCCTCGCCGCGTTCGTCTCCTTCGACGCCGTCCGAGCCCTGCTCAGCAACGAACCAGCTGAGCATTCGACGCCGGGACTCATCATCGCCGCATTGAGCCTGGCCGTGATGCCGGTGCTGTCCTGGCTGCAGCGCCGGGCCGGCCGCGAACTGGGATCCAGGACGGCTGTTGCCGACTCCAAGCAGACACTGCTGTGCACCTATCTCTCGGCCGTCCTCTTGGTGGGCCTGGTCCTGAACAGCACGCTCGGCTGGTGGTGGACCGATTCCGTAGCGGCCCTGGCCATCGCGGGCATCGCCGCCCGGGAGGGCATCAACGCGTGGCGGGGCGAGGCCTGCTGCGCCGGCTGCGCCTGACCTGCCTTCTGGATACGCCCGCTCACTTGTGGCGCCTCCTGGACGGACGCCCGCTCACTTGTGGCGCCTCCCGTACGGACGCCCGCTCCATATGCGCGCCCCTACCCTCAGGCGGCGCCGGCCCGGAGGCGGTAGTTCAGCAGCACGATGCCCGAGGGATAGGGCCGGCACTCCGCCAGTTCCAGCCTTGTCCATTGGCCGAGGCTGCCGAAGAACGGGACGCCGCCACCCAGGATGACCGGGATGACCGCAATCCCCAGCTCATCCAGCAGCCCGGCCTCGATGAACTCCGTTACGAGCTGGCCGCCGCCATAGACACAAATATCCTTGTCTGCCGGAAGCGTGGCCTTCAGCCGGGCCACCAGGTCGCCCGGGTCGCCACTGAACAGGTGTGTGTTCTTGGGTGTGGCAAGGGTTTCGTCATGCGTGACCACGTAGGTGGGGACGGCGGAGCCCCCCACGCCCATGCCGGCCACCTCACGGTAAGTGTTGGCGCCCATGACGTAGGCGCCCGTGCGCTGCTCCGTGGCCGCGAAACCATAGTCCTCAGTCTTCGACATGGCGTCATTCAGCCACGACAGGTTCCCGCTGGCCGAGCGGATGTACCCGTCGAGGCTTGCTGCCATTCCGCCGAACACAATGGTCACATCTGCAGACGCTAGGCACTGCTGCCTTCACGGTCAAGAGGACAAGCATTGCGGCGTTGTGATACTCCGCCGGCTCCCCTGCCTGCGTCTTCAGGCCAACGCCCGCTCACCTTGCTCCAGGAGACTGAAATTAAAGGTGAGCGGGCGTCCGCGGGAAATCCGCCATAAGTGAGAGGGCGTCACGGGCGGGTTTAGGCGCGAAAGGTGAGAGAGCGTCGCAGGGGTCAGCCGGTGACGCCGGTCAGCTCGTTCGGGGTGTCCTCCAGCGTGCCGGTTCCAGTGACCTTGCCGGACTCGATGTCCACCGCGTGGATGCTGTTGGTCTTCGGGTCCGTGATGAAGGCCGTGTGGCCGTTGACGAAAATCGTGGGCCGAGGCTCCTGCCATTTCAAGGGCTCCTCCCAGGCCGGGATGACCGGGAAGCTGTTGGTCACCTTCGCCGTTTCCGGGTCGATCACGTGCAGGGCACCGTCCGTGCCGAGCACCAGGGCCTCGCCGTGCGGACCGCGGGCCAGGGAGCGGAAGCTGTAGCTGGTGCCCAGGTCTACCAGCGTCAGGGACTTGGATTCGGTGTTGATCAGCGAGATCTGCTCAGGCCGCTCCAGTTCCGCGTCCTTGTCCTGCTTGTAGTCGCCCAGGGTCACCGGAGACTCGTCCGAGCCGGCCTGGTTGCCGATACGGCCGTACTCGGTGGGGCTGTCCAGCTTGGTGATGGCGCCGTCGGCGTAAATGAGGACGCCGGTCTGGCAGCCGATCACCACAGCTTCCCCGGCCGCGGTTGCTTCGCCGTGGACGCCGGGGCAGTCCTCATTGCGGGTGGTTTCCTTGCCGTCCTTGTCCAGTACCACAATGCCGGGGCGTTCTTTGTCGTTCCCCAGCGTGAGGACCAGTTCGCCGTTGGAGAGTTCGACGGCGACCCCGTGGTGGGCTTCTTCCGCCCGGTGGGTTTCAACCTCCGGCTGCCCCGAGGCAAGATCGTCGGATTCGAAGACGGTCACCTCTCCGGTGCCGTCGCTGAAGAGGATGGTCTTGCCCTCGTGCCGGACCACGTGTCCGGGCTTGCTGGTGGGGAACTCGATGTCCGTCATGGCCGGGTCCTGGGCGAAGTGCTTGCCGCCGTCGGACCAGACACCGGTGTCCAGGACTTCGAAGCCCTTGGCCGTGGAGATGATGACGTGGCGCCCGTCGCCGGCCGGGTTGATCCGGTTGAAGCCCTCGATGGGAAAGTCGCCGAGCACCTCGAAGGTTTCGGGATCCAGGACCTGGACGCCGCCGTCGTACGTGGTGACAATCCGCGGGGTGGCCGCGTCAACGGTCGCGGCAGCCGAGGCGGAGGATGCTGTGCTTCCGGCCGGGGTGGCGCCGGCGCAGCCGGTGAGCAGCAGGCCGGCGGCGGCCAGTGCAGCGAGCAGGCGTACGGGCGGGATGCGATGTTGCATGGAGTTTCCTTTTCGTCAGGGGTGCGGGTGGGACTTACGACAGTGCCTTGGTGATGCTTTCGGTGTTTGCACGCATCATGTCCAGGTAGGTGACGCCGCCGGAATCTGCGGCCCCCAGCGATTCGGTGAACAGCGGGACCACGGCGATGTCCAGGCCCGCTTCGGCGGCAAGGACCTGGGCCAGCCGCTCCGGCTGGGAGGAGTCGGCGAAAATGGCCACCACGCCGGCGGAGCGGATCTTGCCGGTGAGGTCGTTTAGGTCCGCGGAACTCGGCGAGGCCAACGTGGTGCCACTCGGAATCACGGCGCCGATTACCTCGAACCCGAACCGCTGGGCCAGGTAGCCGAAGACGTGGTGGTTGGTGATGAGCTTCCGCTTGGCGGGGCTGATGCCGGCGAAGCTGGCCTCCATGGACGCCTCGAGCTCGTGGAGCTGCTGCACATACGCGGCGGTGTGCGAGTGCACGGTCTCCGCGTCAACGCCGTCTACATGCTCCAGCACGCTGCCGGCAATTGCCTCGGCAGCCTTTGCCACCCGGGAAGGGTCGGTCCAGAAATGCGGGTCCTCCGCGCCGCCGCCACCTTGGCGGGATCCATCAGCGTCGCCGTGCGTGAACGTCAAAGGTTCGACGGCGTCCATCGCCACCACAGTCGGCACGCCTTCAGCCGTGGCTGCTTCCACGTGGTTAAGGACCCCCTCCTCCAGGCCGCCACCGTTATGGACGATCAGGTCCGCGTTCTCGATTACCGCAGCCTGCTTGGCGGAGATGCCGAACGAGTGCGGATCGGCATTGGCTTCCATCAGCACCACCACTTCCGCCTGGTCCCCCACCAGGTTGCGGGTGATGTCGCCCAGGATGTTGGTGGTGACCACCACTGTGGGCCTTTGGGCGGCGACTGCGGAACATCCGCTGAGCGCAAGGCAAAGCACCACAAGTGCGCTGGCAAACCGTGCCAGGACGCCGCGCCTCACAGCCCGGTCTCCATCACGAGGCCGGCGGCAGGCACCTCGAAGGTCCGGGCGATGCGGAGCCCGTCCGCGTAGTCGATCTCGTGGACGACAGAAAGGGCGGGGTCGCTGACGTAGGCGCGGGAGGCGTCAATGAGCAGCTGCGGGACCGCGCTCCCGGCCGGCGCCTCAAGCAGGGGAACCTGGGCGGCCACCTCGCCGGTGGCGGGGTTCAGGGTGAGGAGGGAACCGTCGGCGCCGACCGCCAGCACCCGCTTCCTGTCACCAACAGCCGAGGCTGCGGCAACCGGGACCGGGGAGGCCAGGTGGGTCCAGGTCCGCTTGGACACGTCCAGGTGCCAAACCCCGTCCTCCCCTGCAGGCCCGGCAAGTTCGTTCGAGCCCGGACGGTGCCCAAGGCTCGTCGCGGGCGGATGGCCGGCGCCGCCGTCGGGATATGGAATCCTCTCGACAGCGAAGGCGCCATCTTCCTCGGTGATCAGCAGGGCACCGTCAGAGCAGGCGAACACCACCCCAACACGGGTGGCGGCGTAGCCCGACAGGCCCGCGCAGTCCTGTGCGCCGAGCACGGTGTGGTCCTCCGCGTCACGGACTTCCACCCCGCCTGCCGCGGAACCGGAAGCAACAGTTGCCAGGAAGTGCCCTTCGTACGGCACCACGATGCCGTCATGCGGAGTGCTGGTTATCCGTGCAGACTCCGCCACGGTGCCGGCGTCAAGGTCCTTGTGCCTGTACACGGAGGCGTAGCCGCCGGATGTTGAGAAGACCGTGATGGATGTGCCGTCTCCGGCCATTGCCCCGGCCTCCGGCACCGCCAGGGTTCCAACCAGGCCGGGTTCGGCGCTGTAGTAGTGCACATGGTCTCCGTGGTCCACGGTCCAGGCCCCGGTATCGAAGACCTGCACGCCGTCCGCCGTGGTGAGCAGGGCGTAGCGGCCGTCCTGGTAGGCGGCGTCGATGCGGCCGTGGCTGCCGGCGTCGGACGTTTTCCCGGTGAGCAGGGAGAGCAGCTGCCCCTCCCCCGTTTCCCGGTTGAAGGTGAGCAGGCCGGTCTGCGGCTCAGGGTTTTCCTGCGCCCCGGCGACGTAGCCGTGCGGGGTGGCGGTTTCGTCCGGCTGCGGTTCGGCGCCGGTCGGGGCGCACGCGGACAGCAGCAGTGGAAGGCCGAGCAGGAGGGCGGACAGTTTAGGCGTGGTGCGGGGCACGGGGAAGCGGTTCCATTTCTAGCGAGGGGAATGGTTCGACGGCGGGCGCAGGCCCGGTGCCAGGCTTGCGGCGGACTGCGGCGCGGGCCAGGGCGGAGACGAAGTAGGACAGGGCGGCCACCAGGGCGATGGTGGCGCCGGCGGCAGTGGATGCGTACCAGGAGATCCAGAGGCCAGCCACAACACTGGCGGCGCCAATGAGGGAGCCGAGGATCATCACGGTCCTGATGGACGTGGCCCAGACCAGCGCGGCGGCGGGCGGGGCGATGAGCAGCCCGAACACCAACAGCGTCCCCACCACCTGGAAGGACGAGGCGACGGCCAGGGTGACCAGGCAAAGCAGCACGAAGTGGGTCAGCCGGGGACGCAACCCCAGGCTGGCGGCCTTCTGCGGGTTGAACGCCGCCGCCAGGAAGGCCCGGTGGAACACGGCCGCAAGCGCCAGGACCACGAGGCCGACGACGGCGAGCACAAGGATGTCATCCGTTCCGACGGCCAGGACGTCGCCGAACAAAGTCCCGGTGAGGTCCACGGCGAAGGAGCCGGAGGCAGACACGATGATTACGCCGGTGGAGAGCATGATGACGAACAGCAGGCCGATGGCGGTGTCCTGCGAGATGCGCCGGTTCCGGGTAATCGCGGAGACACCGGCCGCCGTCGCCGCCGCGCTAAGGGCCGCGCCCACGATCAGGTTTCCGCCCACCAGCGCCGCAATGGCAATGCCGGGCAGCAGTCCGTGGGACATGGCATCGCCCAGGAACGCCATGCCGCGCACCACCACCCAGGTTCCGACGACGGCGCACACCACCGCCACCAGGCCGCCGCCCAGGAGGGCGCGCTGCACGAATGAGGCATTCAGGGGATCAAGTAACCATTCCATCGCGGTTCATCGTACAGTATTAAATGAGACTCATTCGCAACAAGAAAGGCGGCGCCGTGCAGACGCTGACACTCAGCGGAGTGGGGTTTGCGTACCCCGACAGGCAGGTGCTGGAGGACGTGTCGCTGGCCCTCGCGCCGGGAACCCACACGGTCCTGACAGGCCGGAATGGATCCGGGAAGTCAACGCTGCTGGCCCTGGCGGCCGGGGTCCTCAAGCCTGGGCGGGGCACGGTGCAGGCCGCCGCCCGTCCGGCGTTCGTCATCCAGCACACCAGGATGCCCGAGTCCATGCCGTGCACCGTCCGCCAGGCAGTGGAGATGGGACGGTGGCCGCACCGGCGCGGACTGCTCCCCCTGCTGCGGACTGACCGGCAGAAGGTGTCCGACGCCATGGAACGGATGGGAATTGCGGACCTGGCAGGCCGGCAGCTGCAGGAGCTCTCCGGCGGGCAGCGGCAGCGGACCCTGATTGCCCAGGGGCTGGCGCAGGAGTCACCCATCCTGATCCTCGATGAGCCGACGGCGGGGCTGGACAGCAGGGCGCACGGGCTGATCCGCACGGCTGTCCAGGATGAGCTGCGGCGCGGGGTGACCGTGCTGGAATCGAGCCACGACGCCGGGGACATCGGCCGGGCGGACAGGGTGGTGATGCTCGACGGCGGCCGGGTCGCCGCGGATTCGCAGGCGGGCCAAGGCCGTTAAGGAAAGTATCCGCCGGCGCCCCGGGGGAGGCGCCGGCGGACGTTTTGAGACCTCGGCATGATTCCCGTTGACTGTCCCCCCAGCCCGGCTGGCCGGGCAGTGCCGCACACTGCTACACGGCGTGCCAATACTGTCGCCCCTGCTCCTCAAGAAAGGGTCAAGGCGAGCGCAAGACTTTGCGATTTCTGCGCCCTGCCCGACCGCCCGCGTTTTTCCGCGTGCAGTATAGGGACATCGATTGGGAAAACCCCGGTATGTTTCGGATGTGCCTCCGGCAATGAGGAACAAACCCGGGAATCAGCGGTGTCAGTCCTAGGCCCGGGAGCAAAATTGGCGAACTTTCCATTTCTTCGTAAGAACATGCGTGGCAGACACTCCAGGGGTTCCTGGGCACAGGTAAGGCGGGGGGATGATCATCCGACTGTTCATCGCCGGCGCCGGCCCGATCTGCGGCTCTACACGTTACTGACAGCGCTCCTGGTGGTCTTGGGCGGCGTCCTGGTGGCACCCGTTCCGGCGAGTGCTGAAACAGGGGATGTGGGGGTTGAAGGTCCCTCGCATGCGGGAACGGGAACGCCGACGGGTACCAAGCGCGCGAACAGTTCCCTGTGGTTCAACGACGGGACCTGGTGGGGGAACCTGTGGAACGCTGCCACCTCAGATTTTGAGATCTTCCGGTTCGACCCGGCGACGAACTCGTGGGCCAGTACCGGAGTGATGACCGAAACGCGGGCAAATACGCATCATGACGTGCTGTGGGACGGGAAAACCCTGTACGTCGCCAGCTACCGGTTCGTAAACGACGGGCTGCCGGCCGAGCCGGGATTTCCAACGAACATGCGCCGCTACAGCTACGACGTCGGCGCAGATAAATATACGCTGCTGGGTTCCACGCAAATCAACAACTCCAAAGTTGAACTCCTGACCATCGACAAGGATTCGACCGGACGGGTATGGGCCACGTGGCAGCAGGGCAACCAGATCTACCTCAATGTCACCGGCACGGACGGCGCCACGTGGGGAACCCCGTTCGCGCATCCTTCGGCGCTCGGCAACGTTTCCGTGGACGACACGTCGGCCCTGATCGCGTTCGACGGAAACAAGATGGGCCTGATGTGGAGCCGGCAGATCGGGGATGCCACCGACGGCGTCTACTGGAGCTACCACATTGATGGAGCGGCGACCTCAGAGTGGACCGCGCCTGTTGCAGCCGTGTCCGGGCTGCGCAGCGGTGACGACCACATCTACCTGAAATGGCTGGATGCCTCCGCCGGCGGAAGGGTTTTCGCTGCCATCAAAACGTCCTATACATCTGCGTCCCAGCCGTCGATCCAGCTGCTGGCATTGAACGGCACCACGTGGAGCGCGCACACCATAGCGACGGTATCGGAATGTCCCAACCGAGTGATCATCCTGATCGATGAATACGCGCAGAGGGTCCGCACCTTCGCCACCTACCCGAAGCCCAGTGGCACCACGGAGGCCGGGGTGTGCAGCACCTCCGGCGGAGCGATCTACGAGAAGTCCACGCCGCTGGACACTATCAGCTTCACTACTGAGAAGACGGCCCGCATCGTGGATGCCGACCAGTATGCGCACAACGTGACCTCGACCAAGCAGAACGTCAACAGCGCGGCCTGGGGAACTGCCAACAGCGGCCTGCTGGTGCTCGCCGATGTGAATGCCACAAGCCGGTACTGGCACTACTTTGACCCCACCGGAGGCACCGGCGGCAGCACTGACACCACGCCTCCAACGGTGACGGCCACGGCTCCCGCTGCCGGTGCCACCGGCGTGACAGTGACGGCGAATGTGACGGGGACATTCTCGGAGGGCATGGACGCGGCGACGGTTACGTCGAGCACGTTCATGCTGCGTGCAGGCACGACGGCGGTGCCGGCCACTGTGACGTACAACGGCACGGACAGGGTTGCGACGTTGAACCCCGGTGCGGACCTGGCGGCCGGCACTCAATACACGGCGACGATCAAGGGTGGCAACAGCGGGGTGAAGGACGCCGCCGGCAACGCGTTGGCAACTGACAGGACGTGGACTTTCACCACGGCCGCAGCCGGGCCCGTGCAGTCCCCCATCGCCGCCAAGGCGGAGTCTCTGAACGGCGCCCTTGGAGCAGCCACCACGCCGGAGGTGTACGGTCTCAAGGACAACGGCGGATATCAGTGTTTTGAACGCGGCTGCATCATGTACTCGCCGGCATCAGGCGCCCACGTCACCCTGGGCGCGATCCGTGAGAAGTGGGCGTCCACAGGATTCGAAAACGGCACGCTGGGCTACCCGGTCACCGACGAAATTGGCGGCCTCAAGGACGGTGGAGTCTTCCAGAACTACCAGGGCGGCGCGATTATCTACTCGCCGGCAACCGGGGCCCACATCTCTGTCGGGCCAATCCGTGAGAAGTGGGCGTCCACAGGGTTTGAGAACGGCGCGCTGGGCTACCCGGTCAGCGACGTCGTAGGCGGACTCAAGGACGGCGGGGCCTTCCAGAACTACCAGCGCGGCAGCATCATCTACTCGCCGACGGCAGGGGCCCACATCTCCATCGGCGCAATCCGCGAGAAGTGGGCGTCCACAGGATTCGAAAACGGCAGGCTCGGCTATCCTGTCACCGACGAAATTGGTGGCCTTAAAGACGGAGGGGTCTTCCAGAACTACGAGCGAGGCGCCATCATCTACTCGCCGACAACAGGTGCCCACATCTCCATTGGGGCAATCCGCGACCGGTGGGCAGCCACGGGCTTCGAAAACGGCAGGCTCGGCTACCCGGTCACCGACGATATAGGCGGCCTCAAGGATGGCGGGGTCTTCCAGAACTACCAGGGCGGCGCCATCATCTGGTCTGCGAAGACCGGGGCCCAGATCTCCGTCGGGGCCATTCGCACCATCTGGGCCTCCACCGGGTACGAATCGGGCCGCCTCGGCTACCCCACAAGTGGTGAATACGCCACAGGCAATGACGGAAGCGTGGCCCAGGACTACCAGGGTGGCGTCATCCATGTGGGCCCGGGCGGTTACCACATTGCCTGGCGGTAAGCGGTAGGGAGGAGCTCGAAGCAGCACGGGGGTCCCGCAAGTTAATAATTTCAAGGTAATACGCCGAATTAAGATAGCCTTACCTTGCTAAATTACCTTGCGGGAACCCCGCCCCCATGTGAGAAGAGCCCCCCTCCGTGCCCATTCGACGCCTGATCGCAGCCACCGCAAGCTTTGCCGCCGTCGCGGCCGCCCTGACAGGCTGCGGCATCATCGGCGGCCAGCCGGCCGATCTTCAGATCTACTCCGCACGCCACTACGACCTTGAGGGCGCGTTCGGTGAGTTCACCGACGAGACCGGCATTTCCGTGGAGTTCATCACCGGCGACGACGCAGAGCTCCTGGAACGCCTCAAGGCCGAGGGCGAGGACAGCCCGGCTGACGTGTTCATGACCGTGGACGCCGGCAACCTGTGGAACGCCGCGCGCCAGGACGAACTCGCCGCCGTCGACTCCGCCGCGCTTAACGAGGCCGTCCCCGAGGACCTCCGCGACCCGCAGGGCCGGTGGTTCGGCCTGGCCATGCGGGCCCGCACCGTCACCTACAACCCGGACACCGTGGATCCCGCCGAGTTCGACGCCGCGGACACCTATGCCGGACTGGCCGATCCCAAGTGGAAGGGACGGCTGTGCATGCGCGATTCCACTTCTTCCTACACCCAGTCGCTGGTGGCCAGCCTGATCGACCTGCACGGCCGCGAAAAGGCCCTGGAGATCGCCAAGGGCTGGGTGGCCAACGAGGTGCAGATCATGAGCAACGACGTCCTGCTGCTGGAAGCCATCGACGCCGGAACCTGTGACGTGGGCATCAACAACCACTACTACCTGGCCCGCACGCTGGAGGAGAAGCCGGACTTCAAGGTGGACCTCCACTGGGCCAGCCAGCAGGGCGCAGGCACCCACGTCAACATTTCCGGCGCCGGCCTCGTCGCGGGTTCGGACAACGCCGAGGACGCCCAGCGGCTCATCGAATGGCTCGCCACCAAGGGACAGAACGCGTTCGTGGACGCCAACCACGAGTTCCCCGTCAACCCCGCGGCCAAGCCCGAACCGGTCATCGCAGGATTCGGTGAGTTCAAGCGGATGCCGCTGAACGCTGAAGCCTACGGCGACCTCAACGCCGAAGCAGTCGACCTGCTCGCCGAGGCCGGATACAAATGACCGAAACGGCGGTCCTCGCGCAGTCGAGGGCGCCGAAGCGCCGTCCCGGCCGGACGGCCGGTGCCGGCCGCCCGGCGTGGTCCGCCCTGGTGGCCCTGGTGGCCGCCGTGGTTGCCACGCCCGTACTCGCCGTGGTCCTCGACGGCCTTGGCAGCCTGGGCAGCACCGCGCCCCCGCGCGGACTTGCCGGCATGGTGACCACCACCCTGCTCCTGATGGGCGGCGTGGCCGCGGGATCGCTGCTGGTGGGTGGCGGCCTGGCCTGGCTGGTGACCGCCTACCGTTTCCCGCTGCGCAATGTCTTTGTCTGGCTGCTGGTCCTGCCGCTGGCCGTGCCCGCCTACATCCTGGGCTTCGTATTCCTGTCCGTCTTCGACGTGTCCGGACCGGTGCAGTCGGCCCTCCGCGGCTTCCTGGGCGCGGACATCTGGGTGCCCGAAGTCCGCTCCCTTCCGGGCGCCGTGCTGGTGATGTCCCTGTCCCTCTACCCCTACGTCTACCTGCTGGCCCGCACGGCGCTCCTGGAGCACTCCCCCGGCACCTATGACGCGGCCCGCACCCTCGGCGCCGGGCAGGGCCGGACGCTGCGCCGGGTCCTGCTCCCGCTGGCCCGGCCGTCGCTGGCCGCCGGCATGTCCCTGGTGATGATGGAGACGCTGACGGACTTCGCCACCGTGCAGTACTTCAACGTCCAGACCGTCTCCGTGGGCGTCTACCTGGTCTGGAAGGGCACCTTCAACTTCCATGCGGCCACGCAGCTGGCGGTCCTGGTCCTGCTGTTCGCCGTCGCGGTCCTGGCTGCCGAGCGGGCACTGCGCGGCCGGGCGCGCTACCACCGGCAGGGCGGCCGCGGGCAGGGCCTGCAGCCCAAGCGGCTCGAGGGCGGCCGCGGCTGGGCAGCCACGGCCTTATGCACGGCAGCCGTCAGCACCGGCTTCCTGATCCCCGTCATCCAGCTCCTGGCCTGGGCCATCGGCGGAGCGGCCAAGAACCCGGGCTTCCTGGCAGATCCCCGTTTCGGCGAGTACATCCTCAACACGCTCCTGGTCGCCGCGGTCACCGCCGCGGCCTGCGTTGTCCTGGCGATGACGGTGGGACACGGAGTGCGCCTGAACGGCGGACGCTTCGCCTCCTCCGCGGCACAGGTGACCACGTTCGGCTACGCAGTCCCCGGCGCCGTGGTGGGCATCGGCGTGCTCATCTCCTTCGCCGCGCTGGACACCGCCCTGGAGCGGGCCGGTGTTCCCGGCGGCACCGGACTGCTCGTGACCGGCTCCGTGCTGGGCATCCTCTACGCCTACGTGATCCGGTTCCTCGCCCCTGCCTACCAGGCCGTGGACGCCAGCTTCACCAAGATCCCGGCAACCATCACCTCCTCCGCCCTCAGCCTCGGCGCCGGCCCGCGCCGCGTCCTGGCGCGCGTGCACTTCCCCCTGGCACGCTCCGGAATTGCCGTGGCCCTGATGCTGGTGGCGATCGACGCTGTGAAGGAACTGCCCATCGTGCTGCTCCTGCGCCCTTTCGGTTTCACCACGGCCTCCGTCTGGGTCTATGAGCTGGCGCGGGAAAACTTCTGGGAGAAGGCCTCGCTGCCCGCGCTGGTCATTGTCGCGGCCGCCATCCTCCCCGTCCTCGTCCTTGTCAGGCAGGCCCGCCGGGCTGAGATTGACCGAAAGGCCCGCCCATGACCATCCGTGCGAGTATCAGGGCGCAACGGGCACCGCGTACCGAGAACGACGGCGGGGCTCCCGCTGCGCTGGTGTTTGAAGGCGTCAGCAAGCACTACGGCCCGGCCGTGGGCGTGGAATCCGTGGACCTGGCAATCCCGGCCGGGGAACTGGTGACCCTAATCGGCCCGTCCGGCTGCGGCAAGTCGACCACGCTCCGGCTCGCAGCCGGCCTGGAACGCCCGAACGCGGGCACCATCCGGGTTGCCGGCGACGTGGTTGCCGACCAGCGCCGGTTTGTCTACCCCGAGCAGCGCCGGGTGGGCCTGGTGTTCCAGGACTACGCCCTGTTCCCCCACATGACCGTGGCCGGGAACGTCGAGTTCGGCCTGGACCGGCTGGGCCGCAGCGAGCGCCGGGCCCGGACCGGCGAAGTACTGGACCTCGTCCGGCTCTCCCACCTGGCGGACCGCTACCCGCACGAGCTTTCCGGCGGCGAGCAGCAGCGCGTGGCGCTGGCCCGCGCCCTTGCCCCGCGGCCCGCCGTCGTCCTCCTCGATGAGCCGTTCTCCAGCCTGGACGAATCCCTGCGCGCCCAGGTGCGCCGGGACACCGTGGCGACGCTCAAGGAGGCCGGCACCACCGGCGTCCTGGTGACCCACGACCAGACCGAGGCGCTGTCCGTGGGAACCCGGGTGGTGGTGATGCGCGGCGGCGTCATCGAGCAGGCGGACACACCGGAAAAGGTCTTCGAGCAACCCGCCACCCGCTTCGTCGCCTCGTTCATGGGCGACGCCGATTTCCTCCCGGCCAAGGTGCACCGCGCCCTGCTGACCTGCGAGATCGGCGTGGTGTCAACTGTCCCCGGCTGGGCCGACGTCGATGTCGACGTTGATGTGGTGCTGCGGCCGCACGAGGTGGCGCTGCTCCCCGATCCGGCCTCCCCGGCCCGGGTGTCCGCCGTCGAGTACCACGGCGCGTTCGTGCTGCACTACGTGACGCTGGCCTCCGGGCGGACCCTGCGGTCCTGGCAGCCGCACAGCGTCCGCCATCCGGTGGGCACAGCGGTTGCCGTGACAGTGGCGGCGGGCACCACGCCCACGCTGCTGCTCGGTGACACCGCCGTTACCTCCCCGCCTCCCGGCAGTTCCCTTCGGCAGCGCTCATCCGAGCCTGCAGCTTAGTTAGGCCCTTCCATGTCTCTTCACCCCAGCAGGGCTGCGCTGTGACCGCGCAGCCCGAACTCGCCCGGGTCGCGTTCACCGACCTCGCCCGGCACGGCGGCCGCCCGGCGGTCCTCACCGCTGACGGCGCCGTCACCTACAGCGAGCTTGCAGCCCTGGTGGACCAGACTGCTGCCAGGCTGGGAACCGAACGCCGGCTGGTGGTGCTGGCCGCCGGCAACGACCTGGACTCCCTGGTGGGCTACCTTGCCGCACTCTCGGGCGGCCATCCGCTCCTGCTGGCCCCGGTCGACAAGCCCGAGGCCCTGGCTTCCTTGGTCAACGCCTACGACCCCGACGCGCTGCTGTGGCCCGGCGGCGGCGACGGGACGCCCATGCTCCAGGAGCGTCGGACCGGCACCCGGCATGACCTGCACCCGGACCTGGCGCTGCTGCTCAGCACCTCAGGATCAACGGGTTCGCCGAAACTGGTCCGGCTCTCGCACACCAACCTCTCCGCGAACGCCGAGGCGATCGCCGAGTACCTGCACATCGGCCCGGACGACCGGGCCGCCACCACGCTCCCCCTGCACTACTGCTACGGCCTCTCCGTTGTCAACAGCCACCTGACCCGCGGGGCGGGGCTGGTCCTCACCGACCTTTCCGTGGTGGACCCCTGCTTCTGGAACCTGTTCCGGGACCAGCACGCCACCTCCTTCGCCGCCGTTCCCTACACATTCGACCTCCTGGAGCGGGTGGGGTTCGCGGACAAGGAGCTGCCGCGGCTGCGCTACGTCACCCAGGCAGGCGGGCGGCTGGCGCCCGAGAAGGTCAGGTCCTGGGCCGAGACCGGGCAGCGCCGCGGCTGGGACCTCTTCGTCATGTACGGGGCCACCGAGGCCACCGCCCGGATGGCCTACCTGCCCCCGGACCTGGCTGCGGACCACGCGGAGACCATCGGCGTCCCGGTGCCGGGCGGCACGTTCCGGATCGACCCCGTGGAGGACCTGGCAGACGGGGAACTGATTTACACCGGCCCCAACGTCATGCTCGGCTACGCCGAGTCCCCTGCCGACCTGGCCCTTGGCCGGGAAATCCACGAACTGCGGACTGGGGACCTTGCCCGCCAGCAGGAGAACGGCCTCTACCAGGTGGTGGGCCGGCGCAGCCGGTTCGTGAAAATCGTTGGCCTGCGCGTGGACCTGGGGCAGGTGGAGCGGATCCTCGCCGGCATGGGCATCACCGCGGCCGCGGCCGGCACCGATGACCTGCTCGTCGCCGCCGTCGAAGGCGAGCACGACGGCGGCATGATCGCCAAAGTCCTGGCCGGCAGCCTGGGGCTGCCGCGCGCCGCCGTCGAGGTCCACCCCGTGGAGCAGCTCCCGCGCCTGGCAACCGGCAAGATCGACTACCCGGCGGTCCGTTCCCTGGGCGTGGCTGAGACCAGCCTTGTTCCGGACAGCACCCGGCCCGCCGCGGCTGTCCCCGCAGCTGCTGGTTCCGGGGCGGCGAAGGAAGGCCAGGCCGACATCCGGCAGATCTTCATGGACGCCCTGGAGCGCGAGAGCGTGGCGGATGACGACACGTTCGTCTCCCTCGACGGCGACTCGCTGTCCTACGTGGCGGTCTCTGTCCGGCTGGAAAGCGTGCTGGGGAAGCTGCCCTCCGACTGGCACCTGCTGCCCGTCAAGGAGCTGGAACGCCGGCGCCCGGCACGCAACAAGAGGCGCTTCCTGTCGTTCTTGGAGACCTCCCTGGTGGTCCGGGCGGCGGCCATCGTGTGCGTGGTAGCCACCCATGTGGAGCTGTTCACCTTCCAGACCGCGCACCTGCTCTTCGCTGTGGCCGGCTACAACTTCGCCCGGTTCCAGCTGGCCGAGGAGCGCCTCCCGCGGCTGCGGCGCCAGTTCCGCGGGCTGGCCCGGATCGTGGTGCCGTCCGTGCTGTTCATCGCGGTGGCATACCTGCTGACAGACCACTACACCGTGGCGAACATCTTCCTGCTGAACGCCATGGTGGGCCCGGAGCAGGTGACAACCCAGTGGCACTTCTGGTTCGTGGAACTGCTGTTGTACATCCTGCTGGCGGTGGGAGCGCTGATGGCCATCCCCTGGGTGGACCGGTGGGAGCGCCGTGCGCCGTTCCTTTTCGCGCTGGGCCTGGTGGCCGTTGCGCTGCTGAGCCGGTATGACCTGGTGGATCCCGGCCTGCCCAAGCCCCCGCCCGTGTTCTGGATCTTCGCGCTGGGCTGGGCCCTGGCACGCGCCCGCACCAACCTCCACAGGCTGACGGTATCCCTGATCACCGTGCTGACCCTGCCCGGGTTCTTCAACAGCACGGTGCGGGAGATCACCGTGGCCGCCGGGATCCTGCTGCTCGCGTGGGTGCCGGCGCTGCCGGTGCCAGCCCTGCTCCGCCTGGTGACGGGGTGGCTGGCCGCGGCCTCGCTCTACATCTACCTCACCCACTGGCTGGTCTACCCGGTGCTGCTTCCGGTCAGCCAGGTGCTGGCGGTGGCCGGATCCCTGGTGTTCGGGGTGGGCTACTGGGCGCTGTGCCGGTGGGTGCCTGGGGCCTGGACTGCCCTGAAGACCCGGGGCCGGGGCCGCGTCGCCCTCCCCCGGAGCAGTTCCTGACGCCCGCTCACTTCCGGGCGTTTCCGCCCCACCCCGCGCTCACGTTGCCGGCGGTTCGTGCAGGCCAAAGGCCGAGCCCTGATCGTCCCTGCACAGCTTGAACCTGCCGTACTCGGCGGCGCTGCTGTCGCTGTCGCCCATGTCCGTGTCGTCCACGGAGCCGCCAAGTTCCCGCACCCGTGCGAGCGCCGCGTCCAGGTTGTCCACCTTGAAGAACAGGTAAGGCGACGCACCGGGGTCGCCTCCATGGATGCCCCCTGGGATTCCGGCCTTATGGATGGAGAAGCCGTTACCGGACGGTCCCGGGCTCAGGTCCCAGCCAAAAAGTTCCCCGTAGAATCGTTTGCCCCGCTCGGCGTCCTCCACGCCGATTTCAAAGAACACAGGTTCACCGGACATGTGTGCCTCCTCTGTTTGCATGCTGGAGCAAGAACCCTAGTCCTTTCGTGGCATGCCGGACAGTGGCGGGGAGAATTTCCGGCGAAGTGGGGCACATCGACACGGACACGCCGGGCATCAGGACCTCATCACCGCGGCAGGCGGCCAATGTGCCCCAGGACGGAGAACCAGGAAGTACGACAGCGGCCCGGAGCACGGCGTCGTCCCTCGCCGGAAAGGTGGGGCCTCAGCCCTCAGCGGGCTCGGATGCCTTTGCCTCCTCGGCCGCCTCTGCATACTCGGCCGAGACCCGCCGGTAGACCGGGGTGAAGAATGCCAGCACCGCGGCGATGACCATGATGATCCCGGCCACCAGGAACACCAGGGCGATGCCGCGGGACGTGCCCTCGCCCAGCAGCGGCGCCAGCTGGGCCGCCCCTTCGGTGGACCGCGCGTACGGAATGATCCAGAACTGGGCGATCGGCGCGATCAGGAACGCCGTGATGGGCGCTGCCGCCGACTCGAACGCCATGGCGAAGCCGAACACCCGGCCCTGCTTGGGCAGCGGCACCACCTGCTGAATGACCGTCTGCTCGGCCGCCTCCACCACGGGCACCAGGGTCAAGTACAGCCAGATGCCCAGAACGTACAGCCAGGCCCACTCACGCAGGGTGAACACCGCGCCGAGGAAACCCATCGCCACGACGGCGAAGAGCAGGGTCCGCAGCGGGTTGGCGCCGAGCCCGAACTTGCCGATCAGTGCCCCGCCCACCAGGAACCCGCTGGAGCCAACCGCCAGGAAGATGCCCCACAGCTCCACGGGGAACATCTCCAGGCCGTACGGGTCCATCAGGGCCATGTACACGCCGCCGATGAAGTTGTTGAACGTGGAGAACAGGATCAGCGCGAACAGCCCGCCGATGGCCAGGACTGCGGCGAGGGCACCCCGCAGGTCGAAGCCGCCCTGGGCATCCGTGGCAGCCGCCCGCACTTCCTCGGGCATGTGCAGGGTGAGCAGGTGCGCGAAGGCGAGCGCCGTGAGGACGACGGCGACGGCGATGGTCCAGCCCATGCCCAGCAGCCCCACCGACAGCCCGGACAGCACCGAGGTGACCAGGAACATCAGCCCCTGCACCATGCCCACCATCCCGTTCGCGTTGGCGCGCCGGTCCGGTTCGATGAGGATGGTGACGGTTGTGGACAGGGCAATGTTGCGCAGGTTCTCCACCACGGCGCCCACCAGGATAATCATGGTGAAGAGCCAGAACCAGGGCTGCCCCAGGTCCAGCAGCTGGGCTTCGGGTGTCAGCAGGAACATCACGCCGGACAGTACGAACATCAGCAGCGTGAAGACGGCGGCGAAGCGCATCACGGCCAGCTTGCGGTACCGGTCCACGAACGTGCCAAAGCTGATGCTGGAGAGCGCAATCAGCAACATGTACGCACCGCCCACCACACCGGTTGCGATCACGTTGCGGGTCTCCAGGTACACCCAGAACGTCAGGGCGAACCACAGGTAGCTGGTGGTGATGTTGGCAACCCCCGTGTTGACCAGGATCCCCAGGAACGTGCGGGACCGTTGCTTCGGAGTCCGCACAGACGTATCGACGGCGCCTGGATCGGCGAGGCGCGCGGCCTCGCCCTCCCCGTCCACCGCGTGCGCCATGGCGGGGTCGTCCGATAAGCCTGCCCCGCCGTCGGGAGTAACTGCAGCACGGCCCCCGGCCGGTTCCTGCTCAGTCATGCGTCCCAGTGTAGTGAGAAGGAACCGGCGGCACACGGGGAAAAGCCCCCAATAAATTGGACACGCCTTCCAAGAGGTGGAGCCCCGGCCGGACGGAAAACTCGAGTACCCACTACTCGTGTCCTGCGTACCGCATGGCCGTAGCGTCCTTTCTAGGCCTGGGGGCAGTCAGCGGTTCTTCTTCATGACGGGGAGGAGGGCCACTCGCTCCTGGTGAAGGGACAACTGCCGATGCAGGACGAAAACCTCCCCCGGCCCCTCCTTGACCCGTCCGTGCTCCAACGGCTGCGCGCCGAACTGGACGACGACGAGAGCATCTGGCGGGTCTTCGTGGAGAACTACATCAAGGAACTGCCCATAAGGACCGAGCGCTTGCGGCTGACACTGACCACCGGGGACCTGCGCGGCGCGATGGATGCAGTGCTCAGCCTGAAAACCTCCAGCCAGATGGTGGGCGCCGAACGCCTGGCCGGCCTGGCGTTGAACCTTGAAAAGGGGCTGCGCCAGGACTCCTCCCGCGCCGATCCCGGCGTTGAGCTCCCCCACCTGGCGGCAGCCCACCTGCGGCGGATCATGCAGTGCAGCAAACAGACCATGTATGCCCTCCGTGCGCAGTTCTGACATGGACAGCAAGAGGAGCCCCGCGGGCATAGGATTTTTCCTATGAGGATTGCCGTTGCAGGGGGAACCGGTACGGTCGGGCGCCACGTGGTGGAGCTCGCCAGGGAGCGCGGCCATGACGTGGCCAGCTTGAGCCGTGCCGATGGGGTGGACCTGGTCAGCGCCCGCGGGCTGGATGAGGCGCTTCGGGGCGTGGACACGGTGATCGACGTGTCTGGAATCAACAGCACGGCCACCAAGAAGGCCGTGGACTTTTTCACCAACGCCTCGCAGAACCTGCTGGCCGCGGAGAAGAAGGCCGGTGTGAAGCACCAGGTGGTGCTCTCGATCGTGGGCATCGACAAGGCCACCTCGGGCCTGTACGCAGGCAAGCTGGTGCAGGAGGACACTGTGCGGCACGGCGGCGTGCCGTGGACCCTGCTGCGGTCCACCCAGTTCCACGAGTTCGTGCCGCGCGTGGTGAAGACTGCCTCCGCCGGTCCTGTGGTGCTGGTGCCCAAGATGTTCACCCAGCCGGTGGCCGCCCGCGAAGTGGCCGAGGCCCTTCTGGCAGCGGCGGAGGCTGGGCCGCAGGGTCGCATCAGGGACCTGGGCGGCCCGCGGCTGGAGGAGCTCGACGGCCTGGTCCGCTCGTACCTGGACAGGACCGGCCAGCGGAAAAAGGTGGTGGAAGTCCCGCTTCCCGGCTTCATGGGAAAGGCCATGCGCAGCGGTGCGCTGATCCCGGCGCCGGGCGCCGCCGTCGGACGCCAGACCTTCCTGGAATGGCTGGAAGCAAGTAGCGGCAAGTACCGGCAGGAAAAGTAGAGTACCCACTACTCGTGCCCTGTCTTGGGGCGTCCCCTTAGATTCGTCTAAAGCCTGCTGCGGCGGGCGGGACCTGACGTTGAGTGGGGGAAGAAGCATGGCGGTACAGGCGGTATCCGGAGGCAAGCGGACGGGACACGCCGGTCTTCTGTTGGACCTGGTCACCGGCGCCGAGACGGACCTCGATTCGGTGCAGCGGCTGGCCGGGGCCGCCGCGGCGGCGCTCAGCGGTTCGGCCGGTGTGGACTGCGCCGCCACCCTGCACCGTGCGGGAACGCCGCCGGTGACGGCAGGGAGCACAGGGCCGGCGGAGTGCCTGGCATCCTCCGAGGAGCGGTACGGTGACGGGCCCATGATGCAGGCCGACGCGGGGCCGGTGCAGGTGGCAGCGGACGGTTCCTCCCAGCGGTGGGATGCATACCGACGGCGGCTGGTTGCGTCCGGCTACGGCGCGGCACTGGCGGTGCCGGTGGATGTGGGGACGCGCGTTTCCTGCACCCTGGTGTTCCTGGGGCCGGAAGGTTTCGACTTCACCCCGGACATGGTCAGCGAGGCCACGTCGTTCGCCGGGGTGGCGTCGCAGAGCATGCAGCTGGCGCTGGAAGTGCGCAGCATCCGGTCCGCCGGCGACAACCTGAAAGCCGTGCTGGAAAGCCGCACCTCCATCGACGTGGCGTGCGGGGTTGTTATGGGCCAGACGCGCTGCTCCTACACGGAGGCATTCAGTAAACTCGCCGGGGTGTCCCGGCAGCGGAACCTGAAGGTCCGCACCGTGGCCGAGAACATCCTCAAAGCCCTGGGCGGCGGCTCGCCGGCAACACGGTTCGAGCCCCCGGCGCTGGCCTAGGGCCAGATCTCTTATGCGTGCCCGAGCCCCGTGGCAGCATCGCCGGACAACCGCGTAGGCTGTTCCAATCACTGCAACCGGAAGGTGGAACGGATGAAGAATTTGGCGGTTGGGATCTTCATTCTCGCCGGGATCTGTTTCATCCTGGGGCTGGCAGTCGAAACATTGCGATTCCTCCTGGGAGTTGCCCCGGTACTGCTGATAGTCGCAGTTCTCCTGCTGCTCCTGCGCCGGTCCAGGGGGCGCCGTATCCCCCGCTAACGGCCGCCGGCCTAGCGGCTCAGCACGAAAATGGCGATGGCCAGGCCGACCACCAGGACGGCGTTCACGACGACGTAGGGTGGGACGCCCCGCTTGGCTTCTGTGGCCATCCTGCGGCGCCCGTGCTTGCGATTAATTACCTCTGCCATGCCCCGAATCTATGCAGCCCCCCGGGGCCGGCACCCGCGTAATGCCTACTCGTTTTACTAAACCCCACTACGTGCTCCCCCATCCTGCGGGCTTCCCCTCCTACAAGCCGATCGTCGGGGTGGCCCTGAAGGCGTTGGCGGTTTTGTCCAGGACAACCTGGGCGTCGCTTCCGGAATCAAGGATCGTGTTCCGGGCTGATGCGGCATCGACCATGACGGTCGTGACGGCCAGGCCCTCGGACGCTTCGGTTGCCAGCAGGGCGTCCACCTGGGCGGCGAAGCAGGAGTCACTCGACTTGGCGGAGACGTCCATGGCCACCACATGGTTGTTGGAGACAAAGTTGCCTGCCCCCGCCGCCAGCCTGATGATGACAGGCGTGGCACCGGCCGGCCGGATGCTCTGCGAGTCGACGACCTCGGAAAAGTGGTTGCCCACCACGGAGTTGTTGCTGCCGCTGATGCTGAGGAGCCCGGTGGAGTCGTCCAGTCCGTTGTCCACCCCCAGGAATGGGGTCCAAGGCTCGTGGTCGCGCAGGAAGTGGTTCGTGGCCACGAGGTTTTCCGAGCTGTTGTCCTCGAGGAGCACCATCCCCGGGTAGAAGGAATGCAGGCGGTTGTTGGTGACGCTGGAACGGGTGACCCCTTTGAAGTGGACGCTGCTCGCGCCCCGGGGGAAGACGTTGTTCGCGGTGATCAGGAGCCCGCCGTGGTTCTCGGCGTAGATCGAGCGGCCCTTGAAGCCGGCCCCCACCAGGTTGTCCGTGATCTTTGAGGCCTGTCCCCAGCCCCGCAGTTCAATGCAGCTTCCGCATTCGGCAATGAAGTTGTCGTGGATGGACAGCGCGTCTGCGTGGTAGATGGTGAGGGCGTGCTCCAGGTAGACGAACCCTATGCCGGTGATGCGGAACGAGTCGTTGGCACTCGCGGCATAGATGCCGGTCTTGCCGTTGACGTAGGTGTTTTCTGCATGCAGCTCCGAGCCGTCAGGGGTGAAGTGCAGCCCGTCGATGCAGAAGTTGGAGAACTCCACCGAGCTGATCCGCGGGCTTCCGCTCCGCTCGATGTAGAAGGCGGCGCCCTTGGCTTCCTCCCCATCCCCGGCAGGGGGAAGGTCCACGATGACCCGGCTTCCGCCCGGCCACAGCTCGTGCAGGTCCGGCCATTCATCTTCGGGCACGTTGAAGCGGATGCTCGACGACGTGAAGCCGTGCCCGGAGCCCTCGATCCGGAGGAAGCTGACGTCGATCAGCACCTGGGTGCGAAGGTGGTAGTCCCCCGGCGGAAGGTAGATCACCGCGCCCGGCTTGCCGCCGTCGTTCACGTCGGTGGCCGCCTGCCGTTCCTTGATGTCCGCGATGATGCTGTTGATGACTTCACCCACGTCCTTGGCCGGATTGCCGACCGGCCACGTGGTTACGTCGTAGTAGTTGTTGCTTGGCATGGGCTCTTCCTTTTGCGTTCTGGTTCTCATGGTGCCACCGTTTGATGCGCCGGGAGCCCGGCCTGCAGTTCCTCCGCCGTCGGCGGGTTGGCGCCGGGGCGGCTGACCGTGATGGCCGCTGCCCTGGAGGCCATCCGGCCCAGCGACTCCAGCACGGACGGCGCCAGCCCGTCCGCCCCGCGCATGAGGAGTCCGTAGACCAGGGCTGACATGTAGGAGTCGCCGGCGCCGATGGTGTCCGCCACTTCCGCAGCGACCGGGGGTACGGCCATCTGCGCGCCTGCCGTGGTGAGCAGGGATCCCTCAGCTCCGCTGGTGACGGCGACGAGCCCGGCCCCGAGGTCCAGGATGCGCTGTGAGACGTCCTCCAGGGACAGCCGCGGGTAGAGCCACAGTGCGTCCTCGTCGCTGAGTTTGACCACCTCCGTGAACGGGACGAGTTCCTCGAAGATGGTCTTCGCCTCGAAGTGGCTGCCGAGCAGGGCAGGTCGGATGTTGGGATCGTAGGTGACCATGCAGCGCCGGTGTGACTGCTCAAGAAGTTCCCTGACCACAGCCGCCCCCGGCGCCAGGAAGGTGGCGATGGAGCCGGTGTGCAGGACTTTGGGCAACGTCGCCGGGGCGATCCGCGCAAGGTCCCAGCGGATGTCGAAGTCATAGTGCGCCGACCCGTCGGACGCCAGTGTCGCCGTCGCCGTGGCGGTCCGGCCTGGCCCCTTGGAACCGGGCAGGAGTTCGACGCCGGCGCTGCGCAGGTGCTGCTCGATGGCCGCGCCGCGCGGGTCGTCGCCGATCGAGGTCAGCAACGCGGTGGCCGCACCTAGCCGCCCGAGCCCGTAGGCCACGTTTGCCGGTGACCCGCCGGGGTGCTCCACGGTGCCCGCGGACGAGACGACGATGTCCACAAGGGCTTCACCGACTACTACGACGTCAAGGCCCGGTTGGGGGTCATCGTTCGTGTACATTTCTTCGGACCTTTCTTGGATTGCCCATCCTGCCGTCAGGCAAGGGTTGAGACCGTGAGCTTCCGGACTATTGCCGGGCCTCCCGCGGCCGCCAGCCAGTTCTCCTGGCTTCCGGCGTCGGGGAAGATGAGGTCGGTCAAGACCACCGCCCCGCCCTGCGCAAAGACCTCCACCGAGCAATGGTCGGCGACGATCTGCAGCTTGAGGACGCCGTCCTCAAGAACCAGCGGCGCTGACTCCACGGACGAAAACTTTTCGTGGAAGCCCGTGTCCCCTGACCGGCGGCGGTCCAGGACGAGCCGGCCGGTGGCGGCGTTATAGCCCAGGACGGTGCCCGTGCTCCCGTCCTCGTTGGCGAACAGATGGAAGGCCACGTGCTCAGCACTGCCGGGCAGGATCTCCGCCTCGATGACCTGGGCGCTGCCGGGTGCCGCAGCCGGCAACCGCAGGACCGAGTCCTGCAGTTCGAACGCTTCCGAGATGATCCGCTCCGCGACTGCGGGCGGCCCGTCTACGGCAGGGTGGCCGGGCAGGACAGGCTGCTGGACCAGGCGGGCAGAGCCGCTGGCTGCGGTGAGGCGCACTTCGCGGGCGAGGGTCATCGAGGACCGCCAGGGAGCGGTGGGCAGCTGGTTGGCGTAGTCCCAGTTGTTCATCCAGCCGATGATGATGCGCCGCCCATCGGGAATGTTGCTGAAGGAGACGGAGGCGTAGCAGTCGCGCCCCCAGTCCAGCCACAGGCATTGCTGCAGGGCGGCAGCGGCTGCGGCGGAATCACCCAGGGCGCTGACCCCGGCCGGAGCCGCAACTGAAGAGGAGTCCGGGACGAACCGGGCGCCGTCGAACTCGCCCACGAAGTACTGGCCTCCGGAACCTCCCGCCACCGCACCCGGGTTGACGTTGACGATCAGGACCCATTTGACGTTGTCCTGGTCCCCGTCCACGGCAAGGGGAAAGAGATCGGGGCATTCCCATTCGCCCTGGTCTGCGTTCATGGGGCCAAAGTCGCTGAGGAAGTCCCAGGTCTTGAGGTCGTCCGAACGGTAGAAGACCACCTTCTGGTGCTGCGCTTCGACGGCCACCATAATCCAGCAGGGACTCTGCCCGCCCTCGTAGCGGAAGACTTTGGGGTCGCGGAAGTGCGCGGAGTTCCTGGTGAGGACAGGGTTTCCGCCGTACTTCTGCCACGTCATGCCGGCGTCGGTGCTGTAGGCCAGGGACTGCGCCTGCGTGCCGGAGTGTTCGGACGCGGCCTTGTAGGCGCTGGTGTAGATGGCCACGAGGGCAGGTGCGTCCGACGTGCCGAAGCCGGACGTGTTTCCGTGGTCCACCACCACGCTGCCGGAGTAGATGTCCTCGGTTTCGTCGCAGGCAATGGCCACGGGGTGTTCCGTCCAGTGGAGCAGGTCATGGGAGGTGGCGTGGCCCCAGGACATGTTCCCCCACACGTTGCCATACGGGTTGTTCTGGAAGAAGAGGTGGTAAAGGCCGTCGTGGAAGACCAGGCCGTTGGGGTCGTTCAGCCAGGTGTCCCGGGCCGTGAAGTGGATGGCGGGACGGAACCTGGCGGTCCCGGCCGGAGGTGTTTCCGGGCGTGCGGCATCAAGGAAGGTGGACATGTTGGTGCGGTCCTCTTGGAAAGTGGAAGGGGCTGGCTGCTAGGGCCGGGGAGCCGCGATGGAATCGCGGCGCACCAGCGGGCAGCCCAGGATGGTCGGGTGGAGTGCCATGAGGGTCAGGTCTGTCTTCCCTTCGACGGCGTCAATCAGGTGCTCGGTGGCCCAGGCACCCATCTCGTAGTGGGGCAGGGCCACGGTGGTGAGGCCCGGGTGGAGGTTGGCGGCGATCAGCTCCTGGTCATCGAAGCCGACCACCGAAAGGTCACCGGGGATGCTGAGTCCCAGCTCGGCGGCGGCGCGGTAGGCTCCCATCGCCATCCGGTCGTTGTAGCAGAACAGTGCCGTAGGCATGTGGGCGCGGTCCTTGCGTGCCAGGATCCGCCGGGCCGCCTCGTAGCCGCCGTGCACTTCGGAGACCTCGGACTCGACAGGTGCCGCGTCGCCGTCGAGCCCTGCTTCGGTCAGCATGGCCCGGAACGCCTGGAGCCGCTGGCGGGTGGCGGGGACATCGTCGGTGTTGTTGATGAAGCCCACCCGGGTGTGGCCCGCTTCGAGGAGCGCGCCCACGGCGGCGCGTGCACCGCCGTCCTCGTCCGGGATCACGGCTGTGATGTTTCCGCCTTTGGCCACCGAATCCACCAGCACGGAGGGCACGCTGCCGAGGTTGGCCGGCAGCTCCACGTTGCGGTGGTACATGGTGGCGTAGAGGATGCCGTCCACCCGGCGCTCCAGGAGGGCTTCGACGTCGGCCTGCCGGGATTCGAGGCTCGCCGAGCCGGAGGTGTTGATGATCATGAGGCCGTACCCCCGGGCCTTCGCGGCCTCGTCGGCGCCAAGGATGATGCGGCCGGCGTGGGGCGTGGTGGCAATATCCTCGCTCACCAGGCCCAGCATGCCGGTCCGCTGCGTGCGCAGGGCCTGGGCCAGGCGGTTGGGTCCGTAGCCGAGCTGCTCGGCGGCGGACTTGACCTTGTCCCTGGTTTCAGGGCTGATCCGGGCGTAGGAAACCTCGTTGAGCACGTGGGAGACAGTTGTCACGGAAACGCCGGCGGCGACGGCCACGTCCTTGATGCCGATGTTCTTGTTGCTCATCTGTGTCCCACGTCCTTATGGTTTGTCCGGTATGAGTAGGCTACCGACGAATGTCGGTTCCCCCTGGCTAGCCCTTGACGGCGCCGAGCGTCATGCCCGCCACGATCTTGCGCTGCAGGAGGAGCGTCAGCAGGATGACCGGGATGGAGTAGACGGCGGCCAGGGCCGTCATGGATCCCCAGTCCAGGCCGAACTGGGTCTGGAAGTTCGCGATGACCACGGGCGTTGTCTGCGAGCGGATGGCCGTCATCAGGAGGGCGAAGAGGAACTCGTTCCAGGAGGCCAGGAAGGCGAAGATCGCCGTGACGGCGATGCCGCCGGAGACCACCGGGATGACCACCCGCCAGAGGGCACCGAGCCTGCTGCACCCGTCCACGGTTGCCGCCTCCTCCAGGTCTTTCGGGACCGCTTCGAAGAAGCTGGACATCAGCCAGATGGAGAGCGGCAGGGAGATGGTGGTGTGGGCGATGGACAGCGCGATGGGTGTGTCGGCCAGGCCCACGGATCCCATCATGGAGGCCAGCGGAATGCCGATTGCCACCGGCGGGACCATGCGCGTCACCAGGGCGGCCATGATGAAGATCCGGCCGCTGAGCGTCTTGTACCGGGTGATGCCGTAGGCGGCGGGAACCGCCAGAACCAGGGAGAGCACTGTGCTGATGATGGCCGTCTGGATGCTGTTGATGAACGACGCCGGCACGCCGCTGCGGCCCAGCGCGTTGGCGTAGTTCTCCAGCGTCCACTCCCGCGGAAGGATGGTGGGCGGCACCGCAATGGTGTCGATCGGAGTTTTGAAGGACGTGAACAGCAGGTACAGGAACGGGAATCCGTAGAGCACCATGGCGGCCGCGAGGAGGACCCACAGCAGGGTGCGGGTGCTGCGCCGGCCGGCCTCCAGCCCTTCCCGGTTAACGCCGCGGCGCTTGCGGGGACGGACGACGGCGGGTGCTGCGGAAGGTGCCGCAGCCGCCCTGGCCGGGGTCCCGCCGTCGTGCGTGGTTTTTTCGGCGACGCGCATCAGTTGTCCTTTCCTGGCCGCCAGATGGTGGACACCGCGACGAACGCGACGGCCAGCATCGCCAGCAGGTAGATGGTGCCCATGGCGCTGGCCAGGCCCGGATCGCCGAAGCGGATCATGGTCCGGTAGATCAGCAGGCTCATGGTTTCCGAGGCGGACTGCGGGCCGCCGTTGGTCTGGATGAGGATGGTGTCAAAGGCCCTGGCCGCGTCGATGCCGCGGACCACCAGCGCGACGGCGATGACCGGCCGCAGCAGCGGAAGAATAATCCGGAACAGCAGGGCCGGTGCCCGGGCGCCGTCCAGCCGTGCCGCTTCGATCAGGTCACCCGGGATGTTCTGCAGCCCGGCGAAGAGCACCAGGCACATGAACGAGGTAGTCAGCCAGATGTCCGGGATGGCCACCGAGTAGAGCACGATGCCGGGGTCTGAGAGCCAGCCGATCTGGTTGGGGTTGTCCAGGATGCCCGCCTGGTGCAGGAGGGTTCCGATGAGGCCGAAGTTGTCGATCATCAGGAACTTCCAGAGCAGGCCTGCCACGATCGGGGCGATCATGAGCGGGTACATGAACACCGTCCGCCAGATCTGGGAGCTGCGGCCCAGCATGGTGAACAGCAGGGCCATGCCCAGGCCCAGGGCGAACTCGAGGGTGACCACCACCAGGGTGTACGCCAGGGTCCGCCAGCCCGCTCCCGTGAAGGCCTCAGATGCGAAGGCGCGGAAGTAGTTGTCCAGGCCCACGAAGTCGCGGGGGCCGCCGGCGATCGGGGAGATTTTGAAGAAGCTGTCCGCCACCAGGCGGAACAGCGGGAAGGCCACGAATATTGCCAGGAACAGCGCCGCTGGTGTCATCAGGAACAATGCGAAGCGGCGGTCGGAGATGCGCACGGTTTTCTCTTCCGCTGGTTGGGGCCGCGGCCGGCACCGGTGTGTGCAAGTGCCGGCCGCGGGGGTCTTACTTGAGGAGGTCCTCGATCTGCTTCTTGGCGTCGGCGAGGAGGGCGGCGGAGTCACCGCCGGCAACGGCCTTCTGCAGCATGGGAACCAGGACGGTGTCCACGATCTGCTGCCACTTCTCGGTGGCCGGGCGGGTGGCGGTGGCTTCACCGTTGAGGGTTTCGATCAGCGGCTTGAAGCTCTCGTAGCCTTCCTTGTCCTGGTACTTCTCGAACGCCGAGATGCGGGAGGCCAGGCCCAGGCTGGATTCGATGCCCTTGTCGTTGTAGTCGTAGGCGCACTTCACGAACTTCTTGGCCGCCTCGGTGTTCTTGGTGGCCTTCGGAACGGTCAGGTACCAGGGGCCGGGAACGCCGCCGACGCCGGCGGATCCGGCGATCATGGGGGCTGCGCCCACCTTGCCCGCCACCGGGGAGTCCTTGGGGATCTGCCGGTAGGCGTGGGCCCAGAACCGGGTCATGGCGGTCTGGCCCTGGTTGAACAGGTTCTGCGCTGCGGCCCAGTCAACCTGTGCTGCGCCGGAGGGAGCGTACTTGGCCAGGCCCACGTAGAAGTCCAGGGCTTCCTTGTGCGCGGCGTTGTCAACCACCACCTTGTCGCCGTCCAGGACCATGGGCGAGCCGGCCTGCAGGACGTGGGCCAGCCACTCGGTTTCCACGCCGCCCTTGACGTCCGTGCCGTACATGCCGTCCTTGGTGAAGAACTCGGAGATGTCCTGGTACTGCTTCCAGGTGGTGGGGGCAGCCAGCTCGTAGCCGTACTTGGCCTGGAAATCGGCCTTGTTCTTGGCGTCCTCGAACAGGTCCTTGCGGTACAGGATGATTTCGGCGTTGGTCCAGGCGGGCAGGCCCACGAAGTGCCCGTCCACGTTGGCTTCCTTGACCAGGGACGGGAAGATGTCCTTCTTGGCCTCATCGGTGAAGATCTCATCAATGGGCTGCAGGGCGTCCTTGAAGCTGGGCAGCCACACGGAGTCCAGGGCGGCCACGTCGAAGGAGACGTTGCCGGAGGAGAATTCACTGGAAAGCCGGTTGAACATGCCGTCGTAGGGCAGTTCGACGAAGTTGACGTCCACGCCGGCGTCCTGCTTGCACTGCTGGGCGACACCGGTCAGTTCGGCGTGGCCGCCTGCTTCGACCAGGACGTTGACGGTGTTGGTGCCGGCGCTTCCGGTAGACGTGGCCGGGCCTCCTGCGCCGCATGCCGAGGCGGCCAGTGCGACGGCGGTGCAGATGCCGCCGACGGCGAGCCTGCTGATGAATTTACGAGTGGACATCGCTGTCGACTCACTTTCTCTTGAACGGAATGGTGAGAGTGACTGGGGTCTGAAAAATCGTTTTGCCAAAACGACTTGGCACTCACGATAGGACGAGGAACCTGAGAGTGTCAAGGGTCACTGCTTTGCCAAAACCAAGAGAAATTTTGGCGTTGACAGCTGTTGCACCGCCCTCCTAGCCTCGAGGTATCCGGACGCCCAATCGTTTTGGCACACGCCTGGAAATTTCCGGCTCTACGGAGAGCAGGGACACTTCCATTTACAGACGCGTACACCGAGGCCATCAAGACCCGCCGCTCTGTGCTGCAAAAAACCAATGCCTTGCAGTTCCGGATAGCCCACACATTCCACTGTGCATTGAGGAGAAAAGCGTTGACTGACAAAAATTCGGTATCGGTGGACCCGAGCCGACGCAGGCTGTTAGGCGCTGGCGCTGTTGCCACCCTTACCGGAGCGCTGGCCTTCGGCGCTACAGCACCGGCACACGCCGCTGACAGCCCGGAAGAAACGAACATCTACGACGTCACCTCGTGGAAGATCAAGGGCCGGCCGGAGGTGACGGCACAGGTGGACATTGGTGCGGTCATCAACGACATCATCGCGGACATCAAGAGGCGCCAGACCACGGCGGACACCAGGCCCGGTGCCGTCATCACCATTCCCCCGGGAGACTACGATCTTCGGACCCAGGTGGTGGTGGACATCAGCTACCTGACCATTGCGGGATTTGGCCACGGGTTCTTCTCCCGCAGCATTAAGGACAATGCGGACACGTCCGGCTGGCTCGAGCTGCAGCCCGGCGGCAGCCACATCCGTGTCCTCACCCAATCAGCAGCGCCGCAGGCCTTCCTGGTTCGCGGGGCTGGAAGTCCCCGCCTGTCCGGAGTCGTTTTCCGCGACTTCTGCCTTGATGGCGTGGAGTTCCCGCCGGACGGCAACAGCTACAGGAACGGCAGGACCGGCATTGAAGTCGCCTCGGACAACGACTCCTTCCACATCACCGGCATGGGTTTTGCGTATCTGGAGCACGCGCTCATAGTCCGCGGCGCCGACGCCCTGCGCGTTCACGACAACATGATCGCCGAATGCGGCAACTGCGTAGAACTCACCGGCGCGGGACAGGCGACGATCATCAGTGACAACCTCATGGGCGCCGGGCCGGAGGGCGCCACCCTGCTGGCGGAGAATCACGAAGGTCTTCTCATCACCGGTAACAACCTGTTTCCCCGGGGCAGGAGCCTGGTCGAGCTGACCGGCTGCAACAGGTGCTCGGTGACTTCGAACAGGTTCCAGGGCTTCTTCCCCGGGATGATGCGGCTCACCAACAACTGCAAGGAAAACCTCATCACCGGCAACCACTTCCGCCGGGGCATGGAAGGTTTCCCGCCGTTCCTCGGAGTATCCAACGGCCTGGACGATCTGTACGGCGTGGTTCACATTGCGGGAGACAACAACCTCTTTTCCAACAACCTCATCGCCTACGATGTCTCGCCGGAGAGGATCGTCCCGCCGAATGCCCAGCCCACGATGGTCCTCATCGCCGGGGGCGACAGCAACGTGGTGGCCACCAACCATGTTGTGAGCAACGTCGAAGCACAGAACGTCGTCCTGGACGCTTCCACGGTCCGCTCGAAAGTGCTCGACAGCGGCCCCGCTTCCAGGGTCACTTCCTACAGCGCCGATACCGCCATCCGGCCTACCCCCTAGCCCGGAAAACGCCCTGCCAGAAGGCGGAACGCCCGGCAAGGGGAAAGCCCCTCCTAGGAGGGGCTTTCAACGTAGTGGTCAATTGTCATTCGGTAATGATCAGCGGTGATGCACTCCCCCTTCCCGGACGCCCCCGGCGCCCATCCGGACTATGACACGAACGATGTTAATAACACCGGACCGGGCGCGTAAAGGGGTTTGGGAGAGAAACTTCACCGGAAGTTGGACGTCACGAATCCTCCCGTTACCCGGCCAGGCACGCAGGCGGCTTTACGGACGACGGCGCCTTCGGTAGGCCTAAACCGGGCAGGGCTGTCGTGCAGATGATGGGAGACAGCGGCCCAGGCGCGACAAGCACGAGGAGCCTGCTCACCACTGCCCGGTGGCGAGCAGGCTCCTTGCATGAGGACATCCCGGAAGCCGTCCGTGCCGCTGCGGCCCGGATCACCGGAAGGGCCGCGGAGGACTTGGATGTCCATGTGGACTACTAGCACCTCATCAAACACCGCGCCCGAGTTGGTAGTTACTTCGGTCGGGCGGCCAAAGCCCGTGCCAGGGCTTCAGCAGATGAGCTGCTGCTGTTGATACGCCAGTCAGTTTCCTTGTTGAAGTGGAACCAGGTGACAGCTGTGACATCGCCCTGGGCAGCAAGGTAGCTGACCAATGAAGTGTTCCAGTCGGCTTTGGAGCCGCCCTGCTCGGCCGAGGACGTTTCAGCGATCAGGATCTGCTTGCCCGGCGCCAGGGTGCGGAGCTCTGACAGCCCTTGTCCGAATAGCTGGGAAGGCTCTTGCCAAGAGCTCCATGACGCTGATGTCCCCCAGTTGTAACCGTCCAACGCGACGGCGTCCACGTAGGAGGATCCGGGGTACAGCCCGGTCAGGGGCGTCGATCCCCAGTAGGGAACGTTAGGGTTCCAGACCCAGGTGATGTTGGACGCCCCGGTCGCTTCGAGCACGTCGTGGACATGCCGCCAGGCGGCGACGTAGTCGCCGGAGCTGTTGCTGTTGATACCCTCGGCCCAGGGGTACCAGTTGCCGTTCATTTCGTGCCCGAACCGCAGCATCACCGGATGTCCCCAACTGGCCAGCGCCTGACCCCAGCCCCGCAGGTAAGTATCGAAGTCTCCAGCGGCGATGCGGTCAAGGGCGTAGGCGGGCTGATCCGTGCCGCCGCCCCAGGTCCACGGTTCCCAAGTCAGCAAGGTAACAGCACCACGGGCCCGCACAGCATCGAGTTCAGTCAGCGGAGGCGCCTGGTTGAAGTCCTTGTAGGACAGTATGATCGAAGGCGCCTCCCCGGCCAGGGCTGCCACCTCATCCAGTTCTGCGCCGGCCAATGGTCCTCCGGGTGTCCCGACCCCGAAGCGCAGCGCGGCTGTGCTGATGGCGGCGGTTGTCGGGGCTGGTTCGGAGACCGTTGTCGTTTCCCCGGTGTCTTCGGTGGTGGTGGATGGTGAGCTGTAGGTGACAGTGAAACCCGCGACTGCCTGCGCTGCTCCCGATACAGCCTTGATGGCAACCGCCGGGTCGGTCGTCACCGGGATGACCACATCAACCTTGAAGTAACCCGAAGGACTGGTTTTGAACGGCACCTCATTGGTGCCACCAGTAACCGTGCCCAGGCTCTTTTTGGGAAACCCTGTCCCGGTGACCGTCACTGATGTTCCTGCCGGCCCCGAGGCGGGGTTCAGGCTGATGGCCGGGGTGGCGGCGTGAACGGCAGGAGCCGCACCGGCCAGCATCCCTGCCACCAGCGCCAGGACGCAGGCAATAAAACGAAGCTTTCTCATAAGACTCCCAGACTCCAGCCCCCTCCCCCGGTCTTGTCCCGGGGGGAAAAATTACGGGCACAGCAAATGCCATGCCTCATAAGTCTTCGCCCTGGCCTACACCAACACACGCCGGATCAGCGCAGGATTTGCCAAGGATCCTGTAAGCATCGTTTACGCGGCAGTGGCCGGGATGCGTTTCGGTGCTGGTCGTTCAAGGCCCAGCCCCCACCAGGAGCGGGTACTCCCCGCCGTCGGCAATCTCATTCGCTGCCGCCATGGCAGCCATGGCATCCTCTTCCTCGATCCTGACCTGGGAATCCCAGACAAGATGAATTCACCCCGGCCGTACGCCGCAGGCGACCGCCTACCCATCCCTTCGCTAGCGACCGAAATAGGGGGATTCGCGGTCTTTCACCCTTTGCCATGCCAGCGTAAAGTCTTACCACCTCCGGGTACGGGCCGGACGGCACGGCGCAGGACGCGCATGTACACCATAAGCAGCAGGTGACGGGAGCATTGGTCATGGCACGTTACGGGATGAAGATGGCTTACACGTTCCTGGCCCTTTTCGGGCTATTGGCCACAGGAACGGTTCCGGTGGCAGCGGCTCCGCCGTCCCAGAATAAGGACCTTGTGGGCATCGACATATCCTGGCCCCAATGCGACAAGATCAATACCCTTCCCACCGGGCAGGCTTTCGCGATCATAGGCGTCACCGGCGGACTGGCTAATAACAGCAACCCTTGCTTCGCTGAGCAACTCGCATGGGCCAAGAAAAATACCACCGGGCACCCCACCCAGCCCCAGATTTCTTTGTACGTAAACACGGCCAATCCTGGACATGAAGGCTCCTGGTGGCCAGCATCCAATGTGTATAAAGACGTGGTGGTCCCAGAGCCCTACGGTAAGTGCGAGCCCGCAAGCAAAGGCGAACTTGAAGGCCCGGTCGACCTTCCCTGCTCATACGTGTACGGCTACGCGAAGGCCTATGACGACGCCAAGGAACGAGGCGTGACGGACCCTGGCAGCTATTTCTGGTGGCTCGATGTCGAGACAGAAAACAGCTGGCAGACCGGCGAGGAAAACAGCACAGCCCTGAACCGGGCAACCCTTGAAGGGATGGTCGACTACTTCCAGACCATCACTGCCGGACGTACGGACGCCGAAGGCAAGGACGCCGGTGTCGGGATTTACTCGACAAGCTACCAGTGGGGAATCATCGCCGGGACCGTGCCGGCCGACAGCTCCCTCGATGGGCTGCCAAGCTGGCTGGCAGGTGCCAAAACCCTGCGGGGAGCGAAATCAAATTGCTCGCTTCCTGGCTTGACGCCCAGCAGCCCCGTAACAGTGACCCAATACGTATCGGCCGGACTCGACTACGACTACGCCTGCAAAAAATAAGCAGCTGAGCCGTACTTTCTACCGGGACTGCCGCTCTTGCCGTGGCTTCGTGCAACCGGAACTTCCTCCCAGTTACGATGACGACCTGACTACCCGGGAAGGTCGACATGCGCCAGACCACCAACAATGACATTACGAGAGCCTTCAACAGGAATGCGCCGCTTTACGACAGGTGGATGCGTCTTTTTGAACGATATATTGCCGTTGGAGCCCGGGCCTGGGCTGTATCGATGGCCCGCGGGAAGGTCGTTGAGATAGGGGTTGGCTCCGGCTTGAACCTTCCCCTGTACGGCCCGGACGCGCAGCACGTGACGGGGATTGAACTTTCCGAGGAGATGCTCGCCATCGCCCGCGAACGCGTAGCGAGCAAGCGCATCGACTTGCATCACGGTGACGCGCAGGCCCTGACCCTGCCGTCCGAAAGCGCAGACACCGTCCTTTCAACCTTCACTTTCTGCTCGATTCCTGATCCGCTGGCAGCCAGCCGCGAGGCTTACCGGGTGCTCCGTCCGGGCGGGTCATTCATACTGGCCGAACACGGCCGCCCCACCCACGCCCTCGGGCATCTGATGATGCGTGCAGTCGAACCGTTATGCGTGCTAGTGAGCGGCGAACACATCACCCGTAACCCCGTGCCATACCTCGTAGGCGCTGGGTTCACCGTCACCGAAGTCCAACGCGCCGGACCAGGCGGCATCATTTTTCAGATAATCGCCAGCAAGCGGCACCAATCTTCCCCCGAACCACAGGGGCCCGCTCGAATTACGTGAATCTGTTTCCTGAGCCACGACCACGCGATCGGCCGCTTCGCGGTGGATTAAGCACCAAAATCCACGCCTTGGTCGACGGTGAAGGCAGGCCTCTGCTGCTGGTTGCCCCGTGCAGGGCGAAGATGCACCCACGTTCACCCAGCTGATGGACCAGCTGAAAAGCAACCGCGCCGGTCCCGGCAGACCCGCACCCGCCCCAACCGTGTCCGCGGTGAGGTGGCATCAGGACCCCCCGCCTTTGACAAGGAAGACTACAAAGGCCGCAACGTCGTGGAGCCAACTTCGATATCTTCAAACAGCGGCGGGCGCCGGCAACACCCTAGACAAACTCGCCCTCACCTACCGCGGCGGAGCGGCCCTCCGGGCAATCAGCATCTGGCTGACACGCCCTAGTGGCGGGCTTTTGCGCGGATCACTCCGGCTGCCAGGAGGCCGGCAGCCCCGAGTGAGGCCAGCATGCTGCCAAGGGCTACAACGTACTCAGTAAGCGTCATTGCTTCCACTCCCCTTCGAATCCGAACTGTCTGATGGCCACAAGCTACGCCCGGCGGGTCAAGGTTGGCCGAAGGATCGCCGCGGGTTGGGTCAAGATCTGAACAGGAGTTTCCGCCCGGGCGCCTATCCCGGTGAAGCCGCAGTCACGGGTTTCGCACGCTTGTCAGCAGATCACCAACCTGGCAATCGAGCACAGGGTCATGCCGCGGTCTGCCAGCAGATCGTCCAGGTGGCAGTGGATGTTTGACGACTCCTCCGCCGGCACTAGACGAGCCCCTCGGTGTCTTTCTCGAGCCGGCGGCCGTACTCGAAGACTCCCGCTATCAGGAGCATTGCAATGCCCACCATGGCCGGGGCGATGTTGAATTCCGCCGAGAACACCGCCGACTCACCTGGCGTGCGGGCGTCCGCACCGATCATCTCTGCGAGCCGGCTCCGGCCAACGCGAGACTTGCAGCCGGGCCTGACGGCAGGACTGGGACAGTTGCTTCCACCGACGTGAAATGCCCTGTGGCCTCCAGCGACAGGCCGGAGGCTGTCTGGTGCGTCGTGGCCACCGGAAGCGCCAGCGTCACCGGCCCGGTAAAGAGCCCGAGGGTGCAGTGCGGGTCTGAACCTCCCTTCCCGCTGCACCTGGTAAACGGGTGGCCCATCCGGGACGAATCGTGTCCACGAATCGCTTGCGGGCACCGCAGGTGGTGCCCGCCCGGCAGCCAGGGCGTCCAGGTGTCCTCGCTGCGGGTGGTGGACCACAACGTGAAGCGCGGCGTGCAGGTGGACACTGGCGACGGGGACGAGTGGCCGCAACTGCGGGAGCGGATCCTCGCGGCGGACATTCTCCTGCTGGCCACGCCCATCTGGATGGGCCACCCCGCCAGCGTGGCGCAGCAGGTCCTGGAACGGCTGGACGCGGACCTGTCGGAGGAGGACGACCAGGGCCGGCCGGTCATGTACGGCAAAGTGGCGGCCGTCGCCGTCGTCGGAAAGGAGGCTGGGGCGCACAAGAGCGTCGCGGACATGATGCAGGGCCTGAACGACGTCGGCTTCAGCAGGCGGCAGGAGTATCCGGCCAAGTAGGCCGCCCGGACGCGGGCACTGGGTGTTTCCTCGGTAGCTGCGCAGGTCCTGTGCCGGTTTGGTCCGGCGGACTCCCGGGGGTTCGGACACTTAACCTGCCCAAGCCTTGACGGTTTCTTGACGGCAATTTCGCGTCCGCTTGAGGATGACGGTCCAAAGTAGTTTCTGAAAGGCCGCGGCGCATGGGGGTGCAGCTGGAGCTGGGTCCAGTGGTACCGCAGCCTTGAGTCGGGAAACCGACGGTTTCAGCGCTTGGCGGTGTTGAGCAAACAGCACCGCCAAGCAAATCCCCGAAAAGTCGTGCTCTTCGTTATTCCTGGTTTCAGCGGGGCTGGCTCCGGAATGCTGCCGTCAGAACCAGCCCCGCCTTTCTTGGCAGGCGCCGCGGTTGGTATCAACGCAAGCCCCGCCGTCGCATCATCTTCTGGCAATGCCCGGGCGCGGGACAACGTCTTCCAGGTAAACAGCAAGCAACCATTGGGGGCCACGGCCGCCGGCCCCATGTGGCGGGGTCAGACGGGGTTGTTGGAATCCAGCTCGTCCGGGTCCTGCTTGTCGCCGTAGCCCGTGGCTGAAGCCAGTCCCCCTACCTGCTGGCCGGCGTTGGTCAGGCCGGGCGTGAAATGCTCGTCCGGGGACGCCTCGTGCTCGTCCAGCGTTGCCGGGACGACGTCGTTCCGCAGATGCTCGTCGTCCGGAAGATCTTCTGTGTGTGGTGTCTTATCGCTCATCCCTCCAGCGAATCATCCCTCGGCCATGAGGGCAACGGCCGGTCGTGAAAACCGGAATGCGTGATTTATGGGCTTGCAGTTCCCGTCGTGTTTCGGAACTCCAGACGCCCCCGGCACCCTGCAGGTTGTAAGTGACGCATTTCGGTCACCGTTGTCCGGCAGGAAGGCAAGCGATACCATGCTCGCGGGGAGAGGGCTTTGTCTCACGACGAGTTAGGGGCCCATCATGACCGACTTCTTCACCATGCAGCCCGGCGAGACCGCAGCTCCCCTTCCTCCGGGGCCGGTCCTGTGCGGCGGATCGGCAGCCATGCGCCGCATCCACCGGTTCTTCCTGTGGGCGTACAGCGAGGCGCCGGGCCTGGTCCGCTCCGTCAATGCCGGCGACCCCGCCCGTGCCGCGTATGTGGGCGAGGTGCTGGGCAACTTCGACAAGGTGCTCCACATCCACCACGAGGGCGAGGACCTGCTGATGTATCCCCAGCTGGAGCAGCGGGCCCCGGCGTGTGCGCTGCATGTGGCGCAGATGCTTGAGCAGCACCGGCAGGTCACCCAACGGCTGGAGGCCATCGAGCCACTGCGCCTGCGCTGGATGGAGACGCCGGACGCCGCTTTGGGTGACGAGCTCGCCGGGCTTTATGAGGACCTGTCGGCGGTCCTGAATGTGCACCTGCGGCGCGAGGTCACAGAGGTGATGCCCGTCGCTGACCGGGTGATGACCGAGGAAGAGAGCAAGGCCATCGGGCAGCACGGCGTCAAGCAGTTCGACAAGAAGTTCATGGTTGCCTACCTGGGGATGGTGCTGGCCACCAACCCGCCCGCGGATCGCAAGGAACTGTTCGCCGAGATCCCCGCGCCGGTCCGCCTCGCGTACAAACTCGTGGGGCGCCGCATGTACCGGAAACAGTACGCAACGCTCTTCCCGGGACGGCCGATCCCCGAGACGCTCTAGTCGCACAGGCTCCTGGCCGTCTGAAGGATGGCATTCCCGACGCCACCCGCCTAACCCAGGCCTTTGAATCTTGAGGAATTCTTGACCGTATCTGTCCCTCGTCTTGAGTTGTTGGGTGCACAGTGATGCCTGGAGGGCTGCCCTGCGGGACCAACACCCCTTCGATTACTTGAGAACCAGACTCGGGGCCGGTGACGGAGGCGGCGGATCAGCGCAGATCCGCAAAAAGTCACCGGTCCCCTCATCTTTAAGCGCCCCGCCCCGCAGTAGCGAGTTCTCGCTCCGGCGCGCCATTGCGGACCGGACGGACGACGGCGGGCTCCAGCCTTTCGTTTGCCCAGCGCCGGAGCGGCCGCTCCACCAGGCGGAAGGACGCCCAGGCGAACAACACGGTGAGGGCCGCCGAGAGCGCGATGCGGAGCGGCAGCTCCGGGACCAGTGGCATCAGCAGCAGGTACACGGGGATGTGCCAGAGGTACATTCCGTAGGAAAGGTCCCGGCCAGGCCCGGCAAGCCAGGGGTGGCTGAGGAACCGTGCCATGGACCCGGCGGGCTGTAGGACAAGGGAGCCGAGCAGCACAGCTGTCAGCAGGGAGAGCACCGTGGGGCCGAGGGTCCAGAAGGCGCTGAACCAAGGGCCGGGCGTATGCGGTTCTTCCAGCAGGAACAGTGCCGCCAGCAGGATGAGGGCGGCCGGCAGCGCGGCCCGGCGGGACACGGCCTGCAGGGAAACGTGGGCCCGGGAACCCGGCCTGGTGCACACCAGCAGCAGGGCCAGGGCACACCCGATCAGCAGTTCATCGGCCCGGGTGTCCGGCCCGTTGTACAGCCGGCCCAGCGGCGCGCCGGCCATCACCAGCACGAACCGCTCCAGCAGGAAGGCCGCGGCCAGGCCGGCCGTAGCCCAAGCCACGGTGCGGACCCGCCAGAACCGCAGCATCACCAGCAGGAGCAGCGGCCACACCAGGTAGAACTGCTCCTCCACGGCGAGGGTCCAGGTGGGGCCGAGGGTTTCGCCGGTGATGGAGTTGCCGAACATCCCGAAGTGCGCCAGGTTCATGACGTAGCCCGCCGCCGGCAGGACGAACTCCGCCTGCCCTCCCCAGCCCGATGCGGGAAAGACAAAGCCCACCGCGAGGATGACCGCGCACAGGGCCAGCAGCGCCGGCCAAAGCCTGGCCAGCCGCTTGGCGTAGAAGACCCCCAGCCGCAGCCTGCCGGTTGCCTGCCACTCCTTCATGATCAGCAGGGTAATTACGAAGCCGCTCAGGGTGAAGAACACGTCCACCCCGATGAATCCACCGGGCATCTGTTCGGTTGCCGCGTGAAAGAAGAAGACGCCCGCCACCGCGATGGTGCGAAGCCCGTCCAGGGCATGCTTGCGCCCTGAAATCAGCCCGCCTTCCGGGCTTGAGGGGCGTTCCGAAACTGACGAATTTCCGCTGCTAGACCTAAAAACCACTAAGCAAGCATATATAACGTTTCGGTAACTGCGCTGGATGAAGTCTGGACGCAGGCTGGGAACCAGCCCCGCCGGACTACGATCCGAAGCGGCACCTCTCCCCTGCCCGCGGTGAGAGTTTTTGGGCAGATATGGCGGGCTGAGGGCCTTGGAAGTCGCCATATCTGCCCAAAAACTCCAGAGGGTTATTGGGTGAGGGTGGCCCAGGATTCCAGGAACTTTTCCGCAATGTAGGCGTGGCCGGCGGAGTTCGGGTGGGCACCGTCGGCGTCGAACTCCGGGCTGTTGGCAGGAGTGAACCAGCCGGCGTCGATGGCGTCCACAAACGGGGCGCCGGCTGCCTCGGCGCCGGCACGGACCGCGGTGTTCGTGGCGCGGAGCTCCTCCGCCAGCGGCTGGGGCGCCGAAGGTCCCAGCACCACCACCTGGATCCCCGGCCAGAACCGGCGCGCCGCCAGGATGGTCTGCGTGGTGGCGGCCTTGACCTCCTCCGGGTTGGGGATCTGGGCGTCGTTCTGGCCGCCCTGCAGGATGAGGACGTTCGGCACAAAGGACGGGGTGGCGGCAATCTCCTGGAGCCGAAGCTCGTACTCGCCGCCCAGTTCGTCCTGCGTTCCCCCGCCCCAGGCAAAGCCGGTTCCGCCCACGCCGTCGATGTTGGTGGGGTATCCAAGCGCGTTGGCAACCAGGTAGGCCCACCCCTGGTTCGGCGCATCAGCACCATCCCCGGCCGTGTAGGAATCGCCCAGGATCAGAACCACCGGCTCGGCCGCCAGCTCGATTCCCGCCGGCGGTCCTGTTGTAGGCGCCGTGGGAGTGGGGGTGGCGGTGGGAACCGAAGGAGAACTCGAGGCCACAGAGGCTGCGGGCGTGGACACCTGGGTGCTGGCTGGAAGAGGTTCCACGGCCGCCCCCAGGCCGCCCGGGTTCATCAGCGCGAGCGCAGCCACCCCAAAGGCGAGGACCGCCAGCACCGCGAGTGCAGCGTACTTGACCCAGTCCTGCATGCGCCTGCCGTTTCTCATCACGCGGCAAATCCTACCGGTCCCGCGTCGCCGCCCACGGAAGGGGCGTCCCCCGGGCAGTAACGGTGCAGTAACGCCCGTCTGATCGACTTATTCCTGTGGTTCGTTCGCGTGAGGACGGGTGATGATGGGGCAGCCGTGGAGTTCCCTCCGGGTGGCCGGTTTGGCGCTGGTCGTCCCGGAACAGCTGGCCCCCTCACAGGAACACACCATCGAGGGCGGCGCCGCTGTCCTCGAAGGCGCCGGCATCAGGCTGACCGTCGACGCAAGCCCCTTCGCCGACCCCCTCACCCGCTACGCGGCCAAACCCGGCTACGAGCACTGGCAGGAAAACGTGGGCAGCGGCACCGCGGACTTTGTCTCGTTCGAGGAGGAGGGAATCCGCACCCTTGCCGCCACCTTCCCCGGCCGCGCCACCGCCGTCGTCCATCTGTCCCCCGGCGCGGAACGGGACACCGCACTGCAGATCCTGCGAAGCATCCGAACAGATCAAGGAGAGTCCAATGACTGAAGAGCAGTACCGCGCGGCGCCGTATCTGGCCGCCGTCGAAAACACCGCCGCGGGGGAACGGCATCCGGGGTTCAGCAAGGTGCAAAGCTACCTTGAGCGGTTCGGCTACCTGGGCGAAGCAACCCCCAGAGAGCTCGGTGTCCTGGACGACCCCACCGAAGGGGCCCTGAAGAATTTCCAGGAATTCTTCCACCTGCCCGTCACCGGCGTCTTCGACGACGCCACCCGCGACGTCATGATGCAGGCACGCTGCGGCCTTCCGGACATGCGCGGCGGCGCAATCGCCTTCGCCACCCAGTGCGCGTGGACGGACCGGACCCTGACCTACGCGTTTGACACCGGGACCGACGACGTTGCGGGCACCGCTGACTTCGACGCCATCCGCCGTGCCATCCAGACCTGGCAGAACGTGGGCGGGCTGACCTTCACCGAGGTGGCCCTCGGCTCCAGCCCGGACATCCGCATCGGCTGGCGGCCGGCAGCGGACCCGGACCACTCGATGGTGGGCGGGGTCCTGGCCCACGCCGACTTCCCGCCCGGCTGCAGCGTGGTCACCAACACCCTGCCCAAGCCGGTCCACTTCGATGACAGTGAGCACGTCTGGAGCGTGGGTGCCGCGGCGAGCGCCTTCGATATCGAGACGGTGGCCCTGCACGAGTTCGGCCACATCGTGGGGCTGGCGCACTCCAGCGTGGCGAACGCCGTGATGGCCCCCACCGTGTCCTCCAACTTCACCAAGCGGACCCTCACCCAGGACGACATCGACGGGTTCCGTGCCCTCTACCCGGCGGCCCCGCAGGCCTGGTCCGGCTGGAACTCCCTGGGCGGCGTCATCACCTCGGATGTCTCGGTGGGCAACAACAAGGACGGCCGGCTGGAGGCATTTGCCCGCGGCACCGACGGCGCCGTGTGGCACCGGTGGCAGACCGCGCCCAACGGCAACTGGTCGGGCTGGAACTCCCTGGGCGGGGTCATCACCACCGAGATCGCCGTAGCCAACAACCAGGACGGCCGGCTGGAGATCTTTGCCCGCGGCACCGACAACGCCCTGTGGCACCGATGGCAGACAACCCCCAACGGGAACTGGGCCGGCTGGAACTCGCTGGGCGGCGTCATCACCGGGCCGCCTGCCACCGGCCGCAACGCCGACGGCCGGCTGGAGGTTTTCGCCCGTGGAACCGACGGCGCCGTATGGCACCGCTGGCAGACCGCACCCAACGGCAACTGGTCCGGCTGGAACCCCCTGGGCGGCGTCATCACCTCCGAGATCACCGTAGGCAAGAACAAGGACGGCCGGCTCGAGGTCTTCGCCCGGGGCACGGACAACGCGCTGTGGCACCGCTGGCAAGCGGCACCCAACGGCAACTGGTCCGGCTGGAACTCCCTGGGCGGCATCCTCACATCCAACATCGCCATCGGCAGCAACAAGGACGGCCGGCTGGAGGCCTTCGTCCGGGGCACCGACAACACGCTCTGGCACATGTGGCAGACGGCGCCGAACAGCGGCTGGTCCGGCTGGCGGTCCCTGGGCGGCATCCTCACCTCCGATATCGCCGTGGGCAGGAATGCGAGCGGCCGGCTTGAGGCCTTCGTCCGCGGCACCGACAACACGCTCTGGCACATGTGGCAGACCGCGCCGAACAGCGGCTGGTCAGGCTGGCACACCCTGGGCGGCATCCTCACCTCCAACATCACGGTGGGCAGCAACGCCGACGGCCGCCTGGAAGTCTTTGTCCGCGGCACGGACAACGCCATGTGGCACAGGTGGCAGAACATGCCCTTCCTCACGGAAGAGTCGACCGGGGCTGCGGCGATGGCCGGGGGCACGGACGTCTCGTCCGACGCCGGCGCTCCCCAAACGGTGGAGATGCCGCCTGGCGCCATGGCCGAGAGCGTGACAACCGACGGCCACAAGAGCCGCGAAGGACAGGACATGCCCGCGGGGGCGATGGACGGCGCGGAGAAGGAAGCCGTGAACGCGCAGGAGATGCCGGCGGGAGGCATGCCGACAGCCGTCTGACCAGGCACAAAGGCGGGACGTACGACGACGGCGCGCGGCCGCCGTCGTACGCTTCGGTTCCGGACGTGCCGGGCAGGCTCGGGCCGCAAACTGCCGCCCCGCGATGCCTGTTGCGGCTTTCCGCAGACTTCCTCCGCAGGCCCTTTTCCCAGCGCCGCCCGTCCGTATCATTCAAGGATGCAGCCCGGCTCAGAATCGCACAGGTTGTCGTTGGCTCTCCCCCGAGGGGAGGACCGGTAATGCTCAAAAGGACCGAAGCCCAGGCCATCGCGGCCGTGGTGGAGCGGCTCGCCGAGCGGTTCCCCGATGAGCCCCGCTCCGTAGTCGAGGACGTGGTTGCCGAGGAGTACAGCCTGCTGGACGGCTGCCGGGTGCGGGACTACGTCGCAATCCTCGTGGAACGCGGCGCCAAGCGCAGGCTTGTCCGCCGGCAGTTCACCGTGGACTTCGCTAGTGCTCCCGGCGGGTCTCCTGGAGCCGTTTGATGAACCAGCGCGACTGCTCCGGCCCGTAGGGCAGGACGGGGATCGCCTTGGTGGCGTCGCTTGGGGTGTCGCGGATGGACTGGCGCGCCTGGCGGACGGCGGTGGTCATGGTGTCCGCCATGGTCTTGACGAACTGGTCGCTGCACGGCTTCCCGTGCCCGGGGATCAGGAACTCGTAGCGGTGACGCAGCGCTGAGATGTGGCGCAGCGCGTCCGCCCACTCCTCCGGGTAGGAGTCCTCGAAGGAAGGGTGCGCGCCCTGCTCCACGAGGTCGCCCACAAACAAGGTGGTGGGGGTGCCCACCAGGAGGTCGCCGTCGGTGTGGCCGCGGCCCAGGTAGAAGAGCGTGGCGGTGAGGCCGCCCAGGTCCACCAGCACCGGCTGGTCCTTCACGATGGCGTTGGGGACCACCAGTTCCACGTTCTCGCCCTCACCGGCGGACATCTCCGATTCCAGCGTCCCCACGAAGCGGCGCTGCAGGTCCCCGTGTTCGTCGATTTCGGTGGCGCAGTTCTGGTGTGCCCAGAACTCCGTGACGCCGGCTTCGGCGAACACCGCGTTGCCGAAGAAATGGTCGTAGTGGGCGTGTGTGTTGACGACGACGAGCGGCAGCTGGGTCTTTTCCCGCACCGCGTCCAGGATTTCCCTGCCCTGCCGGGGGCCGCAGCCGGTATCGATCACCATGGCCCGTTCGGATCCGACGATGAGTCCGGTGTTCAGCAGCGATCCTTCGGTAACCAGCACATAGTTGTCCGCGCCGACTTCGAGCCATTCCGACATTGTTTCTCCGTACCTCCGGCAAAGCAGTGTTCGTTCGTCTGGCTCCCGATTGTACCCAGCACTGCTTGGAGATCCGGGGAAGCGCACCTACCGGAGGGTGAGGATCAGCTTGGGTGCGGCTGTGCTGCCGGCCTCCTTCGAGCTCACGGCCAGGCCGTCGGTGCTGCCGGTGTCCACGCCCAGGGTGAGCTGCTGGCCCAACTCACCGGCCAGGTCTGTGGCCGTCAGCGGAATGCTGTAGCCGGTGCTGACCGCCGTGGGGCCGAGCGTGCCGAGGCTGCTGGTGCCGAGCGCGGGACGGTTGGTGTAGGTGATCCCGCTTTCAGTCCAGCTGTCGTCGACGACCTGTTTGACGTTCTGCTTGCCCACTGAGGCATTGTCGCCAACGTTCAGCTGCAGCACCGCGCTCTCCAGCGTCCTGCCCGCATAGGCCGACAGGTCGAACTTGAGATACACAACCTCCACCGGGCTGTTGTCCACCCACAGTGCGGTTTTCTTGCCGTAGTTCGTCCCCGGCCCAAGGCTGGAGACGTAGCTGTCAGCGGTAGTCGTGAGCGTGACGGTCTCCGGTGTTGCGGGGGGCGCGGGAGCCGTTCTGAAAGTCCAGGTCCGGTCCGAGGCCAGCGCGTTACCCGCGGCATCCTTCACTCCGCCGGAACCGCCTTTTATCGTCGCCGTGTACGCCGTATCCGGCGCCAGGTCCGTGGCCGGGTCCAGCGTGGCAACGCTGCCCGTGCTGTTGAACGACACAGCCGCCGGCACCGCCGTCGTCCCCGCTGCCAGCGTGAACGTGTCCGCGGTGACCGTGGACGCGTCCAGCGTTTCCGAGAACTGTCCCGTCACGTTAGCTGTCACTGCCACGCCTGTTGCGTTGGTGGCAGGGGACGTACCCGTCACGGTTGGGGCGGTGGTATCGCCAGTGCCGCCGCCTCCGCCGCCGGCGGGTGGCTCGTAGAAGTGCCAGTACCGGCTGGTGGCGTTGACATCGGCGAGCACAAGCAGTCCGCTGTTGTCGGTGCCCCGCGCCTCGCTGTTGAGGTTCTGCTTGGTGGAGGTCACGTCGTGGGCATACTGGTCGGCATCCATGATGCGGTTGGTCTTTGTGGTGGTGAAGCTGATGTTGTCCAGGGGTGTGGACTTCTCGTAGATCGCGCCTCCCGAGCTGGTGCAGGTACCGGCGTTCGTGGTGCCGGCCGGCTTCGGATACGTGGCGAACGTCCGCAGCTGCTGGGTGCTCTCATCGATCAGGACCATCACCCGGTTGGGGCACTCCGCCACGGTGGCGATCGTGTGCGCGGACCAAGTGGTGCCGTTCAGCGCCAGCAGCTGGATCAGCGGCTGGGACGCCGAGGTGAATGAGGTCTTGATGGCGGCGAACACCCGGCCGCCGGAGGAGTCCAGCCATTTAAGGTTCATGTGGTCGTCACCGCTGCGCAGCCCCGACACCGCCGTCTCGGGAGCGGACCAGTCAGCTTCCGGCGCCCCGTCCACGTGGTGGCTCCAGTACATGCCGTCGGTGGCGTCGCCCACCTGGCGGCTCCACATCACACCGATTTTCCCGTCGAATGCGACCATCGCCGAAATGTCGTCCACTGACACATTGCTCAAGGATGCTGGATGAGGGAACGGGGTCCCCCATGTCTTGCCGTCCGTGCCGGTCACGTTCAGGTAGATCCGGTTGCCCTGCTGCCACGTGGCCCACATCCTGCCCGTGGAGTCCTTATCGATGGTCAGAACCTCGACTTTGGAGTTGTTGATCTGTGAAGAACCCAGCAGTGAATACTTCTTGGCGCTTGAGTCGTAGCTGTAGCGCCGCATGGTCGTTGGGAAGTTCGGCTCGGCCGGCAGTCCGTCGTTGACGAACCGGTAGCTCGCCACATACAACGTGGTCCCATCCCACAGCACGTCATGATGGGTGTTACCCCGCGCGTCCGTCACCACCCCCGTGCTGGCCCATGAGCCCGTCGCGGCGTCGAACCGGAATATGTGGAACTTCGAGCTTGCGGTGTCCCACAGGTTTCCCCACCAGATGCCGTCGTTGAACCACAACCCGCTCGTGGCCCGCTTCGTGCCCGTCGGCACTGACGTCCCCGCATGCGACGGCCCCTCCACCCCGATATCACCTTCGGCAGCCGAGGCCCCGGCCGGAACCGCGAGAATACCGGTTACTGCAAGCAGCAGCACTGACAGGAGTGCATGGAGCCGCAAATACCAGCGCCTGTCCAGATTCACGTCGAACACAATCCACCCTCTTCAGCTAGAGCGTGCCCCCTGCCCAGGGCGATTCCTCACCGTACCAATGGGGCTTCCAGCCGATCACCAGTAGCGCCTACCCGCTTCAGGGGGAGCCGGTACCCGCGGAAAGTGGTTCGATACCCGGATCCGGGCGGACTGCACCTAGTTCCGGGCCCAGATGGCCACCCAGTCAACGTAGACGTGGCCTGCGGTGTCGGGTGCCGGGCAACCGGTCAGGCAAGACTCGGTCTGCAGGAGGTAGCGCATCGGCTTGTCCGGCACCATGGACGTTGCAACGCCGATGGATTTGCCGTCCAGGAAGAATTCGATGCGACCGGGTGTCCATTCGGTGGTTGCCACGTGCCAGTCCGTGAACGGGACCTCGGGGCGGAAGACGTCGAAGGTGTGGTTCCCGTCCGGGCCGATGCCGTGCAGGGCGGCGTAGATGACTTTGGACAGGTCCCCTTCCGGGAAATCGATCTCGCCGTCCTGCGGCCACTGCTTGCTGACGGGCCAGAGCAGCCAGGCCACCTTGTAACCCGGGAGGGAATCGGCTTTGAAGCGTACGGAGTAGCGCCCGTAGAGCTGGCTGTTCCAGGGCGCCTGGGTGGTACCTGCGAATCTCGGGGATGGTGCTGCGCCCATGGAAACACCGTTTTCGGAGTGCAAAAAGAAGTCCAGGACGCCGTCGTGGACGCTGAGAACCTTGGACGGGTAGTACCCGGACGTTCTCGCATCCTTTGGCTGCGTTTTGCCATGGGTGTCCGGCGTGCCGTCCTTGTAGGTCTCGTGCCATCGCGAACCGTAGATGCCGGGAAAACCGCCAATGGGCACGTTTCCGTCCGTGAAGTCATCCACAAAGACCTGCCGCCAGCCGGGCAGGTCGCCCACCGGGACGGACTGGTAGAAGGACGGAAACTCAGGTTTTGGAGCCGGCTGGGAACCGCTGCCGTTTGTCGGCGCCGGGGAGGCGGTTTCGACCGTAGCCGCCGGGGTGCTTGCCTCGGCAGTTGCCTCGGCACTTGGCTCGGCACTTGGCTGCGAGGAACTTGGCTCGGAAGCCTGCTCCGGGGAAGGAGCATCCGTGGTGGGCTGTGCAGACTCAGTCACCTGGGTCGCGGGCTCGCTACTTGGCCCTTCGGAGCTCTGGGTCCGCGGGTTATTTGCTGCAACGCTGAGCGTGCCGATCGTGAGCGCCAGGGAAACGACCATCAGCACGGCCCCGCCGGTCCGCGCACGCTCCTTGACCGTCTGCGTGTGCGACGCTCCATCCTCAGGGACAAGATGCCGGGGCGTCCGGCGACCGCCCATCCAGGCAAAGCGGGAGTTGCGAGGGCTGTCTCCCATGGTGTCCTCCCAGCGTGGTCCGGCCGGGGACTTCTGGCAAGAACGGAGCGCCCCGGCCTCATCCCCTTTTGTTCAGCGTAGGAGGGGCCGCCGCAACAGGTCACGAGTACCGAGTACTCATATTTAGGATTCAACTCTCGCGCAGGTACTTGTTTTCCAGACGACGCGCTCCAGTACGTTCCGCTCGTAATGACGTCAGTCCCGTCTAAATCCGTGCATACGGGCAGCGGCGAGGCTGTGGCTTGCATCGAACTCTGCAATCAGCGGCTTCTTGGCCGGTGCCCACGCTTCAGGTCCATTACTGCTTGGCTGCTGCAAGTAACGCCAAAGGACCAGCCCCGTGCAGGCCATCAACAGCAACCCTGCAACCAACCCCCAACTTCGGGGTACCGGACCTCCCGCCGGCTTCAACTTGAAGTGTGAAGCTGCAACTTTCGGTGCTACATGTCTCCAATGTTCTTGGAGTCGGGGGTAGATGGGTTCCGTTCCGCCTGCTACCTCGTCAGCTAGCTGACGTAACGTCACCTGCAGACGGGGTGAAGCTGTTTCAAGGCCGGCATCTAGCCCGGCCACAACTTTCTGCAGCGCAACCTGAACACCCGGCGTGGCCCATTGCCTACCCTTCGCCAAATGATGAATCAGGTCTTGTGATAGGAGAAACGTCTGCTCCTTGTCAATCACATGCCCTGTTGTATGCACGGGTGCCTCCTATGAACAGCTACGTCAATGGACTACGTCGGGCATTGGTGACCGCTGGAGAGTAGCCGGCTTCGAAATGGAAGCCCTCGCCTCCGATCCGCTTCCACATTAGGACTCCTAACGCAAAGGTCGCCCGAGTAACTAGTACGCGTCTTCAAATCACCCGTTACGGGGCTGGCATGAGCGGACTCGTGAGACCCCCCGCGACCAGGGCGAAGTGGGACGAACACTTTACCCGTCCCGTTGACCAAGCTGGAAATTCCCATCAAAGTTGCTTTGCATTGCCCGTATCAAAATTGCCCGTATCAAAGTCGTCGTTCTCGTCCTGACTCAACGTTTCGACGACGCCCTCAGCTCTGAGAACTTTGAAGATCGTGGCAACCAGTATCTTGGCGTCCAAGAAAGGGCCCACGTCGGAGACGTACTCCAGGTCCTTTTTGATTCGAAGACTCCAGGGCGCCTCGGCCCTGTAAGTTACTTGCGCCAATCCTGTGAGCCCTTGAGGCACCAGAACCCGACGGGCCTGCTCGGGGGTATATCGCGCGTAATGGGCGGGCAGTGCGGGCCGCGGCCCCACGAAACTCATGTCTCCTCGAAGAATGTTCACCAGCTGGGGAAGTTCGTCCAAACTGTATTGTCGCAGTTTCACGCCCAGCGGTGGCACGAGATTCAGTTCCGGCAGAATGGACCCGCCGCCGATCTCCTCCGCATTGTTGATTAGGGTTCGGAATTTTACCATTGTGAAAACTTTGCCAAACTGGCCTATACGGCGTTGGCGAAAGAGAATCGGCCTCCCCATGCGGACGCGTATCAGGATGGCGATTAGTGCCATGAGTGGCGTGAGCGCCACAAGCATGAGTGCGGCCGTGACCCTGTCAAAAAGTGCGCGCCATGCCAAATACGTCTGATGATGATCCACGGGCTTCCCTCCGCTCAAACATCAATTTCGGGATGCTAGGAATGATTGAAGAGCCTCAATAACGCGGGAAAACTCACCAGACGTCAAAGCAGAGCCCGAAGGAAGCGTGAGACCTGTCATAAAATACCGCTCCGACGTACCGTCCACGAAACACTCAGCGTCCGCGAACACAGGTTGGAGGTGCATCGGTTTCCACAGAGGACGTGTTTCGATATTTTCTGCAGTAAGGTAGGCAGCCATATCCTGCGCTGTGAAACCGGCCGCCTCCGGGTCAATTACCACCGACGTGAGCCAACAGTTGTCCTCGTGATCACAGAGAGCCCCAAACAGTTCCGCACCTTTCACCTGTGAGAAGAACTCTCGATAGATTTCGCGACGCCGGCGGCGTATGGACATCATCCCGTCCAGTCGCAGGAGTTGTGCCCGCCCCAAGGCAGCCAAGACGTTGCTCATCCGGTAGTTATAGCCAATGTCCTTATGCTCGTAGTGAGTCACAGGTTGCCTCGCTTGGGTGGCCAAATACCGTACGCGGGATGCGGTCTTGGGGTCTTTGGTCAAAAGCATTCCGCCGCCAGAAGTCGTCATGATTTTGTTGCCGTTGAAGGACAAGGCGGCCATGTCGCCGAATGAGCCGGCAGCCTTCCCACGACGGGTGGCGCCAAATGACTCCGCTGCATCGGAAATCACCGCCATTCCGAACCGTTCAGCAATGCGGTCTATCTCGTCAAAGTTGCAGACCTTACCCAGTAGGTCTACGGGCAGAACCGCCTTGGCGGGACGAACTTCCGCTGCCAGCTTTTCCGCTGCTTCTTCCAATAGCGCCGTACTGATGTTGCCAGATACATCACTGTCAATGAAGTAAGGGCGAGCACCTGTGTAACGGATCGCGTTCGCTGTCGCAGCGAAAGTCATAGTCGAGGTCAGTACTATGTCCCCATGTCCGATGCCCTGGCTCAGCAGGGCCAGATGCAAGGCGGCAGTTCCCGATGCAAGCGCCACACCATAAGGAACTCCAACCCGCTTCGACACCTCGGCTTCAAATTCCTCGACATCCGGGCCCATAGGGGCGACCCATCCCGAACGGAGTGCGTTTAAAACAAACTTCTCTTCCAACTCACCGACATCAGGTGCTGATAGATAGATCCTGGTGTTCATTGTCTGCTCTCAAGGCTGAGTAACCGCAGCATGTCGTCCCTTGCCTGGGCAAGGGCTGGGTCGAAGCAGTTTCCCATTAGATCCTCGGGCGAAAGAGGCGGCACCACGGTATGGCTGATCTTCGGGTGGATCGGCCGTCTGTCCGTTTCGCCCTCCCCTACCAGCTCCTCGTGCAGTTTTTCTCCCTGTCGAAGCCCGGTGATACAGATGCTGATGTGACGGCCGGACTTAGCAATCATCCGTTCAGCTACATCCATAATTCGAACTGGCTCTCCCATATCCAAAATCAGCACTTCCCCTGGACATCCGATCGCGCCCGCCTGCACCACCAGCTGGCATGCCTCCGGAATAGTCATGAAGTAACGTGTTACGTCCGGGTGAGTTATGGTCAACGGACCTCCTGCCTCAATTTGTAGTTTGAAGGTAGGAAGCATAGAACCGCGGCTGCCGATGACGTTGCCAAACCGTACGGACAAATAGGACTTCTCTGTATCAGCGGCAAACCAAGCTGTTAACCGTTCTCCCAAGCGCTTCGAATAACCTAGGACACTCGTTGGGTTTGCCGCCTTGTCAGTAGAGATATTCACGAAGTTTTGAACGCCCGCTGCCTTGGCTGCACGCAGGACATGAAGCGTTCCGAGCACATTTGTTTGCCATGCTTCGTTCGGGTATTGCTCCAGCATGGGCAGGTGCTTAAGCGCAGCGGCGTGGAACACTATGTCCGGGCGTCTTTTCATGAAAATGTCTTCGATTGTGCACGCATCGCGAATATCGGCAAGCACAACATCGTCCGTGTCGAGTAGCCCGTGTCCAGAGATGGAAATTTGGGTGCCCTGCAAATTTGTCTCATCCCGGTCGAGCATGATGAGCTCAGAGGGTGCGAACCGCGTAATCTCCCGGCAGAGTTCAGATCCGATCGACCCACCCGCACCAGTGACCAGGACGCGTTTGTTAGCGATGAATCCAGCTATGGAAGCCAGTTCGGTGTCAACAGGCTGCCGGCCAATGAGGTCGGCTATGGATACGTCCCGAAGGTCCTTCAGCCCTGTACGGCCTTCAAGGACATCGGCGAGTAGGGGCAGAACAAGCAACCGAAGGCCTGCTTCATCCGCGGCATCTGAAACTTCGCGGAGTAGCTCGGCGTCCGCCCGGGCGATCGCAAAGATGAGTACTTCCGCTCCGCTGGCCCCTGCTACCCGGGCCAGATCCTCGCGGCGGCCCAGAACTGGTACCCCTTCCAGCCGGAAATTCCGGAGTCGGAAATTGTCATCTATGATGCCCACGGGACGGTAAGGCGAATACTTGTCCTCGTTCATCTGCCGTATGACGTGTTGCCCCAAATGGCCCGCTCCGTAGACCAGGGTGGGAGTGGCAGTTGCACCCGGACGGAGACGCCGCTCGCTAAGCGCTCGATGCGTTAGACGCACTCCTGCCATCAGAACAGCAGCAACGAGCAACGCAATGCAGGGTGCGCTTCGAGGGAAATGGTCTGACGCGGGAACGAAAAGCCGACCAATCGTCAAAATGGCGCCGACACTGGTCACCACCAACATGAGGTTCAAAGCATCGTGCCGGGAACCATACGGATGAAGATATCTGTAAAGGCCGAGGACCCACCCAAGCAGTGCCTGCAGGACAACCGCAAACGATATCGCTATACCGAGAATTACAGGATCAATCCTTGCAGCATCGAAATCCAATCGGATCAGTGTGCCAACAGGAAGTGCGGCGGCCCAGACACCGCTGTCCACCAGAAACTCTCGCCACCGAAAGACCCGATCCGGCGTTGAAGTAGTATCCGCGCCGCTCGCCCGGGCTGCATCAAACTTGCGCCGTCGCGCCAAGCCAAAGTTGGATCCCGGATGGGGTAACCGGACACCGCTGAAGTGTCCAATCACCGCAGGCCCCAAGAATTAGTAATCCAACGCTGCCGCACACCCACAAAGCCGCTATAGCGCGCACACTCTGAGCTCGCAGGTACAAAAGCTGCCTGACGAAACCTCATGTGAAAACGCTAAATCCGAGAGGCCAGCGGAGAACACAGTAGAGACTACTCGATTTAGAAACCATGGCTACCCGGAAAGACCGCACATTCGGGGCCATTGTTTTTTCGGCATCGCCTTGGCGCCGAGGGCGGCAGTGGTTAACAAAGGAAGGCAGCACAATTCCCTCTAGAGAGATGCTGTCCGTTCGCGCAGCCATTGTGTAGCGGAGCGGGCAACGCTAACATACTGGCGGGGAGGGTCTGGTCTCGCTTGACGAGCGCGAAGGGCCCATTACATGACCTCCTCCGCCCCCACCACCCCCGTAGCGTCCAGGCGGTTCATCCATGTAGTAGACGCCGCGGTTTGGGACTCACACATCGCCCGACTGGGTATCAGGGACACCTACAGCTGCGCTGCATACCACCGAGCGGCGGCCCTGATCGAACCGGAAGGCACCAAGCCAGTCCTGCTGGCTTACGAGGACGAGCGCGGCGAAGTGGCGCTTCCGCTGTTGTTGCGTCCGCTACCGGGGGGTCACGGGTGGGATGCCACCAGCGCGTACGGCTATGGGGGTCCGATCGGCCGGGGAGCCCCGGACTTGAACGCCTTCGGCGCCGCCGTAGACGCGTGGGCCCACGAGCAAGGAGTCGTGTCCACGTTCCTCCGACTGCACCCGCTTCTCGGCAACGGAAGGCTCGTGCCGCCAACTGCCGAGCTGTTCGACGTCGCGTCCACCGTGGCATGGGACCTGTCGCCAGGCCGGGACCTGCGGCGAAACCTGCACTCGGATCAACGTAGATCAGTGCGGAAGGCGGAGAATGCGGGTCTCACAATCACCATAGCAACCCACCCAACGAGCCTGGACGGCTTCCGGGACCTGTACGTCGCCACGATGCGGCGCCAACAGGCAGCGGACTTCTTCTTCTTCCCTGACGCGTACTGGCGGGCGCTGCTCACTGACGACCAATTCCTGGTACCGCTGCTGGTCGAAGGTCGGCTGGCGGATCGTCTGGTCAGCGCACTGCTGTGCTTTGCGGCAGAGCCCTGGCTTCACGCGCACCTCTCGGCCGGAGACGACGTGGCGCGAGCGATTGGCGCCTCCGCTGCCTGCTATCTTGCAGCTGCGGAATGGGCGCAGGCGAGTGGACTGACCAGCTTCCACTTGGGTGGTGGACTCGGTGGAAACACCACTTCTCCGCTTTATGCTTTCAAGCAGCGCTTCGACCCTTCCAGCCCGCCACGGCTGTTCCAAGTTGCAAAGTTGGTCCACGACCGTGATCGGTACCGGAAGCTCGCCGGGACAGACGCCACCGACGGGTTCTTTCCTCCATGGCGCCGCCCACAGTAGCCCCTCCGCGCTGACCCAAAGTAGCTCATCAACCAACGGCGTCAACCCTATCCATGCGAAAAGCCCCAGAGTAGGCTTGCCCGCACCACACTGAAGAAGCCCGAAAGTGGAGGACCCATGTCAGCCAAGCACCCGACTTCCCGGCGCGCCGTTTACAGTGCTGGCATGAGGCTCTTGTGGCCGATATACGAGCGGGCCGGAAGCGCATACCTGGCCGGCCGGGAAAGGGCCTCGGCCCTGGACCTGACCGAGCGCCTGCTGGCGGCAGGCTCGGCGGCAACCCTCGGATACTGGCCGCACCAAGGGGAGCCGGCCGCACAGGTGGCGGCTGAGGAGCGCTCCACCCTCAAGGCCCTCAGCCAACTGGGCGCCGTTGGAGATCGGGCTGATCTTTCACTGAAGGCCGCACGGCTTGGGTTCGACGCCGACGTCGTACGCCAACTGGCGAGGCTGGCCATGGAACAAAACACGCGGCTCGTCTTTGACTCGCATTCCCCCGCCGAAGCTGACCGTACCTTGGCGTTGGCCAGAGTCTCTCGTAGTGAAGGGGCATTGACCGGGGTAGTCCTGCCCGCACGCTGGCAACGAAGTATCGACGACGCGGTCATGGCATCCGAATGCAATATCTCGGTGCGTGTAGTAAAGGGCCAGTGGCGGGACGATATCCCCGGCGGCAGGGTAGACACTGAGTCCGCGCTGCGCTCATGGTACTTACGCCTGATTGACCGGCTGGACGGGCTCAACGTGCGCACCGCTGTGGCTACCCACGATGTCGTCCTGCTAGAAAAAGCTCTCGCCCGCCCGACGGCCACGGGCGCGCCGCGAGAGGTGGAGCTGCTGCTCGGCCTACCCGTCCGGCGGGCACTGGAGGTGGCCCTACAAGCGGGCGCGGCGACCCGGTTCTACGTGAGTTTCGGCTACCCGGGACTGCCGTACCCCTTCCGGGCTGTCCTCATGCGCCCGAGGCTGGCCCGGCTGCTTGCCCAAGGAATCATTCTGGGGGGCCGCAACCAGGTAATCCAGCGCAACGCCGCCCTCCAACGAGACTCATCATCCGCTACGGCTCCTTGAAAGAAGCCAAAGGATGGCGTGTAAACGTACCTCCATGGATGGAGCAACATGGAGCTTTAGAGCAACGTGACCATTTGGATGCGGAGACTCCATGGCGCGCCTAATGGACGGGCAGGGCTGGCCGCGGACCGACACAACTCATATCTGCCCGGAGTACATTCACCAGTTGAGGAAGGACTTTAGGCGCGAACCCGGCAGGGGCATATATCCGTGCGTACTATTGCCACTATGGATTCCTCACTGACCGCAGGGGAAGGCCATCTCCCGTCAGGAAGAGCCCACGGTCGCCGAAGACACCGAGTTCGGAACAGCTTTATCGCCACCCTCGTGTGCTGCGACGTCTTCCTGGTCGCATGGGTAATTGCCGGGGCTTTCCTATTTGCAAATCCGGCAGTCGATCAAGCCACGGAATCGGACGCCGTCATAGTCTTGGCGCCAGCGGCTGGCACAGGCCGACTGGATTACGCGTTAGGTCTCATGTCCGAAGGCTACAGTGAGACACTCGTTGTTTCGGCGCCGGACGATGAGAGCAGCATCTGCGGAGCAGATCGGCCTTATAGAATCGTGTGCTTCAGCCCAGATCCAGTGACCACGCAAGGAGAAGCCAGGGCTATCCAGGAGTTGAGCGAAGAAAACGGGTGGAAGAAAATCACAGTTGTAACAGACGACTCCCACGTCACAAGGGCTCGGATCCTAATCGCAAGGTGTTACTCCCAAGAGCTCAACATGTCCGCTTCCAGGCGAGAGCTCTCACCCTCCGGCTGGGCCTTTCGGTTTCTCTACGAGAGCGCCGCACTCGTAACAGTTGTCCTCAATCCCTCGTGCTGAGCCCGTGACCTGACAGGCTGTAGGTTCCGTCAACGGCGTGCCGGATGCTAGTCTGCCGATTTCCGCTTCAACCGTGCCAGAAATCTTCTCACCCCGGCTAGCGGCGAGAAGCAATCCCGATACCAGTCGAAAACCATCCGGCCATTGTCAAAGTTGAGCGTGTGGGGTCCCTTCCGGTCCGGAAAGCGGATCTCACCGATCGGTGTCTCGCTATAATCGCGGTCGCTGAGCGCCGTCACTTCGAAGGCGAAGATGCCGTTGCCATAATCGCCGAGAAAGCTCTGGCCGAAACGGATCAAACGCTCGCCATCCCGCACCAAAGCCCCGGCCATGCGGGCGCCCCGCGGGCTGATTCGCAAAGGGCTCTTGGGGTGCGGCACGAACATGCCCCCGATATCGTCGGCCGACCAGAGGAGGAGACTGTTGGTTCCGACAGTCTCGGTATTGCCGAACAGGTAGATCCGACCGCCATGTTCCAGCAGCGTGGGATCGGCGACGCGGTGGCTTCCTTCGACCCGAATCGGGAACGCCTCGGTCATTCCCGAAGGGCTCATGCGATAGGCCTTCAGTTCCGACCATTGCGCGATTTCCGGGACGATCAGCTCTTCGCCGCCGGCTCGAAACCGTGCCGGATAGGAAAAATGGCCGCCGTCGGGCGATACCCGTCGATGCTGGTCGCCGGCGACCAGCACGATCTCGCCGAGCGCGTTCTTTCGGCTGAGCGCTTCCACCAGGATGCCCGGCGGATCCCGGATAAAGAAGGGATCCGCGTAGAAGAGATAGTTGCTGGGGATCGGAAGCGTCTGCCAGGTTGCCGCTTCCGGAAAGGCACTCGCCACCAATGCCGCTGCCGGTTTTGCGGACGCGTGCGACACCTGCCAATGTTTTTCGAACATCGCGCCGTAGGCGGCGCGTCTGAGAAACGCGGCCGCCATTCCTGCCACGAACTTCAGCACCTGCCCGTTGGAGGGGAGGCGGTAATTTTTGCCCTGCGATGTCTTGGGCAGAGTTTCACCGGCAAGAGCGTTGGCGATGGCGGGATTGATGAGCAGCGGCGAATGGCGGTAGGCCTCGATCAGTGAGCGCCGGTAGGAATGCGGCTGGAGCTTGGTCTCGGCGAAGGCGACGACTTTGCCCGCATCAAGCTCATTGCTCAGCACCTGCAGGATCTGTCCCATCGTCTGCCGGCCGTGCAGCATCTCCCAGAAGCCCGCCGGACGGCCGCGATATTCGTCCGGATCGCCATGGTGGTAGGACAGGATCGGCGTCCTCAGCCGATCCTTGGGGGGAACCGTGAGCAGGCCCATGCCGAGCTTTATGATCACGTCGAACCCCGAGGCATCGAGCTCGGCGATCAATTCGTCCGGAAGCTCCTGCCACGTGCCGCGATAGCGGGATTCGAACGCCTTCTCGTAAACGATGCGCTTGTTGCACCCACGCAGGGAGACCACCCGCGTCATCGGGTTTCGGATCGAGACCAGGTTCAGCAGGTACCAACCGAGGTGCTTCCACGGCCGCCGCTTCGGCTTCGTGTTGGTGCAGGAGAAGACCGCGATTTCCTCACAGCCTTCGAGCGCGTTAACAGCCTCCAGCCCAAATAGGGGAACGAGCGCGAAATCGGTGAGGACCGCGATCTTAAACTTCTGCATAACGCACCTACCCATTCCGCTATTTCGGCCTCGACTTCTAGAAGTCCGTTCAGCGCTTGAGCCTTACCTCATCGTGGAACGTTATCGGCGCTGGGAGGGACGAGGCCACCGCAGTGGCTACTCGAGTTTTGAACGTCCTATACCTGCACCAGGACAAGTAGCCAGTAAGACTGGTACCTATCATTGGTTCATGACCGAGAAGAAACCCGCCGGCGCGGCACTCATGCGGTTCGTAGCAGCGGCGTCTTTCGCATACATACTGTTGATGCCGGTGTCGCAGGGACTTCTGCTCGTAGGAGTTTTCGCCGTGATGGTCACAGCCGCGCTCATGACGAGCCTGGTTCAGCGGAAAATCCTGACCTTGCCCGTCATGGGGGTGGCGTTCTTCACTCTCCTGCTGGGGATTCTTGGGCTCCTGGTCGGGGCGGAAAATCCGGGTCTGGTCAATTCAGCCGGCGTGTATGTTATCGCCCCGATGGTCTACTTCGTAAGCATCGCTGCTCTCGGCCACTCCTCCCTCAAGGCACTCCTCACTACATGCGCAGTCATGACGGTGATAGCCGGCACCTACATTCTTGTGTATGTGGGCGGCGAGTTGGGCGTGATTCCGCAGGTCATCCCGGACATAGTCCTCGAACTTACCGGGGCAGGATTTGGTAGAACGGGCGACGCGACAGAGATCCGCTTTTACGGTCTTTCAACGCTCGTCGCCTCCGCGCCGATGTGGCTGGCATCACTCTTGGTAAAACGCGACGACTTGTTACCAAGGATGTCCCTGCGTGCGGCTGCAGCAACGGCTGGAATCGCGGGAGCCATGGTGGGTGGGCGCCGTGCAATCATCGTGGTCTTGGTGCTGATTCCTTTGGTTGCTTGGGTAGTGAAGCGCAGCACCATGCGCCGAGGTCCCCTGACTGTATCTCCCCTTAAAGCGCTGGGGGCGATGGCTGCGCTTATCGCCGTTATTTTTGCTTCGCCGGCCATACTTGCCCACCCGCTCGTAGTCAATACTTGGGGTGCGGTCGTATCCCTCTTCTCAGGCGAGTCGTCGGATGTAAGCACCAGCCAGACGGAACGCAACGAGCAAGCCGACCAGCTCTTGAGGGCATGGTCGCAGTCGCCTATCTGGGGACACGGTTTAGGGGCTGTCATCCCCGGCTACTCGCGAAGCGATACACAGCCTTGGCAGTTTGAGCTGCAGTATCACGTACTCCTTATGCAGACGGGCGTGATAGGTGTGCTCCTGGTCCTAACAATCGCCGTATTCGTGGTGGCCGCGATCCGAAGGGCAGCCGGCCTCCGCCCGGATATGCTCCCCACGCTGACTGTCACTCTCTGCGCTGGCATTGCAATGCTCATCGCCAACGCCTCAAATCCCTACCTCCAGGCACCCGCACATCTGTGGGCGATTTTCCTGCCCCTCGCAGTCATAAACGTCATGCTCCGCGACCCTGCTTCTCGAGACGTCGAAAAGACCCTCCTGCCCCAACCTTCGACCTTGAAATAAGGCGCCGCCTGCCACGTACCGGAACTACCGCAGATTCAGTTAGGCGCCAACATGAGCGACACCCACGTAGTTGAAGAAACCAGGGTGGCTCCGACGAATCCCCAGATCGCACCCGGCAACCCAAAGAGCGCTGCGCCGAGTAATGGGCACCCGACAACGAGGACGGTTTGAACAAATCGGCCAGCACGAATTCTCTTCGCGGGCGAGTGCGCCCTGTTCAGCAAGTAGTAGAAATGGCCCAAAAAATTGCTAAAGACAAAAATTGAACAGGGCACGGCAAACACGGTCAGCGCCTCAAGTGTTCCTTGGACCAGATCAAAGCGGTCCAGTGACAGAAGTACGACGAAACAGGCAATCGACATCACCAGCCCAGACCCGAGGACTCCCAGCAGCAATTTCAGTCCAGTCCGACGTGCGTCCCCCATATGTGCCAGGAGTGGCCTAATCGGTTCGAGGACAAGCTGCACGGGTGACGCGACGCTGGAAACGCCGCGATAAATTCCAAACCCTTGAGCGCCCAAGCCAGGCAGTAGCAGCAGTGGACCGATGATCGCTCCACAATCCATGAGAAGTGAATCCGACAACAGCATACGGATCGTGCCCCACCTAAGCCTGCACCAACCCAAAAGTGCCCTGAACGGATTCGATAAGAGAGGGGGTGAGATACTGATGCTTGCTATGCCGGCGATAAGCCAAGCAACAGAGTGCGACGTCAGGTTGATTACCCCGATCGCCATAGCGCCAAATAATGGCGCTAGGAAAAATAGGAGGTTGCAAACCTCTGCCCAAAGCACCGACGCAGCACCGAACGTGAGCGACCGGAAAAAGCGCGCACCGAGGCGATAAACCCCCAGCGCTATGGCGCCGGAAGCCGACAGTGCAGAGAGAATGTCCGGATATATAAACAAGGACACGCCAAGCGCAGTAACAGCAACGAGAGACGAAAAGCCAACAAGAACCGACGAAAATTCCGCCCAAGTAATGCGGTCCCCTACTGCCCGCAGGAAAGTATCACAAATGACGGACAGGCAGACCGACCAGCCAAACGCGAAAACTGCGTAGAGGAACGCAAATACCCCGAACTCGTGGACCGGGAGCAGCAAAAGCGCCGCCACTGTTGGCGCAATACTTGACAAGGCGCCGAGGCCAGCAGACAGAAGTACCTGCACCCTAACTGCCAATACCCACCTTCTCAGCCGATCTCAACTCGTTTGAACCTTGACGTGGTTGGAACCACTTCGGTAGCCAGGATCGCAAGGATGTCTTTGACGGCCCGCTCCACATCAGCTTGGCTTCAAGTTCCTGCCATCAAGCACCTCGCGAAAAAATACATAGCCAAGTCCGAAAAGAAGTCCCAAAAGAACCCCCAGGACAAGATTGACGGGCACGTTCGGGGATGACGGGGAACTGGGGGCCGTGGCCTCCTCAAAAACGTTGAGGCTCACAAAGCTCACGTCTTCGACTGCATACACACCCGTGATAACTTGCTTCACCGAGGTATTTGCAATCCTGACAGCCTGTTGGGGGTCCGGGTCGGTGGCAGTTACCTCAATAAGGACAGTCCCTGCAGGCGAAGTGGCCGAGACTCTGCCTTCGAGTGATTTCGCTCCTTCGGTCAGGTTTAGTTCCCGGGCAACTGCCTCGAGCACCCTGTCGCTCGTTGCCAGGCTCACGTATGACTTGATCCGCGCTTCTGCAAATGCATTGCCCTGGTACAGTTCAGACGCCGAAGTCCCTGCCTTTACGGTAACGAAAATTTGGCTCTTGGCTTCGTATAACGGGGTTTGCAAGAACGTGTATGCCGAGGCCAGCCCCAACCCAATGAGGGTGAAGGCTACAATTGCTAACCAGCGTAGCCGTATGACACGTAGGTAGTCTCTCAACTCCATTAGTTTCCCAGCCCTGTCCGCTACGAAGGCAGCTTATGTCAACCAACCCCTGAGACGCTCGCCACGCCCATTTCCCATTGAAGCATGCCACGTTGCCGTAACAACAGTGACAGCCGATCTGGTCGCGGGGACACCTATTTGCCTGTCAACATACACCACAAGTATTAGAAGAAAACGGCGATGCAAAAGCCATCGACAGACTTCCGGCTGAAAGTGCTGTGGTGACAAACGACGTCCGTGTTTTCAAGGCAGAAACACAATCTCTATACCATCGACGTGCCCTAGCTAAGTCCCGGGACCTGGCCCATCAATCGGGAAACCGATGTTTCCAACGAAACTGTTCGTTGATGGAGTGGTAGTGCCAGCGCCAAAGCTTACGAGCCGGCTAACGTTCCTGCCGACGTTGTTCCGCACAATCAGCGCCGAGGTGGGGCCGGTGCCGGCAACCAGGATGAATGCGTTTTGCGCCGCCCCTTTTTTTGTGATGCTGTTGTCATCTATAGTTACCCGGTCGCCCACATTGAAGTTGATGACATAGCCGGGAGTTGTGCCACACTCCACAAAGACGTTGTTCGAGATGTTGATGTCTTTTACCGTGCTGGTGTTGTCGTAGCCCATTAGGACAATTTCGCCGGGCCACGAGTGAAAGCTGTTGCCATCGATCCGGACGCCGCGCAAGCCTTCTATGACGAACGCGGGGCCAGTGTTGGCCGCGTCGGGGGCGCTGATTATGTTGTCGCGGACGTTGATGTCGATGTAGGGGTCACTGTCCGTAGCGGCGTGGTTGTGCCAATGAAAGTAGAACGCAGCAGCCTTCGAACCTGAAAAAGTGTTCCCCGCAATTTCCCAGCGCTTCGATGTGAAAGTCGGCGGCACCAGCGAAGCGCCCACATCTGCCATGTAGCCGCCGCAGTCCCTGAAAGTGTTGTTGACGATTCGGATGTCGTTGCAGATTGCGGTGGTGTCGAATGCGTTCGGTTCCACGTCGACAGCACCGGGCATGTTTGGGCTTGTAAGCCGCGTGAAGGTGTTTCCCTCAATGAGGACGTCCTCACCGGCAATGACAGTTACACCGTTCCGTCCGGCGTAGTTCACGCCGTCGAACAGGTTGTTAAGGATGCGCACGTTGCGGTTACGAACCCCGGTGTCCGTTCCGCCAACGGCAGTGCGGGCGATGTTGATAGCGTCGCCCTGCATATTGAGGAACTGACAATTGCTCACAACAAGTCCATCGACGGCGGACATGTGCAAGAGTGCCTGATTCTCGCTAAGCGTCCCGGCACCCTTGAACACGAGATCCCTGAAGGTAATGCTGCTGTCATTCACAGACGGGTTGGCGGTCAGGTTCCAACCGATCAGTGGATCCACCGCGCCAGCGCCCGCCCGGTTGTACAGCAAGGTTGAGGCCCCTTGGACGCCTCGGAAAGTGACGTTTGACTTTCCCGTACCCACAATCCTGCGGCACAGGTAAGTTCCGGGGGGAAAGTAGACGGTAGAGCCAGGACCAGCGGCGTTCAGAGCAGCCTGAATCGATTCCGTGTCGTCGGTCGCTCCGCCGCCTGTGGCGCCGTAGTCCATGACGTTGAGGACGAGTTCGCCCCCGCCCACGGGCCCGTCATCAGCGTCGTCGCCGGTCAGGGAACCATTGAGTTGGGCGGCAAGGCCAGCCACGGAGACGACGGCGAGGGCGGCGGCTCCGGCAAGGACTATGCGGCGGGGAAGCTTTGACGAGGGATCGGGTGCTGAAGTGCTGGGACGCATCCTATTCTCCTTTGGCATACCACACAGGGGGAACGCGGCTGCAAAGGACATACCTGGCAATGGGATGGCGCTTCAAGCCTTGCCCCCGGCGTGTGAAGGATGTCCGGGATACGAAGATAGGTCCCTTGTCATGCTTCATTATCGAGTATGGCTAATGCTTGCGCACCCCTAACTTGATGCTTGCGCACCCCTAACTTGAGATGCTTGCCTGAGTCGCCAGCCGGGTAGGCCACAAGACGCTGCTCGCCCTCCGGGGGAAGATGTTATTCGCGCTGATCAGGAGCCCGCCGTGGTTTTCGCCGAGGGGCCCTTGAAGCGGCTAAATGCCCGTCGAGCTCCGCCAGACTTCCGACCAGCGATCAAAACTGTACTCCTTGCTGATAACGTCCCGCGCGCGCCGCCCCAACTGTGCCCGGTCCGCATCCGAGGACGCTATGAGGTCTCGGAGAGACCGCTCCCATTCCTGTGTGGTAGTCGCGGAAGGCCCACCCGTGGCTTCCAAAACTGCGCGGTTCGCTCCCACCGGACTTGCAACGGCCGGAAGGCCTGCCGCCCCGTACTGAAGCAGCTTGTACGCGCATTTACCTCGCGAGTATAAGGAGTTATCCAGCGGCATAATGCCTATGTCCGCTTGCGCCAGGACAGAGCCGAAGGTCTGCGACGACCAGTTGACCCGTTCCACAATTTGATCCAGTTCACCAAGCGACCTAGCTCCTGCACTGACTATGCGAAGGCGTATGCTTCTTTCCTTATGGATCGCCAGTAGGGGCTGAGTTAGCTGCTGCAAGTAGCGCTCGGTTGCCGGTGTTCCCATCCACACCAAGGTCGGGACCTCCGCCAATGCATAGTCAGATTTCGGGACATAGTCTGCCGGATTCACACAACTCGGAATAACGACGACATCATTGCGAAGCTTCGCTGCATGTTCAGCTAAATATTCGTTGCCAGCGATGACCACGTCGGCTGATCTCATAGCAGCAGACCACACCTTGGCTTTGCTCCAAAGTCTCTTAAGCCCACGCGGGTTAGTGTCAAAGACCGCGTCGTCAAAGTCATAAATACTACGACTTGCACCCGACAACAGAGCAAATTCGAGTCTTCCATTGCTGAATGGCGATGCCTCCCGACTCATGAATAGGGTCGACTTCGATACTTCCCTGGCGAGACGCCGCAAATCCGACTCGGCACGGAGCAGTTTTGGCAGCCCGCGCACAATCGTTCTCAACCCGTTTTCGCTGCCGCCCAAGTAATCGTGATGAACGGCACTAATATCTAGGAATTCAACCCATTCATGGATTCGAACTCTTGCACTACTACCGGTGACCCCGTAAGTGGTAACAGTAACGAGAGGGTTTTCTTCGCTTATTGCCAAGGGACTTTCCCCTCATATTGCGTAGGCGCGGAATGAATGGCGCATGCTCGCCGGAGCGACGTTGATTTCCCTGTCGCATAACGCGTGAATCCCGTCGGCATTCACAATGCCTCGATGTGATCGGCAAATAGCTTGTTCTTGGTATCGAGCACAGGAAGACAAGGAGAGGCTAACAACGCTAAGTCAAGATCATCGTGATCAGTAACGAGGACAGCGATGTCTGCCGTTGAGATCACAGCCTCATCCAGGGTCGCTCTCGTGACTCCTGGGGGCCAGCGGTGAGCCTCGATGTGGTCATCCACAGCGATGAGGCGGGCACCCGCGTCCAAAAGGAGCTCGATGAGGCGGAGCGAAGGGGCCTCGCGAATGTCGCCGGTATTCTTCTTGTAAGCCAATCCAAGGAGCAGAATAGTGGACCCAGAAATGGAGCGCTGTTCCCTATTAAGCATCAGCATCAGTCGCTGGACTACGTAGTCCGGCATATGGTCATTGACGTCATTGGCAAGTTCGACAAATCGAAAGTTCTGTCCCAGTTTGCGGCGGACCTGCCAGGATAAATAGCTGGGGTCCACCGGCAGGCAATGTCCACCAACGCCAGGACCGGGAGTGAACTTCATGAATCCGAACGGCTTTGACGACGCTGCTTCGATGGACTCCCATATGTTCACGCCGAGCTGGTGCGCGTAAATGGCCAGCTCGTTTACCAAGGCAATGTTTACGTGCCTGAAGGTGTTTTCCAGAAGCTTTGTCAGCTCGGCTTCTTTTGTGCCGCTGACGGGCACCGTCTGATTGACGAGCCTTCCATAGAAAGCCTCCACTCTTTTCAAGGATTCGGCATTGATGCCGGAAACCACCTTTGGCGTTTCGACGAAGCCCCAGACTTTATTGCCCGGATCGATCCGTTCCGGGCTATAGCCGACGTAGAAGTCTTTCCCTGCTTTCAGACCAGAGCCCTCCTCCAATATCGGCACGAGAAGCTCCTCCGTCGTGCCTGGATACGTCGTGGACTCGAGAACTACTGTGGCACCTGCCCTTACGTGAACGGCCAATGAACGCGCGGATTCCTCAATGAATGTCAAGTCTGGAAGCCTCTCACGCAGAGGCGTAGGAACACTGATCACCGCAATGTCAAAGTCTGCAGCGTCGCGATAGCTCGTAGTTGCCAGATAACGGCCCGACGTGAGTGCTGCATGCAAGGTTTCTTGATCGATATCATCCACGTACGATCTACCCGCCAACAACTCATCGATTCGGCGCTTGTCAATGTCCACCCCGACGACGTCGTAACCCACTTCCGCCGCGCGGATGGCCACAGGCAAACCTACGTAGCCCTGACCGACGATAACGACTTTTTCCTGCTCGTGAGACATCGGCGAGTTTCCCTTCATTTCTGAATTATCGGCGCATCAGCGGTGGTTGCAACATTTTCTGGAGTGCACTCTAGTGGCTGGTCAATTCCTGCTCTTCCAGCCAGGCCTGAAACATGAGGATGGTCCACAACTGGTGCTGGCGGTTGCGCTTGCCGCCGAGGTGGTCCGACCACATTCCCCTGACTATCTCGGGGCGAAAGTATCCTTCCCGTCGCAGTCGTTCCTCGTTCAGCAGGAGCTCGGCCCAGTCGCGAAGAGGGCCCCTGAGCCAGCTGTCAAGGGGAAAATCAAACCCCATCTTGGGACGTTCTATAAGGCTTTTAGGGACATGCCGGTAAAGCACCTGCCGGAGCAACCATTTTCCTTCTCCCGCTCTCACTTTCTTATCCAAGGGCATACGCCAGGCAAGCTCAATAACTGACGGGTCCAACATTGGCACCCGCGATTCGAGGCTCACAGCCATGGCCGCCCGATCGACTTTCACCAGAATGTCGTCAGTCAAATAAGTCAGGGTGTCCATCGCCATCATCCACTCCACGAAGCCTGAGGTCTCAGGCCATTGCCGTGGATCGGTCATAATCGTCGGCGGCTCGACACCCCCCAGAACCACGCTAGCGGGATCATCCCAGTGGCTGGTGAGCTGGCGGTAGAAGTTGGTCTCACTGGCGGTATCCAGCACTCCGGCTAACTTGTGGGCTTTATCGCCCGGGGCGTTCAGATGCAGCCGTTTGGGCAGTAACTTGCTGGAGGTTTCAAAAAGGGAGTCCCACGCGTGGGGCGGCACCGCCATAAGCCCCGCGGCAGCAACCCTCCGGAGTGGCGCAGGGAATTTGGCGACCCTGGACCAGACCGCGCGAGCGTCCAGATAACGGTTGTAACCGCCGAACACTTCGTCCCCGCCGTCGCCAGTTAGCGCCACCTTCACTTCCTTGCTGGCAAGCCTGCTGACCAAGAACGTCGGAATTTGTGAGCTGTCGGCGAATGGTTCGCAGTACATGGTAGGCAGGGCCGGGATAACGTTCAGCCCATCCGCGGGCTGCAAAATGAGCTCCGTGTGGTCGGTTCCCAAATGCCGGGCCACGGCCTTGGCATGTGCGGATTCGTCGTAGTGCGAGCTGGACGAGCCGATGGTGAATGTTTTGACGGGCTGCGACGCTGAGGCCTGCATGAGCGCAACAACCGTGCTGCTATCCACTCCTCCGCTCAAAAACGCTCCCAGGGCCACGTCGGCCACCATCTGCCGACGCACGCTGGCCCCCAGAACGCGTTCTAAAGCGTCCGCTGCCTCGGCGTCACTGCCAGCGAATGGCTCCAGCCGGCCCTGATCGACAGGTTCCCTTAACTGCCAGTATGGAACCGGTTCGGGCGACAACCCCCCATTCAGAGCGGCCCGCGTCAAAGTAAAATAATGGCCTGGGCGAAGCTTATGTACGCCCTTGAAAATTGAATGGGGAGCAGGGATGCAGTCATGCCGAAGCAGGAGGCATAAGGAGTCTCGACTAACCTCGTTTTCGAAAGCGGGGTGAGCCTTTAGCGCCTTCAACTCTGAACCAAAAAGAAATGCCCCTCTTTGCCAACCGAAGTAGAGAGGTTTCTCCCCGAATCGATCGCGTGCCAGCGTTAAAGCACCGTTTGCTCTGTCCCAGAGGGCGAGGGCGAACATGCCCTCGCAGGCCTTTAGTGTCCGCTCAATTCCCCAAGCGGCAAAGCACTCGAGAATCGTTTCCGTGTCCGAGTGGCCTCGCCAAGCAATAGGCTTCTGTGCGTCCAAGGCGGTGCGCAAATCAGCATGGTTATAGATCTCGCCGTTGAACACTATTACGAAGTCTCCATCAGCTGAGACCATGGGTTGGGCCCCTGCGTCGCTAAGGTCCAAGATGGACAGCCTTTGATGCCCCAGTGCGACGCCAACCGCCTCATCCACCCAGACTCCGCTATCGTCCGGGCCCCGGTGACGGATCCGCGCGATCATTGCTGCTGCCACGTCAGCCCGCGGTTGGACTGGGTATCTTTCGTAGAATCCGCTGATTCCGCACATCGGTGCCCTAACCCTGCCTGTCTATGTACTCGATTGCGATCGGAGCCTTTAATAGTCAGCGTGCCTCAGTGATAGTCACCGCCTCGGAATTGTGTCCTTGATGCAGCGACTGGGCATAAAACTCCTCCAGAAGACCCCAGACAAGAGGCCGGCGATAATGGTCGTGAGCCCGTTGCCTGGCGGCTTCTCCCATCCTCCTCCTTAGACCTGGATCTTCGACCAACATGGCCAGGCCGTCAGCCAGCATTACTGCCGAGTCGCGGGGAACCACAAGCCCGGTGTGACCGTCCACAACCGAGTCGACCGCACCGGTGGCATCCGTTGTCACCGTCGGGACGCCGGTAGCGGATGCTTCCAAAACCACGTTCGGGAATCCTTCCCGACGGGTCGGTAAACACAGCAGGTCCATGAGGCGGTAGAAGGGTGCAGCATCGAGAACTTGGCCGGTCTGAATCAACCGGCCGCTGCGCTCCAGCTCTTTCATAATGGCGGGAGCGGCGGAACCGTCAATTATTCCGACGACCAGTAACTGGTGGTCTATCCCCCTGTTGTGCAACATCTCCCGGGCCCTGGCCAGGTGCCTCAGGCCCTTGTCCTCGTTCAACCGGCCAACAAATCCTATAACCGGCACGTCCGGGGCGAGTCCGAGCTCGGCAGCAAGGTCGTGGCTGGCCTGGCAATCACGGTGCTCGAGATCATGGTTTGCAGGCTTAAAGTGCGAAAGATCTACGCCGTTGGAGCTTCCTGCGCCCAGCACGACGATCTTCTCGGGCCGCACCATGCCAAGCCCGACGGCCCGCGCACGCAGACTCGGACTTACGGCCAATGCCCTGTGCGCGGTAGCGAACGCCAGTTTCTCCAGGATCATGAGCACCCGGAATTTGGCCCCAGTAGCAGTTTCCAACGGAAGGCCGCGCAGCAGGTAAATCCGGTCGGGGACCCGGGTCAGCCATGCCGCAATTCCGCCGAGGAGACCGGCCTTCGGAGTTCCCACAGACGTAACGTCAGGCCGGAGACGCAGCAAGAGAAGGACCCACCGGCCTAAGGCTGCGAGGTCCGCAATAGGCGCTGGCCTTCGTGCCATCTCGATGCGATGGCACGTGACTCCTGGCGCGTCATCGAGCTCGTCCAGCAGCGGGCCGGGCGAGCAGACAACATGGACGTCCCAACCGCGGCTGGACAGATATTGCGGAAACCCCTCCATGAGCTTGAGGGACATGTCGGCTGTAATTCCCAGCACGATCCTGCGTTTGCGCGGCTTCACTAGCACACCTGCTTGTCCCGAAACCATTGAAGGGTACTGGCCAGACCCTCGTCCAGACCCACGGGAGTAATTGATGGAAAGAGTTCTCTGACCCGCAAACCGTCGGCTTGCGAGGCGCGGACATCACCGGCTCTTGACTCAACGTGTTGCACGTCAATCCTGCGGCCCAGGGCTGCTTCGATTCGTCCAATCAAATCCAGGAGCGTGGTGTTCGTTCCAAAGGCAAGGTTGACCGGATCCAGGGAGCAGATGCCTCGCCGGAAGGCGTCGTAAATGGTCGCGCATACCGTCTTGACATAGGTGAAGTCCCGGGACTGCAGCCCGTCCCCGTGCACAGTGACCGGCTGGCCGTTGATCGCTGCGTCCAGGAAGCGCGGTATGACTGCCGCATAGTCGTGGTCCGCCGGTTGCCTTGGCCCGAAGACATTGAAGAAACGGAACGCCAGGGTCCGCATCCCATAGGAGTGGCCGTAGGCGATCGTGTAGCCCTCGGTTGCCTGCTTACTCACTGCGTAGGGGCTCATGGGCCGGGTCCAGTCGAACTCGGACTTGGGGAGCGCTTTATTGCTGCCATACACCGAACTTGAGGACGCCACAATTACGTGGGCAGTCCGCATTTCTCGAGCGGCTTCGAGTACGTTGAGGGTGCCGGTGGCGTTCGCGTCATGACTGGGCCGGGGCGCACCGATGGAACGTGGGACACTTCCAATCGCCGCCAGATGAATGACGGCGTCGACTCCGCTCACGACCTCACGGAGCAGCTCGTAGTCAAGGATGGATCCTTTCGTAAAGGCAACATCGAGGCCATGAAGGTTCTCGATTCTGCCGGTACTTAAATCATCAATGACCCGCAGCTCGATATCAGGGTTTTCATGATTGAAGTAGGCCACGAGATTAGAACCAATGAAGCCTGCCCCGCCGGTTATTAGAACCTTCAACAAAACTCCTCAGAAGATCACGTCGCCGTCTCGTTCTGGCCGAAAGGTTGCCGTGATCGTACCTCCGCGCTAGCAGGGAAACAATGAATCCAGGCAGACCTTGATCCGAAATTGTTTTGCGGGGAATTTCCGGTTTCGTGGTCATTAGGTGAGCGAGTGCGGGGGCACGTAGGCGATATGTACGACGACGGCGCGCCCCGCCGTCGTAATTCCTCCTAGTCACCTCAAGGCGAAGTTCAGTTCCGGGCTGTTGGCTGACGTGAACCAGCCGGTCTCGGTGGTGTCAATGAATGGAGCGTGGCTGCCGCGGCCCCGTCGCGGATGGCGCTGCTCGCGGCGCGCAGCGTCTCAGCCAGCGGCTGGGCGCGACGGCCCGAGCACCACCACTTGAATGCCAAGCCAGAACCTGCGGGCCGACTCGATCGTCCGCGTTATGGCATTCCCGTCTCCCGGCAATTTCACCCGGACACAATTGCCCGGCGTTCTTCCTGTTCCGGTCGAAGTCGCAGGGGCGGGCAGGAAGGGTCGCTGTTACACTCTGCTCATGATCGGGCTTCCCTTCGCGGGAGACGGGCTGGTGCACGCCGGCTTATTGGGGCTGGGCATCCTTGCAGCCCTGCTGTTCTACGCTTACGAGAAGCGCCGCAGAGGCCTTACCGATCCCCGGCTGTGGCCGATTGCAGGTTTCGCCATCGCCTTCGGTGCCATCGGCTCCAGATTGCTGACCTGGGATTTTTCCCGGCAGATTTCCCTAGTTGACTGGTGGGGCAACGGCGACCGCAGCATCCTGGCCGGACTGGTCGGCGCATGGTTCGGCGTCCATCTGGCCAAGCGGATGACAGGTTACCGCGACTCCACCGGGGATCTGCTTGCGCCCGCTGTCGCCTTGGCCTTGATCATCGGGCGCGTCGGGTGCCTCCTCACCGAATTGCCTGGCACCCCCACCGGGGGGACGTGGGGAATTGTTCTCACGCCCGCGCAGGCTGCAATGTTGGGTGGAGTTCCCGGGGCGGGACTCCATCCCTCTTTTGCCTATGAAATCGTGTTCCATGTGGCCGCATTCGCACTCATGTGGCGTTACCGGGACCGCCTGCCCCGGTCCGGCGACCTCTTTATCTGCTACGTAACCTCCTACGCCCTCTTCCGCTTCGGCGTCGAATTTGTCCGCGGCAACGAGTTGCTCTGGCTGGGGATGAGCCGTCCCCAGTGGTTCCTCCTGGTGGTTTTCCCCCTGCTGCTCTGGCGGATGCTGCGGGTCTTCGGAAAACCCCTCAACCTCAGGATGGAGGAAAGAGCAGCATGAGTGAGGACTATCCGCCGCGCCAAGAAAGGGAGGAGGAGGATGAGGAGGATCCCCCCGAACCAGGTCTGGGCCCCATGGGGTTGGGAATCCTGGTGGGGGCTACTGCCCTTTATCTCTTCTATTTCTTTGCGCTCTCCTCCATGCATTTCCTCGCCGGGCCCGCAGCATTGATTCCGATCGGCGTCTATCTGTTGGTAGCGGCTGTTCTCGCGGTCAGGCCGCGCACCTCCCGGCTGGGTGCGGGGCTGCTGATTGGCCTGGGGATCTTCACCCTGCTCGGCGGCGGGATCTGCGTCGGACTCCTCGCGCAGATGAGGCCCCTGACATGAAACCACTCCGCCCGATGTTGAAGGAGCGAGCACCATGACCGATGACAATTCCAAAGAACCCTGGAGCCCCCCGCCATCGCGCCAAGAAAAGGAGCCCCAGGAACCAAGACGCGGCTCCATGATGCTTGGAATCCTGCTCGGAGCTGCTGGTCTCTATGTCCTCTATTTCGGGACAACAGCTGGAATTGCGCCGGACGAAGGCTATAAAACCCCTCTCGCCGGGCCGGCAGCGCTGATACCAATCGGGGTGTATCTGGCGGTAGCCGGTGGTCTGGCAATCTGGAAACGCACGTCCCGGTTAGGCACGGGGCTGTTGATTGGCCTGGGGGTCTTCATCCTGGTCGGCGGCGGGATCTGCGTCACGGCCCTCTCGCAGATGAGTAGCCGGATATGAACCCGTTCATTTCCCGGCAGCCGTTGCCGGGCCCCGGCCAGCCTCTTCGCGGGGACCGCATCCACCGCTATGTCACAGCCTTCTGTCCCCGCTGCCACGAGGCGAACCCCCCGCTTGCGCAGGTCCGGCGCCTCTCCGGCGCGCTGCTGATCCGCGACGGGCGGGTCTGGCTTGAACGCGGCTGCCCGGACCACGGACTCATCAGCACGTTGTACGACGAGTCCCCCGAAATTCTGCGCTACCTGGAGAGGTGGCAGGCCCCTACCAAGCAGCACATCCCGGACCAGGCCGGCAATTACCGCCAGGTCCCGGAGGCGTATGCCTACGGGCTGCCCGCCATGCAGACGCAGCACACGTGCATCCTCCTGCAGGACATCATCGAGCACTGCAACCTGCGCTGCCCCACCTGCTTCACCGCCTCCGGACCCCAGCTGCAGGGAGTAGCGCCGCTCAGTGAGGTGCTGGCCAATATCGACACCCGGCTTGCCCGGGAAAACGGGCGGCTGGACGTCCTGATGCTCTCCGGTGGTGAGCCCACGCTCTACCCGCATCTGGCCGAACTTCTGGATGAGCTCGTCGCCCGGCCGATCGTCCGGATCATGGTGAACAGCAACGGCATGCTCATTGCCACCGACGAGGACCTGCTCGCACTGCTGGCCAGGCACCGGGACCGGGTGGAGGTGTACCTCCAATACGACGGCCCGTCCAGAGCAGCATCCATCCACCACCGCGGCGGAGACCTGACCCGCTTCAAAGACCTGGCCATCGCTCGCCTGTCCGAGGCCGGCGTGTTCACCACCCTGACCATGACGGCGGCCCTCGGCGTCAACGACGGAGAGGTCGGCGCCGTCGTCATGCGGGCTCTGGAAACCCCGTTCGTAGGCGGGGTTGCGCTGCAGCCGGTGTTCGGTTCAGGGCGCGGCCACGGCATCGACCCTTTGGACCGGCTCACCCACACAGGCGTCCTGGACAGGCTCGCGGAGCAAACGAACGGGGTGGTCTCGTGGCACGACCTGACGGCACTCCCCTGCTCTCATCCGCACTGCGCCTCGGTGGGTTACATGCTGAAGGACGACGCCGGGGTCTGGCGTTCACTGACAGCCCTCATCGGGCACGACCAGCTGCTCGCCTGGCTGGAACTCAACCCCGACACCATCGCCAACCGGATCGCCGACAGCGCCATCCCGCTCGAGCTGCGAAACCTCATGAAGACCTCACTCCTGGACCTTCTCAGCGAGCAGTCCTCCCTATCCCACCCGCGGACAATGGATCTTTGGAAGAACATCTGCACCCAATGCGACCTCGGCATCGGCACCCTCACCACGCTGGCCGCCGGCAAGCTTCCAGGGCAGCAGCAGCGCCTGCGCCGGCTCCTGGGCGAACGGATCACCCGGATCATGGTGAAGCCCTTCATGGACATCTCCACCATGATCGAGGAACGGCTCACCCAATGCTGCATCCACGTGGGCACCAAGAGCGACGCCGGCGATCACCAGTGCGCCCCGTTCTGCGCTGTCCAGGCCTGGCCGGCCCTGGCCAGGCAACGGATGAGCACAGCCACGGGCACCCGACTCCTCCCGGTCCGCCAGGTCTGAGCCAGGAATAAGGGGAAATGATGAGTTCCGCTTCTGACGCCCGGCGCCTTGCCGCGGGGCCACCGCCGTCACATCTGGTGCGCGCCAGGCTTGCGGCCCGGCAGGGTCACCGGCCAGAGCCCGACGCCGGTCCGCAGTCACCGCCGGCCTTCGATCCATTGCGGCTCTGCATCTTCGCCACCATCGCCCTGCTGGGCTGGGCAGCCGGCCCGGTGGCACTGGCCGTGTTCGCCGCCGTCGGATTCGCAGGCTACTGGAAAGCCCGTCGGCGGGGCCTGACGAAGTCGAAGTGCTACCTCCGCGATACGAGGCTGGTCCTGGCCTACCTGGGCGCCCTCCTGGCAGCCGGGCTATGGGGAATGTATTCGCTGGCCGCCCAACTACTCGGCTTTTAACGCCTTCGCCGATCCGTTTCGTCGCTGCCAAGGGACCCCTCTAGCACCACTATAAAAGTAGTGACAGTTCACTACAAAAGTAGTAATCTGGCTCCGTGGCCACAATCTAATTCGGACCCGGCCCGGAAACCGCCGTGCCGGCGTCCGGGCGGGTATCGCCAGATTTTCCAATGGAGCCAGCCATGACTGATTTCTTCACCATGCGTCCCGGCGAAACCGCGGCACCCCTGCCGCCGGGGCCGGTCCTGTCTACCGGGTCAACCGGTATCCAGCGGGTCCACCGCTTCCTGCTCTGGGCCTATGACGAGGCGCCCGGCCTGGTGCGTTCCGCCAACCCCGGCGACACTGCCCGCGCCGCCTACGTGGGAAAAATGCTGGGTAACTTCCACACGGTGCTCCTTGTCCACCAGGAGGGCCAGGACCTGCTGATGTACCCGCAGCTGGCCGAGCGGGCACCGGCGAGCACACCGCACATAGAGGAGATGCTCAGCCACCACAGACAGATCCGGGACCACGTGAAGGCCATCGAACCCGTCCTTGAACGTTGGATGCAGACGGCGGACGCAGAAAGCAGGGCGGAACTCGCGCAGCGCTACGAAGACCTGCAGCCCGTCCTCAAGGAGCACCTGCGCCGCGAGGTCACCGAAGTGATGCCCGTCGTGGACCGGGTGATGACCGAGGAGGAACTGATGGCAGTACCCAAGCATGGGGTGCGGCAGTACGACAAGAAGTTCCTGGTCTCCTTCCTCGGCCTGGTCCTGGCCACGAATCCGCCGGAAGACCGGCGGAGAATCTTCTTCGACGAGATGCCCGCACCGGTGCGCCTCGCCTACCGGCTGATCGGACGCAGGATGTACCGCAAGCAGTACGCGGCGCTCTTCCCCGGCCGTCCCGTCCCGGAGACGTTCTAGCTGGCGGAGCACCAACGGGCATCAGGCTTTCGCCAGCACCATCGGCTGGTAGTAGCCGCTGACCTGGGGCGGATCAACCGGAACTTAGGTGAGCTGATTGCGAGGGCCCTGCTGCTAAGTCTGAGACTGTTCACCCACTAGGTCTTCACGGTGCTCGGCGCAGTGCACGTCAGGAACTATCCCGCCTCTTTCCTCATCCTTGAGGTAGTGCGTGAAGTGGTTAGTTGTCCTTCCGCAGACACTGCAGAAGGTTTGGTGCTGTTTGGTCCACACGTGACTTGTCCTTGTGCTTCACGAACCGCGCGTCATGTTGCGCGCATGTTCTGCCCTGATATTTGGCGGTGCTGCGTATCCGGCTGCTTCGGCTTACCGGATCTTCGCCTTGGTCACGGTTACCGTGATGAGGCCGGTGACCGTATCGGGCCTGACCCCGTTGGTGGCGGTCACACTGAACGTGAACCTGCCGGCCTTGGTCGGTGTTCCGGCCAGGACTCCCGTGGCGGCATCCAGGGTTAGGCCTGCAGGCAGTGCACCAGAGGAAACCTGGAAGGTCGGGGCAGGGACACCTGTTGCGGCAAACGCGTAGCTGTAGGGGGCACGCGTGGTCGCCTTTGTCGGCGGTGTCGCCGCGATGAACACCGACGCTGCTGCATTCACGGTGATGACCGACACCGTATTGGAGGACGTGTTTACGACATAGAATCTCGACCCGTCGGGGGCGACCGCAATACCAGTGGGAGACGCCCCAACCGGGATCTCAGAGGTCACAACGCGCGACTCCACGTCGATGACCGACACCGTGTTGGAACCGGAGTTGGTGACGTTGGCCGTCAACCCGTCCGGGGCGATCGCAACACTGTCCGGGGCCCACCCGACCGTGATGGTCGCGACCTCATCTTCGGTTGCCACGTCGATGACCGACACCGTGTCACTTTCGTTGTTGGCGACGTAGGCTGTGGACCCGTCCGGCGTGAACGCAACGCCGGTCGGAGACGACCCGACCGGGATGGTGGAGGTCATCGTGCTCGTGGCCACATCAATGACCGACACCATGTTGGAATCCTGCCCGTTGGTGACGTAGGCCGTCGACCCGTCCGGGGTGAACGCAATGGAGTTCGGAAGCGGCCCGGCCGGGATCGAGGAAGTCATCATGTTCGTGCCCACATCGATGACCGACAACGTGTACGTACCAGCGCTGGTGACATATGCCTTCGACCCGTCGGGGGTAAATGCAACGGCGGTCGGAGTCTCTCCGACCGAAATCGAGGAGACCACCGTGCCAGACGCCGCATCAATGACCGACACCGTGTCGGAACCGGTGCTGGTCGCATAGGCCTTCGTCCCGTCCGGGGCGAACGCAACACCGATTGGAAACGGCGCGACCGGGATCGAGGAGGTCACCGTGCCCGAGGCTACGTCGATGACTGACACTGTGTTGGATTCGGCGTTGGTGACGTAGGCCGTCGACCCGTCCGGGCTTAACGCAACCTCTCTTGGGCTCGACCCAACCGGGATCGTCGAGGTCACCATCGTTGCAGCGGTTGCGGGGATATTCCCGACCAGCATCAGTGCCACGACGATTGTGCCGACGACGGCCGCACGCCGCCGAGACCCTGTAGTTATTAGCTGCATCAGATTTCCCCTGTGAGTGAATGCGAATTCTGTTGTGGCGCTTTTGTGCGGCCCCGGAAATCCCCTGCCGTCGTCGTTGACGGTTGGAAATCGTCTTGGCGCAGCCCTGCGCCAAGACCAACGGGTGCCGGCAGGCACCCTTACAACGGGGGGCCGAACCAACCGGCTTAAGCCGGAGTTTATAGACCAGGCGAACCTACGGTCACCATTAGCCGGTACCTGTCTTTTGCGCTGGAGCTACCTGTTTCCATGCATCCGAGAAAAGAGGGCGTTTGCCCATCTAATGGCACTTCTATGAGTCCGCATACGCTGCCTTAAGGAACACCGTTTAGGCATTTGAACGCTTGGGCAAGGGTCAACCAGTCAGTTCCGGACTTACGCTGAATACAGGCAGGCCGGGGGGCTTACAGCAGATGCAGGGAGAAAAAAGGAGCAATGTTCAACAGGCCAGTCAGACACTGCCGTCATTACTGAACCTGTTCAAACGTTGCTTTCAGAACTCAGCTAAACAACAAATTCGGCTGCGGTTCTTTTCGTCCCTGACCTATCGATATAGCGCCTCCAGGCGCGCGGAAAATGTTGAGGAATAACCATGAACAGCAAGAGAATTCTGTCCTGCGTCGCTGCGACCGCGTTCGGGGCAACGTTGGTGCTTGCCACGCCTGCGACCGCGGCAGTCACGTTCGATCCGGCAACCGGCAGCGGGTTTGTTGGCAAGGGCGATGTGCAGCTGGCCTTCGGCTGGAATAACAGTACTTTGCAGAAGGAAGCAACCACCGTCAGCTTTGCAGCAGTATCCACAACCGTCTCGGAAGTGTCGTGGGTGTGCACCAACACCAGAAACGAGAACCTTCAGGAACGAGCGCGGACTACGACGACCAGCACGTCCGGTGTTGTCTCTGCCGTTGCCCGTGACAGCAAAAAGCAAGTGACCGGATTCAACCTCGTGGGATACAGCGGAACGCCCACGTCGACGGAGTCGACCGACGGGCCCCCACTCAACTCCTGCCCCACAAACTGGGTTCTTACGACGCCCGCCGGTGAATCCGAAATTGTGTCCAGCATTTCGACACTAAACGTTACGCATAACGGTGTGACAGTCGCTCTGACGTAACTCTGCGATGTAGCTGAACGCCTAGTAGGTGAGGGTTCCCGCAGCTGGTGGCCGCGGGACCCTCACCACTCTTTCAGCACTTGGAAAGCGCTCGCTCTGTCCTTGACCCGAAGTTTGCGCAAAACCGTCGAGACATGGACGCGTACCGTTGTTGGGGAAACAAACAACCTGTTGGCCACCTCCTCGGTGGACTCCCCTTGGCTCAGGAGTTCCATGACCTCCCGCTCCCGTGGACTCAACTTGGCGGCAGCCGCCGACTTACGTGGCATGAACCTTCGGTTGGGCGCTCTAAACTCCTGCAGGATACGGGTGACGAGTGCGGGAGACATGGCCGCCTCACCGGAGAGTACTCCGCGCAGCACGCCGGCGAGGGCTGCGGGATCTGTGGTCTTCAGCAGGTACCCGGAAGCACCAGCCCGCAAAGAGTCGAAAAGATCATCGTCGTCAGCCGACTGTGTCAGCATCACTACTGCGGCTTCGGGCAATGCTCTGCTGATCTGCTGAGCGGCGTAGATCCCGTTGCCGGGCATGTTGATGTCGAGCAACAGCACGTCGGGACGATGCTCGATAGCGAGCTGGATCGCTTCCTCAGCGGAGGCGGCCTCCCCGCATACCTCCCAACCATCCGCCTCCAGGATGTGCCGGACTTTCGCGCGAATTCGGACTTGGTCATCAGCCATGACAACCCGAAGCCGGTGCTGGTCTACCACGTCACCGTCACCACGCTTCCTTCTCCCGGCCGCGATACGAGGTCAAGGGCCCCTGGCAGGGACCGTGCCCGCTCCCGCATGCTGATCAGACCATAACCGGCGGCCGCACCAGTGGCCCGGGTAACCTCGAAACCCATTCCGTCGTCCTGGATCACCAGGCACTGCCGGTCCCCATTCCTGCACAAGCGAATGCACAGATACCGGGCGCGGCCATGGTGCACCGCGTTGGCCACTGCTTCCTGAGTGATGCGAACCAGCGCATGCTGCTGCTCCGCGGTAGCTTCGATGGAGCTATCAACCTCGACATCCGTGCGGACCTGGTACCGCTGGGACAGCTCGCGCGCCACCCGGCGCAGGACAATCCCCAGGGCTTCGTCGCCACCGTGGCCCAGAGCGTGCACTGCCGAGCGGGCCTCGTCCAGCGCCCGGTCGCAGGTTGCGAGGATCTCGTCCCTCACGGGCAGGGCAAGAGGAAGAGAGGAGCCCGACATACGCAACAGCGCAAGTTCCTGGATGACGCCGTCGTGCAATTCACGCGCCAGCCGCCGGCGATCCTCAAGCACGGCTACCCGGGAGTAGGCGTCCCAGTACTGCTTGATCTCCCGGCTGCCGCCGAGCAGGAGCAGCAAATAGAAGCCGGTTCGCAGTATGTCACCGGTATAAAACCAGTCCGTGTACAGCGAGGGGAACATAACGTAGTTGACGCGGGCGAAGGCAGCCAAGGCGCAAGCCGGCCCTAACCAGCGCAGCAGAGGATCGGCGCGATCTGCCGCGCGCACCGTGAAGGCAACTGATGCAACAAAGAAACACAGCGCCGCGCTTCCCTGGGCAATCGTCAACAGAGGGTGGACGGCCAGCAGCATCGGCTGCGGGGCTGCGTCCCCAGCTTGCCCGATAGCCAACGGGAGTAGGGACCGTCCTCCCCACATGACCGAGGACATGATGACGATGACCACCGCCGGCACGGCCAGCACCCACCATCCCGAGCTGAAGGGCACTTCGCGGGCCGGGCTTGTCAGCCCAGCGCACATTGTTAGGACCGCACCGACAAGCCTTAACGCCAGGGGCAGCCAGACATCGAAGGTTCCATCGCGATCCTCACCCAAGAACTCACTCATCCACGACAGCCCGGCCCCGGCGACGGCCAGGAGCACAAGGCCTTGAGCCAGCAACAGGTCCTGCAGCTTGCGGGTTCGCATGAACCGGCCGGAAAGGAGATATGCAACCAGCAAGGCCACGCAGGAATCGACTGAGTCCACCACCAGGTGCAGAGACGGGTTGCGGTACCCGAAGAGCACGTCCGGACTCCACAGCACGAGGCCGGTCACGATGAGGCCAAGCGCCCATCCGGCCAGCGCCAGCCACAGTGCGCGGCCAAGGCTCTCTGAATCGAGGCGGTCGTCCACCGGCCTCGGTCTCCTCACCAGATCCAGACGAAGAGCCTATCTTCCCGACTCAGTGCAGGTGATGTTATCCAACCCTGGGACATATTTCTAGGCCGGCACGGTGGGTTGCGCGTACGAGGACGGCAGGCGGCAGAAGCCGGGGGCGCCGCCGTCGGACGCCGAACATTTCCAGGTATGGCTGGAAACGTCCGGCGCCGACGGCGGACAGGCAGATGGCTGCCCCTTACGGTTCGCTAGCCAAGCGGGTGCCAGGTGTTCCCGTCGGCCGTCACTTCAAGGCCGCCGCCTGTTTCGGTTGTCTCTGCGTTTTCGTCGTAAACGAAGCCGCTGGGGTTGGCCGGGCAGGAGCCCACGGCAGGACCGTCCGTTACTGAGACGGAAGCGCCGCCTTCATATCCCGTCAGGAAGAAGCCCGTAACAGCGCCGTCCTTGCCCTTGGAGTTTTCCCGGGCCACGCTGGTGACAAGGCCTTGCGTGGTCACAGACGTGCTCCGCTCCTGGACAATTTCACGGACCACGTCGTTGCCCTGCACCACCTCTTTGCTGCAGGTCCACGAGGTTTCAGAGACTGAGTTGACGCGGAAGTCCACCTTGGCCGCGTTGTCCTGGAGCGCCTTGTTGGACCAGCTGAAGACGGTCTGCACATCGCCCTTCCCAACGAAACCGGTACCCGTGGCGGGGTCGAACGTTACCGCTGCGGTAGCGGGGACCGCCGCCAGCATCAGACCTGCAATAGCCGCCGAGATGGCGGTAATTTTCCTGGACGTGGTTTTCATGAGCTTGAAGCCCCTTCTCTATCGGCTCTGGCCGGGCGTGCGCCCGGTAACCGGAGCCTAGGGAGGATGCCCGCGCGAGTAATCAGAGGTGGTTACCCGACTTTTCGGGGCCGACGCGTCTGCAAGGGCCAGTGGTACTCACTTCCCGCGACGGCGTACCTGTACCACTACTTGCGCAGGGGTCCTCGGGGACGAAGCCGAAGAACCGCTCCACCTTGTTCAGCCAGAATAAATAGTTGGAGTGAAGTGCATGTGGAAATGCGGCGGTCCTGGGGAACTGGTATGACCGTTTCAGAAGAGGTCTTGACCGTCCCGTCCAGAGGGGATCACACTTTTTATGGGCGCGATTGACGACAACGTCTATCGGTCAATGTTCGGAAGAATCTTTTCACTCATCACGGAGAGAAGATTCCGCACCAGGTCGGAGAAATTTCCCATGATCGGGTCTCCTGGTGCGGCCGCAGACGCGGAGGGGACACCGCGATTACCTCCGTCTCACATCATTCATGCATAGGAAAATTACAAAGGGTGGGGTACGTAATGGACATTGAGCAGCTGTGGGATCGGCTCGAACCAGAAACGCGGCATTGGCTGGTGGATAATCCGGGGTGCCGCATCCTTCCCAGAACCATTGCGGCAGAGATCAAAGCGGCTACCGGAGCCGAGTTTGAACAGGACCGGCACGGTGAAAGTATCCTCTCCGCCAGCGACTGCGACTTCATTCGCAGGGCAGCGGAACTCCACGACGCCCGGCGGCACTGAGTCTGGGCAGCCGCGTTTTGGAAGGTTTCGTATCGAAATACCGCCATAAGTGAGCGAGCGTTGCAGGAAACACCGCCATAAGTGAGAGAGCGTCGGGACTCCGGTTAGATGTCGGCCAGGAGGGTGGAGGGGTTCTCCATCGCGTCTGCCACGAAGCGGAGGAAGCCGGCCGCCGTTCCTCCGTCGCAGACCCGGTGGTCGAACGTCAGCGTCAGCTCGGTGACTTTGCGGACCGCCAGTTCGCCGTTGACCACCCACGGCTTGTCGATGATCCGGCCGACGCCGAGGATCCCAACCTCCGGATGGTTGATGATCGCCGCGGACCCGTCCACGCCGAACACACCGTAGTTGTTCAGCGTGAAGGTACCGCTGCCCAGCTCCGTAGGGGTTGCCTTGCCCTGGCGTGCGACGTCGGTCAGCCGGCGGATCTCGGCGTCCAGTTCGCGGGCGCTCAGCTTTTCGGCGCCGCGGACAGAGGGCACCACCAGGCCGCGGTCAGTCTGGGCCGCGATGCCGAGGTTGATCCCGCTGAACGCGACGATATCTTGGGAGCCGTCGTCGGCCGTTTCGATGCGGGTGTTCAGCTCCGGGTACTTTTTCAGCCCGGCTGTGACAAAACGGGCGATAAACGCGAGCAGGCCCGGGACCTCTGCGCCGTTGGTCTTCATTCCCTCGCGGAGCTCCAGCAGCGCGGTCGCATCCACGTCCACCCACACAGTTGCCTCGGGAATCTCCGCGCGGCTGCGGGCCATGTTCGCGGCGACGGCCTTGCGGACGCCGCGGACCGGCGTGCGGGAGGAGACGGCCAGACCGGTGCGGGCGTCCACGCCCTCGGTCTCAACAGACCGGGCGGCAGACTGAGTTTCGGCAGGCTCCACCGCCGGGCGCGGCATAGCTTCGGCCGGCTTGGTTTCGACGGGGTGAATGGCTGCCTCGACGTCGCGGCGCATGATCAGCCCGCTCTCGCCGGAGCCGTGGAGCTCGCCGAGATCCACGCCGTGTTCCTTCGCCATCCGCCGGACCAGCGGGGAGATCACCGCCCCGAGCTTCCCGGGCACGCGGGTACGCAGCAGCGAGAGGTCGTCTTCGGCAGGCTTGCTCTCAGCAGGCTCAGCCAGCGAGCGCGACGGCTCAGCGAGCGCAACCGAACTCTTCCGGGCGCGGGTGCGGCGGGCGGTGCCGTGGCCGCCGGGAGTTCCGTAGCCGATCAGGACGTTTCCGGACCCGGCCTTCTCCTCCTCCCGGTAGGACTGGGCCACGTGGGTTTCGCCGGGCTCAACCGGTGCGGACTCGGCCACCGGCTCGCCCAGTTCCGTTTCGGCAGGTTCAGTCACAGGCTCCGCAGGTTCCGGCGCGGGGGCGGCATCAGAAGCGGCGGCCCCGGAAGAAGCGGGCGTCACCGAGATCAGCGGCTTCCCAACGTCGATGGTCTCCCCCGGCTGCCCGTGCAGCTCGGCGACAACACCCGCATAGGGAGAGGGCACCTCAACGGTGGACTTGGCCGTCTCCACCTCCGCTATCGGCTGGTCCACGGAGATGGTGTCCCCAACAGACACATGCCAGGACATCAGCTCGGCCTCGGTCAGCCCCTCCCCCAGGTCCGGCAACAAAAACACGCGAGTCTCGCTCATGAAATCAGTCCTCCCACTGAAGGTCGTCGACGGCGTCGAGGATGCGGTCCACGCCGGGCAGGTAGTACTTCTCGAGTTTGGGTGCCGGGTACGGGATGTCGAACCCTGTGACGCGGCGGATGGGTGCGGCCAGATGGTGGAAGCAGCGCTCCTGGACCCGGGCCACGATCTCGGAGGACACGGACGCGAAGCCGTGCGCCTCGGCGATCACCACGGCCCGGCCGGTCTTCCGCACAGATTCACAAACAGTAAAGTCGTCGAACGGGACGAGGGTCCGCACGTCGATGACCTCCAGGGAGCGCCCCTCCAGCGCGGCTGCCTCGGCGGCCGCCAAAGCCGTGGGAACGGACGGCCCGTACGCAATCAGCGTGGCATCGGTGCCGGGACGCGCGACGGCGGCCCTCCCCTCGGTGGTGGCGCCCGCCGTCGTGCCTTCCTCATAGGAAGCACGCAGGGCCGCGAGGTCCACCAGGTCCTTGGACCAGTACAGCTTCTTGGGCTCCATAAACATGACGGGATCGTCCGAGTCGATGGCCTCGCGGAGCATCCGGTACCCGTCCGCCACGGTAGCCGGGGTGAATACCTTCAGGCCGGCGGTGTGGGCGTAGTAGGACTCGGAGGAGTCACAGTGGTGCTCCACTCCCCCGATGCCGCCGCCGTACGGAACCCGGATCACCATGGGCAGCTTCACGGCCCCGCGGGTGCGGTTGTGCATCTTGGCCACGTGGCTGACGATCTGCTCGAACGCCGGGTAGGCGAACGCGTCGAACTGCATCTCCACCACCGGGCGCATCCCGTTGATGGCCATGCCCACGGCCATGCCCACGATCCCGGACTCGGCCAGAGGCGTGTCGAAGCAGCGCTGCTCGCCGAACGTTTTGGTGAGCCCGTCGGTGATGCGGAAGACCCCGCCCAGGGTGCCCACGTCCTCGCCGAAGACCAGGACGGAGGAGTCGGCGGACATGGCGTCCACCAGGGCGGTGTTGAGGGCCTTGGCCATGGTGACCGGCTGCGGGCCGGCGGCTTCGGCGGTGGCCGCGGCGGAGGCGGCGGCCCGGGCGGTGGCGGCGGAAACGTTGCCGTTGGCCTCGGAGGAGGTGGTGACGGTGGGGCTCACTTGGCGGCCTCCTGGCTTGAAGAGCTCTGGGCTGCGGCGTCGCGGGCGAGTTCGTCGGCGAGCAGGGCGGACTGTTCCCTCAGCTGCGGCGTTTGCCGAGCGAAGACGTGGCGGAAGAGTTCCTGCGGGTCCACGGGGACGTCCTCGCTGAGGCCCTCGCGGAGCTGCGCGGCCACGGCCTCGGCCTTTTCGGCGATCCGGGCCTCCCCTGCGGAGTCCAGCAGGCCGCGGTCCGTCAGGTAGGTCCGCATCCGGTTCACGGGGTCCTTGGCCCGCCACTCGGCAACCTCGGCGCTTTCCCGGTAGCGGGTGTCGTCGTCGGCATTGGTGTGGGCCTGCATGCGGTAGGTGTTGGCTTCCACCAGCAGGGGGCCGGAGCCTTCGCGGGCGAGCTTCACGGCGCGGTCCAGGACGGCGAGGAGCGCGACGACGTCGTTCCCGTCCACACGTTCGCCCGCCATGCCGTAGCCCACGGCCTTGTGCGCGAGCGACGGCGCCACGGACTGGTGTGCCAGCGGCACCGAGATGGCGTACTTGTTGTTCTGGACGAAGAAGATGACGGGCAGGTGGAAGACGGCGGCGAAGTTGAGGGCCTCGTGGAAGTCGCCTTCGCTGGTGGCGCCGTCGCCGCACATGGCCAGCACCACGGTGTCCTCGCCGCGGAGCTTGGCGGCGTGTGCGACGCCGACGGCGTGCAGCAGCTGCGTGGTCAGCGGGGTGCACTGGATGCCCACATGGTGCTTGACGGGATCGAACCCGCCGTGCCAGTCGCCGCGGAAGATGGTCATCACCTGCACGGGGTCCACGCCGCGGGTCATCACGGCGACGGCGTCGCGGTAGGTGGGGAACATCCAGTCGCCGTCGGACAGGCACAGGGCAGCCGCCACCTGGCAGGCCTCCTGCCCGTGGCTGGACGGGTACACGGCCATGCGGCCCTGCCGGACCAGGGCGGAGTTCTGGTCGTTGACGCGGCGTCCGACGACGAGCTGTTCGTACGCTGCCAGCAGTTCCTCATCGCCGGGCAGGGGGTATTCGTGGCCCGGTTCGGTGCCCTGCTCGGCCTCGGGCTTGAGCCGGCCGTCCGGATCCACCATCTGGATCTGGTGCCGGGCCGGGAGCATATAGTCCTCGGCCGTGATGCCGAACTTCTTCACCGCTTCGGTGAGCGCGTCCTCGTGCGGCATGCCTGCCTGGCCGGTGCTTGTTGCGTCCCGTGCCGTGTGGTCTGCGGAGATCGTCATTGGTCCGTTCCTTCTGTTGCCACTATTCCTTCCCAGTATTGACCTGCGGGAGGTTTCGTATCCAGCACCTGCGGAAATCGTGGAGAAGCTGCTCAGCTTTCCCTAAACTGGGAGACGATTTGCAAATGTGAGCCAGATTACGAGTGGGGGTCGTGGACAAAATGCCAGCACAGGAAGCGCGGACGGAGCCGGTGCCGCTGGACGACATAGACCGGAGCATCATTGCCGAGCTCACCCGGGACGGCCGGATGTCCGTGACCCAGGTGGCGGAGAACGTGCATATTTCGCGGGCGCACGCCTACACCCGCATTGCCCGGCTGACGGGTGAAGGGGTACTGTCCCGGTTCACGGCCGTGGTGGACCCGATCAAGGCGGGGCTGAAGTCCTCCGCCTACGTGACGCTGAAACTGAAGCAGGACGCCTGGCGGGAACTGCGCGACCAGCTGGGCGCCATCCCCGAGGTGCACCACATCGCCCTGGTGGGCGGCGACTTCGATGTGATCCTGCTGGTCCGCGCCGTGGACAACATCGACCTGCGCCGGGTCATCTTCGACCAGCTGCAGTCCATGCCGGGCGTGCTGGACACCCAGACGTTCCTGGTGTTCGAGGATGTGGACACGCGGTGATTAAGGGCAGTAGTTCTCTCCCGTGACAGCATGGTAACGGGGGCTACAGGATTATAACGGGGAGCGGCGGGTCACTTTCAACCACGATTCTTGAGCAAGGCGCAGCCGCTTTGCGCCCAAAGCGGCCGTTCAAGTAGCCAAGGTTGCGGGCGATACCATCTCCGCCGCCGATGCCGCCACCTTCACTATCCGCATGCCGGACCCCTCCGGATTCACTGCCGGGCAGGAAACCGACTTCGTCACGCTCGGCGCCGGGCAGGCCACCTTCGAGCCGCAGGCCACAAATTACTACCCCTTCCCGAACACCGACGACTTTGCCGGCGGCATCTGGACCGGTCGCACCGCCACCGTCTCCGTCGTCAGTGAGTCGGGGCGCCGCCATCCTCGCCACCGCCACGGGCACCTCCACATCCGGCGGCTTCGGGCACGCCAACGACTCGGCCGTCGTCCCTGGGCTTGCTGCTGGGGTCCAAGCAGATGGCGGCACCCGGCAGGGCACGGCGCTACGCGGCGCCGGGCAGTTGATCCTTGCGCCCCTGGGAACAACCCCCGATGTCCTGACTTCCACGTCACAGCTTTTACATGGACCGCGACTACGGGCAGGCCGCCATCTACGCTCCCCTCGGCCCGCTGAGGGGATTCTCAGGCACCGCCTCCAAATCCGGGCGGTTCTACGCCGCGCACTTCCAGCCGTCCCGCGACATGAACATCAAGTCCGCGACGTTCCGTCTGACCGTAACGGCCACCACCAACGATCCGGTAGAGGTCGTCATCCTCGACTCGACCGGCGCGAGGATCGCCACGTCCGGCTCCGTGTCCGTGTCCTCCCTGATGAACTCGACGGGAACGAAGGTCATCGCCCTGCCCAGCGTGCCCCTGGTCAAGGGGCAGAACTACTACGCCTGCCTCCTGACCGTGAGCCCCGGCACCGCGGCATCACTGCGGCCGGTCAACGTCTTTGGGGATGCCTTCGCGCAGGCGGAAACGTGGTACGTGTCCGGGCAGACCATCCCTGTCGGCGCATCGGTCACCGGCGTCACCAGCACGGGCGGCGTTCCCCTGCTCGTTCTCCGGGAGTTCGCATGAGCAATAGCCCGCCCATCCCGGCGAACACTCAGCAGCCGCTCCTGCGGGATGCGCCTCCTGAGCTGTCGTCATCCCGCATGGTGACCATCACCGACGACCCTGCCACCCGGCTGATCCAGCTCAACCCCGGCGGGGACTGCCTCATAACCGCTCCGTCAACGGTCCGGTACCTAAAGGCTGCATTCGCAGTCGAAATGGACCGCATGGTGACCGTGGTCGGCGGCCGGAACGTCGCATGGTTCGGCGGGCACCTCGTCGGGGAGCCCAGCCCCATCGCGACGCTTACCCGTCGATTGACGCTGACGGGCTCACACTCACGGTGGCCAGCACCACCGGCTTCACGGGCGCCGGCTGGTTGCGGCTGGACGGCGAAGGAATCCGGTACACGTCCAAGCCGCCGCGGAATCGTCAGACGGCGGAGCCGTCCAGCGGATCGAGGCGTTCGATGTGGAGTTGATAAGAGCTAACGATGTCACGAACACTCTCCTGACACACTCCGCTGCCGAGACAGAATGGACGTATCCTCCCCGGCTCCCGACTTCGTTCTTGCGAAGCGGTAGGCGCGGGCTACGTCCATGCCGGATACCGCCGAACCTAAAAAAGCGCCCCACGCTTTGTGCGTGGGGCGCTTTTTAGGTTCGGGCTGCGTGCGCTGGATATCTTGCCCGCACGAATTTACCTCGGGCCCAGAAGAACATCGGTGCGAGGAAAACTGCATAGAGGAAGAAGTAGCTAGCGAAGTCGATGCCAAGGCTCATGTACACGCCCGCGTGGAATGCGAGCATAACCAGGATGCCAAGACGGAACAGGGCCGGGACCAGTACAGCCATGATGAGCCAGCCTTCGGCAAAAATCGTCGTATAGTCCATAAACTTCCAGAAGAGGTGGTTATCGAAGGCGAAGATGACGTCCACCAACGGGCCGAGCTTCTCACTTTCAGCAATGTCACGGGCGATGAAACCGCGGCTCGCTTCCTTCCCAGGGTCGAGCCAGCCGGCGACCGCCTTAGGAAGCGCTGCCGAGAACAGTGCGTACGCCACGGTGACCGCCCAGAGCAGCATTGGGAAGCCTCTCGAATCTCTGGCCCTGCTTTGGCGCGCGTCCAGCGAGTAGGCGGCGCCCCAGCCGGCGAAGGCCATGAAGGCAGGGAAGAGTTCGTAGAGGATGAAGTGGTCAAGTTTACCGAAGGAGTGGGTGACACCTGCGCCAATGATCATGACCGCTGTCAGCGCAATCGAAGTTTGGAACGTCTTGATGCCGACCAGCACGGCGAGAGCGAGCACCGCACGGAGGACTTCCAAGCCGACCATGAACCACATGTCGGGCGCCGCTGTCATCCAAGCGAAGAGTCCCGGGCGGGGCTGGAAAAACGCCGCTGGGGCATCTGCCGTCCAGGTGTAGTCCACGCCGAAAACGATCACGTGCGCCGCGAACAAGATCCGCACAACCCCAAGGTATGCCGGCTGTACGCGGTAAGAGTCGGCGGTCCTGTCTACCCAGGAGGCGGCAAAATCGACTGCCTTACTCAAAACGTCACCACCGTCGTCTCGCAGGGCTTGGCGTTTACTACCGAGGCGTTTCTTACATCGACTGCCGCGTCCTGCCAGCAGATCTCGACAGAAGCAGGCTTCCGGCCGTCGCCAACGGCTTCGGCTCTCGCTTCCAACCAACTGCGAGTCTCAGCGTCAATCTGCTTGCCTGGCTTGAATGCGTGGTTCAGCGATGGACGCGCTGCGGAGAACCGGATGCCATTCATCAGCTGAGAAACTTTGGGGCTTGCTGTTGTGCCGTCCGTGTAGGCAACGGTTATCCTCACCATTCGGCTCGGAAAGAGTCCGGCGCGCGTGGGCGCGGCCCCGAATGACGGCATACGGACGGCCGGGTAAGGCTCTGGTTCTACAGCGAATGAGTAAACTCCCTGCGCCAGCAGGATCCCGCCAAAGGCGACCAGTGCGGTCAGGCGTCTCTTGGCTAGTTTGGCAGCCGGCATGCGTCGGTCCCCCCAGGCATGGCATGTCGGTTCTTCGCGATCAGTTTGTAGACCGGTGCCGCTGCGTGGCGGATGCCCGGGAGGAGGATGAAACGGCCGACGATATTCCAGCCTGGTCCGCGGGCGATGAGTGCCTGCGCGATGGCGGCCTCCGCCCCAGCTTTTACTTCGCCCCCGTCAGCCCAGTAGGCCGCGGTTTCGACCATCTCTTCGGTGAGGCCGAGGGCCTCCAGATCGCGGATGCCTTGCCACGGTTTGATGTTTACGGTTCCAGGCTTTGCTAACCATTTTGCGGAGCGGGTGCAGAATCCGCAGTCGGCATCATAAATAAGCGTGCGCTGAAGCGCTACGTCCCCCATTGTCATGCCCCTAATCATAGGGGAAGCGTGATGCCCCGAATCGTGTTAGTTATGGGCCGTGGACTCGATGTGACGGACGGCGGCGCTGACTACAGTGGTGCCCGCGGGGACGTCCTTGCTGACTATGGTGCCCGCGCCAACAGTGACATTGTCGCCAACGGTGACTCTGCCTACGGCTCCGGAGTTCACGTAGAACAGCACGCCGTCCCCCACTGTGGGCACGTTGGTCTTGTCGTGGCCAAATCCGCCAAGGGTCACACGATGGTAGAGGGTGACGCTGCTCCCGATCTTCACGTTCGGGTGCAGCGCAATCCCACGGCCTCCATGGGGGAGGCGCAGTCCAGGCCCGCATTGAACCCGCCCGGGCATGTCTGCCCCCACGACTCCCTGCATCCAAACAATGTCGAGGGCCTTCGCGAATACTCGTTTGACCTTGGTCAGCTTTCCGCGCTGCGCTGCCTGGTTGATCCGGAATACCGTGACCGTGATCCGGTCCAGCAGACGGACGTTGACGGCATAGTCGGCGCGAAGGTCAGATTTTATCCCCATGGCCCAATCATAAGGGTACGAATGTATTGTCATCCCGCGACGTTTCCCCGCCCAATTCCTCGCTGCGGGCCGGGAAGTCGTAATATCAGCGCTGGGGGAAATGGCTTTCCTCTGCGCTGATATCAGGGGGAACATGCTTACCGTCACGACCGAACGAGCCGTCAAGAAGGGCGACTCTCACCGGATAGACATTCAAGGGCTCCGTGCGATCGCCGTGCTCTTAGTCGTTCTCTACCACGCCGGAGTATCCATCCTTTCAGGCGGGTATGTCGGCGTCGATGTCTTCTTTGTCATCTCGGGCTACCTGATAACCTCCCATCTCCTCCGGTCACTCCAAGTCACCGGCCGCATCAAATTCCTTGACTTCTACGCCCGCCGGATCCGCCGCCTGGTCCCGGCTGCGTTACTGGTCATCGTAGTAACCCTCGTTGCCTCGATTGCGCTTTTGCCTCCCCTGAGGGCCATGGCGATCGCCCGGGATGCTGCGGCATCAACGGCTTACGTCCCGAACATGTGGTTCGCCTTCACGGGCACCGATTACCTCACGGAGAAGTTCCCCTCGCCTTTCCAGCAGTACTGGTCTCTGGGCGTTGAAGAACAGTTCTACCTCCTGTGGCCCTTCATCCTCTGTGGACTATGGTTCGCGTCAAAGCGGTCGCCGAAGATCTTGGCGGTCTTCCTCTTCGCCCTTGTCGGGCTGTCCTTGGCCCTTAGCGTGCTGCTCACACAGACCTACGGCCCATGGGCCTTCTTCACACTGCCCACCCGCGCCTGGGAGTTCGGAATCGGTGGGCTCGTCGCCGTTCTCCACCTGACGAAGACGCACGAGGCCATGGCCTCGCGAGCGTGGTCCCCCGCCCTTGCCGCTGTCGGTCTGGGCATGGTTGTTCTAGCCGGCTTCGTGTTTACATCCTCCACACCATTTCCCGGGTACGCCGCGCTCCTGCCCGTAGTTGGCACCGCTCTGCTCATCGCGTTCAGTCATGACACCCAGCGCTCAGTAGCCCGGGTTCTCAAGACCAAGCCGATGACCTACATCGGTGACATCTCTTATTCCCTCTATCTGTGGCACTGGCCAGTAATCATCATCCCGGTCACGCTCGCGGGTGGAAGCCTCCCCCTATGGCAGACACTCTTGCTTGCAGCTTTATGCGTGCCGCTTGCTCATTTGACGTACAAGTACATCGAGAACTGGGCCAGGTTGTCCCCGAAGTTGAAGGCCATTCGGCCCACTCGATTCCTCCCTGCCGCGATCCTCGTCACTGCGCTCCTGGCTGGCGCGATATTCGCCGCCGGAAACGTCCTCGACAAGAGGCTCGTAGCATCAAACAAGACAGCATCGGAGTTCACAGCTGCGGCGCCCATCGTCTTCACGGACTACGTACCCGCAAACGCCAGGCCGCGCCTTCAGCAGGCCAACTTCGATGTTCCCAAAGCTTCAAAGATGGGGTGCAGCCCGGATACCTACGACGGAACTCTCAAGGTTTGCGAGTTCGGCGTCACTGCATCGCCCACCACCTACATCCTATTCGGGGACTCGCATGCGGCTCAGTGGTTTCCCGCAGCAGAAGCTCTGGCCATGGGGCAGGACGCCAGGCTGCTCGTCATGATCAAGGCAGGCTGCGCCTCCATCGACGTGCCCCGCTATGAGACCGGCAGCGTGGACCAGTTCTGTGAGAAGTGGAGGGCGTCTGCCATGGATCGAATCCAAAGGGAGAAGCCCCAGCTGGTACTCATGGCTAACCTGCACGTTCGGCAAGGCCAGGACGGAACGAACGTCACCTCAAGCACCTGGAACAAAGCCACGACGGCGACACTTCACAAGATCCCCGCCGAGTCCCGCGTCGCCGTCCTCGCAGACACTCCATGGTTCACAACGTCGCCGGTCCAATGCGCATCACTGAACGTCGACAACCTTTCCCCCTGCGCAGTCCCCCGTAACGAGGTCATTGACCCTGAGTGGGTAGCGAAAGACAAAGCCGCCGTCGAGGCAGCAGGGGCCAGCTACGTGGACATGACCGATACGTTCTGCACAGACCACTGCAGCCCGTTCATTGCCAACACCGTCGTGTACCGCGACACCCACCACCTCACCGCCACATTCGTCAAAGCCCTGGCAGGACCCTTCCGCGACCGGCTGTCGGCGGCAGGTGTTCTCGAGGGCCAATAAGACCGGTTATGTTTCCTCACCATACTGTCCGGCCTTTCATACTTCGCCTTCCGTACTGCCGGAAGGAGTCAATGCCGGATGGCCGGGTTCCGATGGAGCACCGACGCGCTTCAGAATATTCGTCGGACAGCCGTCTATCCCTCACCCCGATGGACGAGAAAGTGGTTTTTCCCCAGCGATGGGTGCTGCCCAAAACTAAGCCGTGATGGACTTGATAAAGGCGGGGCTGAAGCCCTCGTCCTACGTGACGCTCAAGCCGAAGCAGGAATCTCGGCGGGAATGGCGTGACCAGCTGGGTGTCATTCCCGAGGTGCCACATCGCCCTGCTGGTCGGCGACTTCGACGTGATCCTGCTCGTCCGCGCCGTGGACAACATCGACCTGCGCCCGGTCATCGTCGACCAGCTGCAGTCCATGCCGGCGGTCCTTGATACGCAGACATTCCTGGTATTGAGGATGTGGATACAAGGTAAAGAGCGACCAGTTGAGTTACCGCAACGCGCTGACTACTGCTGTGAGGACTACTGATACCCGTCAACGATCGCCGCAGCGATCTCCTTGTACGCCCGCCGGGTCTCCGGCTTCAGAACGTCCAGCGTGACAAGATCGCCATCTGCCACGCCGCGGTCATGCGGCACGGCGATCAGTTCACGGCAGATCCCGGCAAGGTGTTCCTCGATGGCATCTTTGTCCACGCGCGAGGACACTTCATCTTTGTCGGTAATAACAACGATGGCGTTCCTGGCCAGATCCTCGTACCCGTGGCTGGCCAGCCAGTGCAGCGTGCTGCGGGCGCGCTTGGCTCCACTTACCGCGTAGCCGGCAGCGATGACCAGGTTGTCCGCGGACTGCAGGATCCCGCTCATCGCGTTGTGCGTGACTCCGGTACCGCAGTCGGTCAGCGCCACAGAGTAGTAGCTTGAGATAAGCTTGCGGATCCGCAGGTACTCCTCGGCGGTTAGGGAGTCAGACACCTCCGGGTCCTGCTCCCCCGCGATCAAATGCAATCGCCCCGCGTGGTGCATGTAGCGGGCCAAGGCAGTTAGGGAGTCAACGGACTCTATGTTCTTCAGGAGATCTGTGATGGTCCGGGGACTCGCCTGCTGGTAGATGCCCTCCCCCAGGGCGCGCTCCACCAAGTCTCCCGAGTCCGGGTTGGCGTCGATTGCGCAGGGGGCGTCCCCCCGGTACTCGGCAAGGGTCAGTCCCACCCCCACAGTCGTTGACGTCTTGCCGATACCGCCTTTGAGGCTTAGCACGGCCGTGTTGTAGCTCCCCTGCAGCTGGCGCGAGATACGGCGGGCCAGTTCGTCTTCCTGGCGCTGCTTCGCCCCGGGGCCCAGGTTCCAGGCACCACCCGTGAGCTTGTAGACGGCACCGCGGAATCCGCCGACGGGACGGGGCTTCTGTTCCTTGACGAACAGCCCTGGCGAGCTGATGAAGTCCGGCATGGGGCTGTCAGCGATGGTGTCAGCGACAGTCGGCCGGCTACGCCGGAAGGCTGGAGTGTCCGAGGGGGCATCGGACGGCATCGGCGGTACTTGCCGGGCAGCATCGGATTGCCGGGAGGACGCGGTGCCCGGAGTCGCTGGCTCTGCAGACGCCGGCGGCCGCGTAGGGGCCGGTACGTGCGGGCCCTGCTTCGCTTCGTCGGCTGCTGCCGCGGCCTCGGCCCAGGAGGTCCGATTCGTAGCTGGGCGGCCGGCGTCAGGCTGGCTTGAGGTGTCGGGTGTTACTGCTGGCATGGTTCCTGTCCGGACATCCGTCAGTTTACCGTCGGCGCGACGAAGGTCGCGGCGACGGCGCTGCGGCTGCCTTGCATCCTCTGCATGGGCGTGTGCGTTCTGATCCGCCGGATCGGGCATGTCTGTCCCCCCAGGACGTTCGGCAAAGGTTCTGCGACACTGATTCAACAGTAAGTCTAGGGGGTTTGGCTCCCGGGGCAGGTCAGACGCGTATGAGCGCAGCGGCCACGACGGCGGCCGTGAGAATCAATAGAACGGCCAGGACAGCGTAGCCCTGCCACTTCGGACGGCCTTTGTGCGGGTTAATGTCAACGTATGGCATGGCTAGCGGCGGTTACCTCGAGGCGCGGGGACGGGAACGCTGATCCGTACGGTTCGGCGTTTGAGCCGAAGCACTTGATACAGAACAACGAGGGGAACCAGCAGGGTGCCCAGCAGTGCGCACAGCGCAAAGGCGTACTCGGAAAAAGCCACAATAGCCTCCATTGGTCATGTGATCCCCATCGCCAAGACCTAACCACGTGAATTGCCCAATGACAAATCGCGTTCAGGAAGTACTCACAGGGTTAGCCGCGCCGCGATGCCTCAGCGACTAACTGCCACTGCCACAACACAAACGGTAGTGGCAGCCAACAATGCCAACAAACATAGGAAAGTAAGCGGATCTGGCGCTGTCGCAGTCGGCTGCGGGAATGCCTGTTCGTGCATGTTCCCCCGAGCCTACCCTTGATGCGATGCTAGTATTCGCATGCTCAAGCAATGCTCAAGTCAAGCGTAAAATGACGCTCGCCTTCCTACGGTTGACAATCGCGGCAAAGTACTGATGCCTAAAAGCCCTGGCTCGATACCTTTTTGCGAGTGACCTTCACCACCGTATGACATCGACAACATTGTCTACCAAGACATCATCATCTTGCCAGGCCCAACGAGATAAGTGCAGTTCGGAGCGAGTTGGCTAAAGCCATAACTGACTCCATATCCGATGCAGCAACCGCCAAGACAGGCACCATTACCGGCGGCGCCCCGTTGAAGGCGAGCTTTCCGTCTCTTGAGAATTGCATCACTGTTGCTTTTACAACTCCATTGTCATCATGAGCACGGAGTTGAAAGTGGCTCCCCTTGTCGGAGCCAGGCTCCCCGGAGTTGTCAGCGGTCAGCGACCACCGCTGTGAGCCCGCAGTAGATATTCTGTACTCTCTGTAGACGCTTGAAGGCCCGTTCACCTGAACGTAGTAACCATCGCCGGGCGAGGCGCTATTTGACCCCGAGGACAAGCCGCCTGTGAACGTCTGAACACTACCTGAACTCGTGCGCGCCGTTTCGGTCATCGGTTGGGCGTTACCGACGGCCCAGTTTCCCACTTGGGAGTAGAAGGTGCTGTTGCTCGCATTATTTGCCCCGTAAATCATGCGCGTGGGTGACCTCAGGTCGATGAACTGGTTATTTGCGGAGCGGACATTATTCGTAGTGGCCTGCGGGTATCCGGAACCTATTAGCACATTTGTTCCAAAATTGTGGGTCGTGGATGTGCTGCCAACAGGCGTCACGCCATCAGAAAGAAATTCGGATCCTGGGTTGATTACGGTATTACCTTGAATCAAACAGGCCCGCACCCCAGCCCTTACCAACACACCCCCACGAGCAGGATTAACTATGGTATTACCGCTGACATTGATGTTTTCGGCCCACGTCAGCACTGACAAAGTCGCGGGATCAGTAAGCCCTGCTATATATATGCCGCATCCGTATTCATCAGAAGGCTCGTCGCTTGGCCCGCGATAGATGTCCACGAACGTATTACCTGAGACAGCGGCATTGCGTCCGCCTTTTTGGAGAGTAATCCCATTATGACCGATACGCTTACCTACATTGCCGGTGATTGTTACATTGCATGGACCAGCGGCAGACTCGTAGCCGGCGACCCAGATTGCGTTGTAGCAACAATCTTCGATCTCATTACCGGTGACAACTACGGATTGCCCCCCACGCGACAGGCTGAAGCCGTTGTCGCGGGATCTTCGCGAAATGTTATTCGTACAAATCCCGTTCTCATAATAGATCCAACCAGGATCGAAAGAATTCTCGATCACGCAATCAGCCATTTTGGAGTAGCCGCGTACACCAGAGAAATAAATCGGAAGCCCTTCAACGAGCCCAACAAACTTACAGCGTTCTACAGCGATATCCTCTGCTCTGTAGGTAACGCCCGAAGTGGGGTGAAGGTCACCTGTAATTTTTATAGCAGTTCGGAAGCAAGGGCCGGTCGTACTCCGAGCCCTACGCGGGCCAGCAGCATCATCAACCCCAGGGCCCACGAACTTAAAATTTTTGAATGTCAACCCGGAACAAGCGGAACTGTTATAAAACAGGACATACAGATTAGCGGTACCGGTAATGATAGTGGAGTTTAGTCCAAGTCCTTCAATGGAGCATCCATGAAGACCTCCAAGGTCTACTCCCACTGCACCAAAGGAATAGGAATTGGACTCTGCAATGATGCGCTTTGCGCCGGTAGTTTTTGCTCGATCTACCGCTCGCTGCCATGCCGCGGCAATGGTGCGATCTTCAGGCAACACAAAGTCGTCAACTGCTACGTATGGTTTCTCGGACTTTATCCTCTCATTAATACGGGCTGACAGATCTGGAATCTGGTTCTCGGGAATCTTGGAGTCTAACCCCAGTGTTGCTACGCCGGAAGCAGCACCTTTCTCCGCCACGGGAACATATGCATTAGGCTGGTTCTTGTCGCTCGGCGCGGCATGTGCAGTCGTGGCCGTAACGGTGGAGACGGCCGTTATTGTACTTACTGCTGTTGCCAGTGTCCCAAACTGCAACAAGCCACGGCGTTTCATCATGGAATGGTCGCCCTCTTCTACCCTGTTCTCTTTGCTTTTGTCTTCATTCACAGATGTAACACCGCCGTCAAAAGTTTGAGTTGCAATGCAGCAACTCTCGGAGTACTTAGTCAACCTGCTCGCAGCAGCCTGCTTAATTCGAAAGCAATCTATTTGAGGCTTTCGTGCTGAACCACAGTGACGATTACGCGAATTGCCAACAGACGCTACTTGGCATTGAACCTTAAGTACTTACTTGAAACGGTCAACTACGCGCTGGGGATACGGGCCAGACAGCATTGAATACCAGCGCGTAAGTCCTGCCAACCCAAACACCTCGTCGTAAGTAATAGGACTACGAGGGCAAGACGCAACCTACGGCCGCTCCAGGGGCAAGAACTGGCCACAGAACGCGTTGAGCCCACTCGCTGAGAGAAACCAAGCAGGCGGTCGTCAACATGGTGCTGGGGCGGTGTTGAATGGGACACCATCAAGGGACCTCGTTGCCCACTGCACAAAGAAGATACGCAGGGACTACGGGATGTACGGGAGCCTGCGACAAAGGGGTGGGCGAAGTCCCGGTTTCCTCCACCCAGAAAAGCACAGCTGTCCACTCGCTTTTGATAGCCATGGACGGTGGGGGCTAATGGTGGGTCGGGAAGTGGACCACGCGCAGTCGTAACTTCCTGTTTTGGGGATAAGAGCCTTCGGCCCAGACGGTATGATGTGGAGGACCGTAAGAATATTGCCGTTCTGGTGCATGCCGTCGGCAGACTCCAGGCATCTATACAGGGGGAACCGGCTTGGATCTTCACGACTATCTCCGGGTTCTCCGGCGTCATTGGATCATGGTAGTCGCCGCCACACTCGCGGGTTTGCTAGTCGGTGGCGCTGCATCAATTTTGGTGCAGCCTACTTACAAGGCCGAGACCCAGCTGTTCGTCGCTATACAGAATTCTGGCTCTGTCCAAGAGATGCAACAGGGTAATACGTTCAGTCAAGCCCGGGTGCAATCTTATGTAAAGACCATCAAGACTCCTGTCGTGCTTCAGCCCGCCATTGATGCATTAGGTCTCGACATCAGTTCGGCCGAGCTAGCAAAAAAAGTTGAGGCAAGCACCGAGTTAAACACCGTTCTAATCACCATTTCTGTTACCGACACTTCCCCAGTCCAAGCAGCGGCAATCGCCGAAGCTATCGCAAACAGCCTCGTGAAAGCGGTAGAAACACTCGAAAAGCCAAAGACCGGCGGTATGTCCCCTGTTGGTTTATCAATTATTGCTCCCGCGATTGCGCCGACGGCTCCCTCCGCACCGAATACTCGGCTAAACCTGCTGCTCGGACTCATGGGAGGAGTGGTAGTAGGACTAGGGATCGCGCTGCTGAGGACTAAGCTCGACGATAGGGTTCGCGGCGAAGTTGACCTGCGCGAAATTACTGATGCTCCCCTTCTGGGCGGAATCACATTTGACCAAGATGCTTCTAAGAAGCCGCTTTTGACGCAGGCCCGACACCAAAGTCCGAGGGCAGAGTCCTTTCGCCAAATCCGTACGAATCTGCAATTTGCCTTTGTGTCGGGAAAGGCGAAGTCTGTCCTGGTGTCATCTTCTCTGCCGGGAGAGGGTAAGAGTACTACGGCTACCAACCTTGCCATCGCGCTGGCCCAAGCTGGTCAATCCGTTTGCTTGATCGACGCGGACCTTCGTCGACCTATGATCAATGAATACCTCGGCCTCGATAGAAATGCTGGCCTCACGACAGCTCTATTGGGAGACATGCACGTTAACGATCTCCTTCAACCCTGGGGAGACGGAAACCTTTGTGTGCTGACTTCGGGCCAGATTCCTCCCAACCCTAGTGAACTGTTGGGATCCCATGAGATGAGCGAATTGCTCCGTGCGCTTGAGGAAGCATTCGATACTGTCATAATCGATGCTCCTCCACTCCTTCCTGTCACCGACGCTGCAGTGCTTTCTCAACACGTCGGCGGCGTGGTCATCGTAGTAGGCACGCAGAAAGTCCAGCGTCGCGACTTGGAGAAATCTTTGGATGCGCTAGAGATGGTGGATGCGAATATCTTGGGCGTAATTCTGAACCGACTTCCGGTAAAGGGTCCGGATGCATACGCCTACAGCTACTATTCGCATGCCGATAGTCCAGAAAGCCCTGGGAGTCGGACCAGCCGACGCGGGGCGCGCTCTGATTTCGATGAGCCTTCCAATGGCGTCGACCATTCTCCGTCCGTTCGGCCGGCGCGAGTACTTCCTCACGTCCCAGCCGATCGCTAAGAGTCTTATCACCTTTTGCACTTCTTTTGACGTGTAGGGCTTCTGTCGCGCTCCGGAATTTCACGAACAAAAGCGCGAATTCCATAGCGACCTAATTATCACAGCCGATGTCGATTGCTTTACCTTTCACACTTGCTAATTTTCCCTCCGCCAAAGTCGATGCATGTACTGACCCTAGGCGTAGGTGCTACCCTTAAACCATAGGAGTTAGATGCAAATCCTATTCCCCGGCAGAATTCTCAACCGACATGTCGGCGGTAACACAACATATGCTCGTGAAATCCATCGTGGCCTTGAGAGCCGTGGTATCAAAACGGGAATAATTCCGAGCGGCCCTCACCCTATCGCGACAATGGCCCTAGAAAGCCTCTGGGGACTTATTCCAAAAAAGTCGTCTATACTTCACTACTCAGCCGACACTGGTCCCCTGCTTCCTGCAAGAGTTCCGTCAGTAGTGACTGTCCATGGTGTCGCCAGTCGCTGGACTCGCGTTGCGAGGACGCCTCGGCAGGAGAAACAATGGCGATTCCGTGTACAGAAGGCCATCGAGTGTACAGACACAGTAATCACCGTGTCCGATTCCTCAGCCGACGATATCGCTGAGGTATTTTCGATTCCGCGCGAGTCGATCAAGGTTATCCATCACGGGATCGATAGTGAAGCATTCAATAGCCCAGCCGTGCTGTCAGATCCGACTGCGAAAAAGGTACCTGCGAATTTTGCTCTCTATTTAGGCAACATCGAGCCTCGAAAGAACATCATTGAGCTCGTTCAGGCCTTTCAGTCGCCTGAGTTGCGGTCCTTAGGGATCCCGCTTGTTATTGCTGGGAGGCCAGCATGGAACTTCGATGAAGCCATGCGGGCAATCGATGGTGCCGACAATGTCATATACGTCGGCTTTGTCAGCGATGCGGACCGCATCGCTCTAATGCAGAAATGTTCAATATTTGTATTTCCCAGTCTCTACGAGGGCTTTGGTTTTCCGGTTCTGGAAGCGATGGCTGCCGGCGCCCCTGTTGCAACGTCTCGGAGAGGCTCGTTGGCCGAAGTTGCAGGACCAGCGTGGACGTTGGGGTCTCTAGATTCCGCCGGAATCGCAGATGGCGTTGTTAGGGCGTTGTCGTCCGAGGAATGGTTGAAGTCGGCACACGCTAAGGGTCGGGTCTGGGCTGGAGAGTTTACTTGGGCGAAGAGCGTAGACAGTCACATAGAAACATACGAGAGATTGGCTGACCGGTGAAGGTTTTAGTGCTGCATGCATACAGTGCGACGAACGCTGGCGACGGTCTACTCGTCGAGGAGACAATAGAACTCCTCCGCGAAGCATTGCCGAATCCCGCTATCACTGTGGCGGCTTTACATCCTGACACATTCACACTGCCAGGTGTAACAGTGCTTGATGCGTCGCCGAGTTTGCGCGGATTTTCGAACGGGTTCAAGGAGGCACTACGAGTACTCGGCGACTACGACCTCATCGTCGGAGTCGGAGGCGGTTATCTACGTGCAGGCCACCCCGTCGAAGGGATCAAGATGGCTGCAACGCATGGATACCAACTTCTTCGTGCGAGCTCTACGAGGGTGCCAACGGTCTATCTCCCACAAAGTATCGGTCCACTTCGCTTGGGAACTCTGCCCTTGGCAAAGGTTCTTCTGAAAAAGATCAACAAAGTCTACTTGCGAGATGATCGAAGCGTGGCGGAACTTGGGCTTTCTAATGCCCAAAGATTTCACGACCTTGCCATCATGAGTGCCAAGCAAAGTCCCCGCGAAAGCTTGGATGTGGCTCCCGTCCCCGTCCTAAGTGTCCGGGCAGTAAGGGGTAATGTCAGCGACCCTGTGCGGCGTTTGGCAACTCGCTTACGCCCGTTTGATGGCTATATACAAAGCCGTGGCGCCGGAAATGATGACACGGCTGCAATGGCATCACTCGGACCAGTAGAAACACTGACACGCGATGAATTTTTGACAGGGGACGGGCCCCGACGAGTGGTTGTAGCAGTGCGCCTACATGCCGCATTAATGGCCCTCAACGCTGGACATTGGGTCATTCACCTAGCCTATGAACGAAAAGGCTTCGGTGCCTTCGACGACCTTGGCCTCCCTGATTTTGTGTTCAACGTGAATTCCTTCGACGTAGCACACGTCCATTCGTTGGTCACCGCCTTGCTTACTGACCCTGACTTTCGGCGGGATTATGACAGAAGGCTTGAAGCCTCACGAGGTAGCGCACGGACTGCTAGGTCGCAGCTCCTCGAGGAGATTCGCCACCAGGCCGGGGTTAAGGAGATAGCCTAGTGAACGCACAAACCCAGGCGAATTCCGCAATCGAAGCGCCGACCTTGGCCGTAGTGATTCCAGCTTTCCGAGCCGAGAGGACAATTAGGAGAGCGATAGAATCGGCCTTTGCCAGCGGGGCTAGCGAGGTCATCGTCGTAGACGACGGCTCGGAGGATGGAACAGCAGAGGCCGCAGAGAGCGCGGGTGCCGTCTGTATTCGCCAAGAAAACAGCGGGGCTGCCCGCGCCAGGGTGGCTGGTGCAGCCGTAGCGTCTTCTGACTACATTGTGTTTCTCGACGCTGACGACGAATTAGTAGCATCCGGAGTCAAGCGATCCATTCAAATAATGGAAGCCAACCCGAGGTTAGCCGTCGCTGCCGGTACCGTGATCGGTTTGACGACGACAGGCGAGGAACGTCCTTTCCCTGTTAGGTTCACGCCAGTAAATACAGAGCAATTACTGGTTGTCGGTCATGGCCCATGGCCTCCCTGCGCCGCAGTGGTGCGCAGGACAGCATATGAGCAATCTCAAACGGTCGAACCGGAAGCGCTGAAGCCACGCTTTGCAGAAGACTACGAGATGCTAATCCGGCTTTCAATGGTGGGTCCCATCGACGTACGGAGCGAGGCCACGTGCCGCTACAGTCTCGCAGGTGGCAAATCCGTTGTTTCCGCTATTGATGCAATCGATGCCAAAGAAAGAATACGCCTGCACTACGCCGCTCACCTGGGGCTGAACATATCCACGATGTCGGTAAGGGAGCAGGAAATGGCGGCTTTAGTGCGAGTAGCGCGCGCCCATTGGTCTTCTGGAAGGCGGCCATCCGCCGTTCAAATGATTCTTAAATGGGTTGCCAAGGATCCGTTGGTGGCACTTCGAAAACTGAGGGAACAGCCATGGAAACGAAATTGAAAAGGAACGGTGCTTTGGAACCGGTCAATAGCGAGCAAGCACGGAAACTAACCGTCGGAAGGGCCTTACCTACCACGGTTCATGTATGGGCAACTGGGCAGGACGACAACATCGGAGACTCGCTCCTGCGCCGAGGCTATCTCGACGCACTTCGGGGAATCGGAGCGCTTAACGTCTGGACAGGTCAAGCATCGGGTGGATTCCTCACCGGATTGGGCCTACAGCCAAACGATTCACAGGAAAAGTCGTTCGCCGCGTGGTATTGGAACGCATTCAAAAGTGCAGCCTTAACTCGCACCTTCATTGCAATGAACGCTGGGGAGGTTCCCGTGTCGCGTAAAGGTGCAGTTAGGCTTGCCGCCCTGGCCGTTTTGACAGCATGGTGCAGGTTGCGCGGGGGCGGAGGTATATGGGTGGGGGCTGGCGTTCCTAACACCCATGCAACCCTTGCAATACCGTATAAGGCCGTTGCCACTACTAGCATTTTTGTCCGGTGGCGCGACCGCCCTTCCGGTTCCAACGTAGTTGACAAAGGCACAGCACCTGACTGGGCTTTCATGCTCGGGACCGAGGTATCGGCGTGGCGCCCTGCTACTGACCGTCGTAAACTCGCCGTAATACTGCGCGGCGACCGCCCCCGACCTTCAGATACCTGGATAGCTTGGGTTCGTACGCTAGCAGAGGTCCATGGCTTGCAACCGACAGTCGTTATCCAGGTACGTCGCGATAACGAATTGGGCGCCGAGTTGGCTAAGGCGCTGTCAGGCGACTTGCTGGCATGGAGACACGAGGATCACGCGGCCCAGGAAGCGGCCGTCCGTCAACTCTACCGGGAATCCGCAGTCGCCATCGGGGACCGGCTTCACGGGCTCATCGTTGCAGCAACGGAAGGAGCCATACCCCTCGGCTGGGTTGCTTCTTCCAAGGGAAAGATCAGCCGGCACTTCAAGGTAGTTGGACTTGACTGGGTGGGGCAGCACGAAGGCAGCAACGATTCTGCTCTCCCGGTCATAGACCACGCTCAGCTGAGTCGGTACAGCGACGAGTTGGCGACAGCAGTCACCGCCGCCCGTTCGAACCTAGAGGCAACCGTTGCTGGACTCTACCAACGGGTCCGTCACCTCTAACGTCCCGGACCTACCACGGAAACACCGAAACGGGCTCACTGGACAGGATTGCAACATGAGCACAGACGAAATCACCCCTGAAGGCCAGAGGCTCGGCCAACAGGCGGTACGAGGCGCTTCGGCCACGATCGTAGGGCAGGTGGTCAGGCTCGTCGTCATGCTGGCTTCGACGGTGGTACTTGCTCGTATCTTGTCGCCGGAGGACTTCGGTCTAGTCGCCATAGTCATGAGTATTGTCGCACTCGGCGAACTCGTTCGAGACTTCGGCTTATCCCTAGCCTCTGCTCGTGCTCTCAAGCTAACCCAGGGACAGATGTCGAACCTCTTCTGGATAAACACGCTTTTTGGTCTACTCCTTGCGCTAGGAGGCTTGCTAATCGCAGCCCCCGTGGCAATAGTCTTCTCCCAACCAAAACTCAGTGAAATCGTGGTTGCACTGTCCCTGACATTCGTTCTATCGGGCATTTCGACGCAATTTCGGGCGCGCATCAATCAACAGCTGATGTTCAAGCGGTTGGCTCTTGTTGATACCGCGCCAGTAATTGCAGGCCTATTAGGCGCACTTGCATACGCGGCTCTCGTTGAAGCCAACTATTGGGTTCTCGTTGCTCAACAAATTTCTACCGGTTTCACTGCACTCGTCATGGCAATTGCATTATCACGGTGGTGGCCAGGATGGCCGTCACGGCGTGCGTCAGTGCGTGAGGTGTTCGGCTTCGGCCTTGGAGTTTTCGGCTCCCAGGGAGTCGCCTACATAACCAAGAACATCGACAATTTGTCACTGGGTTATGTATGGGGCCCCGGCGTCCTAGGCATTTACGGACGCGCCTACCAGCTCTTGATGTTGCCGTTGAGTCAGTTGGCCGCGCCATTGACCCGAGTTGCGGTCCCGATTTTGACGAAAGTTGCAGACGACCGAGAAAGATTTCATCGCTTCCTGCTGAAAGGCCAATTGATTGGGAGTGTGGGACTAGGAAGCATTTACGCGGTGGCTTGCGGGCTCGCTCATCCACTAGTAAGCGTTGTATTCGGCGGATCGTGGATTGCCATGGTTCCCGTTTTTCAGGCCTTAGCTATAGGTGGAATATTCAGAGGACTGAACCAGATAACCTTTTGGATATTCTTGGCTAAAAATAGAACGGGCGCTCAGTTCCGCTTTTACCTGGTCTCCCAGCCCCTTATTGTCGCTGCAATTCTTGCCGGGCTTCCGTGGGGAGCTGTGGGTGTAGCCGTCGGCCATTCGATCGGCTATTTAGTGAACTGGATTCTTTCGATGTGGTGGTGCGGGCGGATCACCAGCACTGACATGATGCCCATCACCCTAAACGGCCTGAAAGCTGTTGCTCTCCTCGTCATTCCAATGATTGGAATCGGCCTTCTGGCTTCCACCTACATTGATTCTGATTGGATATCACTCGCGACCGGCCTGGTCGGGATAGCCGTGTATACGCTTCTCATCTATTTCGTTTCACCTTTCTTCCGCCACGTTGTGCAAACCGTTGCTGCAGTCGCGAGGGAGATTAGATAGATGAATTTACTTGCCAGCTCTCCTCGCCGCCACAGCGTTCGGTACAAGGATAGATCCAGTGCGAACCTGGTAACTAACAGGATGCAGCCTACTAGTGCAACCGCCCTTGTGGAAAGCTCCTCAAAAACAACGTTCGGTTCACTGATCTGGATAGCCGTTGCTGGGCTTATCCCTATTTATCGATTCGTAGCGGAGTCCGGTTTGGTCTGGCTTCCGGAGGCTATCCTCATCGTCTTGGTGAGCTCTCTCGTTCTCGGAAAAGTTCGACGTTTACCCGGCGCGACTATCTGGATATTGTCCGCCGTCCTAATAGTTATTGCAGGCTTCGTGTCAGGCGCCAACAGCAACACCGTCGCAAGTGTTCGAACCGCTTTAGCCCTCGCCATACTGTTGGCTACCGCCCCATTTGTGTTGCGGTACTACACGCTTCAGACACGAGTCTTCCTGCCACGAGCTGCGGCCGCATTTATCTTTATCCAAACGGTTTCATCGGTAGCCGCACTGGCCCAAGCGGCCGGCATGACCATTCTGGGTGCAGCGGCAAACAGCGGACGGGCTAATGGATTGGCCGGCCACCCCAACGTACTGGGCCTCATGTGCGTGATATCCATCGTTTTGGCCATTACGGCATACGCGTCCGCCACATCATGGGTGAAGGCACTATTGTTATTGGTTGGAGTGATAAACCTAGGTGCTCTCATTGCCACCGGCAGCCTGAGCTCTCTACTCTCACTCGCCGCCGTACTCATCGTTATCGTTGCAGTTCGTCGAGCCGGGCTGCGGACGCTCTACTGGACGTCAGCAGGCTTTCTCGCGGTGGGGGTCTTGGCCTTCACAGCCGGCTTCGATCCGTCGCTGCTCGTGGCACCCATTGATCACCGGATCAACGTAGTAACGGGTGAAAGCGACGGGGTGGCATCCCTTGGAATCAGGCAGCAAACGTACGCATTCGCTTGGGACTACATTAGAACGGACCCTTTGATCGGCGTCGGCATGGACTCCACAAACCAAGGCACATTCAACGGCGTAACCGTCGTACATAATTACGTCCTCCACGCTTGGTACCAAGGCGGTCTAGCGTTCGTTCTTGCCACCGCTGTAATCACATTACTTCTCTTAACGCGAATTCAGAGGGCAGTAGTAACTGGAGAGAAAGCAACGGAAGCCGCCATTATTGCCGCGGTAATCGTCTATGCCCTGGGCTCGGCCTTTTACGACCAGCAGCAATATTGGCTCCCGATCCTCTTTGCGGTCGCGGCGTCCTATCCACGATTAGGAGAAATGGCGAAGTCCTCCACCAAAGACAGACGTCCCCGTCCTAGGAACATCAAATTGAGCCGCTGATAATGTCTGCTTCATAAACCCGGGCGCCGTGTTAAATCTGGCGCTACTGTTCCGCTGGGCCCCAGTACAAACAGGCCCTAATCAAGAACTACCTGTGAAGGCACTGCGGGCGCATTATTTCCGTGCAAGTCGTGTCGTGGCGGCAGAATGTTCAACGCCGTACAGGCTCCGCAGAGCGTCCGCCTGCGCATCGTCGTTACAGTCTGCAAGTGCCTTGGCAGCCTGCTTTATCATGTCTTCACGGAACGAAGTTGATGTCAAACTCGCCCATTTTTCGACGAGGTCAGCTGGCGATTTGATTAGCAATGGCATATCGAGGCCGTTGAATGCGGGAATATCCCTGGCGACTATGGGAACTCCCATTTGAGATGCTTCAAGGACGGCAATGGGAAATCCTTCCCAAAGGGCAGAGTGTATATAGACATCCGCGGCCACGAGTTGGTTCAGGACCTCCTGGCGGGACAACCACCCTGTCACCTGGATGCTGGCTGCCGTCAGCATGCGCTCAATTTCCGGGTTGCCACCGCCGACCCATACAGCGTCGATTTCATAGCCCGCCTTACGAAGATCCACCACGCAGTCACGGAAAAACTTCGGGTCCTTCTGCGGCCCGAACCGTCCCGCACCTACGACTCGCAAAATTTCAGGCTGTAACTGAATTTTCAGAGGGACTCTAATGTCTCCGGACGCGACGTTCGGGATGTGAATGCGCTTCGCCGATGTCAGTGGCCATCTCGAAAGCGTCTCTTCCCTTTTGGAACAGGCGGCAAACACCGAAGTATTGAAGGAAAAGATCCATTCCAAGGCCCAGTAGGCTAGTCGCTGAGACGCGCTGCTATCTCGCCGCTCAAAGCCATAGCAGTGCGGCGTATAAAGAATGGGCCTGCTTTCACTCTTCAACACTGCGGCCCGAACGTAAGCGCCCGCAAAACTCGAATGAGCATGCACGATTGCATCCGGGCGCTCATTAAGGTAGCGGCGTATATCGCCCACACGGCGAATATGGCCAGATCCCAGACGTGTAACAGATGCAAACTGATCCATATCGGATGACTGAATTGGTGCATCGCCCCGTGGAGCGTAAACGAGATGATGCTCCGCCAAGGGGTAGTTCCTGCTGTAGTCGCGAATAGCAGCAGCCACTCCACCGCCGAAGCTCTCGGTCACGTGAATAATGGGTCGCGTTGCCGCGCTCACTTCTGACTCTTAAGTTGTACCCAGCCCATACTCCCAATATAGAGCAGACACCAGCGTGGGTCGGATCGAAGTGTGATGATGACTACATTGGACGAGAAACTTAACAGTGAGGTGATCACGCCTTACGGGCTCGGCTGCTTCGTCAGACACATTTGCACCCCCGGCAAAGATCGGCGAATATTATGAGCAGGCCTTGCCACCAGGATTGCCGACAACCATCGTCCGAAGCAATCCTCAGGACAACTTGAACTAACGTGGCGAAGGAGCCCAGAAACGGGTTCCAATAACTCGTGGATGTGGCCCGGCCGGAACATTGGGGGCACTTTGAGTCGAGAAACGGATTGGCGAGTTAGGGTATCCCGGCTCCTAGGCGTCGTGGACGCTGTCGTCATTATCTGGGCAGTCCTCGGAGCCTACGTACTCCGGTTTGGCATAGACACAGGTCTAAATGCTACGGGGCAAGAAGCCACCTACGCCTGGCTTTCAGTTATCCTAATCGTCGCTTGGTGGCTGATGCTTGGCGCTTGGAGCAGTCGTCAATACCGTGTGCTCGGCAGTGGCGCTGACGAATACAAACGCGTTGCGGCGGCATCACTTTGGCTCTTTGGTGCGATTGCAATATTCTCTTACGTGTTTCGGTTTGACACAGCACGTGGCTACGTGGGCGTCGCGCTTCCTGTGGGGATCGGAGGACTTCTCCTGGCGCGATGGCTGGTCCGCCAGCATCTTAGTGTCAATCGCCAGCGCGGAAGGAACATGCACCGTCTCCTCCTCCTTGGAGGGCCCGGCGCGGTCGCCCATCTCGCGGAATCGCTAGCCAGTTCAACGCATGCCGGTTATCTCCCAATAGCTGCATACTCGCCCGGAGCTTCCACTCTCCAAGATGAGAAGTGGATTGCAGATCTCCCTCTTCTGGGGACAAGCCCCGAGCCAAAACTGATTCTTGAAGCTCTGGAGTCTTGCGGCGCTGACGCAGTCGCAGTGTCTGCCGGTGTACAACTCCACCCGCAAACATTGCGACACTTGGGCTGGGAACTAGCTTCCCGCAATATTGGGCTGATTATGGCGCCTGCATTGACCGATATCGCTGGCCCCCGGATTCATACGCAACAGGTGGCAGGGCTGCCTCTCATCCACGTCACAACCCCAACGTTGGAGGGCGGGCAGCGCGTAGCCAAACGTCTTTTTGATGTGGTCGTATCTGGACTCCTCATCGCGCTTACCTCTCCAATCATGGCAATAGTCGCGCTGCTGGTTCGCTTGGACAGTAGAGGCCCGATCTTGTTCAAACAAGAAAGAGTGGGCATTGAAGGCACCCGCTTTCGAATGCTTAAGTTCCGGTCGATGGTCGTCGATGCGGAGAAGCAACTTAAGCAGATCACTCACCTGAACGAGGGCAACGGCGTTTTGTTCAAAGTAAAAAATGATCCACGCATCACTCGCGTCGGGCGCTTCCTTCGGAGGTATAGTCTCGATGAACTCCCACAGCTGTTCAACATTTTTGATGGGACGATGAGCCTAGTCGGACCACGCCCGCCTCTGCCGGCGGAAGTTGAGTCCTATGAACATGATGTACGTAGGCGGTTATTAGTCAGACCCGGCCTTACAGGCCTATGGCAGGTCAGCGGTCGGTCAAACCTGTCGTGGCAGGACTCCGTCAGGCTGGATCTCTACTACGTAGAAAACTGGTCTCTTACGGGTGACCTACTGATTCTACTGAGGACTGTTAGGGCCGTATTTCGAAGCACTGGCGCTTACTAACCTGCAACCTTTGCACTACGCCCTCCGGGGGAAGGAAAACTATCATGCGCATTTCTGTAATCGGTTGCGGCTATCTGGGTGCCGTGCATGCTGCCTGCATGGCCAAATTGGGCCATGAAGTTGTTGGCATAGACGTTGACGAGCGCAAAATTGAATCGCTTTCGCGGGCGAATGCTCCTTTTTATGAACCTGGCCTGGGAGAACTGTTGCAGGAGGTACAAGAAACTGGGCGTTTGGCCTTCACCACTGATATCAGTGCTGCCAAGGGAAGCAGTGTTCACTTCGTATGCGTAGGGACACCGCAAAAGAAGGGCGAAAACGCCGCCGATCTGACCTATGTAGATGCAGCCTTCCAAGGGCTTTTACGGCATCTGTCCCCGGGAGACGTTGTCGTAGGCAAATCCACAGTTCCGGTCGGCACTGCGAGCCGGCTATCGGCACTTGTCGCCGAGCATGAACCAAGTGCCCACGTGGTATGGAATCCAGAATTCCTTAGAGAGGGCCATGCAGTTTCCGACACACTCGAGCCCGATCGCTTTGTGTACGGCGTGATTAGCGGATCTGAAGAGCATCCCGCAGTTGCCTTGCTTGATGAAGTGTATGCCGCTCCACTTTCTACCGGAACTCCACGCATCGTCACGGATCAAGCGACCGCAGAACTGGTGAAGACTGCGGCCAACTCCTTCCTGGCCACCAAGATATCCTTTATCAATGCGATGGCTGAGCTTTGCGAAGCGGCTGGAGCCGACGTTACGCAGCTGGCAGATGCAATAGGTTTGGACGATCGCATCGGCCGGAAATTCCTCAACGCCGGAATTGGTTTCGGCGGTGGCTGCTTACCCAAGGATATTAGGGCGTTCATGGCCAGAGCAGGTGAACTGGGTGCCGATCAAGCTCTCACCTTCCTCCGGGAGGTAGATGCCATAAACATGAGGCGTCGAACACGTGTCGTTGAACTAACCCGGGAGCTATGCGACGGCTCCTTACTGGGAAAACGCATCACAGTGCTGGGTGCGGCCTTCAAGCCTGAAAGTGACGATGTACGCGACTCCCCCGCGCTAAGCATCGCTGCCCAGCTTCAGCTGCAGGGCGCAGTCGTTACTGTCACTGACCCCAAATCTCTAGAAAATGCGGCAAAACGCTTCCCCGAGCTTCACTATGAATTCGTTCTAGATACCGCCATACAGGACGCTGATGCACTGTTGCTGCTAACGGAGTGGCAGCAGTACCGGGAACTTGATCCTTATAAGCTTTCTACGGCCGTGGCAACACCACGAATTCTTGATGGACGCAACATTCTTGACTCAGCGAAGTGGCGCGCTGCTGGCTGGACATACCGCGGTCTGGGGCGCCCGTAGCCATGAAACAAGTGAAGCGTAGCGCAGACATTTCGACTTCCACCCGCAGCCGGAGCAAACGTCGCCATCGTAGTACGCGAACACTTGTAAACGTGCTTTCGGCAGTCTTTGCAATTCTGCTTATCGGCATCGGTTTAGCGCTATGGCTTGGTTCGAAGGCGTCGGCGATCAATCGGGAGCTCACCGCGGCAACTGAATTGGTATCTCCTCTCAAGGCAAGCATCGCCAACGATGACCCGGAAGCAGCATCGAAAACCGTTGCGAGCATTCGTGAACACACTTCTGCTGCCAGCCATGCCGCCGGCGACCCCATATGGACGTTGGCGTCAACACTCCCCGTAATCGGACCCAACCTGACGGCGGTTTCTGAAGTCGCGCGCTCCGCTGATGATGTAGCCAATTTAGGCCTTGCTCCGCTGGCCAGAGTTTTTAGTTCACTGAACTGGGATAGCCTCATACCCAACTCTTCTTCAACTGATCTTGAACCCCTGAAAGCGGCATCCCCGAGCATTGTGGGCGCGGCACACGCCGTTAGTGCATCCGCGGATCGACTCGATTCTATTAACCGTGATGTATTGCTTCCTCAAGTTGCTGAGCCTCTCGTACAAGCAAAGGAGCAGTTGCGGGAGGTCACTGGGGCACTCAACACAGCGGCAGTCGCCTCTCAGATCGCCCCGGGGATGCTGGGTTCAGATGAACCGCGGGAGTACCTCCTCATTGTCCAGAACAATGCTGAAACCAGGGCATCCGGTGGTATCCCCGGTGCTCTGGCGATCTTGACGATAGATCAGGGAAAAATGACTTTGGGCACTCAGAGTAGCGCCACAGAAGTGGGTTCCCTGATACCCCCCCTGGCCGTGGACGTCGAACAGCAGCAGATCTACTCGACCCGACTCGGCAAGTTCATGCAGGATGTCAACCTGACTCCTGACTTCCCGACCGCGGCTTCCACAGCACAAGCTATGTGGGAAAAGAAGACCGGACAGCAGGTCAGCGGTGTAATTTCGATCGACCCTGTGGCTATGGGGTACATCCTAGATGCGACAGGTCCCGTCACCGTCAACGAACCTGAACTCCTCGCGACGACCGGCGGGCGTCTTCCCGGTGAGCTCAGCGGCCAAAACATTGTTCACACCTTGCTCTCAAAGGTTTACTCCGAAATCGAACAACCCAAGCGGCAAGATGCTTACTTCGCCGGAGTGGCGAGGGAAACCTTCTCGGCGCTATCTGCGGAGAGGGCTGATCCCAAGAAGCTCCTCGAAGGTATCTCGCGGGGAGCAGACGAAGGACGGGTTCTGATCTGGTCGTCAAGGGCTCAGGAGCAAGCACTCATCGCTCGCTACCCCCTGAGCGGATCAGTATCGGGTCCGAGTATTTCACCTGCACAGTTCGGGGTGTATTTCAACGACGGAACCGGCGCAAAGATGGACTTCTATGTTAAACGAACGGTTCAACTGATAAAGGAATGTCCCAATGAGGGCTACGAGCACGTGACGGTTCGAGTCACCAGCACAAACACTGCCCCTGCCGACGCTGCGAGTTCCCTGCCGGGGTATGTAACCGGAGAAGGCATTTACGGCGTGCCGCCTGGGTCCGTGCAAACGAACGTTGTTGCCTATGGGCCCGTTCAGGCCTTGGTCGAATCTGCAAAACTCGACGGGCAGAGAACCGGGTTTGCACCGCACATCCACTCCAATCGACCTGTGGGTGTTTTGGCCGTCCAGTTGGCGCCGGGTGAAAGCAAGACGGTGGACTTTACATTTGGCAAGATTGTGCAGCACACCGAACCTAACGTCGTTGTCACACCAACGGTTCAGCCCGTAAAGGAAGTAATACTGGACACAAAAAGTGCGGATTGCGGCTAGAGCTTGTGGACGGCGCGTTAACACTATGTAAACCGATTGGATTGAGATTGCTCACAAGGAAGAGCAGATGGTACGGTCTTTTTTGGGATATCTATCCGTAGTTCTGCACAGGGTCTCGTGCGGAGGGGAATACTCCCCAAATCGGGTACATCATAAAACTTAAACGTCTCCGGGGGGACACATGAAGAAAACACTCGCAGCACTCGCACTTGCCGGTTCCATCGCACTCGTAGGTGCGGCACCTTCCATGGCAGCAACCTACCCTGCTCTTCCGCCTCAGGCCGCCGTATCAGACGGCGTCGTAGGCCCGGGTGAAGACTTCATCTTCAGCGGCCAGGGCTTCCTTGCCGGCGAAACCCTCACCATCAATGTGACCCCGGGCGACGCCCCGGCGTCGGACGGCGCGAGCATCGCAGGTGGTGCGGCTGTGGCCGCGAAGATCAACCTTTACTTGGCTCCGAGCACCCTTACCACCACGGCTGACGCACAGGGCAAGTTCTCGCTCCCGATCTCCATTAGCGAACCGGGTAACTACTCCCTCACGGCCACGGGCAACACCTCCGGCGTTACCGTTGGTCCCGTGCGGGTTACGGTGGTCGCTTCCCTGGCCAACACCGGTGGTGCTCCGCTGGCATCCACCGGTGGCGGTTCGGCTACCGGTCTGGCCAACACCGGCGCCGACTCCGGCCTCGTCCTCTGGACCCTGGTTGGTGCCGGCGCACTGGCTGCCGGTGCAACCTCAGTAGTAGTTGTTCGTCGCCGGGCGAAGGCAGAGGCTGCTGCCTAACAGCAACGCCTAGCTAGCACCCGAAGAAGGTGGGTGGTCTCCGTAAAACCGAGACCCTCCACCTTCTTCGTTTAAGGTTTCGACAGGCACAACTGCCACGCTGTGGTATTTATTAGGGCATGGGGAGACATTGGCGCAGAACACCTTGGGAGTTCGACTTCTCCATCCCGCTCCCCCGCCCGCAGGTGCTCCCCTACCTGCTTCTAGGGCTGCTGGCCGCCACTGCCCTCGCGTTAGCAGCAATAGCCCTGCTTCAGACCTCCTGAGGGCGAATTGAAGTACTTCCATAGGGAGCGAATCTGGCGGTGGATCCTTGGACTGATGCTGGTGCAGCTGGCCTTCATCGCTTTTTGGCCAAGCCCCGTGGACCACTCCGTATCGGGGCAGCTCGTCGATATCCTGAACTTCCTACATCGCCACGGGTATCCCCGCTGGTTCAATTACAAATTCGTCGAAGCTTCGGCCAACGTTGTGCTTTTCATCCCGCTGGGATTTGTCAGCACCCTTGCATTTCCTGAAAAGCGCCTATGGCAGGTTGGAGCATTTGGATTGTTCATCTCCGGCTGCATGGAGCTTGGCCAGCTCCTGTTTCTTCACAACCGCTTTGCGAGCCCGCTCGATCTCGTGACAAACACGTCAGGAGCTGTCATGGGCGCTCTGCTGGCCACTGTGGTGATTAAACGATTGGAGGCCCGCCACCTCGCGGCAGCGGACCTCCAATGGGTTCCGTGAGGCTGAGGGCTAGTTCACGAAGCCCTTCATCCAGGTCTTCAAGTCCTCACCGAACTCCACACGCTCGGAGGCCAGGGTGATGACGGCCTTCAGGTAGCTCAGCTTGTCACCCGTATCGAAACGGCGGCCCTTGAAGACCACGCCGTACACGCCGGAGCCTTCGCCCTCGGTGGCAGCCAGGGTCTGCAGCGCGTCGGTCAGCTGGATCTCGTTGCCGCGTCCCGGCGCGGTGTTCTCCAGGACCCCGAATACGGACGGGTGCAGCACGTACCGGCCGATCACGGCCAGGTTGGACGGCGCCTCCCCCACCGCCGGCTTCTCCACCAGGCTGTTCACGCGGACGTAGTCCTCGCCCTCGATGGCGGTGATGTCTGCGCAGCCGTAGGCGCTGATCTGCGACGGATCAACCTCGATCAGGGCAATCACCGAACCGCCGGTCTTCTGCTGCACCTCCATCATGGTGCTCAGCAGGGTCTCTGCCTCGTCAATGAGGTCATCGCCCAGCAGGACGGCGAAGGGTTCGTTGCCCACGTGCTGCTTGGCGCACAGGACGGCGTGGCCCAGGCCCTTGGCCTCCCCCTGGCGGACGTAGTGGATGGGGCCGAGTTCCGAAGCGTACTGGATGGACTCCAGCCGCTCCTTGTCGCCCTTTTCCTCCAGTACACGCTCCAGGCCCGGCTCCCGGTCAAAGTGGTCCTCGAGGGAGCGCTTGTTGCGCCCCGTGATCATCAGAAGGTCCGTGAGGCCCGAGTTGACGGCTTCCTCAACGACGTACTGGATGGCTGGCCGGTCAACAACCGGCAGCATTTCCTTCGGCATTGCCTTGGTGGCGGGCAGGAAGCGAGTCCCCAATCCGGCAGCAGGAATGACGGCTTTGGTGATAGCTTTCCCCGTAGTCATAGGTGAACCTTACAAATCAGCGGTGGACAATGGCAATTTTGTGGCAGGCCGACGAGGCCTGTCAGCCCCTGAAATCCCGAGCGATATGGGGAATAGCACGCAGGAACCGAGCCCATCTCGCCCGATGCTGCATGACCTGCCCCCGCCACGACATGTCCGCATAGATGTTTCGGCTTAAGAGGCTCTGCTGCTGCGGGAAGACGGCCCGGCACAGCAGCCTCGGCTTGTCCCGCCAGGGGGCCTGGACGATGGCGATCAGCCGGGCACTGCCAGGTTCCCTGGCCATCAGGCGGTTGCGCCATTCCGTCGACGGCTCCGGCCACACCACCCCACAGGAATCCCCAAGAAGGCACTCCAGGAAAGGGCGTATCGCCCCTAGGGATCCTGTGGCTACGGCGATCTCCAGGATGCCGGGCGCTTGGGCTTGGCGCTTGACCAGTTGTGCCAGGTACGCGAGTTCCTGCCAGCAGGCAGTCAGGTGTGGTGACCGGAGCGCGTGCAGTGCCAAGAGCAGGATTGCCAAGGCGGGCGTGGGAACCCGCACGGGTTGCCCGGCCAGGTCGAACTCCTTTGCATGGGCCCACATCGCCTCGAAACAATCAGCGGGGTCAGCCTCCATCCCGGGAAACCGGAAGTGGACATCGATGCAGCACGGCCACTCCGGGTGATGAAGGGTAACAGCGTGTTTGGGAAAGGTGGTTGTGTCCGGATCCACAGGACGCTGGAGCCAGCCCCGCTCCCGCAAGCCCTGAAGCACGACCTCGAGACCATCAGGCTCCACGAAGACATCCACATCGGCTGATGTTTTAGGCTGGCGCAACCCTTGCATCACACTGGCCGGTCCCTTGATGAAGAACGCCCGGACCCCCAAACTGTCCGCCACGCGCGCAACCAGGGCATGAGCTAGCAACACACCCTCCGAGATGCTGAGCTGGGCCTTATAGGTTCTGTCTGCCACGGCCAACGCTCAACCCTTGGCCCGGCGCCCGCTCAGGACAGCTTCCACGGCGCTTTCCTCTGGCGAATCCAACACGGGGCGCGCGGCCTGGGGAGCAGCTGCAGGCACTGTGGCAGGAGTGGAGGTGTACGTGCCGTAGTAGGAGTAGGCGTCCGTCCCGCGGGTCGGCACGTAGTTCAGGACCGCACCCAGCACGCGGCCCCTGACCTTGTCCAAGTTCCCCAGGGACTGGGCAAGCTGCTCCTGCGTGGTCCTGCCGGTCCGGATCACCACGATGGCACCGTCTGCCACGCGTGAGAGAACGGCAGCGTCCGTCACCGGAAGGAGCGGAGGGGCGTCGATCAGGACCACGGCGCTTTCGGCCAGGGTAGTGAGCATGGTCTTCATGGCCCGGGATCCGAGCAGCTCGCTGGGATTCGGGGGTATGCGGCCCGAGCCAAGGACTGACAGGTTGGGAAGGGCACCCCAGGGCTGCAGGACATCGTCAAGCTCGGCGGTGCCGGTGAGGACATCGGTGACCCCTGCGCCCGGAACCAGGTTGAAAACGTCCACCAGCGTGGGCCGGCGGAGGTCGCCGTCGACCACCACCACGTTTTCGCCGGCCGCCGCCATGGTGACGGCGAGATTGGCGGTCACCGTGGACTTGCCTTCGGCCTGGACGGAGCTGGTCACCACGATGATCCGCGGCGGCTGGTCCACATCCAGGAAGCTGAGGTTGGTGCGCAGCTCGCGCAGGGCCTCGGCCATCGCTCCCCCGGCGTCGTGGATCTGCTCGGCGGTGCCCGTGTCCAGGACACTGCTCCTGCCGTCGAGACGGCGGTCCGCAGGAAGGGTGCCGATCGCGGGGACCCCGAACAGCCGCTCGATCTCGGAAGCATGGCGGATGCGGCGGTCGAGGTGCCGGCGGACCACCGCATAGGCCATGCCGAGCGCCAGGCCGGCGAGTGCGCCCAACGCCAGATTCAGTCTGGTGTTGGGGGACGAGGGGCTGGTGGGTAGGACGGCTTTGCCCAGCGGAAGCACCCGGACAGCCGTAGCCGTGGCACCCGCCGGCGTCCCGGCGTCGGGCGTTGCCGCGGCCCCTGACTCCACAGCCGCTTGGGCCGCCGGCACTGTCTCTATCGCTTCCACCTGGGCGGCGAGGCCGTTGACCCACGCATCGGCGACGCGCTGTGCCGTAGCCGGATCAGTGGACTGGGCTGTCACCCGGATCTCCGCCGTGTCCAGCGGGACCTTCACCGTGACGCTGCCAAGGAGGGCGTCAGCCGTGGTGTCCAGCCCCAGCGCGGCGATGACGCGGTCCGCCACGAGCCGCGACTTCGCCACGGACTCATAGTTCTTGACCTTGGCCTTGGCCAGGCTGTCGCCGGCGAGCGAGAGGCTGACGTTGTCAGAGCCGGGCGTCACCACAATGCCGCTGGAGTCCGACGAGTAGATCTTGGGCTGCAGCACCGTCCAGCCAAGCGCCGAGAGCGTGGCCAACAGAGTGAGGGCGACAATCCCCTTCCAGTACGCCCGGACCACGCGGAGGTAGTCCGTCAGATCCAGGCCAGGAGGTGCTTCCGCAGCGGCGGCTGGTGTGGTCATGGTGGTTTCCTTACTTTTCCAAAACTGATTGCGCGGTGAGCTGCTTTACGGCTCGTACGACGGCGGCCCGGTAGCCTTCCGGCGCTCTGTGCACCCTGGCAACGGCCTCCACCAGGTGGTCCAGCGGGACCGGGCTGGCGCCCGCTTCCCAAATGGCCGGGCCAATCCCGCTGAGCCGGACAACCTGGTTCTCCAGCATCACCAGGAGGTCACCGCCGATGGCCACGGCATCCCTGGCTGCTGCACGTCGGAAACAGCCCTCCGGAATGGCTCCGGGCCGGGCGATCTCGGCGACCCTGGCTTCCCACTCCGGCTCCGATCGTGGCTGTTGGCGGAACAACGGTTCCAGGGCCGCCGGCAGGTCTTCAGCTTCCGCGTAGGTCACCTGCCACACTCCCCCGACGTCGTCGATCAGGTGGCAGAGCGACTGCAGCGGTGCGCCAATCTCGGCCTGCGAGGAGGTCTCCGGAAGCAGGGCGAGCACGGCGTCGGCCAGCGGGACCTTCTTCAGCACCGGGGCCATGGTTGGGCCGCCTTGGACACGGTCAAGCAGCACGACGGACTGGATGAAGGGCATGGCGGTGACCGGCAGGAGCCCCAGTTCGTCCGGCCCCACCTGCCGCTTGTACGGGCTGTGGCCGTCCTTCACGGACAGCGGCTTGGGGTACGGCACCACGGAGCCGTCATGGGCGATGGCCGCGGTCTCGTCCGTGACGTACCCGTAGCTCCGGGCCAGCACGGAAGCCGCGGTGGTCTTGCCGGTGCCGGACTTGGCCACCAGCGCCACCACAGCGCCCGTCAGGGGGTCCGCGACGCCGCAGGCGTGCAGCATGGTCAGCTCACCGGCGTTCGCCAGGATCGCGGCCAGCGTGAGCCTGGTGGTGAGGGTCTCGGCCAGCTCCTCAAAGGAGGCGGCCTGCAGGAGGAACGTGCCGCCGTCGTGCGTCACGGACCGGTGGGCAACTGACGCCGTGAACGGCAGGTCAGCCGTGGGCTCCTCCGGCAGCGGCGGCAACATGAGCTGGCGAACGCTGGCACAACGTGCCCACGCCGCGCTCATGGCCTCCCGCTGCTGCCGGGTGACGGCACCGCCCCACCGCACACCGAACTGCACTCCCAGGACGTCCACGCAGAGCAGGTCGCTGCCTTTGGCCAGTTCCTCGAACAGCCGCTTCTCCCAGGACACCAGCGCGTTCCGCACTGTGCTCCCGGGGATGCAGCTGCTAGTGGACACTGCCGGGCGCAGCCTCGATCAGGCGCTGTGCCTCCAGGCCCGCCAGGAAGCCTTCCACCTGGGAATGCATCTGTCCTGTCCGGTCCTAGAAGGTGGCCTCAAGTTCCGCGAGGATGGACTGTTCTGTGCGCTGGCCGTCGATCAGGTCCCAGATGACCGCGGCCGGGCCCTCCAGGACCACGGGCTGGGTTGCGTCCACATGGAGCAGGGCAACCCGGCTCCGGCGTTCGCTGCATACTTCGGCCACCAGGCCGCCACGTTTCCAGACCATCGCTAGTAGGTGACCGTCACGGTGCCGGTAACAATCCGGCTCGTGTTGTCGGGAAGGCGCAGGGTTATCGTCAGGGTGTAAGCGAGAGTGCCGGAGGGTGCCGGGTTGACACGCTGGTATTGGAAGAAGATGGGGACAGTTACTGTCTGGCCGGCCGGGACCTCTTGGGCGAGGGTGAACGTGGCGTTGTACTCATGGGCACTCGTGTACGCCGAGGATGTCAGTGTGGCGGACGTGATGGAGTGGACGCCGACACCCGCGCTTGCGATCCCGATCGGCTTGATGTTGACCGTTCCGGTGATTGCGCCAGTGAATGCACTGCCGCTGTTGATGATCTGGAAATTCGCCGGGCCCGTGCCCGGGCGGCTGGTACCTTGACCGGTGGCTGAACTGGCGAGGCTGATAGTGGAAGCAGCACTTAGGCGTGTGATCGCCGAAATTCCCGACGCTGCAGCTGCCGGCGCGGCAATGGCTGTAGCAATGACCGGCAGCGACCAGGCAACGCCTGCGACTACCCTGCGGCGGCTCACACCGCTTTCGTTGCCAACTTCTTCCTGCAAAATCTCAGACAAATAAGCCCCCGGAGTAGTTTTTGAGCGTGGTCAGCCGCTTATGGCCGACGCTGTGCTTTTGGGCCGGCGAACTCCGGCCTCTTCTACTCTTTCCAACGGGGATAAAGATCCCTGCAAGTGGGACTCAAGCTTCAGTCAAGATTGGGTTCTCACTCGGCGGAGAACGTTGTTCCGCCTTCATCCGTCACCATCTGGCCGGATTCCTCCAGGCCTGCCGCCGCGGAACAGTCATCGCACCGGCCAACAAATTGGTGGGGGCAGGCCGCGAGGTTGGTGCCGTCCTCTGTGGACAATCGGACTCGCATGATTCCGCCGTTCCTGAGCCGGTCCGGGCCCCCCGGGGACTCATTGTTTCAGCCGCCGCAATGGTGGTGCCGGCGACGTTGCGGAGCGGGAGCCGTAGTGGCAAGCTCCCATTCCTCGCCGGCACTTCCAGTGAACTACCAGCGGAGGTGGGAATCACGAGTAGGCAATACCCGTTCCAGCAGGCCTCCCGTACCTACCTAAAAGCAAGGCGGCAGACCTACCCTCACTGCGGATGGGCCACTGATTGACAGAGTGCAGCCCGTGGCCAGCGGAAGTGAGTTTCTAGACCCACGACTAGCCCGAGCGGCAAAGTAGTAAGTAGCCTTATTAACATTGATTTTCGGATAAGTGAGACGAGACCTTGTTGGAGGTGGATTCATGGATGAGGAACTGCAGCGCCGGCTTGAGCTCGCCGCCACGCTCGGTATAGATCCCCGAAAACTCCTGCCCGCTACTTCCGGTCATTCCCGCTGGTCGAAGTTCGAGGTAGACACCTACATCCAGGGCGCCCACACCCGGTCCAAAGCTGAACACGACCCTGGTGGCAGGAACGGTTACCGTCTCGCGGCGGGACCACATCCCAGCCACGCACACCACATACAGCTCGGACGGCCCGAGCCGTACCCAGCCAACAAGAAGAGGATCCTGGAGCATGGGCTCTCGTCGCTTGGAGCCGCGGGCAGGTTCCTTCTTACGCCCGAACAAGCCGAGACGGAACGCCTGAAATCACTGCACAGAACAGGCCTGTTAGATACGGGTCCGGAGGAAGCTTTCGACCGGATCGTCGCTGCCACCAGAAAGTTCTTTAAAGTCGGGGCCGCTTCTTTGTCGCTTATAGGCGCAGACACCCAGTACCTCAAGTCTGTCATCGGACCCCTCCGTGAGGAGACTCCCAGGCAAGTCGCGCTCTGCGCGGCCACCGTGGAACACAACTCAATGCTCATCATCAACGACACGCTCACCAGTGAGCGCTTCTCTTCCAACCCGCTCGTTACCGGCGAGCCCCATATCCGCTTCTACGCCGGCTATCCATTGCATGGGCCGCGCGGCTGGAACATCGGCACCCTGTGCATCATCGACCAACAACCCCGGAGCTTTCCGCCATCTGAACAGCAAGTACTTCGGATACTCGCCGCAATCGTCCAAAACCTCGTGGATGCAAGGAACTAGCTGCGGGTTGCACAGCCAGAAACTCTGAATAAGGTTCCTAACGATAGACAGGGTGGGAGGCAAAGGCAACGACAACATCGGCGGAGCCGCACTCTGGGAACCACCACTGACCACAGCTCCGGTATGGTTTTGTCGATTGAGGCTGGCGCTCCTGGTTCGTGGACTCGTTCGCCCTACGTCGGCGCAGACGACGTGGCCGTCAGGCAATCCCGCGGCTGCGAATAGAAGTCCACATCCGACCTCTACTCGAAATCCGCTGTTAGGGCCCGAGAAAGTCTTCGGCCGGGACGCCGACTACACCTGGTGCCGCGGCGTGGGGTACTCAATGCCGCCCGCCTCTTCTCCCCCTGAGCAGCGAGCTCAAGAATCTCTGGCCCGCTATGAGCAACAGAGCCCCGAGGTACATACGAGGCGGCAGGTCGAAAACTAATTGGCCGCTCAGGCAGCGGCAAAATTGGCCCGCTTCTTCCGCTCCCCTGGCTGCGCTCAAAAGCGCATTCAAAAACGGTCGTTTTCGACCGCTCCTACTCGGCCTCCAGATAGCACTCTCGCGGCGGGATGGTCAGGGAGATCCGAGAGAAGTCTTAGAGGCTTTGCCTAAAGACATAGTTACGAGAATCGCCACCAGGCGGAGATTCACGCACTAGGTAACGAGCATCCCTCAGCAAGCAAGCGTTCGGCATGCGGGACAAGCAGGTCGGGGGCCCCCATTCTCGCTGGACTGAGGTAATAACCAAAGGTACTATGCCTATAGTCTACTAAGGAGCTTAGTTGAAAACCCGACCTGACGGCATCATCCCGATCACGAATCAAGCACTCGCCCGCTACACGGGAGCCCTGGTAATGGGGGTTCTGATTGTCCAAGGATTTACAGCCTTCATTGCGGACGGACAGATCACAGCCGGCACCATGCTGCTGCTGGCCGCAGTGGCGCTCTATATGGTGGTGTTCGCAATGAGGAATGCGACCGCGTTGCGCCAACGCGCGTACGCATCGTACTTCGCCCACGCTGTCGCTTTCCTGATCATCAACGGCAGTTTCTGGGTACACGCGTGGATCCTGATGCTTAGCGGACGCGCTGAGGTGCTGCAGCAGGGGTGGTCCGGTCCACTGTTGTCGATGAGTGTACTGTGGGGGGCTGGGCTTCTGGTGCATACGATCGGCGCCATGCTCAGCAGAGGTTATGAGCATGTCGAGGTCTGAACCGGCAGCAGACGAACTGTCCGACTATGAGCGCAAAGTCCTCGCCGCCTGGACCGATACTCACAAAAAGAGCACCCTGATGCTCTTCATCTTGCTAGCCCTATCTGAAGAACCGCGGTGGTCCGGACAAATCCGGAGCTTCATCATCGACCTTAGCGAGGGCCACCTGGCGGTGGACGAGCAGAGCATGCACCGGGCCCTACGGCGAGTGGAAGGCCTAAACCTCATCACCCATAGCCAGGAATCTGTCGTGGGCACCGGCGCCAAGCGCAAAATCTACGAGCTCACCGCCTCGGGCGAGCGGGTTTTGGCGAGCTACCTCCAAGGGCCGATGGCGTACGTGAACACCGAACTCTTCCGAGATTCAACCGCTGCCGCCCGACGCGCCCAACCACGCTAACGCACCATTGCCAATCACAACGATGAGCGTGGTTCGCCATCAGATCCTCCTGCATTTTCCGAGCGAAGTGGGCTGGACCCGGAGTCTATAGACGAGGCAGACCCACGGTCAGCAGTAGTTGTTACCCGTCTTCCGGTCCGGGCCTACCTGCTTCCGTGGGTTGCGCCAGTGTCTCTGTCGTCAAAAGGGGTGCGAGCCTATACTCGTGGTACCGGAAATCACTGCATTGCAGCGACGGGTCGTTGGAAAGGTCGCGGTCAGCCGTGGTCGGTAACCCATTCAGGAACAGCCACCGTTCCCACAAAAATGAGGCTAAAGAGGGCCCTCAGCGGACATCCTGGTTGAAGCGCGAGGACGCCGCCATCGCCGGCGGCCACAGCAGCCTCTTTTTCCTGGCGCACGATACTCCGCCACCTCCGTCGGCCACCTGCATTCAGGGTCACGACGTTTTGCCAGGGGAAAACACCTGCAGCCACGGTCACCCAGTCGGTTGACCGTGCCGGGCGATGGCCGCTTAGCCTTCTAATTCCAGACCGGAAGGCTGTGCTGCGTCCTGCGGCCGCCCTTTCAGCTCTTTTGCCATCGACATCTGGCGGCGTCATGAAAACATCCCGAGTGCCCCTTCTCAGCGCGTTGGCTGCGATGGCGCTGGCCCTGGGCGCGTGTACTTATTCAGAGCCGGCTCCCGCCCCCGTTTCCCTTGGCAGCGCGCCGCCTCCCGCCAAGTCAATCGATAACACCATGCGCGCTTTTGTTGACCAGGGCTCCGTTGCTGTGGTGGCGGAAGTCAGGTGGCCGGAAGGTACCTGGTCCCGGGCCTACGGCGTCCGCAACCTGGAGTCAAGGGAGGCGGCGACGCCCGAGGACCAGGTGTTCGTCGCCAGTATCACCAAGTCCATGACCGCCGTCTCGGTCATGAAGCTGGTGGAGGAGGGCCTGATCGGTCTGGACGATCCTGTGAACGGCATCCTGGACAGTTTCACCCCCGCACTCAAGCCGCCCGGACCTATCACCGTCCGGCAACTCCTGGGACACACATCCGGCATGCACTCCTTCCAAGAGGTCACCGAGAAAACCGCCGACGACGTCCCACGGGTCGTCACGGAAGACATCAGTACCCAACGGGCCTTGGAACTGACAGCCCAACTGCCATGGGACGCCCGGGACGTGGGCTCCTTCCGCTATTCCGATTCCAACTACATGGCGCTCGGCCAGCTCGTGGAGAAACTCCGGGGGCAGCCGTTTACCGAGGTGCTGCGGGCGGACGTCATTGATCCGCTCAAACTGGAGAGCACGTCCCTTGATCCGGCCACAGCCGCCAACCCCTCCGTCATACGGGGCTACATCACATACGACGGGGAACGCCTCGATATCACCGAAGCCCCGGGCATTCTGGGGTCACCTGCCTTCGGAGCGCTTTCCACCATGTCCGATATCAACGACTTCTATGCAGCCCTGTTCCGTGGAGACCTGCTGTCCACGGCTTCACTGCAGGAAATGATGAAGACGGAGGCCATCCCCCTGTTTGGCCTCGGACTGCGTAAGTGGAACCAGGACTGCGATGACAACCACCGGTTCGGCGGTTTGGGCGGGTTCTGGACCTACCGCACCGCCTCGGTTGCCAGCACCGACGGACGGTACCAAGCCAGCATGACCCTGATCCCGCCCCCGATGCCCACACCCCTTGAGGATCCGGAGACGGATGACAAGCTCAATCTGTGGGATGACCAAATGGTCTCCGCCCTCCAAGAGACCTTGGACCGGCTCTGCCCGTAGGCACGCCGACTGTGCCTGGCTTTAGCTTTTGGAGCCTTGGCGACCGGGAGGCGGGCAGCAGCTGGTTGCGCAGCCCGTAGGCTCCGTTTGTTTACTCTGCCGTTCCAGCGTCAGCTTCTGCTGCACCTTTTTCCGTATTCTGCTTTTGGGCATGACGTGTTCCGTATCGGGTCTGGCCGTTGTTGTGTTGATGTCCGTCCGGAGGCGCCCGGAGGAAGAAGAGCCTTTCGGGGCCTGGATTCAGCCTTGGCGCGCCTTCATGCGCGGGTTCTTCTTATTGATGACGAAAGTGCGGCCGCGGCGGCGGACAATCTGTGCACCGGGGATTTTCTTCAGTGCCCGCAGGGAGTTTCTTACCTTCATGTTGTGCTCCTCAGTGATGTTGCTGTTGGTTAGTTCAGTCCGAAAGGATCAGGGAAAGAGGTGGTGCCGGACGCCATTTCCGCTTCCGTCAGTTCGCATGCCTTCAGCAGTGCGCGGATTTCGGCGGCGTCCAGTGCATCGCCGGTGACGGCCAGGACGGTTCCCCGGTCGCCGAATTCGGGATGCCATTCCAGTCCGGCGCCGTAGGGTTCCGCAGCCGGCACACCGGGCAGGGAAGGCCGTCCGGCCTGCCACAGGCCCGTGTTTTCCAGCCAGACACGTGGCCCAATGCCCTGGATGGAGATCCGGCAGGCCGGCGCTGACGCTACCCAGATCCGTCCGCGCAACCAGCAGCATCCCTGGGCGAGCGCTGCCAGGGCATGCCGGAAACGTTCCGGGTGCAGGGGACGCTCAACCTTCTGCACCACCGTGGTGAAAGGCGCAGAGGAGGCAATGGGGACACGGACCGAGCCTGGCACTGTCCGGGCTGCAGCGTCCGCAAGATTATGCCTCCCCAGCCGGATGTCCCCGCTGCTTTCGGTGACGGCGGCGTGCGGCGCCAGCTCTTTGATGAGCTGGACACCCCGGGCACGTGCCTGTGCATCCACCGGCACCAGGGCCGGATCGGCCAGCACCACCGAGTCGTTGAACAGCAGCTCCCCCATCAGGAACTCCCCCGGGGTCCGGTCATCCTCCGGGACGGGAGTAAACCCGGACTCGAACAGCGTGTGATGGTCCCAGATCTGGTCTTCCACTGCGTCAGGGGCACAGGCCAGCACCACCGAATCAACCACCAGGGAGTTCCCAAGACCCTTGCGGAGGGCCTGCACCGCGGTCTGTGAAGCCACAGCCGGAGGCAAACCCAGAATGATGCGCAGGCCAGCCCTCACCAACCGGGCCACGGCTGGCACCACGTCCAACCGCACGGTGCAGCTCAGGCAGCCATGCTCCAGCGTAGATTCCTCCCGCTCGATGCATCGGCCGTCCTGGTAGACCCGGCGGGCCACCACGCCGTCCTCCAACAGGTCATGAAGGATGACAAGGGCGCCGGGCGATCCGGCCGCCAGCGCGGCGCACGCCTGTTGGCGGCTAAGGATGTCAAGGGAGCTCACAACAGTCACAGGCATGACCCAGATGCTACATGAGAAAGATTCTCATTATCAATTGACGTGCTGAAGCATCCCCTGTCCCTCGAAAGCCCATAAGCGTATATTTGGCCCACGTCATCCGTGACACCATCCCCCGCAGCGGGGAACCGCACCGCAACAGCCACAATGAATGACTGGCATTGAAGGAGCCATCATGACCGAGGAAGTCAAAGCAGAACACACCCTCAGCGAGCACACGCACGGAGAAAGCGACTGCACCCATGCAACCGTCCAGCACGGGGACCACGTGGACTACCTGCACGACGGCCACCGCCACGCCGCCCACGAGGACCACTACGACGAACACGACGATCCGGCCGAACATACGGCCAGCGAGCACCGGCACGGAGGTGACTGCCAGCATGAAACGGTGCCCCACGGCGACCACGTGGACTACCTCCACGACGGCCACCGCCATGCCGAACACGGGGACCACTACGACGAGCACTGACCACCGGACGGGGCGCCAGGACGGGACCGCACCTATCGGCGTCAATTGACACTGATTCTCATTTACATGAGAATCGGTGACATGAAACCCCGTACCCGGCTTGTTCTCGCCATGCCCCTTTTGTCCGCCCTGTCACTGACGGCCTGCGCCTCTGGCTCCGGGGAGGCTTCCCCCTCGGGCACGTCCGGCGCAGGCGCTGCGCCCTTGAAGGTCATGGCGTCCTTCTACCCGCTGCAGTACGTGGTGGAGCAGGTGGGAGGAGACAAGGTGGAGGTTGAATCACTTACCCCTCCGGGGACCGAGCCCCACGACCTCGAGCTCTCCCCGGCAGCCGTGGCTTCCCTGGAAAACGCCGGCGCCGTGGTGTACCTTTCCGGCTTCCAGCCCGCCGTCGATGAAGCCATCAAGCAGGCGTCCCCCGCCCGCGCCCTGGACGTCTCGGAAGAAGCAACCCTCCCCGCCGGGCACTCGGAACATGACCACGGCACGGAAACCCAGACCGAAGCCGCGGCGGAACACGGGCACGCGGAGGAAACGGAAGCCGGCCACTCCGAGGAAGCCCACTCAGAAGAAGGCCACACGGAGGAAGGCCACTCCGATGAAGGCCAGGACCTGCACTTCTGGCTCGACCCCGAACGCCTCGCCCACACGGCCCACGCCGTAGCGGAGGAACTGGCCGACGCCGACCCGGCCAACGCCGCCGCGTATGAGGCCAACGCCGAAGCCCTGTCCGGGAAACTGACGAAACTGGATGAGGACTTCAGCCAGGGCCTGAAGACCTGCAAGACGCGCACCATCGTCGTCTCCCACGAGGCCTACGGCTACCTCGCGGACAAGTATGACCTGAACCAGGCCGGCATTTCGGGCCTGGCACCGGATACGGAACCGTCACCGGCGCGGCTGGCCGAAATCGGCCAGGTGGTCAAGGATGAAGGGGTGAGCACCATCTTCACCGAGACCCTGGTCAACCCCAAGGTCGCTGAAACACTCGCCGCCGACCTAAACGTCAAAACCGCGGTCCTGGACCCGCTCGAAGGGCTGACAGACAACAGCTCCGACTACGAAAAGGTGATGCGCAGCAACCTCGAAGCCCTGCGCACCGCCCTGGACTGCGCCTAGGCCGTGGCCGCCCACCAGCCGCCCATCCGGACCCGGCAGCTGCAGGTGTCCGTGGAAAGCGGGACCATCCTGCACGGCATCGATCTCACCGTCCCGGAGGGCGAAGCCGTTGCGCTGCTCGGAGCCAACGGCTCCGGTAAATCGACCCTGGTCAAGGCGCTGGTGGGCATCGTCCCGGTAACCTCCGGAACCGCCGAGATCTACGGCGCGGACGTCACCGCCGCCCGACGCGCAGTCCCCTGGTCCCGGGTGGGCTACGTCCCGCAGCGGCTGGGGCCAAGCTCCGGGGTGCCCGCCACCGCCGTCGAAGTGGTGGCCTCCGGGCTGCTGGACAACCGGCGGCTGCGGATCGGCCGCGCTGCCCGCCGGAAAGCGCTGGAGGCGCTGGAGCAGGTGGGGCTGCTCGATCGCGCCCATGACAGCGTCCAGGTGTTCTCCGGCGGCCAGCAGCAGCGCGTACTGATCGCCCGCGCCCTGGTGCGGGAACCCGACCTCATCATTCTCGATGAGCCGCTGGCGGGAATCGACCGCGCATCCAAGGAGGCCCTCGCCCGCACCCTGGGGCGGATGCGTGAACGGGGCACCACCATCCTGGTGGTGCTGCACGAACTGGGCGAACTGGCCGGCATGGTAGAGCGGGCCGTGGTGCTGCGCCGCGGACGGGTCATTTTCGACGGCCCGCCGCCCGCAGCCGCACCGGGCCACGACCACCCGGACCATGACCACGTCCACGCGCACGCCGACCCTCCCCTGCCCGGGCATACCGTCCCTGACCTGCGATCGGAGTGGTGATGGCTTTCTTCGACGCCATGGCAACCATGCTCGCCAGCCCGCTGATGCAGCGCGGCCTCATGGTCGCTGTGCTGGTGGGCATCTCGGCGCCCGTCATGGGCACCTACCTGGTCCAGCGGCGCCTTGCCCTGCTGGGGGACGGGATCGGGCACGTCGCCCTGACAGGCGTGGCCATGGGCTGGCTCGCCGGAAGCGCGGCAGGGCTCACCCCCCACGACCTGCTCGCTGTCCCTGGGGCCGTCGTCGCCGCCATCATCGGGGCGGTGCTGATCGAAGTGGTGCGGGAAAAGGGCAAGACCAGCGGTGACGTGGCCCTTGCCCTGCTCTTCTACGGCGGCATCGCCGGCGGAGTGCTCCTGATCGGAGTGGCCGGCGGTACCGCGGCCAACCTCACCGGCTACCTGTTCGGTTCCATTTCCACCGTCACGGCGCTGGACGTCTGGCTCGCCGCCGGCCTGGCCGTGCTCATCCTGGGCATCGGCCTGGGATTGCGGCCAGCCCTCTTCGCCCTGAGCCATGATGAGGAATTCGCCCGCGCCACCGGCCTTCCCGTGCGGGCACTGAACATCCTCATCGCAGTGCTGGCAGCCCTGACGGTTTCCGTGTCGATGCGGGTGGTAGGGGTCCTGCTCGTCTCGGCGCTGATGATCGTACCGGTTGCCATCGCCCAGCTGACCGCCAAATCCTTCCGTGCCACGATGGGCACCGCCATGATCATAGGTGCCGCGGTGTGCGTTACTGGGCTGTCCATCACGTACTTCCACCGGCTGTCCCCCGGGGCCACCATCGTGGTCCTCGCTATCGGCGTCTACGCTGTTGTGGCCCTCGTGCGGCCCCTCCTTCCGCGGCCGAAGCAGGCCTCCGGCCCGCACCTGGATGCCGACGACGATCTGCGGCTTCACGAGGACGCCTAGCGTGGAGCGCCGGACCCGGCAGCGCTGCGCGCTTGATGAGCTGCTGAAGCGCACGCCGGAGTTCCGCAGCGCGCAGCAGCTGCACGCGAAACTGCGCGAGGACGGGGAATCGGTGGCCCTGGCCACGGTGTACCGGCTTCTGCAGTCCATGGCCCGGGAAGGCGAAGTGGATGTGCTGCGCAGCGAAGACAACGAAACCCGGTACCGCCGCTGCCAGCGCCAGGAACACCACCACCACCTGGTGTGCCGCCAGTGCGGATACACCGTGGAAGTCACTGAGACCGCCGTCCAGCGCTGGGCAGATCGGACCGCCCGCCAGCATGGCTTCACAGTCGTCTCACACGCCGTTGAACTCCTCGGCGTCTGCGCCGGCTGTGAGGACAGGGGCTAGGCCTAAGCTCCTACTGCCCGTTCCCGCCCACCGCCGCTACTTGCTTGGTAATGATAATCATTTGCAAGTACGATGGCGCGTTGGAACTTGAACATTTGGCGATATAAGAGGAGCGGACCATGCTTGGGCGCACGATGAGAATGGCCGGGGCGTCAGCGGCCGCGGTAATGATGCTGGCCGGCTGCGCGGGGGAAGGCGCGACCAAAGGCCAGGCTCCGGAGCAGCCGTTGAAGGTGGTGGGGCAGTTCGAGCTGCACAGCCTGGACCCCTCAACCAGCGGTGGGTTCTTCACCCGCCTGCAGGTTGCCGAAACCCTGGTGGACGCCGACAACCAGGGGGCACTGCGGCCGGGGCTCGCCACCGGTTGGGAGGCCTCCCCGGACAACCTCTCCTGGCGTTTCACCCTCCGCGAGGGTGCCAGCTTCCACGACGGGACCCCCGTCACGGCAGAGGCCGTCGCCGCTGCACTGGAAACCGCCCGGGGCAAAGCCGGCAGCCCCTTCTCCGCTGTCCCGGTGAAGGCCGTCACGGCCGAGGACGGCGCGGTGCGCGTGGACCTGGGGCAGCCCTATGCCCCGCTGCCCGCCGTGCTGGCCCACACCAGCACACAGATTCTCGCCCCCAGCTCGTATGGGGCCGACCGGACGGTCACCGACGTGGTGGGCTCCGGCCCCTACAAGGTGACCCGCCTGGAACAGCCGGGCACCATTGAGCTGGCTGTCTCCGAGCAATGGAAGGACGAAAAGCCGGCCATCACCGAAGTCCATTACCAGGCAGTAGGTAGGTCCGAAAGCCGTGCACTGATGGCCGAAAGCGGCCAGGCCGACGTGACCTTCGGGATGGACCCCACCAGCCTGCAGCGGATCAGGCAGGCCGGCAAGCAGGACATCGAACAGGTCACCCTCCCACGGAGCATCCTGCTGAAGGTCAACGCGGGCCACGAAATCCTGGGCGACGTCCGGGTCCGCCAGGCCCTGAGCCTGGCCCTGGACCGCGAAGCGATGGCAACAGCTTTGCTCCGGGACCCTGAGATGGCCGCCACCCAGCTTTTCCCGCCGTCGCTGCCGGAATGGCACCAGGACAACGCCGCGCCGCTGACCCACAACATGGAAGAAGCCCGCAAACTGCTCACCGAGGCAGGCTGGGCACCCGGAAGTGACGGCACCCTGGAGCGCGAGGGCCGGAAATTCTCGATCAGCCTGCGCACCTTCCCCGACCGGCCCGAGCTGCCTCTGCTGGCCACCGCCATCCAGGCGAAACTCAAAGACCTGGGCATTGCCCTTGACGTGAAGATCGGCAACTCCAGCGAGATCCCCGCAGGCCACCAGGACGGTTCCCTGGAACTGGCACTGTTTTCCCGGAACTACGCACTTGTACCCGACGCACTGGTGACCCTCGCGGACGACTTCGCTCCCGAGGGCGCGGACTACGGCGCCATGGGCTGGAACAATGCAGACCTGACCTCGACCTTGACCACCATGGCCACCGGCACGGGCACCGGCACACCGGAGGAGAACCGGCGGACGGTGACCGAAATCCTGCAGTCCGAACTGCCCGTAATCCCCGTCGCCTGGTACCGGCAAAGCGCCGTGGTGAGCAAGAGGGTTGACGGCCTGGTCCTCGATCCGCTCGAACGCTCCTGGCGGCTCACGGACCTCAGCTGGGCCAAGTAAAAGGGGAAAGAACTTCCGTGCACACACCCGCAGCGAGCCTGCAGGTCCTTTCCGGACCTGCCGCCCGCATCCTTCGCCAACGCACCGTCCAGGCGGCCGCCGTCGTCCTGCTGGTCTCCACAGCGTGCTTCGCCATTGTGCAGAACCTGCCCGGCGACATCGCCTTCCGCATCGCCGCCGGCCGCTACGGCTACGACCAGGTCACCGCGGCGTCAGCGGACAGCGTCCGCGCTGAACTGGGACTGGACCGGCCCCTCTGGCAGCAGCTTTTGGACTGGATCGCCGACCTGCTGACCTTCAACCTCGGAACCTCCCTGGTGACAGGGGCCGACGTCGCCGGGGAACTGGCCTTCTACCTGTCCAGCAGCACCCAGCTCGCCGTGGCGGCGCTGGCCATCGCCTTCGCCACCGGCGCCACCGCCGGAGCCCTGGCCGCGGCCAAACCCGGCGGCGCCATGGACCGGCTGACCAACCTTTGGGTCTCCGGAGCACGTGCACTTCCGCCGTTCCTCCTCGGCCTGGTCCTGATCCTGGTTTTCTCCGTCCACCTTGGGGTGCTGCCGGCCGCAGGGCACGGTGAAGCAGGCAACATTGTGCTGCCGGCAGCCACCCTTGCCGTGGGCCTCTCCGGGCTCTTCGCCCGCGTCACCCGCGACACCGTGGTGCAGGTCCGGGAATCGGGGTACGTCCACTTCGCCCAGACCAAAGGCCTTAGCGCCCGCCTGGTGTTCTTCCGGCACGTGCTGAGGAACACCGGGGTGACCCTGATCGCCTATGTGGGCGTGCAGGTGCTGATCCTGATCGAAGGCGTGGTCATCGTCGAAAGCCTCTTCGCCTGGCCGGGCCTGGGGCACGCACTGGTGCACGCTATTTTCTGGCGGGACATCCCCATGATCCAGGCCACGGCCGTGGCACTGGCGCTCCTCGTCGTCGCCCTTAACACGGCCGTTGACCTGGGCTCCGCCGCCATCGACCCCCGTCCGCGCCGCCGGGAGGTGGTCCTGTGATGCCCTCTATCCTCAGCAACCGGCCCGCCGGCGACAAGCTGCCGCGGCCGGACAGCTTGTCCGCCTCCACCCTGGTCCGCGGCCGGACCCGCTGGTTCGCCGCCGCCTCCGGGGCCCAGCGCGCCGCGGCGGTGCTGCTGGCCGCCCTGGTGCTCTTCGCCCTGGCCGGGCCGCTGCTCTGGCCCGGCCACGCGGTCCAGGACCTGTCCCGGTTCCTGGAAGCCCCCAGCCTGGCCGAGCCACTGGGCCGGGACCACCTGGGCCGCAGCGTCATCGCGCGGCTCGCCCACGCCACCCGCCTGTCCCTGCTGATGGCCCTGCTGTGCGTCGGCACCGCGCTGCTGCTCGGAACCCTGGCCGGCATCACCGCCGCCTGGCGGGGAGGATGGGCGGACACTGTCCTTCATGGACTCTCGGAAGCGTTCATCGCGCTTCCGGCGCTCCTGGTGGTCCTCATTTTCTCGGCCCTGGCCAACGGCGAGCTGTGGTCACTGTACATCGGGCTCGCCCTGGCCCAGTGGGTGGAGTACTTCCGGATGATCCGGTCCCGCAGCGGGCTGGTGCTGGCCGGCCCGGCCGTGGAGGCAGCCGGGCTGCTCCAGCTCGGGCCCGTGCACATCGTGCGCCGGCACCTCTGGCCCGAACTGCGCCCGCTGCTGGCCACCATGGCGACTTTCGGCGTCGGATCCTCCATCCTGGCCCTGTCCACCCTCGGCTTCGTGGGAGTCGGCGTCCGGCCGCCGACGCCGGAACTGGGGCAGATGATCACCGAAGCCTTCCCCTACTACCATGAGGCGCCCTGGATGTCCCTGGCACCTGTCCTGGTCCTCATCACCATCCTCACCGGGCTCTTGGGCCTGCGAAACAAGGAGTCCCGCCCGTGACGATGCGCCTGAACGACCTGGTAGTAACCCACGGCCGGACAACCCTGGTGGAGGCGGACAGCCTGCACTTCACGCCCGGACGTCCTGTCACGATCGTAGGCGAGAGCGGTTCCGGCAAGTCCCTGCTGGCCCATGCCATCATGGGCACCCTTCCGGCAAACCTCACCGCGAGGGGAAGCCTCAGCATGGACGGGGAGGCGTACGACCTGTCCGAGCCCGGCAACAGGCGCAAGCTCTGGGGCCCGGTCATGTCCCTGCTGCCGCAGGAACCCATGCTGGCCCTGGACCCGACCATGCGGACCAGGGACCAGGTGGCCGAAGCCGCGGCCGGCTTCCGGACCGACCGGAAAAGCGCCAGGAGCCTCGCCGGGAGCCTGCTGTCCGCCCTGGGCCTGGCCCATGCGGCGGGCGCATTCCCGCATACGCTCGCCGGCGGCATGGCCCAGCGGGTGGCTTTCGCCGCGGCCACCATCGGCGGAGCCCAGGTCCTGATCGCGGACGAGCCCTCCAAAGGCCTGGACGAGCGTGCCCGGACGGAGTTGGCGGCACTGCTGAAACGGCATGCCAGCAAGGATGGCATCCTGCTGACCATCACCCACGACCTGGAGCTTGCCCGTGAACTCGGTGGCGACGTCCTGGTGATGAAGGACGCCAACATCATCGAACACGGACCCGCAGGGCAGGTCCTCACCGAACCCACCCACCCCTACACCCGGCGCCTGCTTGCCGCCGAACCCGCCAACTGGCGCCACGCCTGGGCATCGGCACCGGCAGCAGCACCGGTGCCAACAGGTTCCGCCCTGATCCGCGGAGAAGGGCTTGCCAAGGCCTTCGGGAAACAGCAGCTCTTCGCCGGCCTCGACGTGGCCATCCACCCGCGGGAACGGCTGGCACTGAGCGGGCCGAGCGGCAGCGGCAAGACAACCCTGGGAAACGTGCTGCTGCGCCTGCTGCCTCCGGATGCCGGGAAAATCCAGCATTCCCCGGAACTCCAGGGCGGCCGGCTGCAAAAGCTCTACCAGGACCCCGCCCTGGCCTTTCCGGCGCGCGTGGCCCTCAGGGATTCCTTCGGCGACCTCATCCGGCGCCACCGGCTGGACCCGGAACGCCTGGACGAGCTCATGGCCGCACTGCGCCTCGCACCGGCGCTGCTGGCCCGCACGCCCGGGCAGGTCTCCGGCGGGGAACTCCAGCGCCTGGCCATCATCCGCTCCATGCTCCTGGAACCGGCCCTGGTCTTCGCCGACGAACCCACCTCGCGCCTTGACCTCATCACCCAGGAGGAAACCATGGCCTGCCTCATGGAACAGGTGGAACGCCAGGGCTGCGCCTTGGTACTCGTCACCCACGACAGCACCCTTGCCGGCGCCGTGACCCACCGCAGCATCGCGCTGGGAACAGAAGAAGAGTCTGTGGAAAAGGCCGAGGCCTTCGCCTGAACAGCAAAACGGCCGGGCACCGTCTCCTCCTGCTGGAGACCGCGCCCGGCCCATTCTTGCGTGCCAGCGGGTGGCTCAGACGCTGCCCGTAAACCTCGGCTCCCGCTTCTCCTGGAACGCCCGGAAGCCCTCGGCGTAATCCTCGGTCTTGCAGAGCCGCGCCTGCTCGCTGTTTTCCTCCTGCATGGCCTCCCACAGGCCCAGGCGCTGGTCCCGGATATGCGCCACCAGCTCCTTGCTTGCCACAAACGCACCCGTGGCACCGGACGCCACCCGGGCCACAATCTCCCGGGTGCTGTCCAGCAGCGTCTCCGCCGGCATCGCCCGGCTGAACATCCCCTGCGCCACCGCCTCGGCACCGGAGATCAGGTCCGCCGTGTAGATCAGGTCCAGGGTCCGGTGCATGCCCAACCGCTCGGTGAAGTACCAGTGTCCGCCCGAGTCCAGCGTGGCGCCCAGCTTGGCGAACGGGGACCCGAACTTCGCGTTCTCCGCCACGTACACCACGTCCGTGGCCAGCAGCAGCCCCAGCCCCACGCCCAGGCACGCCCCCTGCACCGCAGCGAACGTCGGCGCCGGGAAGGCCGCCATCTTCCTCAGCAGCGGCTCCACCAGCCCGCCCAGGTACGCCGCGGCATCGTCGCTCTCCGGCGTAACGTTCTGGATGTCGCGGCCCGCGCAAAACGCGCGGCCCTCCCCCCGCAGCAGCAGGGCCCGCACGTCACCGCGTTCGGCGGCGGCAGCAGCGTCGTCGTACGCCTGCCGCAGCTCGTTGAGCGCATGCTCGTCGAGCGAGTTCAGCTTCTGCGGGGCATCCAGCACAACCTCGGCCACGCCGCTGCTGATGGAAAGGGAAATCATTCAGGCTCCTTGGTTGAGACCGGGCAAAACTTAGACGTCGAAGTCGACGGTGACTTCCTTGCTGGTGGGGTGGCTCTGGCAGGTGAGCACGTACCCCTTGTCCAGCTCATCCTGCTCCAGCGCGTAGTTTTCGTCCATGGTCACGCTGCCGGTGACCACCTTGGCCCGGCACGTGCCGCACACTCCCCCGGCGCACGCGAACGGCACATCCGGCCGGACCCGCAGCGCGGCGTTGAGGATCGACTCGCGGGCGTGCGTGGGGCTGGCCACCTCGCCCTGCAGGCCGTCCAGCTTGAACGTGATCTTGTACGTCTCCTTGGACTCGTCCACCACCACGGGACGGCCGGCGTGCCCCTCCGGGCGGTCCGGCTTGCCGGACGTGAACAGCTCAAACCTGACGTTCTCCGGCTTCACCCCACGCTCGGCCAGGGTGTCCCGGCACAGCTGCACCAGCTCGAACGGCCCGCACAGGAACCACTCGTCCACGTCGTCCGCGTGGATGGCGGTGCCCAGCAGCTGCTGCAGCTTCTCGGCGTCGATCCGGCCGCTCAGCAGCGGCGCGATCCGCTGCTCGCGGGACAGCACGTGGTGGATGGCCAGCCGCTGCGGGTACTTGTCCTTCAGGTCCGCCAGCTCCTCCAGGAACATCACGTCCATGGCGGCCTTGTTGGCATAGATCAGGTCGAACCGGGTGTCCGGGTTGGCGGCCAGCAGCGTCCGGGCGATCGCGATCACCGGGGTGATGCCCGAGCCGGCGGCGATGGCCACGAAGCTCGCTTCCCCGTTGGAGGCGACGTCCCCCGCCAGCTCCTCCGGATTGTTCATGGAGTTCAAGCGGTTCTGCTCCACGGCCTGGCCGTCCCTGCCGTGCTTGGACACGAACGCGCCCATGGGACTCATCACGTCCAGGGTGTCCCCCGCCTTCAGCTCGGCGTTGGCCCACGTGGAGAACTGCCCGCCCAGGTCCTTTTTAATGGCCACCCGGATCTCGCTGGTGCCGTCCTCGAAGCTGCGCGGCTCGGCGCAGATGGAGTAGCTGCGGCGGATTTCCTTCGGTTCGCCGGTCTCGTCGGGCAGTGTGGTGCGCAGGGCCACATACTGGCCGGGCAGGTAGTCGAACTGGCCGGCGAGCTCCGCCGGGACGTGGAAGGAGACCTCGATGGCGTCCTCGGTCAGCCGGCGCACCTCCTTCACCGCGAGGGTGTGGAAGGACGGACGACGGCGGCCGGTGGCCTGCGCCTCTTCGGCGGCGGTCTGGCGGACAACAGGCATGGGGCTTCCTTACAGGACTTTGAAGTAGTCGAACGGTTCCTTGCAGTCATTGCAGACGTACAGCGCCTTGCAGGACGTGGAACCAAAGCGGGTGAGTTCCCGAGTGTTCAGGCTGGAGCACTGCGGGCACTTGACGGCCATCTTCACCTTGATGGGGCCCTGGTGGCCGGCCTTGCCGGTTGGCGGGGCGATGCCGTACTCCCGCAGCTTGGCCTTGCCGGCTTCGGTCATCCAGTCCGTGGTCCAGGCCGGGGCCAGGACCAGGTCAACCTCGACGTCGGTGTACCCCTCCTTGGCGAACGCGGCCTTCAGATCGTCGCGGATGGCGTCCATCGCCGGGCAGCCCGAGTACGTGGGGGTGATGGTGACCCGCACCTCCGGCGCCATGCCCGCGGAGGCCGTGCCGGCGTCGTAATTTTCTACCTGGACATCCCTAAGGATGCCCAGGTCCTCGATGGTGAGCACCGGGATCTCCGGATCGCACACCGTGGCGGCGATCTCCCACGCCTTGTGCCGCGGGGTCCGGGTCCGGGTTTCGAAGTCCGAGATGTACATGGCCGCAGTCACCAGCTGGCTCCGGGATGCTCGCGGGCCAGCACCTGCATCTCCGCAAGGATGTAGCCCAGGTGCTCCGAGTGCTTGCCGTGCCGGCCGCCGCCGGGGGCCGCCGGGACGTCCGGCACCTCCAGCTCGGCCTCGCGCAGGACCTCGCCGGTGAGCCGGTCGAAGTCCTCCCGCAGGCTGGAAGGCGCGACGGCGGCGCCCGCCTCCGCGAGCCGGCGCGTCAGGTCGTCGTCCTGGAACAGCTCGTTGACGTACGGCCACATCAGGCGCAGGCCGTGGATCATCCTGGTTCTCGACTCCTCCGTGCCACCGGCCAGGCGCAGGATCCACTGGGCGCTGTGGTCCCGGTGGTAGTCCACTTCCTTCACGGCCTTGGCGGCGATGGCGGCGAGCGTCTCGTCCGTTGACTCGGTGAGGCGGCGGTACAGCTCGAACTGGTAGTAGCTCACCACGAACTGGCGCGCGATGGTGGCAGCGAAGTCACCGTTGGGCTGTTCGAACAGCTGGACCGAACGGAATTCGTGTTCGCGGCGGAAGTAGGCCAGGTCATCCTCTGATTTTGCGCTGCCGTCTTCGTTCGTCAGCCCGCCGCCGGCGTAGCTGAGGAAGGAGCGGGCGTGGCCCAGCTGGTCCAGGGCGATGTTGCCCAGGGCCACGTCCTCCTCCAGCTCGGGGGCGCGGGAGATCCAGTGGCCCAGGCGCTGGGCGAGGATGAGGGCGTCGTCGCCGAGCCGCATGGCGTACTCTGCGATATCCTCACTGGGCTTGGCCAGGCCGGTCCGCACCTCGAGGGCGATGTCTTCCGGGCGGAGGGCGTTGCCGGGGGTGATGCGGGTGGCTGACGCGTTGGAGTCGCCGCCTGCCACGCCGGTGGAGATGTCGCCATGGCCTGTGGTGTCTGTTGCTTCGGGTGTGCTCACAGGTGCTTCACCCCTTCGCTCTTGGTGTAGTAGGTGGCGTGCCGGTAGTCCTTGCCCTGCGGCGACTCGAAGAAGGAGCCCTTGGAGTCGGGGTCGCTGGCGGCGATGGCGTCCGCGGGGACCACCCAGATGGAGACGCCCTCGTTGCGGCGGGTGTAGAGGTCGCGGGCGTTGCGGAGGGCCATTGCGGCGTCCGGTGCGTGCAGGGACCCGGCGTGGACGTGGCTCAGGCCGCGGCTGGACCGGACGAAGACCTCCCACAGGCCCCAGGCGGAGCGGTCGTGGTGCTCCTGCGGCGCCGGCTGCGATGCCGCGGCCTTGACCTCACTGGGCTCAACCGCCGGCGACGCCTTCGGGGCTTCGCGCCTGATCTCTGCGGCCGAGCTTGCTGGCTCTTCCGGGTTGCCGTGGGGACTCATGCTGCGTATTCCTTCTGCATCTTTGCTGACTGTTTTGCTCGCTGTTTGTCCGCATAAGCGGCGGCTGCCTCCCTAACCCAGGCGCCGTCGTCGTGCGCTTCCCTGCGGCGCTCCAGGCGCTGGGCGTTGCAGGGGCCGCGGCCGGCCAGGACTTCGTGGAACTCATCCCAGTCCAGGGGGCCGTGCTCCCACTTCTTCGTGTCCTCGTTGAAGCGGATCTGGTCATCGGGGAGGGTGAGGCCCAGGACCCTAACCTGCTCCACCATCATGCCGACGAAGCGGCTGCGGAGCTCGTCATTGCTGAAGCGCTTGATGTTCCAGGCCATGGACTGCTTTGAGTTGGGGGAATCGTCGTCCGGCGGGCCGAACATCATCAGGGCCGGGGCGTACCAGCGGTTTACGGCGTCCTGGGCCATCTGCTTCTGCTCGGGGGTGCCGTTGGAGAGCTCAAGGAGGATCTCGAAGCCCTGGCGCTGGTGGAAGGACTCCTCCTTGCAGATGCGGACCATGGCGCGGCCGTAGGGTCCGTAGGAGGCGCGGCAGAGCGGGACCTGGTTGCAGATGGCTGCGCCGTCCACCAGCCAGCCGATGGCACCCATGTCCGCCCAGGTAAGCGCGGGGTAGTTGAAGATGCTGGAGTAGCGGGCCTTGCCGGCGATGAGGGCGTCCATCATCTCGTCGCGGGTCTGGCCGAGCGTTTCCGCCGCTGAGTAGAGGTAGAGCCCGTGGCCCGCCTCGTCCTGGACCTTGGCCATGAGGATGGCCTTGCGCTTGAGGCTGGGGGCGCGGGAGATCCAGTTGGCTTCGGGCTGCATGCCGATGATCTCGGAGTGCGCGTGCTGGGAGATCTGGCGCAGCAGGGTCTTGCGGTAGGCCGCCGGCATCCAGTCCCTGGGCTCGATGCGTGAGTCCTCGGCCATGACGCGGTCGAAGTGGGCCTGGGCCTCCGCTTCTGCCGCTTCGCTGGTTCCGGCTGTTGGCTCAGCGGGCACTGACTGCAGGTTCTGCGCTGCCATGGTTGCTCCTATGCAATGACCTTCTGGGACGTGCGGAATTATTTACCGACCGTTCGTTCAGGATATGCGGAAGCGTTTGGGGCCGTCAAGCGCCGCCCCCTCCCCCTGCGACGCCCGCTCACTTATCGCTGCTCTCCCCCAAACGCCCGCTCACTTATGGCGGCTGTTCCCCAAACGCGCGCTCACTTATGGCGGCCCTCCCCCAAACGCCCGCGCACTTATGGCAGCCCTCCCGGCGACGCTCTATCACCTACGGCTGCCCCCTTCCCGACGCCGATGCACGCGTTCAACGGCCGGCGAAGAACTGGATCACCAGCCTTTTCGGCGCCCGCGCTGCCCAGGCTTCGACGATGATCTCGGCCAGCTCGTCGCGCGCGATCTCGCCCAGCCGCGACTCCTGCACCAGGACAGCGTTGTAGCCGTCAAAATGCGGAACGGTGAAGAAGGGAACGGACGGGTCCTCGACCAGGGCTGCCTTGGCGGCGTCATCCGGGACCACGATGACCAGCAGGTCGCCGTAAGGCTCACCGGTTTCCGGGTCCACGGCCGTTTTGTGCGGCGCCCGGTACATGACAAAACCGCGTCCTTTCGGCCCGCGGGGGACCTTGTACGTTGGACGGTCACCCCAGGAAGTTCCAAGGTCAACTTCCGGCAGGCCGCTGCAGATGGCGCCAATGTCCCCGGGTACGGCCATGCGATCCATGGCGACAAGGTAGCCCCGTGTGCGATGAGGGGCAATACCGGAAGGTACGGCTGGTAGGTGCGTGCCGCCGTCGTACGCCTCCTGGGCGTCCGGGCATATCCTGGTCGCCCGCATATGCTTGCCGCCAGCAGGAGGCAAGTCTGGTTTGCCCCACTGCCCGGGCATATACTGTCCGCCTGTTTGGCCTTAGAGCATTCGGGAACATCTCATGGTTCAGTGAACCGACACCGGTGCCTCCGGACTTGCGATTTCGGGAGGCGCCGAAGCCTCAATGAACCCTGCCATCGTGCGCGGCATGGATGGCAACCTGGAGGACGGATGGTCATGCGACGGTCCCTGGCACTGATACTTGCCCTTGCGTTGGCGTTCGCCCTCGTGCCCGCACTGCACTCGGGACCTGCCAGGGCCGAGCCGGGACTGTGTATGGGCGCGCCGGGCGCCGACAGCACCATCTACCCGGAAGCCCGGCAGTTCGTGGACACCCAGTCGTGGTGGATGCCGGACGTTGACCAGCCCAACAACGCCAGCACCAACACCGGCCACCTCCACATGGGTGCGTGCATCCCCGAACGGGAAACCATCAGTTCGGGGAATCTCACCGTGAACGTACGGGTGATCCTGCACGACAACCCGGGCACCGCCAACTACGTCTCGATGGTGTTCAAGACGTCGGACCGCGAAACCACTGTCCAGAAGTGCTATTTGCGGGCCGAAGCGCCGGACTTCAGCTGCCCTGGACCGTCCGACAAAGGAAGGGGCGACTTCGTCTGTAACGGAACCTGCGAGCGCTGGCTGAGCTTCTCGCAGCCAATTTCCCTGTTCAACCACTCGGGGCTGCAGGACGTCCGCTTCCGAGGCTTTGTCCGCGAGCCGGACGGCAAGGAGATGCGAGCCAACTTCAATTGGCAGGTCCACATCCAAAATGGAAGGTCCGGCTCGGACGTATCGGACGACGCCTTTCTGCGCGGCAAGGGTTGGTACACGCGCGCCGGATACTGTGAGGCCTTGTTCCGTTCGGTTCCCCTTCCCGACGGCCCGGTGTCCGGCATCTGGAGTCCTTTGGTGGGCCTGACCACGCACTCCGGCAGTGACTCGCGCCCGGCGTCCCACTCCTTCGTGGCGATCGACCCCGACTTCCACGCCGTTCCGCCCAGCCCCGGAGCAGTGCTGGTGGATGCCGCAGGGCCATACGGGTCCGAGCCCTCAGGCGCGGCCCCCATCTCGATCGACACCAGGACCCTGTCCAACGGCGTGCACAAGCTGCATCTGCGAACGTCCTGCCGTGACGACAGGCAGGAGTCGACGAACTCCGGGGTGACCGTGATTCCCTTCACTGTGGCGAACTGAGGCGTGAGGCGTGGGCGAAAAGGCGAGCGCCGCCGTCGTTCGCTCCACCCTCCCTATTCCCCACGCTCGACGCGTAAATTCACTCTCGACGCGCACCTGCCAACCCGCGTCCCAGATTTCCGCCGCGCAATTGCATTTGCGCGTCGCGACGGAACTTGGGCGTCGCCAGCAGGGGGCAGAGCCAAGTCTTAAGCATCAGGCTAGGGTGCGTTTTGCCGCATCCAGGATGACTTTCCGGAAGTTGCCCGCCCTGCTCACGACTGTCCTCTGCCGACTCGCGCCGGTCCCCTTGGCAAAGATCTGGCGGATGCTTTTCTCCACCAAAATCCTCTCTTCGGTTTCCGTCAGGGCCGGCCTGATGTGCTCCAGGAGCGCGTCAATACACTCTTCGGCCGGACGGGGCCGGTTCAGGATGGGATGGATGAGGTGGTCCTCGACGCCGTACCTGCTGGCCCGCCATGAGGCAAGACGAAGCATCTCGGCAGGCACAGCCGGGGAAGGCTTGCCCTCAGCCCACTCCTGAGCCGCAGTCTCCACGAGGGCACGGGCAATAGCGGCAATAGCTACGGAATGGGCCAGCTCGGTACAGACGTCCGGGACACGGATTTCAACCGTTGGATAGGTCGCCGAAAGGCGGGCGTCGAAGTAAATCTGGCCACGGTCCAAAAGGATGTTGCAGGAGAGCAGCATCTCCACCAGGTCCTGATAAGCCTGCGCCGAACCGAATACTTCGGTTGGTCCGGCAGTCGGCCACCGCCTCCAGACCTGATAGCGGTAACTCGCGTAGCCGGTGTCCTTGCCCTGCCAAAAGGGCGAGTTAGCGGAGAGGGCTATCAGGTTCGGAAGCCAGATCCGAATCCGGTCGAGGACCGCCACCCCCTCCTCCGGAGAATCCACCGAGACATGCACGTGCAATCCGCACATCAGTTGCTCGCGGAGGGCCAGCCCGAACCGCTCTTCCATGGCGAGATAGCGGGGAGACCGCACCAAATGAGGCAATGCAGGAAGCGGTGAAGTTCCCAGGGCAGCGATACTCGCGCCGAAGACCGTCGCTTGCCGCTGTGCTTCGGCCCTGCCTTCCTTCAGGGCAGCAGCGAGATTGGACAGGCTGGTGAAAGGGGCGGAAATCGCTTCAACCTGCTCCCGCTGCACCTCGGTGGTCAAGGTATTGCCTTGCATTGCCGTCGAGGGTTCAGCGGCTCCCCCTGCCGCCCGCCTGGCCTTCTGCGCAGACGTTTCGGCAACCAGGTCCTCCCCCACGGCGGCGTGCATCCCGGTCTGGGAATCAACGAGGAGAAATTCCTCTTCCACCCCGAAACTTCGCATACCGCAAGTTTGCCCTGCCCGTTCACATCCGCCAATGGGAGGCCTCTCCGGACTGGTGGACTGCGGAACGCCCGACGAATGTGGGGGCCGTCAGCAGGGGCGGACGGCTGATGGTGAATCCACCCTCGATGTCGGAATCTATTGCCCGTACTGTCAGACACGGAAAGCCCGCCGGTCCCCCACCGACGGGCTCCGAGAGGACTTCGACGGCGAAGCCGAGGGTCTCCGCGGCCGCGGCGGAGGCAATGCGCAGTTGTTGGTCATGTAGCCGGCGAGCGTGATGGTGTCGATGCCCTGTCCGCGCAGCCAGGCTTCGAGGCCGGTGTCCGCGAAGATGCTGGAGAACTGCTTGCTGTGCGCTGGCCACGCGTCCTCGTGCTTTTGGAGGATTAGGGGAGCTGTCTCCCCGTCAGCGGAAGTCGGCGCTGCTCTCTTTGGCAACCTCCAGGAGTGTTGTCTGGAACGCCACTTCAGCCGCCGCCCGCACCCTGTCATGGCGGTGCGCCAGAAGCACCCGCCGGGCCGGCGCGCTCGAGCCCAGGGATACGATGCTGACGCCTGGATGCTTGTTCACCACGGCCGTCCGCGGCGCGAGGGCTACGCCAAGTCCGACACTGACCATGGCCTGGGCCTCCTGGTAGTCGTTGGCGTGGAAGGAGATCCGGGGGACGAACCCCGCTGCCTGCGCACTGCGGTGCAGGACCTCGAGTACAGGGTGCTCCTCTTCCCGGACGATCCATTCCTCCTTGGCCAGGTCCGCCATGTCCACCTGCTTGCGGCGCGCCAGCCGGTGGTCCTTGCCGACAATCAGGGCCGTGGCATCCTCGAAGACAGTGGTGAGCGCGAAGCTTTCCGGGCTGATCCGGTTCCACTCGTAGTCCCACAGCAGCGACATCCCCACCTGGCCGTTCTCCAGCATCTCGATGAGCTCGTTGAAGCGGCTGCTCCGGACGTGCAGGTCGATGGCAGGGTACTGCGCTTTGAACCTGCTGATGACCAGCGGCAGGAACGAGCCTCCCAGGGTGGGGAAGGTTCCCATAGTGAGACTGCCCCGGTTGAGGCCCGCGATCTCGGCGAGGTCCGCCTCCGCGGCCGCCATCTGCCGCAGGATTTTCCGGGTGTGCGCCGTGAGGACGTGCCCGGCGTCGGTGGGCACCATTCCCCGGGCCTGGCGCTGCAGGAGCGGCTGCCCCACCTCCGCCTCAAGGCGCCGTAGCTGCTGGGAGACTCCCGACGGAGAGTAGACGTGCTTGTCCGCCGCCGCGGTGATGGACCCGAGCTCCACCACATCCAGCAGCAGTTCCAGTCTTCTGATGTTCAGCACGCGCCCTGCCCTCCTTGAAGTATCAGTTACACCCCCTTGCTAATTCTATACAAACGATTCATCTGGACCGGCCCGGTGCGGCATTTTCGGCACGCTTCGCCACGAAAGGGCAGAAGACGGCGCCACTAATCGGAAAACCAGCGTTAGTGATTGAAGTAAAAGTGCAGGCAGGTGAACTTTTTAGCGTTTGTAATTCATCTGGGACCGGCATCACACTGAGGTAGGCCAACAAGGCCGGCGGCCCGCAAATGGGCCCTGGGAAAGGTGAAAGCAATCATGTTTAAGATCCCTGCAACGTGGATGCGTGGAGGAACCAGCAAGTGCTGGGTCTTCGAATGGGACAGCCTCCAGGTTCCGGGCAAGAGCGTGGACGAGGTGCTCCTGCGCCTCTTCGGCAGCCCGGACAACCGACAGATCGACGGCGTTGGCGGCGGCACATCCACCACCAGCAAGGCCGTCATCCTGTCCCGGTCCGTCAGCGAGGACGCCGACGTCGACTACACCTTCGCGCAGGTGGGCATCGATGAGCAGCGGGTTGACTGGGGAAGCAACTGCGGCAACTGCTCCGCCGTCGTCGCCCCCTACGCCATCGAACGCGGGTGGGTCACGCCAGGCCCGGAAACGACGGCGGTCCGCACCCTGAACACCAACACGAACCAGCTCATCCTGCAGAAGGTGGACACACCGGGCGGCGAGCTGGGGCACTCCGGCAACCAGATGATTCCCGGCGTTCCGTTCCCGGGCATGCAGGTGGGCATGGGCTTCTATGATCCGGCCGGCAGGACCACGGGCAAACTTTTCCCCACCGGGGAACCGCTGGACAAGGTCACCTTCGACGGCCGCCAGATACCCGCCACATTCATCGACGCCGGCGCCCCGGTGGTCATCGTCGAAGCCGAAGCGGTTGGCCTGACCGGCCACGAAACCGCGGCCGAGATCGACACCCGTACCGACCTGCTGGTGCACCTGGACGACACGCGCCGCGACGCAGCAGTGCAGATGGGACTCGCTGCAACCCGGGCAGACGCCGAACGCGCCATCCCCAAGCTCGCACTCGTGGCCAAGGCCGACGACGGCGACGAGGCGGACCTGGTGGTGCGGATGCTTTCCATGGGACGCCTGCACCCGGCGCTCGCCATCACCGGAAGTGTTGCCCTCACCATGGCAGCGCAGCACCAGGGCACCGTGGCGTCCAACCTCATCAGCAGCAACGTTTCCGCCGGAGTCACCATGCGGACACCGGCCGGCCTGGTACAGACCTGGGCCGAAACCCGCGAAGGAACCCCGGTTGTCGGCGCCCTCCGCAGCGCCCGTCGGCTGGCCGATGCCGAACTCCTCTTGCCGGACATCTGGTAACCGCTCCCCACCCCCCTCGGGCGCCGCTCCGTACCCGACTCCCCAACAAAAGGACACCTCAATGACGAGCCAGAAGTCTTCCCTGGAACCCCCCGGCGACCTGCAGGCACCTGTTGCCACCGAACTCCCCGACCCGCCCAAGCACTCACGGCGCACCGTCCTCTCCGCTGTTGCCACCCTTGCCGCTCTCGGCCTGGCCACCACCGTCCTCGGTGAGGGCCTCCTCAACCCGCCGTCCAGCACTGAGGACGGGGACTTCAGCGGCGAAACCCTGGAGTTCCTCATCCCGCTGGCATCCGGCGGCGGCACAGACACCTGGGCCCGGTTCATCGGCACCGAGCTGACCAACTACGTGCCCGGTCGCCCCGGGTTCGCGCCCGTCAACGAACCCGGCGGCGAAGGCATCTCCGGCACCAACAAGTTCGCCCGGTCCGCGAAGACGGACGGCACCGAGGTCCTGGTGGGCACCGCGTCAACGGTGGTGCCCTGGGTCCTGGGACGCACCGCGGTGAAGTACTCCTTCGAAAACCTGCAGCCCGTCGTCGTTAATGGCACCGGCGGTGTGATCTACGCACGGACCGAAGCAGGCGTCACCGGCGTCCAGGACCTCATCAACCGGGACAAGCCTCTCGAGTTCGGCGGCATCAGCGCCACCGGCTTGGACATCACCACCCTGGTGGCCTTCGACCTTCTCGAAGCCGACGTAACGTCCACCTTCGGCTTTGAAGGCCGCGGCCCGGTGAACCTGGCGCTGCAGCGCGGCGAAATTGACCTGGACTACCAGACCACGTCAGCCTACGGCTCCGCCGTCGAAGGCATAGCCAAGGAGGGTAAGGCCACCGTGCTGATGTCCTTCGGCCAGCTGGACGGGTCCGGGGAGGTCGTCCGGGACCCCAACTTCCCGGACGTCCCCACCGTCCCCGAGGCCTACGAACAACTGCACGGCAAGAAGCCCTCCGGCGAGAAGTTCGACGCCTACAAAACCCTCTTGGGCCTGACCTACACATACCAGAAGGGCCTCTGGGTCCCGGAAAAAACCCCCGAAAAGGCCGTAACGCTGCTCCGCGAATCAAGCGAAAAGCTCGGCACCGACCAGGACTTCCAGGCCAAAGCAGCCAAGGTCCTCGGCGGATACCCCCTGGTGGCGGACGCCGACATGGCTGACCGGGTCAGGGCCGCATACACCGTCAGCAGTTCCGTCAGGACCTACGTCAAGGACCTGCTCGAGAGCACATACAACATCCACGTTGAATAAGGACCACCATGCTTGATTCCGCTATGGCAGCGCTGGCATCACTTGCTGATCCGTCCCTGCTGCTGATGCTCCTGATCGGCGTTGTTGCCGGTCTCGTCATGGGCCTCATCCCGGGACTGGGCGGCACCGGCGCCGTCGCGATCCTCCTGCCCATCACCTTCGGCATGGAACCGCCCCAGGCGCTCGCGCTCCTGATCGGCGCCCTCGCCGTCGTCCATACTTCCGACACCGTCTCGGCCGTGCTGCTCGGCGCGCCGGGCTCAGCCTCCGCGAGCGTCACCATGCTCGACGGCTACTCCATGGCCAGGAAAGGCCAGGCCGCCAGGGCATTGACACTGGCCTTCCTGTCCTCAATGGCCGGCGGCATCATCGGCGCCATCGGCCTGACCCTTGCCATTCCGCTGGCCCGGCCCCTGGTCCTCTCCTTCGCCAGCCCCGAACTGTTCATGCTGACGGTCCTCGGCGTCGCCCTCGCCGCCGTGCTGTCCCGCGGCAACATCATCAAGGGCATCTCGGCCGGCCTGCTGGGCCTGGTCCTCGGCATGGTGGGCACCTCCCCCACCACCGCGGAGGAGCGGTTCACCTTCGGCAGCCTGTTCCTGGGTGACGGACTCTCCCTCGTCGCTGTAGCGCTGGGCATTTTCGGCCTGGCCGAGATCGCCTCCCGCGCCAGCCAGCGGCGCGGCCAGAAGGAGAACATCACCCTCGGCGGCGGCTGGGGCAAGGGCATCCGCGAATGGCTGTCCCACTGGAGCCAGGTGATCCGCGGCGCCCTGATCGGCATCTGGGCGGGCGTCCTGCCGGGCGTCGGTGCCACCGCCGGCACGTGGCTGGCATACGGCCAGGCCGTCGCCACCGCCAAGGACAAGCGAAAGTTCGGCAAGGGCGACCCCCGCGGCATCGTCGGACCCGAAAGCGCCAACAACTCCGTGGAAGCCGGAGACCTTATCCCCACCCTGCTGTTCGGGATCCCCGGCGGCGTCCCCTCGGCCATGCTCCTGGGAATGCTCCTCACCTATGGCATCCAGCCGGGCCCGTCCATCATCACCGAGCATCTGGACCTGATGTACCTCATCGTGTGGTCCTTCGCCATCGCTTCCATCCTCGGCGCCCTGTTCTGCTTCCTCAGCGTCAAGCAGCTCGCCAAGCTCACCAAGGTCCCCTTCGCCGTCCTCGCCGCAGGCCTCGTTGCCGTCATGCTGCTGGGTTCCTTCCAGGAGGGCGGACAGCTCGGCGACCTGTGGGTGATGATCATCCTCGGCGTGTTCGGCTGGCTCCTGAAGTCCACCGGCTTCCCGCGTGCACCGTTCCTGATCGGCTTCGTCCTGGCCATCCCGCTGGAGCGCTACTACTTCCTCACGGACAGCCTCTACAACGGCCTTGACTGGATGGCACGCCCCGGCGTGCTGGTGTTCCTCGCCATCCTGGTGCTGCCCATCATTTGGGCCTTCATCAAGTTCATCCGTGCCCGCCGCAACACCAACCTCGACGACGGCCACCGCGACGAGCGTCCCGAAGACGACGAGAGCCCGCTGAAGAACTCCACCTGGTCCCTCGCCGCCGCCTTCGCCGCGGCGCTGATCGCCTCGCAGTCGTTCTCACCCGAGGCGCGCCTGGTGCCGCAGCTGGTGAGCATCGGCGGGCTGGTCTTCTCCGGCATCCTGCTCTTCACCGAGATCCGGACCCGGCTCCGGGCCAGGACCGCCGGGGCAGGATGGACGCTCGACGCAGGCTTCGCGATGAAGACCTTCCTGTGGATGACAGCCTTCCTCGCCCTCACCGCCGGGTTCGGCTACCTCGTGGCCGTCACGGTGTTCATCCCGGCGTTCCTGCTGATCGTTGCCAGGGCCCGGCTGAAGGTGGCCATCATCTATACGGTGGCGCTGTACGTGGTGCTGCTCGCCCTGCCCTCACTCCTCCCTATCGACCTGCCGCAGGGCTGGCTCAACACGCTCATCTAGCGGCGCCCGCCCCACCTAACGGAAAGAAGCATGACAATGACGGTTCTCGTTGCCTACGCCCCGGCCCCCGAAGGCCGGGAAGCCCTCACCCAGGGCATCGCCGAAGCAGTCCTTCGGAAGTCCGACCTCCTGATCGTCAACGTGGGCCGAGGCCACCACGGCCTCGAACCGCAGGAAATGAAGGACATCGAAAGCCAGCTGCAGGCCGCCGGACGCGAACTGACGGTTGAATCCTCGGTCCTCTCCGACCCCGGTGACGCCGTCATCCAGATCGCGCAGGACAGGGACGTGGACATGATCGTCGTGGGCCTGCGGCACCGTTCCATGGTGGGCAAGCTCATCCTGGGCAGCACGGTCCAGCGGATCCTGCTGGACGCCACCTGCCCGGTCCTCGCCGTCCGCGCGGACCGGCTGAACTAACAGTCCGGACCGTTCGACGGCGGTCCACACCGGCAGCCGGCACCCACCGGCAGGCGTACCCCCACCCCGCATTCCATCGCAACAGGAACCCCGAAGGACGGGCGCGGGGGGACGGGCACGCCGCTGAAGGAGGCAGGCGGACCCGTGGTCCTCCTGCCTCCTTCCCCATGTCCAGACATGCAGCAATAAAAGGAACGATCCCCTTGCCCACCACCCGACTCCAGCCAGGCACCCGGGCCCCCTTCCTGCACAGTGACGGCGTCACAGTATGCCGGCGTACACCCCAAGCCACGAGGAGTGAATCTTGACCAAGACAGCGGAACGCACCATAGACACCACACCCTCAACCAAGGACGAGGCCAAGGAGCACGGCACCCGGCGGCGGCGCCGTATGCTACTGGTGGCAGTGGCCGGTTTCCTGATTTTGGGCGTGGCCGCGCTCGTGCTGGGCGGCAACCTCTTCGGCCCGGCTGCAGCCACCGAATCGGAGCCGACCTTGACCGCCACACAACTCATCCCGCTCGCCATCCTCGTGGTGATGTTCGTCGTCGCCACCAAGTGGCCGCTGAACATTGGCGTCATGGGGCTGGTGGCCTCGTTCGGCGTCGGCTACTTCATGCTCGGCATGAGCGACAAGGAAATCCTGGCGGAATTCCCCGCGAGCATCGTCCTGACCATCATCGGCGTCACCTACTTCTTCAGCATGGCGCAGCGGAACGGGACCATCGACATCGTCGTACAGTCCTGCGTGCGCCTGGTCCGGGGCAAGACCATGGTGCTGCCCTGGGTGTTCTTCCTGCTCGCCGCGGCCCTGACGGCGCTGGGCACCTTCTCGCCTGCTGCCGTCGCGCTGCTCGCACCCGCGGCGATCGGCTTCGCCTACGAGTCCCGCATCCACCCTGTGGTGATGGGCGCGTTCATCATCAACGGCGCCCATGCCGGCGGTTTCTCGCCGCTGTCCGTGGCGGGCGTGCTGGTGCACAACATTGCCGAAGAGAACGGCTTCCCCATTTCGCAGGGACCGCTCTTCGCCGCCAGCTTCGCCATCAACCTGATCCTGTCCGTGCTCACCATCGTCGTCTTCGCCATGCTCCGCAGGCTCCGGGAGGGTGAAGGCCGCCACATGGACCTGGACACGTCCAAGACTGTCAGGCCCCGCGGCCAGCAGATTCTGACCCTCGTGCTGATCGCGGTCATGCTCGTCTGCACCCTGGGCTTCCACATGCCGATCGGCTTCGTGGCGCTCACCGCCGGGCTGGTGCTGGCGCTGATCAATATCAAGGAACACCAGACCTTCATCGGCGGGATTTCCTGGTCCACGGTCCTGCTGGTGGCCGGCATGATCACCTACGTCTCGCTGCTGCAGCACGTCGGTGTCATCGACACGCTCGCCGAGATGGCGTTAGCGCTGGGCGCTCCGTTGCTGATCGCCCTGGTGCTCTGTTTCGTCATCGGCATCGGGTCCGCCTTTGCGTCCTCCACCGCCCTGCTGACCGCTTTCATCCCGATGGCCGGTCCGCTGCTGGCTACCAGTTCGCTCAGCGCCTCCGGGACGGTGGCGGCCCTGGCCGTCGCCGCCACCGTCGTCGACGTCTCGCCCTTCTCCACGGACGGCGCCCTCGTGGTAGCCAACGCCCGCGAAGACGACCGCCAGCGCGTCTACCGCCAGCTGATGATCTACGCCGGCGCCGTCGTACTGGCCGGACCGGTCCTCGCCTGGGCACTGCTGGTACCCACGGGCGTCATGTAGCCGCGCCCAACCGGAAAGCGCCCCCCTACTTTTCCGCCAAGTCGTCCGCCACGCGGCGCAGATCCTGGACCCAGCCGGTTGACCGGTTAGTTCCACTCACACCGGCCTCAAAGTTCGCCAGCGCCTCCGCCATGAGTTCCAGCGCTTGCGCCACGTTTGTTTTGACCGCGGTATAACCTTCATCCGCGCGGGGGTCGGTCGATGCAGACAGCAGCAGCTCCGCCCCGGATTTGATGACCAGTGAGGCTTCGTATTCGTTCACGCTGATACCCCGCATCTTCGAAATGTTCGACGGTTTGGACAGGTGCTCCGCCAGCCCAACCATACCCCCGGGCCGGCGGACGCCGGCAGAAGCCTATCCCCTGCCCTCTCAAGCAAGCCCGGCATGGCAACCGCGAGAGGGCAGGGGTGGGCGGACCGGAAATCGAGTAGCCGCCACTGGTGCGTCCCCCCTGCCTGGCGGGTACCGTCGGAAGAGGGTTCAGCCAGCAGCCCGTGACTGGTTGTGGGCTGTCAGGGAGTTCATTTTTTGGGCACGGAACTAAGGAAACATACGGCACGCCATCCCGGAAGGCCCGCCGAGGGAGGCGGTATTGTGCTGACGCCCCGCTGGCAGCCGACACCGTACCGGAGGAGGCACGCAGCGCCCGCCGGGATCCTGTTGGATCTTCGGGCGGAAAGCCCCGCCGCATCCCTGAACCTGCTCCTTGAAGCCGCGTCAACAACCCTTCAGGAAGTGGTGGGATCCCCGTTCGACTGTGCCATGACCCTGCCACGGCGCCGCGGAAACCAGCAGGCGGTGGGATCAAACGACAGCGCACTGGGATTGGCCAGAGGAGAACAGGAACACGGGATCGGTCCAGTGTCCCAGGCACTTGCCGGAAGGGTGGCAGCCATCGCCAACGGGTACCTGCCGCATCCTGATTGGCCTGACTACTGGCGCATCCTGAAGCAGGCCGGCTACCGCTCAATGCTGTCCGTCCCTGTGCCACTGGGTTCCGGACGTTTCGCCGCGCTCACCCTTCTCTCTGCCCGGGACAACGTCTTCACCGCATCCGTCACCGCCACTGCCACGGCATTCGGCAGGAGAGCAGGCAACAGCTACGTGATCGCCGAGGAATTCAGGTCCGCCCGCTCCGGCGCCGACCAGTTGCGGTCAGCTTTGGACAGCCGCCCCATCATCGACGCCGCCTGCGGCGTGATCATGGCGCAGAACAAGTGCTCCTACGAGGCCGCTTTCGAGATCCTGGCCAAGGCCTCAAGCCACAGGAACATCAAGGTCCGGACGGTGGCGGAAGGCATTCTGCGCAACGTTTCCGGTGAGTCTTCCACCGCACACCTCGACCGGCGGTAAGTGTCTGCACCTCACCTCACGTCGATGAAGACCGGATTCGCGTAGCCGTCGCTGCCGCGGAGGCGGACGTAGCAGGATTCCTGCACATCCCTTATGACGTGCCTGGACGTGGTGGTCGCCCACGAGCCATTTCAGCAAACAACGGAGGACATCGGAGTGCAGGGACCGCCCAGCTCAAGAACCGCACAATAAATCCCAAGAATGGCGATAACCCCTTTTCTTCGGCCTCGTTGCTTTCTAGGGTGGCCTTCACAGGGACTCCTTCAGGAGGACCAGCGGGCAGGATGCCGCAACCAGTACCAAGGGGAACAGGTGATGGACAGGGTAAGCCCAAGCACTCCGCTTGCAATGAAGCAGTCAACCTCACCGGCAGCGCCCGCCACGGACCGGCCGCATGTTCCCGTGCCCCCTCAAGCACCGACCCGAAAGGCGATCAGCCGCGAGCACCAGTTGCGGCAGCTCATCAACGACCTCTCCGACCTTGCAGCCAAACACCGCCCGCCGCAGCGGCAGAACCAAGCCAGCGCGTAGGGCCGCCCCGCGGTCAGCGAGGAGGGCGCTCTAGGTAGGAGGCGCAGCAGGGCGCATAGTGGGACTATGACAAGTCCTTACACCCGGGGTGATTCCTTCAGTTGCGGGGTCTCCCGCGAACACATCGAACGAGCCCTCGTATCCTCCGGGGCGACGGACGTTATCTTCAGTCAACGCGGCACCCGGAGCGCCATCGCGTTCAGGGGCGGCGGGAGGCAGTTCCGTATCGTCATCTCATTGCCGCAACCGGATGCGGCTTTGCCGATCCGGAAGGATGCAGCGGAGGGCCCTGCCGGCGAAGCGAAAGGAAAGGTCCTCGATCGCGCTGCCCGCAGGATGTGGCACGCCACGGCCATGGGAATCGATGCCAAGCTCGGAGCGGTGGCGGCAGGGGCCGCCAGCCTTGAATCAGAGTTCCTCGCCCACGTGGTCCTCCCCGGGAACCGCACTGTCCTGGACGAGCTCGAGCCCGTCATCGACTCGGCCTACCGGTCTGGACTGCGCCCCTCGTTTGGCAATACCGCGCCGTCTTTGCCGGCTGCAGACCAGCAGTTGTCCACCGTTCTCCCGCACCGGCGCACGCCGGCGATATAGCGCCGTGGCTGCCAAATATCTTGCATAAGCCCTGCGCCCCGTAAAGGCGCTTTTAGGGCGTACACTCAGGACTACCTCGGGAGGTCGTGACTGGACATCCGGTTCCCCGAGAAAAGAGCCCGTTTCCTGCCAGCACCCGCGAATCTGGGGAGCACGTAGATCGAGTCGCCTCGATGCTGACACCGCAGCTACTGGACAACGAGGGCGGACGTGACCGGAGCGCTTCGGCGAAACGGGAACCGGCAGCCATCCCAGACAGGCGATCCAGGCCCGGGTCCCTAAGCCCCAGTCACAGCCGTTCCGCGCTTTTCCGCGGATCCGGCAGTGCATCTCAAGGAACGTTGGCAGACGACATGACCGACAGCAGCATCCGCAACCAGTGGCACAGGCTTCCCTCGCCGGTAACCCAATGGCTGGTCGACAACCCCGGCTGCGTCATCCTCCCTCGGACCCTGTCTGCGGAGATCAGTGCCGCGACCGGTGAACCCCTGAGTGTTGACCCGCACGGCGAAACCACGCTCAGCCAGGATGACGTGGACTTCATCCGGATGAAGTCCCACGAGGCACAAAGCGGGGAGCCATCCACCGATTACCAGTTCTTTGACTCGGTGCAGCCCTAGCCCGGCGTCCGCCCGTAGGCCCCTAGCGGTGTGCTGATCAGATCGTGGCCAGCGTGCTTGGCGCTTTCCACCAGGACACGGGTCCCTGCCGGGACGTGCACAACTTCGCCGTCGATCTGGCACGGAACAGCGTCCCGCGTGGTGAAGGCATAGCTGCTGACGCTGGGCTGGTTTCCCAGCCCCAGCGTGACGGCGCGCAGGGTCATCAGTGCCATCTTAAGCAGCCCGGCGTGGGGCAGGGTTACCACCTCGAACCGCCCGTCGTCGGGCTGGTTCGATTCGCTCACGGTTCCGTACTTGGCCATCCGCGAAATGTTGGCCAAAATCAGGCTGTCGAAGCGGGCGGTGGAACCGTCGTCGCGGACCAGATCGAATGGTTTCAGCGCCCTGAGCGTCCGGGCGACGGAGAGGAGCTCGAGGATTTTCCCCTTTCCGCCCTGTTCAATTCCGATTGCCATCAGCGGTGTGAGCCCGAACCCCACATAGGAGTGGGCATACCGCGCCTCATCCTTGGGGGTTCCGCCGAACGTGACGCGCAGGAGGTCGATGCGGCGGACCCTGTTCTCTCGGATGGCCTCCGCCAGGGGCTTGACCGGCAGGCTCCGGTGGTGGTCGTTGGCATTACCCGCCGGAAGCACGGTACACACTGCATTGCTGCCGGGCACGTCCATCACCCCGTTGACTACCTCGTTGTACCCGCCGTCGCCGCTGACAGAAACAATCAGCGGGGCACCCCGCCCGGCCACGGAGCGCGCCAAATCGCGGGCGTGTCCTGAAAAATTCGTCGCCAGCAGCTCTATGCCGAGATCCGGCACGCCTGCTGCAAGGTCCCGCTGCACCTCATCGATCCGATCAGACATTCCGGGCCTGTTCGGATTGAAAACCAAGGTAATCCGGTCGTAATGGGCTGCCGGCGCCCGTTCATCGGCCATTGTGGATCGCTCCCAATCCCAGTTGCTTCAATTCCAGCCTAGCCGGTCACCCTGCGCCGGTGCGCCCAGGCCGTTGCCCTGCCGCGCAACGCACAAAAATTCGGACCCATCCTTCGGGTTTGTTGCTACGAACTGCCTTGGGAGCCGGTTCCTATTGCCCCCGGCGCCGAGCGTAAACACAGTTGGCAGGGCTTTACCTAGCAGGAGGTTTACAGACATGAGCGCGAATTGCACCCGGTTTCTTTCCGAATGCATCACCCGCGACCCGGAGAAGCAGTCGGGCCTCCGCGAAGGCGAACTGTACGGGGTGTACCTGAGCTGGTGCCTGCTCAACGGCGAGAAGCCGTGCCCTGACACGTCACTGTGGGCGGCTATGAGCCAGCAGGGGCACCGGGAGTCACAGAGTGCGGCAGGGCAGAGGGTGTGGCCAGGGCTGTCGATGACAGGGCCGGCGGCGGTGGACTACATTCTGGCGAGCCAACCCAGTTTGCTTTGATTCCTGAGAGCCGCGTGAACTAGCCGCTGGAGTGGTCTCCGCGTTTGGCGGCAGGTCCCGCCAGCTGTGCGGCGAGGCCGGAGAGCAGGATGCTCAACCCCTGGTCCAGCTCGGCGTCGCCGTCGTACTCGGCGAGGACCGGACCCAACGCACGCAGATGTGGAAAGTCCTTGCTCGGGAGGCGGTGCAGGCCCAGGCGCAGGATGGCTTCATTCTCGTCCGGATCCACGATGTATTCCTGCAGTTCGTTGAGGATGTGTCCGTAGAGGAAGCCGTAATAGGCGCGGTAGACGTGCAGGGCGTGGGCCGGGGAGAACCCGGCCTCTATCAGCAGGGAAAGAATCTGCTCCAGCGGGCGCAGCGTACCCAGCGGACGCAAGCCCAATGGAGTGGACAGGGGCCTGGTGACCAGCAGCGGCACGACGTTGGGATGACGCAGCGCCAGGAGCCGCAAATCGTGTCCGATCCTGCGAAGCTGGGCCTGCCAGTCCGGGTCGTCAGGAAAAATGGCCAGTTCATCGAGCACCACTTCGGTCACCCCGTCCAGCAGGGCTGCGCGGTTGGCGGCATAGCGGTAGAGACTCATGGGGTCGCGTCCCAGCTCCTGGCCCAGGCGACGCATGGTGAGGGCCTCAAGGCCTTCGGCGTCCACCAGCGCCAATGCGGTGGAGAGGACGAGTTCCCTGTTCAAGCGGGCCTTGGGCGGCTTGCTATGATTCAAGGTTTTCCGCTGGGAAGCCATGAAGATCCGTTCCTGTTGAGCATGCGGGCCCTCTGGAGGATCGCAATGTTGCTTATCCCTTAGTCTACGCGTAAAGTCTACAACGTAGATAACTTCCGGCAATGTTCCGGTACTACCCTCAATGTCCTGTGCAAGGCATTTGAGTTGGAAACCGCTGTAGCCGAACGGCGAACAACTGCACCGCAGTGAAACGAGCCCTTCAATGGCACATTCACACTTCGACCAGTTCCTCAGCGAAGCCACATACTCAGATCCGGATTCCGACTCCACCCTGGACGGAGACTCCCTGTACGGCCTCTACACCAGCTGGTGCTGCCTGTCCGGGAAGACTCCCCAGGTGGAGCGCAGTTTCTGGGCTGCCATGAACGAGCGCGTCCTCACCGGGCAGCGTTTGAAAATGAAAGGCCCGGCTGCTGCGGACTATATTTTGTCCAGCTACCAGGCCGTGGTCTAGTCCCTGAATTCGACCGCATGACCATAAAAGACCCACGGAGCACACCTTGAGTACTGCACGGACTTTTCAAAGAATCGTCGTTATTTTCAACCCCAACAGCACCGGCGACGCGCCCAAGCTTGCCGCTGATCTCCGGTCCCGGCTTGCCGTGCTTCTCCCCTACCCTGCGGACGTCCAGCTTCGACCCACCGACCATGCGGGCCACGCCGTCGAACTTGCCCGCGAAGCCGCTCAGGGTGGCCAGGATGTCCTGGTCGTCTCCGTCAGCGGAGATGGCGGCTACAACGAAGTGGTCAATGGCGTCATGCAGGCAGGCAACCCCAACGCTGTCTGCGCGGTTATGGCCGCCGGCAACGCCAACGACCACCACCGCACCATAGCCACCCGGCCGCTGGAGGAAGCCATCGCCGGCGGCAGCGTGCGCCGCATCGACCTCCTTCGTATCCGCACCGGCAACAGTGGAGATGCCGCTGACTACGCGCACTCCTACATCGGATTCGGCCTGACCCCGGTCATGGCCATCGATTTGGAGAAGGGCAGCAAAGGAGCGCTGAAAGAGATGTTCTCTGTGATGCGCACCTTTTCAAAATTCAAGCCCTTTGAAATCCGGCAAGCCGACGGAAAACGCCGCAAGTTCGACAGCCTCGTCCTGGCCAACATCCCCGAAATGGCAAAATACGCCACCCTAAGCGAGGCCGACGAAATGGCGGCCGACGGGACGTTCGAAGTGGTGCTTCTCCCCCACCGGTCAAAGCTCCGCGTTCTGTTGACCGCTCTGCGGGCCACCACCCAGGGCTTGGGAGACCAGCCCAGCGTCAGCAGCTACCGGTTCACCACCCTTAAACCCATTCCGTACCAAATCGACGGAGAAGTGAAATCCGTTGCCGCCAATACGCCGGTGACGATCGAATGTGCGCCTGCCGCCCTGGCGACTCTAGGCTAAGGCAGGGCCGCCTTGATGACTGTATTGAAAGGAACACCGGTGAACGCCACGGGCGACAAAAAAGGGGAAGCCGAACCTGCATCCCGCGGGAGAGTGCTCGCGTGGTTGCGCCAGCCGCTGAGGCCAAGAGTGGTCACCGCCGCGTCCTTGACCTCCCACGTGCACTTCCTGGAAGGTCCGCCCTCGTCCTCCGGCCTTGTCTTCGTGCTGCTCCACGGCATCGGCATGTCCCACCGCTACTACCGGAAACTTCAGCTCCGCCTGGCACAGCACGGGGACGTCCACGCCATAGACCTTCCCGGCTTCGGCGGTACACCCACTCCGGACCGGCAACTTGGCGTCGCCGACTACGCACACCACATCGCGGCGGTCCTTGAAAAGGTGGGTGTTTCCCGGGCAGTGGTGGTGGGCCACTCGATGGGTACCCAGTTCGCCGCTGAGCTCGCGGTGCAACGCCCTGACCTTGTTTCCCATGTGGCGCTCCTGGGGCCGGTAGTGGATCCGGAACGCCGTACCGTCCTCCAGCAATCCCTTGCCCTGGGGCGTGATTCACTCATGGAAAGCCCCATGGGCAATGCCATGGTCTTCAGCGACTACGTCCGCTCGGGGATGCGCTGGTACCTCACCGAGCTTCCCGTCATGATGGCCTACGGCCTTCAAGCCACCGTTGCCCTGGTAAGCCAGCCGGTGCTCGTGGTCCGCGGGTCGCGGGACCCGGTAGCGCCGCGGAACTGGTGCCACAAACTCGCCGCCACCGCTCCGGACGGGCGCTTCCTGGAAATACCGGGCAAGCCCCACATCGTTCAGCACGGAGCCGCAGCCCACACTGCCGCCGCTATCATCGCCCTGACCAGCGGCAATTGATCCTGCCGCGGGCACAAGGGGCACCCCCGCGGGCTAGGATGCCAGCATGGGACTCATCATCACGCTGCTTATTATCTGGCTTGTTCTGTCGATTCTAGGCTTCATTATCGAGGGCCTAATATGGCTGGCGTTCATCGGTTTGGTGTTGTTCGCCGCCACCGTGGTGTGGGGCTGGCTGAAGCGCAGGGCCCGCACGTAGGGCCCGCGCACCACCTCCCGCCCGCAGGACCTCAGGCCCCGGCCGGCCCCCCAATCCGTACCGGCCCGGGCCTGATGCCGTCCTGGCCGGCGGGTGTCAGGCCCGCCGCTGGTCGAAGCAGAATCCGCACGCGCAGCGGTAGGTGAGCAGGACGCCGTCGTCCTTCCCGTCGGGAACCCCCGCGGCTGCCGCGTGGCCCGCGGACACCAACTGCATCTCCTCGCCGCAGTGCATGTGCGTGGCCAGCATCCGCCGCAGCTGTGGGTCTTCCGGATGCCTCGTATGAACTGCTTTCTTAAGCTGTGCCATGACCGCTTCCTTTCAGCCCAGCGAAGCGAGGAGGTCGGCGCAGGCCTGCTCACAGCGTCGGCACGCTTCAGCGCACACCTCGCAGTGCCGGTGCATGGAGGCATGCTGCCCGCACTCCTCCGCGCAGGCCCTGCACGCAGCCCGGCATGCCTCGAGCACTGCGCGGGTCATCTCCGGGTCTGGGCCAGTCTGCCGGGTGAGGATCTTTCCGGTGGCCACGCAGATGTCCACGCAGTCGAGGTTGGTGCGGATGCACTTAGTCAGCTCGGCAACCATCTCTTCGCTGAGGCAGGCGTCCGCGCACGCAGTACAGGTCTGGGCGCACTCAAAGCACGCCTGGATGCATTCGGTGAGTTTGGCGTTGTCGATGTTTCGGGAACCCTGGGGGTGGGCGTCAAGCATGGATTGAACATGTGTCATTGGTCTGTCTTTCCAGGTTTGCCAGCGTTGGTGGATTGAAACAGCGGGCGTTTTTATGTCCGGCTGACCGAAAGCTGGATGACCGTGAGCGCGGGAAGGTCCGGCTCGGACGGCATACCGGGGGAAAGAACCTCGCCACCTGTCTCCTGCAAGAGCATGGAGGGCTCATTCACATCGCCCGTCCTGAGCGGAACCGGTTCGCCGCGGGGTGCCTGCCGGCGTTCGCAGCAGCCCCGCTCCATGGACTGGGGGTCCAGCATCGGGCCGGCATGGTGGGTCACGGGGACAACCGAAGAGTCCGACGACGGCGGGGCACCCTGGCCCAGGGAGGTTGAGCCCAGCGCGGGTGCTTCGGTCAGCGGCCCGGCAGGGTCAACGGACTGGGCGGGCGCCGTCAGGAAGGGTCCGTGCCCCACAAGGGCATAGCGGCTGCCATGCGTGTAGGAGGCCGCTCCCGCCACGAGGAGGGCCAGGAGAATGCACACGAAGATGCTTCGCAGCGATACAAGGCGGCGAAGAATTTCCTGCGGAGTGCAGTAGACCGTGGCCATCGACCACTTCCTGGTGGACACCTGATAAGCCTAGCTTCGTATCCGTGCCGGACAGGTCACACCTGCATTACTTTTGCATCCCGGCCTGCACAGCGGCAGCCTGGGACTCGGCTTTTTCCAGGAGCCTCTGCCGTTCCGGGACCGAGTAGCCAGCGGCGCTGATGGCGCTGCGCATGCGGTTCAGGTGGTCCAGGATCGCCGCCCGGTGCCTTCCTCCCCGGTCGCAGCATGCGAGTTCGCGCAGGAGTTCCAGCAGGCGGTCTGCCACCACCGGATCCGCGGCGCCGTAGTGCCTTGTCTGGTTCATAGCCATGCCCAGCAAGTCCTGGAGCGCCGGAAGTGCCAGCACCACCCGGACGCGCCCGTCATCGTCGGTGATGTGCTCCGGGCCGGTTTCCCTGTCCACCAGCCGGCAGAGCAGGGCCGAGAGGTGCCCGATAACGTGTACCGCCGTGGTTGGGTCGTTGATGCCCGGGGAAAGCGCCCTGGTGGCGACGTCCACAAGCTGCCGGAAGCCGAACCCCACATCCTGAACACTGGTGCGTTCGAACCCGGTGGCCACGGCCGCGTTAACGGCGTCGCCCAGCATCATCCTGTCTTCCGGCCGCGTGCGCGCTGCCGGCTCCAGCGGCCATGCGGTCGCGAACGGGACGCCCTTCACCAGTGAGCTGCCCGGCTCCTTGTCCAGCCGCACCACAGCGCCTGACTCAACCGCCGCGTGCAAGAGCGCGTCCTTGTCGAACGAGGTGAGGAAGCCTGAGGACGCGGCTGTGATAGGGAAGCTGGCAACTCCCGGAAGCGGATCCGGCCCTTGGACCGGGCGGTCCTCCGGAAAGACCCGGTCAATGGTTTCCTGGGTTTCCATGTTGACTTTGCGCATCATGGTTTCCACCCGGATCTCCCGCGTAAGGTGCGCGAGAAAGAGCACCAGCCCCATCACACTGGCGATGGCAAGGGCGAACGCCACGGTAACCGAGATTTCCGGCACGAAGGGCGAATTTCCGCTGCCTTCGTCGCGGACGCTGCGGAGGACGGTCAGGGCGAACGCGAAGGCGGCCAGGAAGAGCGCCAGGGTGCCGTGCACGAACCGGTCAGCAGTGAAGGTCCGCAACAGCCGGGGCGAGAACTGGCTGCTGGCCAACTGCAATGACACCACGGTCAGGGAGAAGGTCAGGGACGTCACAGTGATCAGGGACCCCGCGATGGCCTGCAGGACAGACCGCCCCGCCTCCGGACCTCCACTAAAAAGAAAAACGCTTACGCTTTCGGGCAGTTGCCCGTCAACTTCCGAATCAAGGGCCGGCAGCGCTATACCGAGCGACACTGCCAGCGCGACCGCCAACGCAGGCAATGGCCACAGCTGGGTCCGGAGCGCATCCATCCAATGCGCCGCCCGCCCGTTCATGTGTCGTCCACCTGCTTTGAGGCTGCCTCAGCCATGGGCTCGCACTCTCCTTCGAGGGCCGGTGACGGGCTGGCACGTCACCAACCCCGTGTTGGCCTGCCGACGCCGGAACCAGCGATACTAAGCGTACTGTCCATAGCCGTCAGATGTCCGCGTTCCCTGCCACCTGCCTACCGAAGGAGCTTGACATTATGTGGTTTGATTCCTGGCCGGAGATTCTGCGCGTACTGGTTGTGGGTTCGGCTTCCTACGCTGCCGTAGTGGTCCTGCTACGGGTCTCGGGCAAAAGGACCTTGGGACAACTGAACGCTTTTGATTTCATTGTGACGGTCGCTTTCGGGTCCACTCTTGCCACCATCCTGCTCAGCCCGGATGTGGCCTTCTTTGAGGGGATGGCCGCGCTGGTGATGCTTGCAGGCCTTCAGTTCGTCATCGCGTGGGCGTCGGCCCACGTCACGGGCGCACGGTCCGCGGTAACGTCACGGCCTGTGGCGCTGGTGTTGTCCGGGGAACTCCAGCACGCCCAGTTGCGGAGGAACCGGCTGAGTGACTCCGAAATCCTGCAGGCGGTGCGCGCCACGGGCTCCGGGGACCTTGCGGACATCGCGGTGGTGGTGCTTGAAACCAACGGGACCATGAGTGTCATCCCCAAGAACAAACTTGGCAGCGGGTCGGCCCTCAGTGGCGTTCTCGGGACTCCGGGTTCCTGATCCCCGTGGCAAGCCAGGACATCCCTGACGATTCCCCGGTTCCGCAGGCAAGCGACGCCAGGCTGGGCAAGGCGGAGGCCCTCGCCGGTCGGCTCGACAAGCCGATGGGGATATTGGGTGTCATCTTCCTCTTCGTAGTGCTGGGCCAGCTGGTGGCGAAAGACCCCGCACTGGCGAGCGCCTTCACGGTGATCGGTTGGCTCTTCTGGGCGGTGTTCGTCCTCGAATTCCTGCTCCGCGCCTACATCGCCGCATTCGGCAGGGATTTCTGGCGCAAGAACTGGTGGCAGGTGATTTTCCTGCTGGTACCGTTCCTGCGGTTCTTCCGGGCCCTTCACGCATTCAGACTGGTCCGCTTCGCCAGGCTGGCCCGCTACGGATCAATCCTCTCCGCGGGTGTCCGCGGTTCGCGTTCTGCAGGCAAGCTCCTGACCAGCAGGATCGGCTGGCTCGCCGCCGTGACCGCCGTCGTCATCCTGGCAACCAGCCAGTTCCTCTACGCCACCGGCGAGCACAGCTCCTACGCGGATTCCCTCTATGAATCAGCCATGGCTGCGATCACCGGCAGCGGGATCACCGGCACCAGCTTCTCCGCCCGCCTCATCCAGGTGCTGATGGCCATCTACTCCGTTGTGGTGTTCGCGACGCTCGCGGGTACCTTGGGCGCCTACTTTCTGCGTCAGAAAGATTCGGATAATTGACACAGGCCGGGACGCCTCGAGCTAATGCGACCACCACCTCGTGGGCCCGGCGCTGGGTGCACGGACGTGCCTTTGACGTGATGCTGCCCGGCCCTATTCAGGCACATAGGGTGCGTGTTGCTCCAAAGTGCCGTCGACAACAGCCACATCAAAGCTCGCCGTCTCACCCTCTGCCTGGATTGTCAGGTCCGTCCGCGCACCGGGCCTGGCCTCTGTGCTGGTGAGGACAAACCGCGAAGTGTCGAATTCCACCTTCCCGCCAGCCGGAATGGTCACAGGCAACTCGTCGTCATTGTCCCCGATGACCAGATCAACGTCCTCGCCCGTGGTGTTGAAGATCGTTCCAAGAATCCGGCCGGGTTCATTCTCGGCTGCAGTAACAATAAAGACGCTCCGCAATTCAAGGCCGGCAAAATCCTTGTTCGACCCCACAGCGACCGCGTAGTGATCCTCGTCAGCGGGGGGTGTGCACCCCACCAGTAGCAGCAGCAGCGCCAGCACTGCTGTGAGAATATTCGCTGACTTCTCCATCAAGAGTGTCCTCCAATCTCAGCCGGCTGCCGATCAGGCAGAGTTCGCGGCGTGCTCAGCGGCGCGGGAATGGATGCGTCGGATAGGCGTACCCTGGGGCCCCGTGACGTATGAGATCGCGTCCACCGGGATAAATGGCTTCTCAGCGGACGCGTTCTTCTTCGGGATCGATGAGAAGGTCATCGACTGTTCCAATGTCTGCTCCGTCGCGGTCCTCAATGTGAGGAGGCCCACGGCACCATGCCACATCCTTTCTGGGGGTCCTTGCCGCCTGGGCGGTCCCACGACGTGTCAACGCTGTATCGGGGACGCCGGGTGATGATGCTCCCTTTAACCGTAGGTCCGTCCCGGGCCACGGGCCGTTACAAGGGCGTCAAGAATGCTGCAGTGCCATCACGACTGAGTAACACCCCTTTGTCCGGACGAACCGGGTGCCTAGCCTGAATAGTGAAGGCATTTCCAGGGCCAAAGAAGGCGAAGTCCAATGCCACTGTCCGACGAAGAGCGCAGGCGCCTTGAGGAGCTTGAGAACCTTCTGAGCGCCCAGGATCCCTCCCTGGCCCGGAACCTGGAAGCAGGCAAACCGGCCGGATCGGTCCCGCGCCGGATGATACTCGCCATCCTCGCGGTCCTGGCGGGCCTGGTACTCGTCGTCGTGGGCGTCGCAACGCAGATACTGCTGATCGGTATTGCCGGCTTTGTGCTCGAGTGCGCTGCTGCCTACTGGCTTCTGGATGGGCTGGGAATTTCGTCCTGGAAAGTCGAACCTCCTGCCCGCTCGCGTGCCGGAAAGGGAAAGGACTTCCGGTAACCCCTGCGGCCCCTTAGTACCCGGCCAGGTCGCGCTCGCGCACAAGGCGGCCGGCCGCCGCGGCCAGGGCGACGGCGACGGCGGCGAGCAGCACGGCGCCGGCCGGGTCGAATGCCTCGGCGGGCATCGCGGACGAATGCCGGAACGGGCTCAGGTCCTGCAGCCACACCGGCAGCCCCAGCAGGTCCCCGAACTGGCCCAGTACCAGCCCCACGGCCAGGAATCCCCAGCCCACCGCACTGGTCCACCGCGACGCCAGCGCGAACACCAGCACCGTCACCGCGGGAAAGACCAGCGCCGCCGGAACATGGGCCAGTGCCGCCGCAAAGACGGTGGCGGCGCTGCTGCCCCCGGCTTGGGAGACGGTGAGCACAGCGGCCGCCGCGGCTCCCGCGGCGGCCGCGACCGCCGTCGTGGTGATGACGGCGACGGCGAGTGTCCCGGCCAGCCAACGGAGGCGCGACGCCGGAACGGCCAGGAGCAGCTCGGCCCGCCCCTCGGCTTCTTCCGCCCTCAGCCGCAGCACCGCCTGGATTCCCGCGGCAGCCGCCAGTACTCCGACAATGCCGAGCATGGCCGTGGTGAACAGGTCCACCATGGCCGACTCCCCCGGAACCAGGCGGCCCATCAGTTCCATCAGCGCGCGGTTGCCAGCCAGCGCATCCTGGACCACCGGGCCCAGTCCGCCGGCCACTGACCCCATCACGGCCGCGGTGAAGCACCAGCTGGCCACACTTCCGCGCTGCAGCCTCCATGCGAGCCCGGGCATCGACACTAAGTCCGGGCGGGCGTGCTCCGGGCCCGACTCGTTGGCCGCGATATAGCTGGCACCCAGGTCCCGCTCCCGGCGGAGCACCACGGCCGCCGCCCCCAGAATCAAGGCGGCACTGGCCAGGACCAGCAGCGGCAGCGGATCGGCCTCCGTGAACGGCCGGATGCGCTGGCCCCAGCCGATGGGCGAGAACAAAGAGGGCCAGGTGGGGGTGACCTGCAGGGTTGAGAGATCGGCGGTTCCGAGGGCGTCTCCGGCGCCCCGGACCATGTAGGCGGCACCCACCAGCGCTGCACCAGTTCCGTTGGCAGTGCGGGCGGACGGCATCACCTGGGCCACCAGCGCCGCGGCGCCCACGAAGAACAGTCCCACGGCACCCACAGCCGCCCCCGCCAGGAAGGAACCCTCAACAGGCAGGCCAGCCCCTGCGAAACCACCGGCCACAGCCAGGGCGAGGACCACGTTGGCGCAGGTTCCAAGCAGCAGGGTGGCTTGCAGCGGCGCAGCCCGGGTCACGCCCGTGGAGCCGAGGAGTTCGAGGCGGCCCTGGTCCTCATCCGCGCGAGTGTGCCTGACCACCAGGAACGTGCCCATCAGCCCCGCCAGAACCGCGGTGAAGGAATAGCCCTGGAAGAACGTGACCGCGCCGGAGCTGATGCCGTCCGGGAGGCCGCGCAGGAACAGGAAAGCCGGACTGGCGGCGGCCACGGCAACCAGGGCGGCCCGCTCATTGTCCGCCGCGAACTGGATGGTGATGGCTGTGGCTGCGGCATACCCCAGCCCGGCAATGCCCACGATCCACGCGGCCAGGATTGCCCAGTCACGCCGTGCCTGGAGCAGTGCCAGGCGCAGGACGGCGCCCATCAGAGCACCTGGCCCTGCTGGGCCTGGTTCTGCTCGGCGTTGTTCTGCTGGGCCTGGATCTGCGGGGCCTGGATCTGCGGGGCGGGCGGCTGGTCGCTGTAATGCCGCAGGAACAGCTCTTCCAACGACGGCGGCGCGGCCGTGATGCCGGTGACGCCCGCCGACGCGAGCGCGTCCAGCACGGCACCGAGGTGGGTGGCGTCGGCGTCGAACTCGATGACGTCCCCGTCGGTCCGCACGTCGTGGAAGCCCTGCAGGGCCGCCAGCACATCCGGCTCCACGGCAGCGGTCACCCGGAAGCGGGTTCGCGTCAGGTGCCGTAGTTCGGCCAGGGTCCCCGACTCCACCGCGGTCCCGGACCGGATGATGGTCACCCGGTCACACAGCTGTTCCACTTCCGCCAGGATGTGGCTGGACAGCAGCACCGTGGCCCCCTCGCCGGTGACCCGCCGGACATGCCGGCGGAAGACGGCGTCCATCACCGGGTCCAGGCCCGAACTGGGCTCATCCAGCAGGTACAGCCTGGCGCGGCGGGAAAACGCGGCGATCAGTGCTGCCTTTTGCCTGTTCCCTTTGGAATAGGTGCGGGCCTTCCGCCGCGGATCGAAGTCGAATTCCTCGATCAGCTGCCGGCGCAGGGCTTCGTCGGCCCCGCCGCGGAGCCCGGCCAGCAAGTCTATGACCTCGCCGCCGGACAAGTTGGGCCAGAGCGTCACGTCTCCGGGAACGTAGGCGACGTCCTGGTGCGCCCGGACCGGTTCGGCCCAGGGGTCGATCCCGAAAACCCTGGCGGTTCCGGAGCTGGGCTTGATCAGCCCCAGGAGGATTCGGAGGGTGGTGGACTTTCCGGCGCCGTTGGGCCCGAGGAAGCCGTGGACCTCGCCGGGCAGGACAGTCAGGTCCAGGCCTGTCAGCGCGGTGGTCCGCCCGAAGTTCTTCACAAGTCCAGAGGTGTGGACAACGGGGGTTGAATCTGTGTGCATGGCGGTTCCGTTCGTGGTCTCGCAGCTCACGCCCCAGGCGGCTGCCAGGTACGTGCCGCAGGCGTGCAGGTCTGCGGGCCGACCAGGCTTCCCGGCTCTCCGGTCCACATCATACAAGCGGCAGATGTGCCGCGGTAGAGGCCTTCGCAGCTGCCTCGAGACCCCCTGCTGCAGGGGGCGATGCGCCTAGAGTGGATGCAGACGGAAGGCGGCAACCATGACCGAACACACGGCAACCGGCCTGGCCGGGACCGTCCTGGGCGGGCGCTACAGGGTGGACGAAGTGCTGGGCCACGGCGGGATGGGGAGCGTATACCGGGGGACCGACCAGGTTCTGGACCGGCCGGTGGCGCTGAAGATTTTCCGCGACGACATCACCGACGCCAACGAGCTCGCGAGGCAGCAGTCGGAGGCCCGGATGCTGGCGCAGCTGAACCACCATGGCCTCGTCACGCTCTTCGACACCGGCACGCTGGTCCGCGGGCAGCGCGAAGTGCCGTTCCTGGTCATGGAACTGGTGCAGGGAACAGACCTCCACCGGCAGCTGGCGGACGGGCCGTTGGCCGGTAATGACGCCGCGCGGCTGGGAGCCGAACTGGCCGAGGCACTGCACTACATCCACCAGCGCGGCGTGGTGCACCGGGACGTGAAGCCTGCCAACATCCTCCTCACCCGCTACGCGGCCGACGCCCCGCTCCGCCCCAAGCTTGCCGATTTCGGCATCGCGCGGATGCTCGACGGCGTCCGGGTCACCGCAACCAACATGGTCCCCGGAACGGCTGCCTACCTGAGTCCGGAGCAGGCAAGGGGCGACGCGGTGGGGCCGCCGGCTGATATCTATTCGCTGGGCCTTGTCCTGCTGGAAGCACTCACTGGGAGCGTGGCATTTCCCGGGCCGCCCATGGAAGCCGCCGTCGCCCGGCTCTCCCGCGGCCCGCGCATCCCCGACGGTCTGGGGCCGCAGTGGACGTCGCTGCTCACGGCCATGACGTCGAGGAACCCGCAGGACCGGCCCGCTGCGGCGGATGTGGCGGCAACGATGGGCGCCGCAGCCGGTTGGGCGCTTCCCGCCGAAGGGGCGAAGGGTTCGCCAGCCGCGGAGACATCGTTTCCGGCAACCCGTGTCCTGGACGCGGGCGCTGCCCTGCCGCAGCCGGCCAGCCCGGCAGCGGCTGCCCGGCTTCCCCTTCTGCCGGAACACCAGGCAACCAATGCCACCTCCTGGCAGCCTGCCCCGCAGATGCCGTCCCACGCGCCGGCCTCCGCCGGGGAAAAGCCGGCCCGCCAGGCGGGGCCCTCGCGGCGCCAGTGGCGGAAGCCTGCTGTCTTGCGCGGCAGCCGGTTGTGGATCCTGGCCGCGGCGGCCGCCGTCGTCGTGGTCCTCGCCGTGGTGTTGCTGACGTCAATCCGGCAGCCGGGGCCAGGCCCGGCGGAAACTCCGGGCCCCACGATTCCGGGGCAGCTGGGCGAACACTTCAAGGAACTGGAAGAGAGCGTCACGCCATGAGGCACACCCCGGTCCGAAGATTCACGGCCCTGATCCTGGCCGCCTGCCTTGGCCTTTGGCTCCTGGCCGGATGTTCCGCCGGACCCGACCTGGACGGCGGGGTGGCCGAACAGCTGCAGCAGCGGGTAGCCGTGGCCAAGCAGCACGCGGCCCAGCAGGACTTTCCCGCGGCCCGGGCCGAGCTTCAGCAGCTGAGCCAGGACGTGGCGACGGCAGCCGGACAGGGCCGGATGTCCGAGCAGCGGAAGAGCCGGATCGAGGCCGCGATCAGTAGCATCCGCAATGATCTGGCGGCAGCCGCGGCTCCTGCCCCGCAGCCTTCCGCCCCGGCGACCCTGACCGAGGAGCAGCTGGAACAGGCGGAGGAGGCCAGGAAGGAAGCCGAGGAACAGCGGGAGAAGGCCCAGGAGGAAGCCGAGGAACTGCGCAAGGAAGCGGAAAAGAAGCTGGAAGAGGCGCAGAAGGAAGCCGAGAAAAAACGCGGCAACGGCTGATACCTGCGTTGGCCCCTGCCCTTCCAGCAACGTACTGCCCCAGGTGGTACGGTGACGCCTATGCATTTGAAGGCCTACCAGCGCGGCCCCACGCCACCGCACCGGAGGCGAAAACCAAGCCTAATTCTTGCTGGCTACAGCCGCTCTGTCGCAGCCTTCCAGAACCAGCAGCTCTCCACCCTGCAAAAGCTCGTGCGGCGCCTGCTGCCTCGGCACCCTGCCCAGCTCATCGTCCTCGGGTTTGCGCTAGTTATCGCCGTTGGAACCGGGCTGTTGATGCTGCCGATCGCGAGGAACGGCGGCGGCGGCGCATCCTTCCTGGAGGCCCTGTTCACCGCGACGTCGGCCGTTTGCGTGACGGGACTGGTGACCGTGGACACCCCGGTGTTCTGGAGCGGCTTCGGGCAAGTGGTGATCCTGGCCCTGATCCAGGTGGGTGGTTTCGGCGTGATGTCCTTCGGCACCCTGCTGGGCGTCCTGACCGCCCGGCGGCTGGGCCTGCGCTCCAAAATGCTGGCCGCCGCGGAAACCAAGAGCGCCGGCTTCGGCGACGTCCGCCGGGTCCTGCTGGGTGTCTTCATCATCACCCTGCTCGTTGAGGTCACGCTGGCCCTGGTGCTGATGCTGCGGTTCCTGCTCAGCTACGGCTACTCCCCCGGCGAGGCACTGTGGCACGGGGTGTTCCACTCGATCTCCGCCTTCAACAATGCCGGGTTTGCGCTGTACTCGGACAATCTCATGGGGTTCGTGAGCGATCCCTGGGTATGCCTGCCCATTGCCGCGGCCGTGATCATCGGCGGCCTTGGGTTCCCCGTCCTGTTCGAACTGCGCCGCCAGTTCCGCCAGCCCGTCTTCTGGAGCATGCACACCAAGCTGGTATTGCTGGGCAGCGCTGTCCTCCTGGTTGGCGGCACGGTGTTCCTGACGGCCGCGGAGTGGACAAATTCCGCCACGCTGGGTGCGCTGCCTCCCGGTGAGCGGGTCCTGGGCGGGTTCTTCCAGTCCACAATCACCCGCACCGCGGGATTCAACAGCATTGACATCAGCCAGATGCACCCGGTGTCCTGGCTGGGCATGGACATCCTGATGTTCATTGGCGGCGGCCCGGCCGGGACGGCGGGCGGCCTCAAGATCACCACGTTCGCCGTCCTGTTCTTCATCATGGCCACCGAACTGCGCGGCGGCACGGCGGTGAACATCTTCGGCAAACGCCTCTCCCGGGCCGTCCACCGCCAGGCCATTACCGTGGTCCTGCTGGCCATCGCCCTCATCACGGCGTCCACGATGTTCCTGATGCTCATCACCGACTTCGGCCAGGAACGGATCCTCTTCGAGGTGGTCTCCGCCTTCGCCACGGTGGGGCTCTCCACCGGCATCACGGCGGGAATGCCCCCGGCAGGCCAGGTGGTGCTGATCTTGCTCATGTTCATCGGCCGCCTGGGTCCCGTCACGCTCGGCACCGCCCTGGCTCTCCGCAGCCGCCCCATCATGTACGAATACCCGAAGGAAAGGCCCCTCATTGGCTAAGGACATGTTTTCCCGGCGAGCAGGACGCGCCGCCCAGGCCGACTCCGTGGCAGTGATCGGGCTGGGCCGGTTCGGCGGGTCACTGGCGCTGGAGCTGGAAGCGCAGGGCACGGAGGTGCTGGGCATCGACAGCAACGAGGAGATCGTGCAGTCCTACAACGGCGTCCTCACGCACGTGGTCCGCGCCGACTCCACCAAGGAGGCTGTGCTGCGGCAGCTGTCAGTCCACGAGTTCGACAGGGTAGTGGTGGGCATCGGCACGGACCTTGAGGCCAGCATCCTGACCACCTCCCGGCTGCTCACCTTCAAGCATCCGCAGATCTGGGCCAAGGCCATCAGCGAACCGCACGCCGAAATCCTGGCCCAGCTCGGCGTCGAGAACGTGATCCGGCCCGAGCACGACATGGGGAAGCGGGTGGCGCACCTGGTCCGCGGCTCAATCCTGGACTACGTGGAATTCGAGGACGACTTCGTGATGATCCGCACCCAGCCGCCTCTGGTTGCCCGGGACCGGCCGCTCGGTGTCCTCGGCCTCCGCGACCAGTACGGGATCACCATCGTGGCCGTGAAGCGGCCCGGCGGGACCTGGACGCACACCACCGCCCAGACCGTCCTGTACGACGACGACCAGATCATTGTGCAGGGTCCCAAAAACCTGGCGGAGGGGTTCAGCCAGCAGGCCTAGGATCCACCCGCACCCGTTCCCACCGGGAGCAGTCGCGGCTACGATGAAGCCGTCCGCGCCCGCCTCCTGCCGGGGGCGGTGCGCGGATTCAGAGCCGGCACGAGAAAGGAAACCCGATGGCCGACACCCCAAACCCGATCCAGATCCAGAAGTTCCTCGGCGGCGTGGACTATCCCGCCAAGCGTGACGCCCTGCTGTCCAGGGCGAAGGACTCGGGCGCCGACAGCAACGTGATCCAGGCACTCGAAGCTATTCCGGACAAGGAATACGACAGCCCCACGGCCGTCAGCTCCGCAATCTCCGACAGCAACTCCTAAAGCGTCACCGGGCGGGGACAGGGCCTGTCGTACAGCGCCTGTCCCTGCCGGCCCGCCTAAGCTGGCAGCATGCCTGACCTTGCCGCCCTGGTGCCCACACTCGTGGCCCTCGCCCTCCTGGTGGCACTCACGGTGGGCGTCCTGTGGGGCTCGCGGACGCCGTCGTACGCTGCTCCCGCTGCCGCCATCCTCCGCGGGGCGGCCCAACTGGCGCTCATCAGCCTGGTCCTGGGCGGCATCATCACCGATCCCTTCTGGGTGGGGGCGGCGCTGCTGGTCATGTTCACCGTGGCCGCGGTGACGGCCACCCGCCGGCTGGCGTGGTCCTGGCACCGGTTCGTGGTGGTGTCCGCCACCATGGCGACCGGCGTCCTGGTGACCCTCGGCGTGGTGTTCGGCACCGGTGCCATCGAATTCGCGCCGCGGTACGTCCTGGCCGTCGGCGGCATCGTGATCGGCAACTGCATGACCATCGCCGTCCTGGCCGGGCGCAGGTTCTATGAGGCGGTGCGGGAGCAGTGGGACGAGGTGGAGGGCTGGCTGGCGCTCGGCGCAACGCCCGGCCGGGCTACGCTCAGGCAGGCCCGCGATTCCGTGCACGCAGCGCTGATCCCGTCGACTGACCAGACCAAAACCACCGGCCTGGTGACCCTGCCCGGCGCCTTTGTGGGCGCCATCTTCGGCGGCGCCTCACCCCTTGAGGCCGGCCGCTTCCAGGTGGTGGTGCTGGCGTCCATCCTGGCAGCCGGGTCGCTGACCGCCGTCGCTCTGATGCGATCCCTGCGCTCCCTGAAGGTGCGCCCGGAAGCGCTCGCCTAAGAACTCCTGCAGGGCCCGACCAGCCCGCCGAGGTCGGCGGCGGTGTCCAGGGGACGGGCCAGGATCTCGTCCAGCTCCCGTCCCCGGCCGGCGTCCTCATCGCCGCTCCCACCGGTCATTGCTGGACCTCCCGCCTGGAGCTTCCGTCCGATGAAGCGAGCAGGTACTGGCTGAACCATCCCGCGGCCAGTTCGGCAGCCCTGGCCAGGGTTCCGGGCTCCTCGAATAGATGGCTGGCTCCCGGCACGATTTCCAGCCGCGTGGTGGCCCGCATCAGGGACTGGGCCTCCCGGTTGAGGGCAAGCACCTGGGGATCGGAGCCGCCCACGATCAGCAGCGTGGGGGCACGCACGGCGGCGAGCCGCGTCCCGGCAAGGTCCGGCCGGCCGCCCCTGGACACCACGGCTGCTATCTCGGCGTCCGGTTCGGCGGCTGCCCACAGCGCGGCGCCGGCCCCCGTGCTCGCCCCGAAGTAGCCGATCCGGCCATGCCAGCCGTCCTGCCGCGATTCCACCCACCGGGTGGCAGAGCGGAGCCGCCGGGCCAGCAGGGCGATATCAAACACGTTGCTCCGGTCCACTTCCTCCGCCGGCGTGAGAAGGTCAAGCAGCAGCGTGCCCAGTCCGGCATCATGGAGGACTGACGCCACATACCGGTTGCGCGGACTGTGCCGGCTGCTTCCGCTGCCGTGGGCGAAAATGACCATGCCTTCACACCCGGGAGGCCGGTGGAGGCTGCCACTCAGCCGGACTGCGTTGGCCGGGATCTCGACTTCTTCCTCGGCCCCTTCACCCCGCACGAAGCCCTCCTGCCCTGATTCACCCTGCACCCTGCCCTCCTGCCCTGTATTTCCGCGGACCCTGCGAAGCCGGCGTTCGGCGTCGTCCAGCAACCGGACCACCTCTTCGTCCCCGGTGGCCGAGAAGTCGTCGTAGTAGTGGCCCACGGCCCGGAAGTTCCGCGGGGTAGCCAGGCAGACGACGTCGTCCGCTTCCGTCAGCAAGGGAATGGCACGGGCCGGGGCCACCGGCACAGCCAGGACCACCCGCGCCGCGCCAAGCTGACGGGCGATCTGGCAGGCGACCCGCGCCGTGGAACCGGTGGCGATTCCGTCGTCCACCACAACGGCCGTGCGACCGTGGAGGTCGGTGCGCGGCCGGCCCTGCCGGTACCGCGCAGTCCGGTCCTCCAACAGTCCGCGTTCCCCGCTTTCGACGCCGGCCAGGTCCTCGTCCGTGACGCGGGCCAGGGAGAGGACGCGCTCATCCAGGACCCGGGCGCCGCCCTCCCCGATGGCGCCCATGGCCACTTCCGGCTGGAACGGAACCCCCAGTTTCCGGACCATGACCACATCCAGCGGCGCGTCGAGGGCTTTTGCCACCTCGAACGCCACCGGAACTCCGCCGCGGGGCAATCCCAGCACCACCACGTCCCGGCCCCGCAGTCCGGCCAGGCGCTGCCCAAGCCGCCGGCCGGCGTCGGCCCTGTCAAGGAACTCGACCATTGCCGCGTCCTCCCGGGAAAAGCCTCCCTGCTAGTTAACCTCCCGCGGGCGGTCCGCCCGCAATTCCAGTCAACGCCCGGGCAGCACCGCCTTCTAGGGCAGAAAGACCCAAGTCTGCTGACGCCGCACCCGTTCCGCTCCAGAATTCCTAGGCGCCGCCCGCTGCGACCCCCACCGTGCAGTTGGCGGCGTCGTCCACCACGTCCTCGAGGTCGCCGGTGCGGTGCAGCACCTCGAGTTGCCGGACGGCGCCGGTGCCCACATGCAGCAGGTTGTCCGTCAGCTCCTCCACCCGCTGCAGGTCCCCAATGTCCTCCAGTGCAGGGCGGATATGGTTCAGCAGGGAATTGACGACGGCGAGCGCCGGCGCAGGCCTGCTGGTCACCGGATCCAGGAGTTCCCCGCGCAGTCCCCAGCGACTGGCCTTCCAGCCGGCCAGCCGCAGCAGCGCCGTGGGCACGGCCACCGGTTCGACGCCGGCCCGCCACTCCCGCGCGGCCGTTTCCACCAGTCCCCGGGAGATCCCGGCGAGCAGCACCGTGTTCTCCGGCCGCAGGCAGACATCGGCGAGCCGGACCTCCACCGTGGGGTAGTGCCGGGAGAGCCGGGCGTCGAAGTAGATCATGCCCTCGTCCAACGCGACGCCGGTGTCCACCATGTCATGCACCAGCTGGTAGTAGGCGTCCGGTGTCCGCAGGATTTCCAGCGGCCCGGCGGACGGCCAGCGGTTCCACACCTGCGACCGGTAGCTGGCGTAGCCGGTGTCCTGCCCGTGCCAGAAGGGCGAGTTTGCGCTGAGCGCGGTCAGCACCGGCAGCCAGTTCCGGATCCTGTCCAGCACCCCCACGCCCTCCTCCGGTGATTCGATCGAGACGTGGATGTGGCAGCCGCAGGTGAGCTGTTCCCGTGCGGTCAGCCCGTACTCCTCCGCCATGGCTGCGAAGCGCCGCAGCTTCACCGGGTGCGGGTCGCAGGGCAGCGGCGAGGTGCCCAGTGCGGCCACCCGCACCCCCACGTCCTCCCCCGCCTGGTGCGCGATGGCCCGGCCGGCCACGATGTCGGCCTCCAGGGCAGCCATGGTGGAATGCGGCGGGGTGACCACCTCGATCATTTCCTGCTGGAATTCGGCTGTCAGGACGGGACCGGCACTGGACTCGAGCGGCCGGACATACAGATCCAGGAGCGCCCCCGCCATCGGCACGGCGTCCCCGCTGCCCGGGTCCACCAGGAGCAGTTCCTCCTCCACACCGAAGGTCCTGACGTTCCCGCCGCTGCCCGTGCCCGGACCGCCGGTGCCGTTATTCGGAAAGGTGTCCATCGCCGTCGTCCTTTACTCGTTGCATCCTTGCAAGTTCGTCCCAGAAACAGGCCAGCGTCACGGCGCCGTTCTCCAGGACGTCCAGGCTGACGCTCTCGTCGCTGTCATGCCAGTGGTCCTCCACAAGCCCGGTTCCGAAAAACAGCACCGGCGCATGGAGCACGCGGGACAGAAGCTCGGCTGGCCCTCCGCCCGCGTTGCCCATCCTGCCTACGCTGCCGGACCCGAAGCCCCGCGCCATGGCCCGCTCCAGCGCGTGAACTGCGGGGTGGTCCGGGGTCCGGTACGGCTCCTGCGCCGTTTCAAGGTCCGGGGTCAGCCGGTGGTGGAAGGCGCCGCTGATGGTGGCGTCCACCCATTGCCGCAGCAGTCGGCCACCTTCTCCACCCGCTGGCCGGGCACGGTGCGGAAGCTGAGGTCCGCGGCGGCGACGGCCGGCACGGCAGCGCGGGAGACTTCCCCGGGATCGCCGGCAACCAGGGAGGTGACCTCGACGGCGGGCCGCAGCCACAGCCGTTCCAGCACCGTGTAGCCCTCCTCCCCTGTAATGGCGCCGCTCTCGGAATGCGCGAGCCAGTCCTCGTCGCTGTACGGAAGGTCCGCAACAGCCTGCCGCAGGTCTGCTGGCAGCGGCTCCACGTCGTCGTAAAACCCCGGGATGGCGATCCGGCCGTCCTCGTCGTGCAGCTGCGCCAGCAGCCGGCTCAGTTCGAACACCGGATTCGGGGCGTTGCCTGAGACGGCTCCGCTGTGGACGTCGCGCTCGGGGCCGAACACCTCCAGCTGCGCGCTGAGCATTCCGCGCAGGCCCACGCACAGGGCGGGGTGGTCTTCGCGCCAGAGCAGGGTGTCGGAGAAAAGCACGACGTCGGCCTGGAACGTTTCCGTCTGTTCCTCCAGGAGCTTGGCCAGGTTCGGGGAGCCGCCTTCCTCCTCGCCCTCGACGAGGAATTTCAGGTTGACGGCGGGCACGGGACCTGCCTGTTGGGGGAAAGTGGGGTGAGCGTGCGTTTCGGTTTTTGCCGCCACAAGTGAGCGGGCGTTGGGGTTTTGGGCGCCGGAAGTGAGAGAGCGTTGGTGGAGGTGGGCGCGGACTCCCTCGAGGTGGGCCAGGACCTGGCCCTTGGCATCCGAGCTTCCCCGGCCGTACAGCCTGCCCTCGCGCACCGCCGGCTGGAACGGTGCCGTCTGGTTCCAGTTGTCCGGCTTCACGGCACGGACGTCGTGGTGGCTGTAGACCAGGACGGTCGGAGCGCCGGGGGCCGCACACCACTCCGCGTACACCGCGTGCGAGTCCCCCGTGGGTTGCACCTCGACAACAGGGAAGCCGATGTCCCGGAACGCGGCGGCCAGCCAGTTGGCCGAGCGGAGCAGGTCCTTGGTGTGCCCGGGTTCCCCCAATATTCCCGGGACTTGCACCCACTCGGCCAACTGACGCTTCAGGTCTGCCCGCCGGGAGTGGACATAGGCGTGCGGGTCCGCGCCGCCGTCGTCCGTTGAGGCAGCGGCGGCGGGGCTGTCCTGCCTGTCCATGCCCGCTCCTCAGGTCATGACCGCGGCTGCGCCGGGTTCGTGGGGTCACCGTGGGAGGGCGGGTTGACCGGCGGACCGGGCACCGATGTGGGCTGCTGCGCGGGCGCGGCACCTGGTGTCACTTCCGGGGTACTAGGCGCCTGTGGCCCGCTCGGCTCCGCACCCGCCTGCAGGTCCTGCAGCCTCTTCTCCAGGACTTGCAGGACAGGCAGCCGGTTCCCGTGCTCCTTCTCGTAGCCGATCAGCTGCGCCACGTCGGCTTCCGCCAAACCCGTGATGCGCGTGGGAAGCGTCCCCAAAGGCAGATGGTCGTAGTCCGGCAGGGCCAGGTCCTTGTGTTCAGGGACGCTTTGCCCGGGGACATTGTGCTCAGGAATGTCATTCATCTTGGCTTTTCTTCCAATCTCTTCGCTACCCGTATGCTGGCCAGTCCGCCGGCTGCAGCGGCGGACGGAAGTGATGACGGACTCTGCTTACCGCCGAAGAGAACAACATAATAAGCACCCTTATCAATCCGCGGAAAGGGTCAGCGCCTCCCGTTTTTCCGGGACGGGAAGGCCTCTGCGTGGCTTCCACAGGCCGGAAGGCTGGAAATTAGCGAACATTATTGGGTCTTTTTGATTGGTTCCGGCGGGCTTACGGTAGACGCACGAGGGCCGCCTATCCCGGGCGGCCGGCCAAGGAGGACTTTCCAATGACAACGCACGTCGCGGACTGCAGCGTAACGAACTGTTCCTTTAACGACCACACCAACTGCAACGCAGCCGCCATCACCGTGGGCGGCGCCGAAAACCACGCGCACTGCGCCACGTTCATTGAAACCGGAGTTCACGGCGGCCTTCCCAAGGTCCTGGCCGACGTCGGAGCCTGCCAGCGCAGCGAATGCATCCACAACGACCACCTGATGTGCAAGGCGCCTGAGGTGCACGTCGGCCCCGGCCGGGACAACGCCGACTGCCTGACGTACTCGCACGCGTAGCCAGCACACCTGAAGGATCCGGAGCACCCGGGACGGCAACGCCCCCGGGTGCTCCGTCGTGTCCGGGCGGGGATTTTCCCTCCCACGGGCACCCCCTGCCGTCCCGCCGTCGTACGCCAAGCCCTGTACTTCCCTCCCGATCACCGGTACATTCGGAACTGTGACGGGCGTCATGGCCCGCCCTCCCCGGCCCATCTGCACAGGCCCCGGGAGTAGCTGCTGCAGTCCAACGGCGGCGTATGATGCAGGAGCGGAAGGGCCCCATCGTGGCAGCCTCGCATTTCGAACAGTTCCTTGAAGAAGCAACCATCTTTGATCCTTCCAGCGATACGATGCTGGGCCCTGACTGCCTGTACGGCCTGTACATCAGCTGGGCAAACCTGCACGGATTCACTCCTAAATCGGATCAGGCCTTCCGGGCCGGGATGCACCGGTGCGGAGTGGACATCCACGATTCCCGGCTGCACATGACCGGCCCCGCCGCAGCGGACTACATCCTTTACAGCTACCCGGCCGTGGCTTGATGCCCACCCCTGCGAACGGCTACCGGGACGCACCGCAGTTCCGGCCCGGCCCGCTGGCATGCCGGCGGTGCGGCCATGACCACTACCTGGAGATCACCTCGATTGATGCGCTTCCCGCGGATTCTGCATCCCGTGCCGCCCTGGTAGAGGTGTCCTTCCGGTGCACCGGCTGCGGTATGCCTTTCACCCAGGCGGCTGACGTCACGGAGGTGGCACGGATCCTGAACCGGGCCGGCAGCACTCCCAACGTACTGGCGTTCGGGGGACATTACATCCACTGCGGACAGCCCATGCGGGCCGCCGGAGCGGAGGTCCGCAGCATCCACAGCACCTACAACGAGCGGCGGCTGCCTGAGACGCTGGGCGTGTACCTGGCCACCCGGGTGCTGCGCTGCGTGTGCGGTTTCCAGATGGAGATCCCGGACCAGAGCCTTTGAAGCCAGTGAAAGGCTGATCCATAAGGCGACGCCGGAACAGTGAGGGGAAATTGTGGGCTTCGACATGCATGAGCCGGAACAGCGCAGCCGGCTCATGGAGGTTCTGCAGGCAGCCGACATCACCATCAGTGAACTGTGGCTGCAGTATTTTGGCATGACCGGTTCGGCCGGCGAGTACGAGGTCCAGGCCTACGTGGAAGGCATGCTGTCCCTGCCCGCCACCGAACGCGACCTGCTGGCGATGGCGGCAAACGAGATGGTGGCCGGGACCCCGTCACTGCACGCCCCCTACGCGGACGAGGTGTCTTGAGTTACCCCGCTGACAGCCCGGGGCCCGCCGGTGCCCTCAGGCATCAAAGTGAGTGTAGACCATCTCATTGCTGATGGATGCAAGTACGGCCGCAGCCACATCCCTCAGCTTGATGTTGCGGCTGCTCGACGCCTTCTTGAGGATGTCCATTGCAACCTCCTGGCTGCACCTGTTCTCGGCCATGATGACGCCGGCGGCGAGATCGATGGTGGTCCGGGATTTCATGGCCTCGGTGAGGTCGTTGCTGTTGTCAGTGAGTTGCGCGATCCGCAGTGCCAGGCGCAGGGACGTACTGGCATGCAGGGCGAAGTCCTCGGCCCGGCGGATGGCCTCGTCCGAGAACGCATGGCTTCCCTCGGCATAGAGGTTCAGCGCTGCCTTGGCCCCGCCCTCGGCGAGGAAAGGTACGGCGAGGACGGAGTTGATTTTGTCGTCGCCTATCGCCGCGACATAGTCCGGCCAGCGCCCGTCATTCACAAGGTCCGGGACGTGCACGGTGACGCCCTCCCGGATGGACGTCAAGCAGGGCCCGTCCTTGGATTGGTACTGCACCTCGTCCATTGCCCTTGCCCGGTCGTCGCTGCTGGCGACTGTGGTGGGCTTCTTGTGGCGCACGAGGGTAATTCCGCAGCTGACAACGGAGTCCGGGGCTGACAGGTCGTTGGCCGCGAAGACGGCAAGATCGTGCAGGAAGTCCTCCACCTGGGAACTGGCAAGCACAAACTCGCCCAGGCGGCCGTGTCCCGCATCCCACATCAGTTCTTCGGCCACGGCGGGCCCCATTCCTGGTAGTTCCTTGCACTCGCACCCTGCCCTGGCACAAGGCGCGAACCATGCTGCCCAAGAGAGGGAAAGAGAGAGCCTTTCCCCCAAGACTACGCCCGAAATCCACCCCCTCACCCCCCGAGTTTTTGTCCAGATATGGCGACTTCCGGACCACTGAAGTCGCCATATCTGGACAAAAACTCTTCTCGCTCCGCTTCACGCCCGCCTCCCGGGGCGGCACCCAGGCCGGCCCGCCGCCGTCGTAATTTCTGCGACCCACGGATTGAGATGCGCGTGGCCAGCTAGTCTTGGCGCTGCCTGCCGTTCCGGTACAAAAACCAGCCGACGGCGGCCAGCACCACGCTCAGGCCCAGGAACCCCAGGTCCCACGCAAGGGGCCCGCCCAGATCGTCACGGACATGGTGGATGCCGAGCAGCTGGTGGTTGACCAGGCCCTCCACCACGTTGAACACGCCCCAGCCGGCGAGGGCCAGCCCGGTGTGGAACCTCCAGCTCGGGGACAGGCGCCCCTGCCGCCGAGCCCGGATGGCCAACACGGCGGCGGCCACCACCAGCACCCACATGGCGCTGTGGAAGAACCCGTCCGCCAGCGTGTTCAGCTCCAGCCCGGCCACGGTTTTGGTGTTGCCGGGCTCGGTGTGGCTGAGCATGTGGTGCCACTGCAGCAGCTGGTGCAGCACGATTCCGTCCACGAAGCCGCCCACGCCCATCCCGAACACGAACGCGGGTGCCGCAGCCGCTGATGCGGTGCGCTGGACGGTGGTCTCTCGTGACATATCCCTGTTCCCCCTCGGTAAGGTGCCCTGTCCACCTAGTCCCTACCCCCCGTCGTACGCGCTAACCGGCGCGGACCTCCCAAAGTCCACCGCTGAAAGGACCTTGACCACCTGCACCGGAGATGGAAGCCTGTGAAGCACTGCGGTGGGACCTCGAGCCAAGGGGCGGCTCCTGCATGACGGGACCTTCCCACTGCCAGCCAACATTGAGGCGGCACCCTTGCGAGCAATGGTTTACCGCGGCCCATACAAAATCCGGGTCGAGGAAAAAGACATCCCCAAAGTCGAGCACCCCAACGATGCGATCGTGCGGGTCAGCATCGGCGCCATCTGCGGCTCCGACCTGCACCTCTATCACGGCATGATGCCGGACACGCGGGTGGGCATGACGTTCGGGCATGAGTTCGTGGGCGTGGTGCACGAAGTGGGTTCCTCGGTGCAGAACCTGACGGTGGGCGATCGCGTGATGGTCCCGTTCAACGTGTACTGCGGGTCCTGCTACTTCTGCTCCCGCGGGCTGTATTCAAACTGCCATAACGTGAACCCGAACGCGACGGCGGTGGGCGGCATCTACGGCTACTCCCACACCTGCGGCGGCTACGACGGCGGCCAGGCCGAGTTCGTGCGGGTCCCCTTTGCGGACGTGGGGCCCTCGAAGATTCCCGACTGGATGGACGAAGAGGACGCGGTCCTGCTCACCGACGCCCTGCCCACCGGCTACTTCGGCGCCCAACTGGGCGACATCGTCGAAGGCGACACGGTGGCGGTGTTCGGCGCCGGGCCCGTGGGTCTGTTCGCCGCCAAGTCCGCCTGGCTTATGGGCGCCGGCCGGGTGATCGTCATCGACCACCTGGAATACCGGCTGGAGAAGGCCCGGACCTTCGCGCACGCCGAGACGTACAACTTCGCGGAGTACGACGACATTGTGGTGCACCTGAAGAAAGCCACCGACTACCTGGGCGCCGACGTCGTGATTGATGCGGTGGGGGCCGAGGCGGACGGCAACTTCCTCCAGCACGTGACCGGCACCAAGCTGAAGCTGCAGGGCGGATCCCCCATTGCACTCAACTGGGCCATCGATTCCGTCCGCAAGGGCGGCACCGTGTCCGTGGTGGGCGCGTACGGGCCGATTTTCAGTGCTGTGAAATTCGGTGACGCCGTAAACAAGGGGCTGACCCTGCGGATGAACCAGTGCCCGGTGAAACGGCAGTGGCCGCGTTTGTTCGAGCACATCCGGAACGGGTACCTGAAGCCCAGCGACATCGTCACCCACCGCATCCCGCTGGAACACATCGCCGAGGGGTACCACATGTTCTCCGCCAAGCTCGATGACTGCATCAAGCCCCTCATCGTCGCCACCGCGTCCTGAATGCTGAAGGGAAGAGTCCATGTCTGAGACAGCAACGCCATATATTGCCGGAAACTCCGGCGCCAGGGAAACCGCGGACGCTTTGCGGGCACGCATTCCGGGCTGGGGAGCGGACCTAAACCCGGCGGACCGGCCGTCCTACCCCCGCGAACAGCCCGGCATCCAAACCGGGGCGCACTGGGACTTTCCGGAACGGCAGCCGGAGTCCTGGCCCCGGGAGCGGTCCATTGAGCATGCCATGCTCACGCCCGTGTTCGGGACTTCCACTCCTCCCAAGGGCGTCTCGGGTGCCATCCGGAAGTTTGCCTACCGGAAGTACAGCGAGGGCCGGGCCGCGCACTGGCTGCTGCTGATCGCCGCGGACCGGGTGGACGCCTGGGAGCACCACCTGAAGTCCCTGGCTTCCGCCCGGCCGGACAACCCCGTGACGGAAACGGGGGTGCTCAGCGAGTTCTCCCGGGACGGCCTGGGCTCCCGGTTGGGGAAGAAGCGGGCGGACGTGAACCACCAGTGGATCGATCCGCTATTGGTAGGCGGGCCCTGGGTGCTGGCCGGGCTGGGGGCCGCGGCCGCGGTGCGCGCGCTGACCCGCCGCCGCTAACCTCGCCGGCGCTTCTATGCTCGGCTGCCCACCTGAGGATGGCACGTCGGTTCATCCAAGGAGTGACGCTGTCGACGCCCGGACAGGAACGACGGCAACCCCTCCCGGCGGTCTTCCTTGCCGGCGGGGGGATTCTCGCATCCGGAACCTCGCGGCTGCGGGGCGGACCCGGCCTAGGTTTTTATCAGCCAACGCCGGATGATGAGTAGTTCGACGGCGGCGTCCAGCAGGTATATCTTGCTGATCCGACCTTTGGCCACGTAGATCAAGTCAATGGCTGCCAGTGTGGCAGCTGTCCCAACGCCAAGGCGCTTGGCTGTGATCACACCTTCTGCATGGGAGCTTGCACGGACTTGCTCCAGGCCAACGGTGATGAGCAGGCCTGAAACCGTTCGAACCAGCCACTTATCGGTTTTGGGTCCGCTAACCGCCTCGAAGCTGCGCATGTGCACCAGCGGCCACAGCCCGTTGATGACATTGAAGCTTCCTTGGAATCTAGCGATATCTGAAGAGCCCACTTCGATATTCCCTTCTGCTTGAATGAGGCTTTACTGCTGGAACGCGGCGCCGGAGACGGGCAGGTCGCCGCCTATGGGTCCTACCGGCCCGGAGTGCCCCGGGGTCCGCCTTCTGACACCCTGTCGGAACCGGGGGGTTGATGCACGGAAAGTTGCGAGGTGAGTCCGTTGAGCAGGATGTTGAGGCCTTGGTCCAGTTCGGCGTCGCCGTCGTAGTCGGCCAGGACCGGGCCCAGCGCCCGGAGGTGTGGGAACTGTTTTGGCGGCAGGCGATGCAGGCCCAAGCGCAGGAGCGCTTCGTTTTCTTCCGGGTCAACCACGAATTCCTGGAGTTCATTGAGGATGTGGCCGTAGAGAAAGCCGTAGTAGGCGCGGTACACGTGAAGGGCATCTGCGGGGGCGAAGCCCGCCCTTATGAGCAGCCCCAGGATTTGTTCGAGCGGGCGGATTGTCCCGAACGGGCGCAGGCCTAAAGGAGTGGAGAGTGGACGGGTAACCAACAGGGGCACGACGTTAGGATGTCGCAGGGCCAAGAGCCTCAGGTCGTGGGCGATCCGGCGCAACTGTTTCTGCCAGTCCGGGTCGTCGGGAAAGATCGCCAGTTCGTCCAACACGATTTCGGTGACCCCGTCCAGCAGGGCTGCCCGGTTGGCTGCGTGCCGGTAAAGACTCATCGGGTCGCACCCGAGTTCCTGGCCCAGCCGCCGCATGCTCAACGCGTCCAGGCCTTCGGAGTCCACCAGTTCTAGGGCTGTTCTGAGCACGATTTCCCTGCTTAGCCGCGCCTTCCGCGGCGCTGACCTTGTGGCGGGGTTCTTGGGGGAAGGCATGAAGGATCCGTCCTGCTGGTTGCGTCAGGCAAGCTTGCTTATGAGCTCGTCTACGCCTACAGTCTACAGTGTAGAGAAGTTGTTGACGTGGTTCCGATGGATCTGGGTTTGCAAGGCCACTTGGCCGCTCTCTCCACATTGGGAGACCTATGAACGCGAACATCCAGACCTGACAGCATCTTTCCGGCGTCCGCGCCCGGACCTCGAAGCGGCACCGATGCGAACGGTCGCTGCACCTCGACAAAGACTCCTTCCTTTTGTTTCACCCTGCCGGAGACCTCACGATGATCCGGCAGTTCCGCTCACTGTCCCTGTGCAAGGCGTTGAGTGAGACCGCTGTAGCCGAACGGTGGACAACTGCACCTTGTTGAAAAGAGCCGTCATGGCACATTCACAATTCGACCAGTTCCTCCAGGAAGCCACCTACTGTGACCAGGAGTCCGAGACGACTCTTGACGGGGACTCCCTTTACGGCCTGTACACCAGCTGGTGCCTGATGGCCCGCCAAACACCGCGTCCGGAAGAGACCTTTTGGGCGGCAATGCGACAGCGTGCAGGTTCTACTCAGCATCTTCGGATGAAGGGCCCTGCAGCGGCGGACTACATCCTCTCCAGCTACCAGGCCGTGGTGTAACCGGCTGTGGCCATAACCCCGAGCAGTTACGTGCCCCGCAATGAGAATCAGCCGCGGGCGATACGCCCTTGGTGCAACAGTGCAAAAGGCCCCGCTCACCGGGACAACGGATAGTTTCACTGCGGCGAGCCGACGGCATCGCCGGCGCCCCAGACAGAAACCACGGTTTAGACATTCGCCATCCATAACCCCTCCGACCCGAGGGACTCCCCCGCCGCCTGTCTCGCCACCACGGTCCTGGGCTGCCAGTGCGGCTTCCAGATGGAACTGCCCCATTGCACTCGTTAGTGCAGAACCAACATCATTCATCACCTGCCAGAAGTGAAGGTATATCGGTCATGACGGACATCAGCGACACCACTGCCCAGACAACAACTCACAATGAGGTCGAGGATCTCGATCTCACCCCCGAGGGCCTCTCCGACGCCCCCGCGCACCAGCAGGACCCTGAAAGCATCGTCCATACAGGAAACAGCTAGAACACTCACCCCAGAACGAGAAATGATCCCATGATCGCCCACGAATCAGATCATCTGCAGCCAGAACTGCTCATCGACCACCTCCAGGACCTCGTCCTAAATACCCAAGACGTGAAGGTGATGCTGGACGAACTGGCCGATTTCACCGCTCTCACACTGTCTGACCCTGCCATTGCCTTCTGCAGCATCACACTCATGCGGCAAAAGAAGCCACTGACAGTTGCCAGCAACCGTTGGTCCTGGCAGGCGAAGCGGAAGCGGGCCTGAACATGTACTCCACCCGCTCCCACGGATTTAGCGGGGAGGACATCGAAAACGTCCAGTCCTACGCCTATCACGCATCCAAAGCTCTCCTGCTGGCCGTGCGCATCAGTCAACTAACCGAATCCAAAAACCATCTGGCTGCAGCACTGGAATCACGGACCGTGATCGACCTGGCAGCCGGGGCAGTCATGGCCCAAAACCGCTGCAGCCAGGACGCGGCAATGAGAATCCTGAAGATAGCTTCCAGTACCCGCAACACCAAACTCCGTGACGTTGCAGCGTCAGTGATTGCATCCCTGGCCCAGGACCCGAAGATCCAGACGCACTTCGACGCTTAACCTGAATGCCGACAGCCCTGCTCCCAGACACGCGCGGGACCGCTTCATTCAAGACCAGCTGAAGCTCCTCGATCAACGCCGGCCGCTCCACCCAGCGCGGACGAGTCGTGGGAATGCACCCTCGAGGAGCAATTGTTTTTTCGAGTCACTCGCCAAGCAGAACGACCGGCATCACCACTGCCAGCTAGTCCCAGCCCAGCCGCTGTAGGACTCACAGGAGTCTTTGTCCAGATATGGCGACTTTCGGGCCTCTAAAGTCGCCATATCTGCCCAAAAACTCAAAGGGGGGAGATGGCCAGCAGCACTCCCCCGGCAGCCCCCACCAGCACCACCACCCACGGCGGCGCCTTCCATGCGATGAGCAGGACGAAGCAGACCAGGGCCAGGCAAAACGGCCCGGGCCCGGTGATGGCCGTGGTAAATACCGGGTTGTAGAGGGCCGCGGCCAGGATCCCCACCACCGCCGCGTTCGCGCCGCGCATCAGAGCCTGCACCTGTGACCGGGAGCGGAACCTGTTCCAGAACGGCAGCACGCCAACCAGGAGGAGGAAGCCGGGCAGGAAGATTCCGGCGAGCGCGACGGCGGCGCCCGCCACACCGCCCGGGCCTGCGGTTGAGAGCGTGCCCAGGTAGGCCGCGAAGGTGAAGAGCGGGCCGGGAACCGCCTGCGCTGCACCGTAGCCGGCCAGGAACTGCTCGGGGGTAACCCAGCCGGGGTTGACCACGCCGGCCTGGAGCAGCGGCAGGACCACATGCCCGCCGCCAAAGACCAGGGCGCCGGCGCGGTAGAACGCGTCGAAGAGTGCCAGGCCGGCGGAAGCGGTGGCCGCCGCCAGCACGGGCAGCCCCACCAGGAGCACTCCGAACAGAACCAGGCAAACCGCCCCGGTACTCCGGCTGACCGGGAACCGCAGCGTGCCCGTCACGTCGCCGATCCCAGCCCGGCAAAAAAACATGCCCGCCAGTGCACCAGCGGCGATCGCAAGCACCTGCCCCAGCGGGCCCGCCAGCAGGACCACGGTCAATGCCGCCACCACGGCAATCGACGCGCGTTCCCGGTCAGGCGTCAGGGCCTTCGCCATCCCCCAGACGGCCTGCGCCACGATGGCCACGGCCACGATTTTCAGCCCGTCAAGGATTCCTGAACCGAGCGCACCCTGAAACAGGGAGGCGCCGGCGGCGAACGCCACCAGCAGCGCGGCGGACGGCAACGTGAAAGCCAGGAACGCAGCCAAGCCGCCGACCGGGCCGGCGCGGTGCAGGCCCAAACCGAACCCCACCTGGCTGGAGGCGGGCCCCGGAAGGAACTGGCAGAGCGCCACGAGGTCCGCGTATTCCTTGTCATCCACCCACTTGCGGCGCTCCACCAGTTCGTCGCGGAAGTAGCCCAGGTGCGCGATGGGCCCGCCGAAGGACGTCACCCCCAGCTTCAGGAAAACCCGGAAGACCTCCGCCGCCGAACCACGTGAAGTAACCGTGGCCGTCACAGATCTGCCACGAGGCCGGCAACCCGGTCCAGCGCGCCGGGAACCACCGAATAATAGGCCCAGGTGCCCCGCTTTTCACGGTGCAGCAGGCCCGCATCCACCAGGATCTTCAGGTGGTGCGAGACGGTTGGCTGGCCCAGGCTGAGCGGTTCGGTCAGGTCGCAAACGCAGCGCTCGCCCGCCTCCCCCGCCTTCACCAGCGAGAGCAGCCGCACGCGGTTGGGATCCGCGAGTGCCTTGAAAACCAGCGCGGCCTGCTTGGCCTCCTCCACCCCGAGGGCTGGACCGGCCGGCGGCGGGCAGCAGGAAGGGTCCGTCCCCGTGACGGACCGGGTCAAAGGCAGGGCAGCGGTCATGGACACCATTATGCCGCCATATCGACATTCATCAATATGGCGGCATAACGGGTCTTGGGGATGGAACCGGCTACGTGGGGGGTTACGTATCTGCCGGTTCCTCGCGGTGGGGGATCACCACGTTGTCGGCCGCCTGGCCGGCGGCAGGAAAGAGGGCCAGGAGGAGTCCGAGTCCGACGGCGGCGCCCGCCAACTGCGCCAGGACGAACCCGGGCACGGAGCCAGGCGTGATTCCCGAGAAGGTGTCGCTGAACATCCGGCCCACCGTCACGGCGGGGTTGGCGAAGGAAGTGGAGGAGGTAAACCAGTAGGCCGCGCCAATGTAGGCACCTACGGCCGGGGCGGCCAGCATTCCTTGCGAGGTCCGGGCCAGGGCGAAGATCAACAGGATGAGCCCGGCGGTGGCCACCACTTCGCCCAGGACATGCCCGCCGGTGAGGCGCTCCTTCGTGGAGATGGAGGTCCCGACGTCGAACATTGCGTTGGCCAGCACGCTCCCCCCGATGGCCCCGGCCACCTGGGCCGCAGCGTAGGCACCGACCTCCGGCAGCGTCAGGCCCTTGCCGCTGCGCCGGCCGAGGGCCCAGTCGGCCAGGGAGACGACCGGATTGAAGTGCGCGCCGCTGACCGGCCCCAACATCAGGATGAGCACTGTCAGGCCCAGGACCGTGGCGGTGCTGTTCTGGAGCAGCTGCAACCCGACGTCGCTGGGGGAAAGCTGCTGGGCCGCGATCCCCGAGCCGACAACGACGGCCACCAAAAGACCGGTGCCGAGCAGCTCGGCCAGGGCGCGGCGCCAGAGGGGAGGCTGGGGTGTGTGCATGCAACCAGCTTGACCCACGGAAATTACCTCAGTCAAACTTGAGTCAATGGAAACTGAACTAAGTGCAGGATTCCGCCAGCGGCTTGCCAGGCATGCAGCCCTGGCCGACGCGGGCCGGCTGCGCATCGTGGACCTGCTGACGCTGGGCGACCGCTCGCCGTCGGAACTGCAGGCGGAGCTGGGAATGACATCCAACCTGCTCGCCCACCACCTCCGCATCCTCCAGGACGCGGGGCTGGCGGCGAGGCACCGCTCCGAGGCGGACCGGCGGCGGAGCTACATCCGCCTGGTGGCCGGGTCGCTGGAGGACCTGGTTCCCGGCAGCGAACACACGGCACACCGTGTCCTTTTCGTGTGCACCCGCAACAGTGCACGCTCCCAGCTCGCGGCGGCCCTCTGGCGCCAGGCCAGCCGCATTCCCGTCGCATCGGCGGGAACGCATCCCGCGGACCGGATTTCCCGCGGCGCCCTGGAGGTGGCCGCACGCCATGGGCTGGACCTGGCCGACGCCGCACCGCAGCAACTGGACCAGGTCCTGGGTGATGGCGATTTCGTGGTAACCGTCTGCGACAACGCCCACGAGGAGGTTCCCGGCCTGCAGGGGGTCCACTGGTCCATCCCGGACCCCGTCAGGCGGGGCACGGCCGAGGCTTTTGAGGAGGCGTTCGGGCAGATTTCATACCGCATCAGCGACCTGGCTCCCCGCCTCGCCGCGGCCTGAGGAATACATTGACAATCATCAATATGTAGCGCAATACTCCCTATATCGATCATCATCAATCTTTCGGGACTGATGGGATCGGGCGGGAGCACAACCATCCACAACGGCACCTCCCGCCGTACGTCATCATTAGGAGAACAGCGTGACCACCGAGACAGCCAAGAAGCCCTCCGTCCTTTTCGTCTGCGTCCACAACGCAGGCCGTTCGCAGATGGCGGCAGCCTTCCTGACGTCCCTGTCCAAGGGTTCCGTGGAGGTCCGCTCCGCCGGGTCCCAGCCCGCCGAGAAGATTAACCCCGCCGCGGTCGAGGCCATGGCGGAGGTGGGCATCGACATGTCCGCGGAAGTTCCCAAGGTCCTCACCACAGAGGCCGTCAAGGACTCCGACGTGGTGATCACCATGGGCTGCGGCGACGAGTGCCCGTACTTCCCCGGCAAGCGCTACGAGGACTGGGTGCTGGAGGATCCGGCAGGCAAGGGCGTAGAATCCGTCCGCCCCATCCGGGACGAAATCAGGACCCGCATCGAAGCCCTCATCACCGAACTGGTGCCCGCGCAGCACCCGGACGCCCAGTAACTCCAGGAGATCTCCATGACGAACGAACAGCTGATCATCATCGGCTCCGGCCCCGCGGGCTACACCGCAGCCATCTACGCCGCACGAGCAGGCCTGGCACCGCTGGTGCTGGCCGGCTCGGTCACCGCGGGCGGCGCGCTGATGAACACCACCGAGGTGGAGAACTTCCCCGGTTTCCCCAGCGGTATCCAAGGCCCGGAGCTGATGGACGGCCTGCAGGAACAGGCCGAGAAGTTCGGCGCCAAAGTGGTGTTCGACGACGCCACCTCGGTTGACCTCAAAGGCCACCTGAAGACCGTGGTCACCGGCGGCGGCGAAACCCACCAGGCCCCGGCCGTCATCCTGGCCACCGGCTCGGCCTACAAGGAACTCGGCCTGCCGGAGGAGAAGAAGCTCAGCGGCCACGGCGTCTCCTGGTGCGCCACCTGCGACGGCTTCTTCTTCCGTGACCAGGACATCATCGTGGTAGGCGGCGGCGACTCCGCCATGGAGGAAGCCACGTTCCTCACCCGGTTCGGGAAGTCGGTGACCGTCGTCGTACGCCGTGAGGAACTGCGGGCCTCCCGGATTATGGCGCAGCGGGCCAAGGACAACCCGAAGATCAATTTCGCCTGGAACTCCGCCGTCACCGCCATCCACGGCAACGGCAAGGTCACCGGCGTGACCCTCACGGACACCCGCTCCGGCGAAACCCGGCACCAGGCGGCCACCGGAATCTTCGTGGCCATCGGCCATGTCCCCCGGACCGAACTGGTGGCCGGCCAGGTGGACCTGGACGCGGACGGCTACATCAAGGTGGAATCCCCCACCACGGTGACCAACCTGTCCGGCGTCTTCGCCTGTGGCGACGCCGTGGACCACCGCTACCGCCAGGCCATCACCGCCGCCGGGACCGGCTGCGCCGCCGCCCTGGACGCCGAACGCTACCTGGCAGCCCTGGACGACGCAGACAGCATCGCCACAGCTCTGGTCGAAGAACCTACCCACAGCTGACAACCCGGGCAGGAAGGGGGTGGGCTGAATGAACACGGAATGCTGCGGCGACAACGGTTGCTGCGACGACGACGATCAGGACTGCTGCTAGCCCCTGATTCCCCACCCGGCCACGAACCGACGAACGAACAGGAACCGCCATGGAGCACACCCCCACCCTCCCCGTTGCAGTGATCGGCGCTGGGCCGGTGGGACTTGCCGCCGCAGCGCACCTGTTGGAGCGCGGCCTGGAGCCGCTGGTTTTCGAGGCAGGTCCGACGGCGGGGGCGGCCATTGAGGAATGGCGCCACATCCGCCTGTTCTCGCCATGGCGGTTCAACATCGACGCCGCAGCCGTGCGGCTGCTTGGGGCATCCGGCTGGGAAGCGCCCCGGCCCACCGCCCTGCCGTACGGCGGCGAGCTTATCGACAACTACCTCGCTCCCCTGGCGGCGCTGCCGGCGCTGGCCACGCGGCTGGAGACCGGCGCCCGGGTAGTGGCCGTGACCCGGCAGGGCATGGACAAGACCCACGTCCGCAACCGGGACACCGCCCCCTTCACTGTCCGGGTGGTTCACTCGGACGGCGATACCCGCGACCACACCGTGGCTGCGGTGATCGATGCCTCCGGCACCTGGTCCACCCGCAACCCGCTGGGCACCTCCGGACTGCCGGCAATCGGCGAGGAGGCGGCCGCGGCCCGCATCTCCTCTCCGCTGCCCGACGTGCTGGGCCGGGACCGCAAGGCCTTTGCTGGCAAGCGCGTCCTGGTGGTCGGCGCCGGACACTCCGCTGCCAACACCCTGCTCAACCTAACCGCCCTGGCCAAAGAGGCACCCGATACCAGGATCCTGTGGGCCATCCGGGGCGCCTCCCCCGCCAAGACCTACGGCGGCGGGGACGCTGACGGGCTGCCCGCCCGCGGCCAGCTCGGTGCCCGGCTCCGCCGCCTGGTGGAGGCGGGGACGATCGAACTGCACACCGCCTTCGGCATCAGCTCCTTCAAATTCCTGGACTCCGGCGTCACCGTCGGCGCCGTGGACGGCCGCACCCTGGAGGCCGACGTCGTGGTGCCCTGCACCGGGTTCCGGCCGGACCTGGACATCCTGCGCGAACTCCGGCTCAACCTGGACCCCGCCGTCGAGGCACCGCTGGAACTTGGCCCGCTGATCGACCCGGAATTCCACTCCTGCGGCACGGTGCCGCCGCACGGCGCCAGCCTCCTGGCCCACCCGGACAAGGACTTCTACATTGTGGGCATGAAGTCTTATGGCAGGGCCCCCACCTTCCTGCTGGCCACCGGCTACGAGCAGGTCCGTTCCGTTGCCGCTGCCCTGGCCGGGGACCGTAAGGCCGCCGACACCGTCCAGCTCGAACTTCCGGAAACCGGCGTCTGCTCCACCGATGCCGGAACCAGCCGTGATGTTCCCGCTGCCCCGCCCGCAGCCGGCGCTGTGGAGGCCGGCGGGGAGTCCGGCTGCTGCGCCGCTCCCGAACCGGTCCTGGTGGGCTTTCCCACCGGCCTCGCCCACGGCCGCTCCGCAGAAAACTGAAAACCCAAGCCCGCAAAGGAAGCCCATGACTAACGCAGTTCCCGCCACCGCCAGGGAAAAGAAGCCCGCTGTCCTGTTCGTCTGCAGCAAGAACGGCGGCAAGTCGCAGCTGGCAGCCGGGCTGATGCACCAGCTCGCCGGCAGCAGCGTGGACGTTTTTTCGGCCGGCACGAAGCCGGGAAAAGACCTCAACCCGCTCGCTGTCGAATCACTGGCCGAGCTCGGCATCACCGTGGAGGGCGAGTACCCCAAGCCCGTCAGCGAGGAGGCGCTTGAGGCTGCGGACGTGGTGGTGGTCCTGGGCACCGAGGCAAAGCTGGAGCCGCACGAGGGCACCCGCTTCGAGCTCTGGGAAACTGACGAGCCCTCGGAACGCGGCATTGAAGGCATGGAACGCATGCGCCTGGTGCGGGCCGACATCCGGGCGCGGGTCCAGAAGCTGCACCAGGACCTCACCGCTTCCTGACGGACCGGCGCGATGGACAACCAGGACCGGTCCGGCGGGTCCACCGGGCCCGCCATCCTGGGCGTGCCCTGGGAATGCCCGGAGCACCTGGTGCTGACGGCTGCCGAATTCGCCGGCGCCATGGACCTCCACCTCGTCTGTGCCTTCGTTGACCCGGCAAGCTATCTGGTGGAATGGGCGCCCCAGCTGCCGGGGGCCTCGCTGGACCCTGCCGTCAACGATGAGGCGGCCTTTCCCTCACGGGAAGTCTATGGGCGCCTGCAGAAAATCCTGGCCGGGACCGACGATGTGGAGTGGTCCTTCCGGGTCCTAAACGGCGCCGTTGCCCCGGCGCTGATGCGGCTGGCAGACAGCCTTGGCGCTTCCCTGTTCATTGTGGGCGGCCGCCGCCCGGGCATCCTGTCCCGGTTCGAGCGGGTCCTGGAAGGCTCAGTCGCGGAGGCCCTGCAGCACTCCCAGCGGCGTCCCGTTGTGGTGGTTCCGGCGGTTGGCCACTAACCAAAACAAGCGTGCGCCGCCCTACAAAAAATGCTTGGTGGGCAATGCCCCTGTCAGTACACTTAGCTTATTCATCCGGCGGGCTGGGGACCAGCAGCGACGCTCCTCCGGAGGGAGCCTGTTAAGGCGCGAAGGCGGCACCCATGCACGGAAACCGGAAGCTCCCCCGCAGCATTTGCGGGGAAGTTGCCCATCTGGAGCTACAACTGCAGGTCCTTGAAATTATTGACGAAATCCTCAGCGGAACCGCCGCCTGCGAGGCCGATGCCCGCAGCTCGCTCCGATGGTTCGTCAGCGCCAATCCCGGCCAGCCGCAGCGCGCCCTGTTGATGCACATGCTGAGCATCCAGCGCTCAGATCACACCTGACACAGAAAAAACACCCTGCTGAAACACTGCGGCAACCTCCTCACGGCAAGCTGTGCGTACGGGGATACAACAGCAGGAGGCAGCCCATCATGGAGGCACAAGGAGTACGCACGGACCAACTCCGCATTGGAGACCACATCGAGGCCTGGCACCGGGGCAGGCTTTTCCACCGCGGCCGGGTGACCGGCGTGGTGCCTGCCCTGGAACTGTTCTGGATCCTTGACGCGAGGACCGGCACCCGCAAGCTGCTGGACCCCGAGGCCTTGGAGATCCGGCACGTGGAAGAGCCCGTGGAGCAACCGGCCCAGCCGGCCACCAGGCTCGAACCTGCATAACGTCCGGCGGCAGGGGTAGGGTCAGTCCTGGAATGCTGCTGCGGCAGAAACACGACGAAGGAGCACACCGTGATTGGATTCATCGTTGCCGGGCTGATCATCGGGGCGCTTGCCCGCCTCATCAAGCCAGGCAAGCAGAACCTGGGCCTGCTCGCCACCCTGCTGCTGGGCCTGGTCGGCTCAGTGATCGGCGGAGTGGTGGCATCGCTGCTGGGGACCGGGGACATCTTCGAACTGAATTTCCTGGGCTTCATTGTGGCGGTCATCGCCTCGGTGCTCCTGGTGGGCACCGCCGAGGCAGTGGCCGGCCGGCGGCGGTCCGTCCGCCGCTGACCTAGGGGCAGGAACCCTGACGGCCTAAGGCAGGAACCCCCGACGGCGGCGCCTGACCCACGCCCGCAGGGCGATGGCGGGTGCCGCCGCCGGGGTGTCCTAGGTCCGGTCCTGGTAGACGTCCGGGATGCCGTCCTGGTCCGCGTCCACCTTCTCCAGTTCCTCGGCCTGCCGGTACTGCCGGTTCCTGGTCCGCAACACCAGGGTGGCCAGCACGGCGGCGAGCAGTGAGGCGCCGAGGATTCCCACCTTTGCGTGGTCGTCGTGGAGGCTGCCGTGGCCGAAGCTGAGCTCGGCCACCAGCAGGGACACGGTAAAGCCGATGCCGGCCAGCAGCGCCACGCCGAAAATGTCGATCCATTTGAACGAGCTGTCCAGGGTTGCCCTGGTGGCTTTGGTCAGGATCCAGGTGGTGCCAAGGATGCCGATCGGCTTGCCGAGCACCAGGCCCAGGATGATGCCGAGCGCCACCGGGTCGGCCAGTGCCGAGACCAGCCCGTCCCAGCCGCCCACGGCGACGCCGGCCGAGAAGAACGCGAATATGGGGACGGCGATACCAGCGGAAATGGGCCGGAAGCGGTGCTCGAAGATCTCCGCCAGCCCGGGCCCGGCCTCCGGACCGCCACCGGCCTGCGACCGGATGACCGGTACTGCGAAGCCCAGCAGGACACCTGCCACGGTGGCGTGGATGCCCGAGGCATGGACGAGCGCCCAGGTCACAACGCCCAGCGGCAGCAGGATCAGCCAGGCGGCCGGAGCCTTCATGCCGAAGAAGTAGCGGAACCGGTGCGCCAGGAATGCGTAGACCGCCAGCGGAATAAGGGCCAGCAGCAACGGTGCGACATGGAGGTCGCTGGTGTAGAAGAACGCGATGATGCTGATGGCGATCAGGTCATCCACCACGGCCAGGGTCAGCAGGAAGATCCGCAGCGCGCTGGGCAGGTGGGAGCCGATAATGGCGAGCACGGCGACGGCGAATGCAATGTCCGTGGCGGTGGGGATCGCCCAGCCGCGCAGGGTCTCCGGGCTGGCGAGGTTGACGACGGCGTAGATCACCGCCGGGACCACCACGCCGCCGACTGCGGCCGCCACCGGGACGATCGACTTGCTGATCTGCCGCAGGTCGCCGGCCACGAATTCGCGCTTGAGTTCCAGGCCCACCAGGAAGAAGAAAATGGCGAGCAGGCCGTCCGCAGCCCAGGCACCGAGGCTCAGCTCCAGGTGCCAGGGCTCGTAACCGATCCTGAAGTCACGCAGCGCGAAGTAGCTGTCCGAAGCCGGCGAGTTGGCCCAAACCAGGGCGATGATTGCCGCTGCCACCAGCAGGGCGCCACCCACCGTTTCCTTGCGGAGGATTTCCCCGATCCGCAGGGCCTCGGAGTAGGAGCCGCGGGCAAAGACCGTGCCCCGGGGCGCGGCGGGCGGCGGTGTTGATGGCGGGGTGGAGTTCATGAAGGAGTCCTAACGTTTGGGCTCGACAAAATTACTGCCGACCAGACTTCCCGGCGCACCTTCGATCCATTCTAGGGGCGGCGCTGCGGGCACCAAAATGCAGCAGCCCGCTGATGCGGGTCCCCCAGCCCCGCCCGGCGCCCCGCGGTCACCCCGCCCGGCGCCGTGAACCGGACTGCCGGCCTTCGGCGGCGATGGCCCTGACGGCGTGGTCAAGGTAGTCCCGGGCTTCCCCCGAGTTGGCCAGCTTCACGAGCTCCGCGGCCACCACCACCAACTTGACGTTCCGGTGGCTGCTGGTGCTCACCAGCATCTTGAAAGCATCATCAGCGCCCATCTTCAGCTGGCCCATCAGGATGCCCCGGGCCTGGTCCACCACGCTGCGGGTGGAGGTGGCACCGGCCACCGCATCCCGTGCGGTTTGCTCCGTTTCCCGCTGCAGGGTGGTGGTGAGGTCCACCATCACCCCCTCCATGGCGGCGACTTTGCCTGCCCCGTCCAGGATGCCCTCACCCGACGTGAGCACCCGCCGGGTCCGTCCCTTGGCGTCAATGATCCGGTGGTACATGGCGAAATAGCCTCCGGTTTGTGCAACCTGGGCAACGATTGCCTCGCACCTCGGCCGGTCCTCGGGATGCTTGTGCGAGTACAGCAGCTCCAGCGTGGGCACCACGTCTCCCCGCCGGTATCCATGCAGCTGGTACATGCCGTCCGACCAGGAGACCTTCCACCCGGTCACGTCCACATGGAAGGTTCCGGCGGTACATTCGTTGTCGCCCAGGGCGCTCGAGTACGTATATGGGCCGGTCGGGTCCGTTGTCACAGGGGCCACCTCCATGTAGCATCCAGCACCCGCGGCGGAACAGATCAGTCCGGGGGCGCTACTACCAGTATGGCCGGGGCGGACTCCTACGGGTAGGGCATGGACCACCTGCGGGAACCAGGGGGGTTTTCCACCTGGCTGGACGCCTTGACGCAAATACCCCCTAGGGGTATTCTCGAGGTGTTGTCAGTGAAGTGGTATGTCCCGGCGGTACCACCGCCTCCACAGCCGTTCAACCCCAGCACCCTGCTTACCAAGGACTCATCCTTCGTCAAGGAAATGGAACTGACATGAACCTCGAACACCGCACAGCGCTCCCCCTGGCATCCTCCAAGGGCTGCAGCTGCTGCTCCCCCGCAGGCCACGCACCCAAGACCACGGCCGCCGTCGCGCATTCCCCTGAAGCGCCCGGCCGCACCGCCGTCACCACTGCCGGGTATTTCCTGGCCGCATCCTGACCTCTCGCGCCTCCAAGGGCAATGCCCGGCGCAGCACCAGTCCTCCAAGGAGGAAACCATGCAGGACCACACGCACCACCCAACGCACCATCACGACGACGGCAGGCAGGCGGGCGGCACGCTCACCCGCCACACCGCCGCCCCCGAGGGGCACCAGCACCACCAGACGGCACACCAGCACCACGGCGACGACGACCACACCGTCCATACGTCCGGCCAGCACGCCGGGCACAGCACCGCCATGTTCAAGAACCGGTTCTGGCTCACCCTGGCGCTGTCCGTCCCCGTGGTCTACTTCAGCCCGATGGTGGGCCACATCCTGGGCTACATGGCGCCTATGTTTCCCGGCTCGGCCTGGATCCCGCCGGTCCTCGGCAGCGTCATTTTCCTGTACGGCGGGCAGCCGTTCCTCAAAGGCGGCCTCCAGGAACTGAAGGACCGGCGGCCGGGGATGATGCTGCTCATCGCCATGGCCATCACCGTGGCCTTCGCGGCCTCCTGGATCACCAGCCTGGGGCTGGGCGGCTTCGACCTGGACTTCTGGTGGGAGCTCGCGCTGCTGGTGGCCATCATGCTCCTGGGCCACTGGATCGAGATGCGCGCCCTGGGTTCCGCGCAGGGCGCCCTGGACGCCCTCGCCGCGCTGCTGCCCGACGAGGCCGAGCGCGTCACGGACGGCGGCACCGAAACGGTCCCGGTCTCCGAACTCCGCCCGGACGACCTGGTCCTGGTCCGGCCCGGCGCCCGGATGCCCGCCGACGGAACAGTGGTGGAAGGGCAGGCCGAGTTCGATGAATCCATGATCACCGGCGAGTCCAAGACCGTTCTCCGGGGCCCCGGCGCTCCGGTGGTGGCCGGAACCATCGCCACGGACAGCAGCGTCCGCGTCCGGGTCACGGCCGTGGGCGACGACACCGCACTCGCCGGAATCCAGCGGCTCGTGGCCGAAGCCCAGGCCTCGTCCTCGCGTGCCCAGGCGCTGGCTGACCGCGCGGCAGCGTTCCTCTTCTACTTCGCCGCCGCCGCGGGCGTGCTGACCTTTATCGCCTGGACGCTGCTTGGCAGTGTTCCGGACGCGGTCACCCGGACCGTGACCGTGCTGGTGATCGCCTGCCCGCATGCCCTGGGCCTGGCCATTCCGCTGGTCATCGCCATCTCCACCGAGCAGGCCGCCCGGGCCGGCGTGCTGATCAAGAACCGGATGGCTCTGGAACGCATGCGGACCGTTGACGTTGTCCTCTTCGACAAGACCGGCACCCTCACCACCGGTGAACCCGAGCTGAAGGACGTGGCGGTGGCCGAGGGCGTGGATGCCGGCCAGTTGCTGGCCCTCGCCGCGGCCGTCGAGTCGGACAGCGAGCATCCCGTGGCGCGGGCCATCGTCCGCGCGGCCCGGGAACGGAACCTGGCGCTGCCGGCCGCCGGCTCGTTCACCGCGTTGACCGGGCGCGGCGTGCGGGCCAGCGTGGACGGACGGACGCTGCACGTGGGCGGACCCGCACTCCTGCGCGAGCTTGCCGCCGTCGAACCCCCTGCCCTGGCCGCGGTGACCCGTGGCTGGAGGGACCGCGGCGCGGCAGTCCTGCACGTGCTCGACGGCGGCCGCGTCCTGGGGGCCGTCAGCCTGGAGGACGCGGTGCGTCCGGAGTCCCGGCAGGCCGTGGCGGCGCTGCAGAACCGGGGCGTCAAGGTGGCCATGGTCACCGGCGACGCGCGGCAGGTGGCCCAGGCCGTGGCGGCGGACCTGCGGATCGACGAGGTGTTCGCCGAGGTCCTGCCGGCGGACAAGGACAAGAAGGTGGCCGAACTCCAGGCCCGCGGGCTGAAAGTGGCCATGGTGGGCGACGGCGTCAACGATTCGCCGGCCCTGGCCCGCGCGGAGGTGGGCATCGCGATCGGCGCCGGCACCGACGTGGCCATGGAGTCCGCCGGCGTTGTCCTGGCCGGAAACGATCCCCGGGCGGTGCTGTCCATGGTGGACCTGTCCCGGGCGAGCTACCGGAAGATGTGGCAGAACCTGGTGTGGGCAACGGGCTACAACATCCTGTCCGTGCCCCTGGCGGCAGGCGTCCTGGCGTTCGCGGGCGTTGTCCTATCGCCCGCGGCGGGTGCCGTGCTGATGTCCGCGTCCACTATTGTGGTGGCGCTGAACGCCCAGCTGCTGCGGCGCCTGAAACTGAACCCTTCCGGGGTACGTTGAAAGGTGTGGCCTACCGGGTCCGCGGGAAAGGAGGGAACAGCATGAAGACAGGCATCCGCGCCGCCGTCGTGGCTGCCCTCCGCCCGGCCGCGCTGGCCGCTGCAGTCCTGGCCCTGCTGGCCGGGATCCTGGGGATGCACGTGCTGACCGCAGGCCATTCAGCCCACGCAACGGCGGCCTCCACAGCTACTGCGCCCGCCGGCCATACCGGTACCGCGCACGACAGTGACGCTTCCCGCGATGCCGGGGAGGCCGCCGTCGGGCATTCCCATAACGGCCACGCAGGGCACTTCACCCGGCCCGCGGCCGGGTCCTTCGCCGCCTCGGGTTCCTGCAGCTCCGGCTGCCAAGGGGCGGAGGAAGCCGGAGCGGCCTGCATCCCGCTGGTTCCGGCGGGATCGCCCGGCGTCGCCCCTCCCCCTGGCACCTTGGCAGCTCTGCTTCCCCTGGCAGCAGGAGCCCGGTACGCCGCCTACAACTACATCCCTTCGGGTCCCACGCCCTGCGAACTGTCCATCAGCCGGACGTAAACGAGCCCTGCGGCGCGCCGCTGCACGCATCGTTTCGGCCCAGTTCCACTGACCCGCTTGAAGGACATTTCCCATGAACAGCAAAATCAAGACCCTCTCCCTCGCCGCCGCCCTGGCTGCCTCGCTCGGCCTTGCCGGCTGCGCGGCCGGCTCCGGAAGCTCCGGCGGAAGCACCATGCCCATGCATCACGGCGGTTCATCCGCCCCGACGTCCAGCATGATGCCGGACGCCAGCGCAGACCATAACCAGGCGGACATCGTGTTCTCCCAGATGATGATTCCGCACCATGCCCAGGCCGTGGAGATGAGCGACATCATCCTGGCCAAGCAGGACGTCCCGGCCGAGGTCACTGCCCTGGCCACCAGAATCAAGGACGCCCAGGCGCCGGAGATCGAGACCATGACCGGCTGGCTGGAAAGCTGGAATGTGCCCACCATGATGTCCGACCACTCCGGGCACGGCATGAGCGGCATGGTGGACGCTGACGGCATCGAGACGTTCAAGGCCGCCGAGGGGACCGACGCCGTCCGGCTCTTCCTCGAACACATGATCGAGCACCACGAGGGCGCCATCGACATGGCCCAGCAGGAAATCGGCGCCGGCAAGTACCCGGAGTCCATCCGGCTCGCCCGGGACATCGTCACCGCACAGGAAGCCGAGATCACCGAGATGAAGGAGCTGCTCGGCACGCTCTGACCCTCACCCGCGACGCTCTCCCACTTACCGCACCAAATCCGCCAACGCTCGCTCACTTTCCTGAGGAAAGTGAGCGGGCGTTCGTTCGGGAGTTGCGTTAAGTGAGCGAGCGTCGTCCTGGCCGGCGGAGCCTGACTCTTGGTGCCACCGGCTTCACATGCTCGGGCAGGATCCCGACGCCGACAAACCGGGCGGTCACGCGCCGCAGCACCGGCGAGGCGAGCCGGAGGACAGGAGGCAGCCAGCGCGGCGCAACCCGGCTGCCTTTGGTTGCCCTGGCAAGGGCCCGGTGTCCTGCACGCTGAAGCCGCTGCATGATCTTCACGGGTATCTCGCGCCGACGCTGCACGGCGGCGAGCTTCTCTGGCGGTGCGGTGCCGGCGGCAAGGTCTCCGGCAATGGCGTTGGCCAGTGCCACCGCATCCTGGATCGCGAAGTTCACGCCGACGCCGAACATCGGGGACATCGCATGCGCGGCATCGCCGATCGCGATAAAGCCGGGGCGGTGCCAGCGCCGGAGCCTGTTGATCCGGACGGAGAGGAGCTTGACCTGGTCCCAGTCCTGCAGCGTGTCAACAACCGGCTGCAGGAAGGGTGCCGCGTATGTGATGCGTTCACGTAGTGCGCCGAGCCCCGCCTTTTCCAGGCCATCGAAGCCACCCTTCTCAATGACCATGCCTGACTGGTACCTGTCGCCGCGGTCGATGGTGAGAACCATTCCCCGCGATGACACGTAGGCGAGGGTTACGGGCGGCGGGTCGGGCGGTTTGGGCAGGCCGAACCAGAGCACGTCGATGGGCACACCGAACTCGTCGGGGGTCAGCCCGGCCGCCGCGCAGAGCACTGATGCCCGCCCGTCGGCAGCGACGGTCAGCGGTGCGCGGAACTCTCGCCCGCCGTCGGGCCCTGTTGCCCGGATGCCCCGCACCTGGTCCTGCTCCACGATGAGTCCGGTGGCCTCGGTCTCCATGTGCAGCTCGAAGGTGGGGAAGGCCGCAGCCTCACCTGCCAGGAAGTTGAGGAAGTCCCACTGCGGAGCGAGGACCAGGAAGTTGTCCTGACCGCGGAGGCTGTGGAAGTCAACGAGGGTGAAGCGCTGCCCATCCACCACCGCGTCCATCGTTGACAGGCGTGTCAGGGGCAGCTTCAGGAAATTCCCGCGCAGCCCGAGTTCGCCCAGCAGGGTCACGGTTGAGGGGTGGACGGTGTCGCCGCGGAAGTCGCGGAAGAAGTCGCCGTGCTTTTCCAGCACGGCAACCTTGAGGCCGGCCCGCGCGAGCAGGTAGCCGAGCACCATGCCGGCCGGTCCGCCGCCAGCGATCACGCAATCATGTTCCGAGGTCTCTCCGGTCACGTCATCCCCTTTCCGTTTCCGGGCTGCTTCCATGTTGGCGTGAGCTGGACGGGATGGGTAGTGCGGGAGCGTCGCGGGAAATGCCGCAATAGGTGAGAGAGGGTGCAGGCAGGAGGCGCAGGATGTGAAAGAGCGTCGCGGGGTGTTGCGTGTTAAGTTGAAAGGCACGGGCTGAACGTCCGTCCGCCAGCTGGGAAGAGGGACATCTCCTTGGACACATCCGCACCAGTACGAATCCTCACCGTCTGCACCGGCAACATCTGCCGCTCCCCCGTGGCCGAACGGCTGCTGCAGGCAGGGCTCGACCAGGTGCTGCCGGGTGGTTTCGAGGTGGCCAGCGCCGGAACCCGCGCCATGGTGGGCGACCCCATCCAGCCCATCTCCGCGGACATCGTGCGGACCTTTGGCGGCAACCCGGATGGCTTCGCGGCCCGCCAGCTCACCCCGAAAATCCTCCGCGGCGTTGACCTGGTGCTCACCATGACCTCGGGCCACCGCGGGGAGGTGCTACAGCTGGACGCCTCCCTGTTGAAGCGGACGTTCACCATCCGCGAATTCGCCCGCATGCTCGACGTGCTGGACCAGCGGGACGCCTCCTCCCAGCCGCCTGCCGCCGTTTCAGAGGGGTCCGACGGCAGCGATCCCCTCGCTGCCAACACCGCCCTCTGGCGCAGCCTGCCCGCCCGCGCGGCCGGCGTGCGCCACCTCTCGCTCCCCGCCGATGCGGCCGACAATGACGTCATCGACCCCTACCGCCGCGCCCCGGAGGTATACCGGCAGATGGAAGACGAGCTCGCCCCGGCCATCGTCTCCATCCTCCGGCACGCACGCCTGCATGCCCCCGACCGCCGGAAGGCTGCCAGGACGCTGTAACGAAGCTGCGGACTACTCTGCGGCTTTCGTGCGGATTCCCCCGATGTGCCGCCGTGCTCGCGGTGCTAGCTTTCCCCAAGGAACAGTGCCCGGATCACGGCGCCGTTGCAGAAAACCGGTCCGGGTACTGGCAGATGACAGTTTGGACAAGTTGGTAGCCAGCAAGGGGCTGGCGGGCGGACACTGATCCCACCAATCACGATGATGTGGAGGCAATATGAGCACTCCAGGCGGTTCCGGCCCTTCCGGACCCACAGGTTCGGGCGCGGACCCGGCAGGCCACGGCATGGTGGCGCACGGTCGGCGTCGCTGGATCGCGGCGCTGCTGGCGCTGGTGCTCGTGGCGGCTGCCGTGGTGGCCGTGGTCAGCCTAAACCGGGCCGGCCAGGAAGCGCAGCCGGCGGCGACCCAGGCCGAGTCGCCGAGCCCGACGCCGACGCCCTCGCCAACACCCACGGAGACAACGCCCGCGCCGCCTCCGCCACCCCCGCCGCCACCGCCCATCCCGGAACTGCCGGCAGTCCCCATGAACGTGTTGGTGATCGGCAGCGACAGCCGCGCCAGTGCCCGGGAGGCCGCTGACCACACGGCCAGGACCGGCGAACCCATAGACCACCGCGCCGACACCCTGATGGTGGTCCACGTCCCCGCCGACCGCCGGACGCTCTACATCGTGTCCATCAACCGCGACACCTGGGTGGACATCCCGGGCTTCGGCGGTGCCAAGATCAATGCCGCACTGCAGTACGGCGGCATCGACATGCAGACCTCGGCCGTGCAGTCGCTGCTGGGGATCACCATCGACCACACCCTGATGCTGGACTTCCACGGCTTCCGCGGACTCATCGACGGGCTGGGCGGGATCGACGTCAACGTGCCCATCGCGTTCCAGTCCACGCACGACACCCAGCGTGTCTTCGCTGCCGGGGTGAACCACCTGGACGGGCAGTCAGCCCTGGAGTTCGCCCGCGAGCGCTACGCGTTTTCGGACGGCGACTTCCAGCGGGTCCGCAACCAGCAGATCCTGCTGCGTGCCATCCTGGCCCGCCTTACCGGCGGAGGGGCGCTGAACGACGTCAACGCCGTCCGCGGCCTGGTCGATTTCGCGTCCTGCTGCCTCACCGTGAACCGCGGCTTCGATCCCGTGCAGGCCGCCATGCTGGCCTACAGCCTCCGCAACCTCGACCCCAACGCAATCGGCACCCTGACCTTGCCCACGGCAGGTTCCGGGTTCGTGGCGGGCCAGTCCGTGCTGTTCCCGGACTACGGCGCCATTGCTGCGGTGGGGGCTGCCCTGCGGGATGGGCGGATCGCGGAGTTCGCCAGGCCCTAGGGTTCGCGGGCGACGCGCAGGGTCCCTGACGACGCGCAAACTCCCTGGCGCGGCTGAGATTTCGGCCGCGCCAGGGAATTTCCGTGTCGCGGGTGCATTTGAGCGTCGATTCGCGCTGTTCAGCCCCGCCTTACCGGGAGTTCACCCGCGGGAAAAGCTCCATGCCCCGGCTGGCGGAAACCTGAGGGCATGACTTCCGCTTCCCGCACTGAGATTTCCCGCCGCACCATCGTCAAGGGCTCGGTCCTGGCCGCCGCATTGGCGTCCGTGCCCGCCGCTGCCAGCGCCGGGCCCACCCGCTCCCCTGCCGGCGTGGCGCTGGTCCGCAACCGGCTCACCCTGCCCAGCGGCATCGCCACCGGCGACGTCACCTCGGATTCGGCGGTGCTGTGGTCCCGCGCGTCGGGTGCCGGCCGGATGACGGCGGTCCTCCGCGCAGTGGACGACGCCGGCGCGATCCTGCGCGGGCGCGGCGCCTTTGAGCGCACCCTGCGCGGGCCAAGGGCCACCCAGGCGTCCGACTTCACCGCCAAGATCCACGCCGGGAACCTGCCGTCCAACACGCGGTTCGCGCTGGAGATCAGCTTCGAGGACGACGGCGGCGCAGCCAGTGAAACGGTCCGCGGGACCTTCCGCACGGCCCCCGATGCCGGGACGTACAACGGCAAGGGCCGCACCGGCGAGACGAGCAACGGAGGTGGGGTCCCGGCGTCGTCCGCGCAAAGCTTCGTCTGGACCGGCGATACTGCCGGGCAGGGCTGGGGCATCAACGAGGAAATCGGCGGGATGCGCGGCTACCGGGCCATGCACCAGACCCGTCCGGACTTCTTCATCCACTCCGGCGACACCGTGTGTGCGGACGGACCGATCACCGAAACCGTTGTGGAGAAGGACGGGCAGGTGTGGCGGAACCTGGTGACCCAGGAGGTGTCCAAGGTGGCCGAAACGCTGGCCGAGTTCCGCGGCCGGCACCGGTATAACTCGATGGACGCGAACATGCGGGCCATGTTCGCGGACGTGCCCGTGATCGCGCAGTGGGACGACCACGAAACCACCAACAACTGGTACCCCGGCGAGATCCTGGAGGACCCCCGCTACACGGTGCGCGACGTGAACACGCTCGCCGCCCGCGGCCGGCAGGCGTGGCAGGAGAATATGCCCATCGCGGACAGTGCCGCGCTGTGGCGCCCGGGAACGTTCGACGACGCCGGCCAGTACCAGCCCGCGCGCATCTACCGGAAAATCTCCCGCGGCCCGCAGCTGGACATCTTCTGCCTGGACATGCGGGCCTTCAAATCCCCGAACACCGACGGCAAGGAAACCTACACCACCAACATCCTGGGCCAGGAGCAGGTGGACTGGCTGATCCGGGAAGTGTCGGCGTCGAAGGCCACCTGGAAGGTAATCGCAGCGGACATGCCCCTGGGCGTCATCGTGCCGGACGGTCCGGTCAACCAGGAAAGCGTTGCCAACCGCGACGCCGGTGTTCCGCTGGGCCGCGAGCTGGAAATCGCGGGGGTGCTCAGCGAGTTCAAGCGGAACCGGGTGAAGAACATCGTGTGGCTGACCGCGGACGTGCACTACTGCGCCGCGCACCACTACTCCCCCGAGCGTGCCGCGTTCACAGACTTCGACCCCTTCTGGGAGTTCGTGGCCGGGCCCATCGCCGCCGGATCCTTCGGGCCGAACGCGATGGACGGCACGTTCGGGCCGGAGGTGGTGTTCTCGAAGGCCGGCCGCTTCCCGGGTGAGTCACCGCGCGACGGCGAAAACCAGTTCTTCGGGCACGTCCAGCTTGATTCCGAAACCTTCACGGTGAGCCTGCGCAACGCCAACGGCGCCACCGTGTTCTCCAAGGTGCTGACGCCGGAGCGGTAGGTCTTTCGACGGCGGCGGCGGCGGCCCAGGGTGCCGCCGCCGTCGTAATCCGGTTATTTTCCCCGCCCCGTGGGTACGCCGCTGGTAGTGTTCCTGCATTCGGCACGCACACGGACGGGGTGATCTTTCTTGAACGAAAACGGACTGACACAGGCTGTGCAGGAGGCCGGGGCGGTGGAGCTGCTGCTCATCCGGCACGGTGAAAGCGAAGGCAACGTGGCGGCCACGGAGGCCCGGCTTGCGGGGGCGGAGGTCATCGACGTGCCGGCCCGCGATGCCGACGTAAACCTGTCCGGCACGGGGCAGGAACAGGCCAAGGCGCTGGGCACCGCGCTGGCCCGGATCGCCGAGGAGTTCCGGCCCGATGCAGTGGTGTCCTCCCCCTACGCCCGGGCCCGGCAGACGGCGGAGATTGCCGTGGAGGCGGCGGGCTGGCCGGTGGAAGTGCGCGCCGATGAACGGCTGCGCGACCGTGAACTGGGCATCCTGGACCGGCTGACCCGGCTGGGCGTGGAGAAGCGCTACCCGGACGAGGTGGAACGCCGGTCCTGGCTGGGCAAGCTGTACTACCGGCCGCCGGGCGGTGAGTCCTGGGCGGACGTGGCCCTCCGGCTGCGTTCGGTCCTCGATGAGCTGAACAACCTGGGCAGCGGCCACCGCGTGATGCTCGTCTGCCACGACGCCGTGATCATGCTGTTCCGCTACGTGCTGGAGGGCATGTCCGAGCGGGAACTCCTGGACCTTGCTGCGAGCACATCCATCCTGAACGCGTCGATCACCAGGTATGTGCGTCCGTCCGGCGCCGGGCCGTGGACCTTGGAGAGCTTCAATGTGGCCGACCACCTCACGGAGCAGGGCGTGGAGGTCACCGAGCATGCAGGGGACACGAGTGTCCACCCGCGGTGACGGGACCAGCCCCGTGCTGGTGACGCCGTCGCTGCTGCGCGAGTGGCCGCTGCCGGCTCCGGGTGAGGACAAGTATTCACGGGGCTCGGTGCTGGTGATCGGCGGGGCGCGGGCCACTCCCGGCGCTGTCCTGCTCGCCGGAACCGCAGCGCTGCGCGCCGGTGCCGGGAAGCTGACGGTGGCCGTTGCAGAGTCTGTGGCCGTGCAGATGGGGGTGGCGCTGCCGGAGTGCGGTGCGATCGCCCTGCCGGAGACCGCCGACGGATCGGTCAAGGCTGATGGGCTGGACCGGATCTCCTCCTACCTGGACCGGGCGGACGCCATCCTGGTGGGCCCGGGCCTGGACGACCCCGGACTGGCTGAAGAACTGTTGCGGGCCCTGCTGGAGCGGGAGTCCGCCGACGGCGGGCCGGATGGTGAAGGGGGCGCCGCCGTCGTGCTTGACGCCTATGCCCTGGGCGGCTTGACCAAGGTTGAAGAGCAGCTGGAACCGTGGCGCGGACGGCTGATCCTGACCCCGAACCCGAAGGAAACGGAGATCCTGCTGGGCCGGGACCTTGGGGACCTGGAAAGCGACGTGGCCGCTGTTGCCAGGCGGTTCGACGCCGTGGTGAGCTGCCAGGGCATCGTTGCCCAGCCACCCGGTGCGGAGGGCGGCGGGGAACCGGAGCTGTGGAAGATCACCACCGGGTACGGCGGCCTGGGGACCTCCGGCAGCGGGGATGTCCTGGCCGGGGCAATTGCCGGCCTGAAGGCCCGCGGGACCAGCGGGGCACAGGCGGCGTGCTGGGGAACGCACCTGCACGCGGCGGCTGCCGACCGGCTGGCCAGCAGGATGGGCCCGCTCGGGTTCCTTGCCCGCGAACTCGCCGACGAACTGCCCGCGCTGATGCTGGAACTGAACACCTGAGTCCCGGGACAAGGAAACCCTGCCCGTGCGCAAAGGGATGGCCCCCTGCTTGGAAGCTCGGGGGCCATCGTATCGGAGGGGATCACTCGCAACTGCCGATGCGCTACCGGCGCTGTGGCGTTCCTTAAAGGCAAACCGCCCAAAACTGGCAGATACAACGCGTTCGGATCCTCCCGGTAACCCTGTTCTAGCACCAGCATGCGGACCAAGACAAGGCATCCCCGCCGGTAACTTTGGACGACCCCCGGCCGGAGCCGGGGGCCACCGTATCGGGAAGTACGGGTTGACGCTGCCGATGCGCTGTCTGGCGCTGTGGCGTGCACTCGGTGCGACCCGCCCCATCATGGCAGTCAACAGAGAACCCGACGTCCCGATCCCTGGAGGGAACTAGGCCGCGATCTCCTGCTTTGTCCCCTTTGTCTCGATCTCGATCTTCCGCGGCTGGGCCTTTTCGGCGACAGGAATCCGCAGCGTCAGGACACCGGCATCGTAGCTTGCCTTGATCTTGTCGACATCCAGGGTGTCCCCGAGGATCAGCTGGCGGCTGAAGACGCCGCGCGGCCTCTCGGAGGCGACCAATTCGGTGTCCTTGCCCGCAACGTCAGGCCGCTCGGCCCGCACCGTCAGGACATTCCGTTCCACATCCAGATCCACTGAATCCACCGCGACGCCGGGCAGATCGAAGGCCACGACAAATTCCTTGTCCTCCCGCCAGGCGTCCATCGGCATAGCTGCCGGACGCGCTGCCGTTCCGAGGACCTGCTGGGCCAGCCTGTCCAGCTCGCGGAACGGATCGGTTCGCATCAACATGGCTTCCCTCCTCGTAAGAGATGGTCCAACATCGTTTCGAGATCAGCCGATCTGTATTGGCTGATATAGATTTTTTAGCACTCCAGAAGTAGATCTGCAAGCGGTGCAGGAAGGAAATTTGCAACTTTTTTGGACCGGTTTTGGGCAAGGAAAAGGGGCCTCCCACGGTCCGCGGAAGGCCCCCTCCGGCTGGTCCCTGCTAGCTCCGGGTTGGGTCCGGGCGCAGCGGCGCCGGCCCCGGATCGGGCACGGGCAGCGGGCCGGGAGACGGCGGCGCCGGGAACGGGTTGGGGGACGGATGCCCGGGCTGGGGCTGGGTGGGATCTGGCGGTGTGGGTTCAGGGCCTGGTTCCGGCGGAAACGGCTCGGGTTCGTGCACTGGCGGGATGGTCATAAACTTCCCCTCTCACGCGTGGCTGATGTGCCTGGCGTGATCAGGATACGCCTGCCGCCTGAAGGCCACTAGGCCCCCGTCCCGGCCGGTTGCCCTGTCAGTTATGGTCGTCAAAACTTCAGTTTGGGGACCATAAGTGACAGGGCATCGCGACGGCGGTTGTGGGTTCAGTCCCCCGGTAGCGAACGGGCCCGGCCTTTCGCGGAGGCGGTGGATATATTGAAGGCATGACCTCCACTCCGCTGCAGGATTCCGCCAGCACGCCCGCGTCCGCCGCCACGCCGCCTGTGGCCAGGAAGGTCCCCCTGGAGCGGACGCACCACGGGGACACTTTCGTTGACAACTACGAGTGGCTGCGGGACAAGGAATCCGCCGAGGTGGTGGAGCACCTGAAGGCCGAGAACGCCTACCAGGAAGCGGTCACCGCCCACCAGGAGCCGCTCCGCGAAGCCATCTTCCAGGAGATCAAGGGCCGCACCCAGGAAACCGACCTCTCGGTTCCGCACCGCAAGGACGACTGGTGGTACTACAGCCGCTCCGTGGAGGGCAAGGAATACGGCATCCAGTGCCGGGTCAGGGCCGCCGACACCGGGGACAGGATTGCCGACTGGACCCCGCCGGCCGTGGAGCCCGGCGTCGCGATTCCCGGTGAGGAAGTCCTGCTGGACGGCAACGTCGAGGCTGAGGGCAAGCCCTTCTTTTCCGTGGGCGGCTCGGCCGTAACCGTGGACGGCAACCTCTACGCCTACGCCGTGGACAACTCCGGCGACGAGCGCTTCACCCTCCGGATCAAGGACCTCCGCACCGGCGAACTGCTGCCGGACGTCATCGAGAACGTCTTCTACGGCGTCTCGTTCTCCCCGGACGGCGCGCGCATCTTCTACACCGTGGTGGATGATTCCTGGCGCCCGTACCAGGTGAAGGCGCACGTGCTGGGCACGCCCGTCACCGACGACGTGGTTATCTACCAGGAAGACGACGCCGCGATGTGGCTGGGCTTTGAGCTCTCCGCGGACCGGCGCTACCTGGTGCTGGGCATCGGCTGCTCCGAATACAGCGAAACCCGGCTGCTCCGTTTCGACGACCCCTCCGGGACCGTCCGGACGGTTATTTCCCGCAACGAGCGGGTCCTTTACGAGGCCGAGCCGTTCCTGCTGGAGGGCCCGGACGGGCAGAAATCAGAGCGTATCCTCCTCACGCACAACCGCGGCGCCATCAACTCCATGGTTTCGCTGGCGGATCCGGCCGAGCTGGAGAAGCCGCTGGCCCAGCAGACGTGGCAGACCGTCGTCGCACATTCCGACGACGTCCGGGTCAACGGCGCGGGCGTCACCGCCACGCACCTGATCGTGTCCATCCGGAAGGACACCATTGAACGGGTACAGGTGATGGGCCTCGCCGGGCTGGGCACGCCGGCACAAGAATCCCCGGTGGAGCCGGCATTCGACGAGGAGCTCTACACCGCAGGCGTCAGCGGATCAGACTATGAGGCCCCCGTCATCCGGCTGGGCTACACCTCCTATTTCACGCCGTCGCGCGTCTACGACTTCGTCCTGCCCACCCCGGAACAGCCCGCCGGCGAGCTGCTGCTGCGGAAGGAAAGCCCGGTGCTGGGCGGCTACGACGGCAGCGACTACGTGGCCACCCGCGAATGGGCGACGGCGGCGGACGGCACCCGGATCCCGCTCTCGGTGCTGCGGCACAAGGGCGTCAAGCAGGATTCGACGGCGGCGGGCCTGGTGTACGGGTACGGCTCCTACGAGCTGAGCATGGATCCGGGCTTCGGCATTGCGCGCCTTTCGCTGCTGGACCGCGGCGTGGTGTTCGTGATCGCGCACATCCGCGGCGGCGGTGAGCTGGGCCGGCACTGGTACGAGGACGGCAAGAAGCTCACCAAGAAGAACACCTTCACCGACTTCATCGCCGCCACCGACTGGCTGGCCGGCTCGGGCTGGGTGGACCCGGCGCGGATCGCGGCACTGGGCGGCTCCGCCGGCGGCCTGCTGATGGGCGCGGTGGCGAACATCGCACCCGAAAAGTACGCCGCCATCGTGGCGCAGGTGCCGTTCGTGGATCCGCTCACCAGCATCCTGGACCCGGACCTGCCGCTGTCCGCCCTCGAGTGGGAGGAATGGGGCAACCCGATCACGGACCCGCAGGTGTACCAGTACATGAAGTCCTACTCCCCCTACGAGAACGTGCGGGAGGTGGCCTATCCGAAGATCGCGGCCGTCACATCCTTCAACGACACCCGGGTGCTGTACGTGGAGCCGGCCAAGTGGGTGCAGGAGCTGCGGAACCGGACCACCGGATCCGAGCCCATCCTCATGAAAATCGAGATGGACGGCGGGCACGGCGGCGCCTCCGGCCGGTACGTGCAGTGGCGCGAGCGGGCGTGGGACTACGCGTTCATCGCCGATTCCCTCGGCGCCACCGAACTGCTCCCCGGCGCGGGGCTCAAGTAAGGCCTTCCGCCGGCCACTCAGGTCTGCGGGTGCTCTGCCAGCCACTCCGCCAGGGTTTCGAGGTTGGCGCGGACCGTCCGCCCCTGCGCGCGCTCCACCAACGGATCAGCCAGCTTGCCGAAGACGCCGCCCAGGCCTGATGCGGCATCGATGCGCTGGGTGAGGCGGGTGCCGCCGTCGGCCGGTTCAACCTGAAAAGTGATGGTGAAGTCCAGCTTGCCCTCAACGGAACGGGACACCATGCGCCGGGGCGGATCGAACTCGGTGACCTCGACAGTCCAGTCGAACTGCCGGCCCATGACTTTGCTGGTACCGCGCCCGCGGGTGCCGACGCCCAGGGGGCCGTCCCCCACCTGCTCCGAGGAGGTGACGGAGGAATCGAATACCGCAACGTTCTGGAACTTCGACACGAAGTCAAAGACCTCCTGCGGCGGCCGGGCAATAACAACGCTTTCTTCTACAACAGGCATTGGGTTCTCCTTTGAAGGGCGCCTGATGCCGGCGGCTCTGCCGGCAGGAAGGCAGGCACAGCGCCAGCTTGGACCTGCCTCCAACTCCTGTCAATAGCATCTGACGTGCGTTAACACTGGCAACCGACTGTACGCCAAAATGCTAATCATGCTTACTATTGGTTCGCGCAGGGCTGCCCGCTGGGGGCAGACCAACCCGCGCGTACCGGAGGTTGCAGAAACATGGAACATGAAATGCGTCCCCTGACTGATGATGAACTGCTCGCGGAGCAGGCCACCGCTTTGCCGGACAAGGAGGTTGCCTCGGTCCTGGACCTGAACGCGGACCTCGATCTGGGCATCGACGCCGCGGCACCCATCGACCTGGCCGTCGCCGCCAACGCCAACGTGGCAGCACCGATTGACGCCGCCGCCTCGGCCAACATCCTCTCCTTCGGTTCCGACGCCCAGGCGCTGGCCGACCAGGGCGTGGTGATCGAGCAGGGCATCACCGCCGACGCGAACGCCGAGTCCACCCAGGACAGCACCATCGACCAAAGCAACGACACCATCGACGGCGGCACCCCAGACGCCACCGAAACGGTCGACGGCGGCACTGTCCTTCCCGACGGCAGCCTGCCGGACGTCGGCGCCCTGCCCACCGACCCCACAGCTGCCCTGGACGGGGACCTGCTCAACGTCAACGTGGACCTCGCCGCGGACGCGGACATCGCCGCACCCATCAACGGTGCTGTCGCAGCCAACGCCAACGTGGCCGCACCGATCGATGCCGCCGTCGCCGCGAACATCGGCTCCATCGACAGCCAGGCCTACGCGGTGGCCGAGCAGGACGCCATCATCTCGCAGAACATCGACGGCGCAGCCAACGCCTCTGCCGACCAGCAGTCCGACCTGCAGCAGTAAGCCCAAATGAGCCACGTCACCGGCGGGCCGCGCTCCCAGGCCGGCCCGCCGTCGTCCCCTGCCCCCGCTGCCAGGCACCCGCGGAAGTTTCCGGCCCGGGCCGGCGGTGTCCAGCTCCTCGGCCAGTCCGAAGGGTCCGGCTACCGCGAAGCGCCCTCACTGGTGCGCCGCTCGGACGGCCAGACACTGCAGCTGACCCGCCTGCTCTATCTGGTGCTGGAGGCGGCTGACGGAACACGTGACGTGGAGGACATTGCCCGGCACGCGAGCCAGGGCTCGGGCCGGCAGGTCAGCGCCGACAACGTACGCACCCTGATGGACTCGCAACTGCTGCCGATGGGCCTGCTGCGCCTCGCCGACGGGTCAGAACCCGAGGTCCGCAAGGCCGACCCCCTGCTGGGCATGCGCTTCCGCTACACCGTGACGGACCCGGAGCGCACCCGGAGGATCACGGCCCCGTTCACAGTGCTTTTCAACCCACTGATCATCGTGGCCGTTACCGCCGCGTTCCTTGCATCCTGCTGGTGGGTTCTGATGGTCAAGGGCCTGGGCTCCGCCACGCACGAGGCCTTCGCCAATCCCGGGCTGCTGCTGTTGATCTTCGCCATTACCATCCTTTCGGCCGGGTTCCACGAGTTCGGCCATGCCGCCGCGGCGCGCAAGGGCGGTGCAACGCCAGGGGCCATGGGGGCAGGGCTCTATCTGGTCTGGCCTGCCTTCTTCACGGACGTCACGGATTCGTACCGGCTTGGCCGCGGGGGCAGGCTCCGCACGGACCTGGGCGGACTCTATTTCAACGCGATCGTGGCGGTCGCCATCATGGGCGTCTGGTGGGCCACCGGGTTCGATGCCCTGCTGCTGGTGGTGGTGACCCAGATCCTCCAGATGGTCCGGCAGCTCCTCCCCCTGGTCCGGTTCGACGGGTACCACATCCTTGCGGACACCACCGGCGTCCCGGACCTGTTCCAGCGCATCAGGCCCACACTGCTGGGCCTGCTGCCGTGGCACTGGGGAAAGCCTGAAAACAACGTGCTCAAGCCGTGGGCCCGAGCGGTGGTGGCGCTCTGGGTCCTGGTCACCGTGCCGCTGCTCCTCTTCAGCCTGGCCGTCATGGTGATCGCACTGCCGCGGCTGCTGGCAACCGCCTGGGACAGCGTGGTTAGGCAGCAGGAGATGCTGGCCGCGGGCCTGGCCGCGGGCGACCTGGCTGGCGCCACCGTACGGGTCCTCGCGATCGCCGCCGTCGCACTGCCAATGCTTGGCATGCTGTACATCCTGGTCCGGCTGCTGCGCCAGCTGGTCACCGGCCTCTGGAAGAAGACCCGCGGGAAGGCCCTGCAGCGCACGGCTGCCATGGGCGCCATTGCCGCTTTGCTTGTCGGACTCGCGTGGGCCTGGTGGCCCGACGGCGGGACATACCGTCCGGTGCAGCCTTACGAGCGTGGCACGCTGGCTGATGCCACCGCCACAATCCTTCCCCAGGCCAGCACCACGTCGCTGCGCGAGGGCGGCAGCGGACAAACTGTTGCACTCTGGCCCGAAGGCAGCCCGAAACCAACCCGCGACAATCCCCAGCTGGCCATGGTGCTGGTGCCGGCCGAAGCAGCCGCCGCGCCCGCAGCCACGGGCGATCCAGTCATGGCCGCCCCCTCCTGGGTTTTCCCGTTCGACCGGCCCGCCGCCCCGGAAGAGGACGGCAACCAGGCCTTGGCCGTGAATACCACCGACGGTTCGGTCACCTACAGCGTGGCCTTCGCCCTGGTGTGGGCCGAGGACGGCGAGCCGGTGGATACCCGCAACGAGGCCTACGCGTTCGCCAGTTGCAACGGCTGCGCTGCGGTGGCTGTTGGCTTCCAGGTGGTCCTCATCGTGGGCCAGGCGGACGTCATCGTCCCGGAGAACCTGTCCGCAGCCGCGAACTACAACTGCATCGATTGCCTTGCGTACGCGCTGGCCAGCCAGCTGGTCCTCACCCTTGACGGACCCCTTGACGGGGACACCCTGGCGCAGCTCAACGCCCTGTGGGCCGAAATCGCCGAATACGGGCGGAACCTCCAGAACGTTCCACTCTCGGAAATCCAGGCCCGGCTCGCGGCGTACAAGGAACAGATCGCGGCCATCGTCAAAGCAGTTCCGGCCGCCTCCGGCACCACGGGCAGTGCCGCCACGTCCTCGGCGGCGCCGGCCCCCGCGGGAACAGACACTCCAGCCGGAAGCACGGCGGCTCCCTCCCCACCGGCACCGGCCAGAGTGGCACCCGCCCCGGCAGGAACGGCGCCGGCACCAGCCCCGGCAACGCAGCCTGCGACAGGTGATGCGCCGCCGTCGTACGCACCCGTTGAGACACCGCTGCCAACGGCGGATACTGGGGGCACGGCCCCCGCCGTGGAGCCCCAACCCACCGCTATCCCCAGCTAGGAGAACAAATGTCGTTGAGCAAGGGAACATCCGTGGAGTGGAATACGTCGCAGGGCAGGACGCACGGCAAGATCATCGAGAAGAAAACCAGCGACTTCGAGCTGGACGGCCACACGCACCGGGCCAGCGAGGACGAGCCGCAGTATGTGGTGGAATCGGCCAAGACAGGTTCCCGGGCCGCACACAAGGCCTCCGCCCTGACCGAGAAGAAGTAGCGCCGTGGCCGGGCAGCACGAGGTGGTGATCATCGGCGGCGGCAATGCCGGCGTCTCGCTGGCGGCGCGGCTGGAGCGCTACGGGGTCAAGGACGTGGCACTCATCGAGCCGAAGGACCACCACCTTTACCAACCCCTGTTTTCGCATATCGCCGGGGGCCGCGCGTCGGTCAAGGAGGCGGTCCGCAGCCAGGAGTCCGTGACCCCCAATGGTGTTACCTGGATCCGGGACAGCGCGGTGGACGTAGATGCCAACGCCAACACCGTCACGCTCGCGTCCGGCTCCACCGTGGCCTACGGGCAGCTGGTGGTCTGCCCGGGCCTGCAGTACGACTGGGACGCGGTGCCCGGACTGGCCGAGGCCGTTCACTCCCCTCACGGCGCCTCGCACTACGAGTTCGAACTGGCCCCCAAGGCCTGGACGCTCCTCAGCGGGCTGACTTCCGGCACCGCGGTGTTCACCATGCCGGCGGGGCCCATCAAGTGTGGAGGCGCCAGCCAGAAGCCCATGTACCTGGCCTGCGACTACTGGCAGGAGCAGGGCGTCCTGGACGAGATCCGCGTGGTGATGGTCCAGCCCTACCCCACCGTCTTCGGTGTGCCGGAGGTGGACCGGGAGCTGGACCGCAAGATCGCCGAGTACGGCATCGACCTGTGGACCAACAGCGAATTGGTCTCGGTGGACGCCGCCGGCCAGACGGCCAACATCCGCAATGTTGAGACCGGTGAGCAGGAGTCCCTGCACTACGACGTCCTCAACGGCGTGCCGCCGCAGTCGGCGCCGGACTGGCTGAAGGCCACAGACCTGCCGGCGGCCGGGGACAAGGGCGGCTTCGTGGAGGTGGACCGGCAGACGCTGCGGCACATCCGGTACCACAACGTGTGGTCGCTGGGGGATGCCGCCGGCACCACCAACTCCAAGTCAGGAGGTTCGCTGCGCAAGCAGACCAAGGTGCTGGCGAAGAACCTGGTGGCGGCGCGGAAGGGCAAGCCGCTGACCCAGAAGTACAACGGCTACTCGGTGTGCCCGTTCACCGTTTCACGCGACACAGTGGTGTTCGCCGAGTTCGACGACCGGTACCGGCCCATGCCCACCATCCCCCGGGTGCCCACCTGGAACGAGAGCAAGCTGTCCTGGGTGGTGGACCGGGACATCTTCCCGCAGATCTACTGGAACCTGATCCTCAAGGGCCGGGCCTAGGGATTAACGACGGCGGCCGTCGCCTCCGCGATGGCCCGCTCCTCGTCGGTGGGAACCACCAGGACGGGGATGGCCGACTGCTGCGCGGAGATCACGCGCGGTTCCTTCGACCGCTCCGCGTTCAGGCCGGCGTCGAGCTCCACTCCCAGAGCGCCCAGCTTGTCCGCCACCAGTGCGCGGAACTGGTGGGAGTTCTCGCCGATCCCTGCCGTGAACACGAGGGCTTTGGCTCCACCCACCGCCACGTGGTAGCCGCCGATGTACTTGGCCAGCCGGTAGGAGGTGACAGCGAGCGCCGTCGCTGCCCGCGCGTCGCCGTCTTCCGAGGCCTCGACCACGGAGCGCATGTCATTGTTGCCGGCCAGGCCCTTGAGCCCGGATTCGCGGTTCAGCATGGTGTCCATGTCCTCGGGGGTCCAGCCGGCCCTGCCCAGGAACACCAGGATGGAGGGGTCCAGGTCGCCGGAGCGGGTGCCCATCACCAGGCCCTCCAGCGGGGTGAAGCCCATGGACGTGTCCACGGACCGGCCGCCCTGGATGGCCGTCACGGAGGCGCCGTTGCCCAGGTGGGCGATGACGCCGTCGAACTCCTCCACCGGCATGTCCAGCAGCGCTGCGGCGCGGCGCGTCACGTACTCGTGGGAGGTGCCGTGGAAGCCGTAGCGGCGGATGCCGTGGTTGGTGTAGAGCTCGTCCGGGACGGCATACCGCCAGGCGTGCTCGGGGAGGGTGCGGTGGAAGGCAGTATCAAACACGGCCACCTGCGGCATGTCCGGCCACTTCTTGGTGATGGCCCGGATACCCAGGACGTTGGCGGGGTTGTGCAGCGGCGCCAGCGGGTTGAGCCGCTCGATGGCACGGGTGATTTCGTTGTCGATCAGCACCGGCTCGGCGAACCGCTCGCCGCCGTGGACCACCCGGTGCCCCACCGCCCCGAGCTGCAGGTCGCCCAGTTCCTGGTGGATGGCTTCGTCCACCTGCTCCAGCGCTGCCGCATGGTCCCGCGGGCCCACGATCTCCCCGTCGCCTTCTCCCCCGTTGCCCATCCCGATCTTTTCGATCAGGCCCTCCGTGAGGACGGTTCCGGCTGCGACGTCACGCACCTGGTACTTGAGCGAGGACGAGCCGGAGTTGATGACGAGGACGAGCATGCGGGGCCTCCTGAGCCTTTGCGCCAGCGGTTCAGTCCCCACTATATGTGCGTCCCTTCGGGCGGCGGATTCCTTGCGGATCGGGCCGGGCTGTGCCTACAGTCGGCGGACAGGCTGGACCACGCCGAGAGGACATTCCAATGACGAACGAGCCCACTTCGATCGACGAGAACGACCCCACCAACACCGGATCCAGCAGCACCGCGCCGCTCCACACCGGCGCCGGATCCGGCAGCAAGGAACCCACCGGCGTCGAGGGCGCCAATCCCGCGCTGGACGATACCGGCAGTCCCAAGGCCGGCGAGACGGGCGAGGCGCCGCAGGCACCCGAGGACCCTGAGGGCCTGGACCTGACCCCGCAGGGCCTGTCAGACGAGCCCGCCAAGGAAGAGGACAAGGAAAGCCTGGCCAAGCCGGACAACAGCTAGTCATTACGGTCCGACGGCGGCACCCACCCGGGTGCCGCCGTCGTCCGTTAACCCGTCCTACGAAAGCGGCGCCTGCGCCTGGATGGCCGTGATGGCCACCGTGTTCACGATGTCCTCCACGGTGCAGCCGCGGGAAAGGTCGTTGACTGGCTTCCGCAGCCCCTGCAGGACCGGCCCGACGGCGACGGCCCCGGAGCTCTGCTGCACCGCCTTGTATGTGTTGTTGCCGGTGTTGAGGTCCGGGAAGATGAACACCGTCGCCTGCCCGGCCACGGTGGAGCCCGGCATCTTGGACTCGGCAATGGAGGCGTCCACGGCGGCGTCGTACTGGATAGGCCCCTCCACGGCGAGGTCCGGCCGGCGCTGGCGCACCAGTTCGGTGGCCTGCCGCACCTCGTCCACCGCCTCGCCGGAGCCCGAACCGCCGGTCGAGTAGGAGAGCATGGCAACCCGCGGCTCCACCCCGAACTGTGCAGCGGTTTCCGCGGAGGCCAGCGCGATGTCCGCCAGCTGCTCCACGTTGGGATCCGGGTTCACCGCGCAGTCGCCGTAAACCAGCACGCGGTCCGGCATCAGCATCAGGAACACGGAGGAGACGATCTTCACGCCCGGGCGGGTCTTCACGAACTCCAGCGCCGGCCGGATGGTGTGGGCCGTGGTGTGGGCCGCGCCGGACACCATGCCGTCCACCACCCCCAGCTGGACCATCATGGTGCCGAAGTAGCTCACGTCCTGCATGATCTCCAGGGCCTTGGCCAGGTCCACGCCCTTGTGCGCCCGGAGTTCCGCGTACTTTTCGGCGAACTTCTGGCGCAGGTCCGACGTTGCCGGGTCCACCACGTTGATGCCGGAAAGGTCGATGCCCCGGGCCGCCGCCAGCTCACGAACGTCCGTTTCCGGGCCAAGGACGGTCAGGTCGCAGACGTCGCGGCGGTGCAGGATCTCGGCAGCGCGCAGGATGCGCACGTCCGTGCCCTCCGGCAACACCACGTGCCGGCGCTGCGAACGGGCCCGCTCGATGAGGTCGTGCAGGAACCGCAGCGGGGTCATCCGCTCCGGCCGGGGCAGGTGCAGGCGCTCCACCAGCTCAGTCTCATCCACCCGGCGCGACCAGAGGCCCACGGCCGAGGCCACCTTCCGCCGGTGCCCGGACCAGATTTCGCTCCGGACCTCCGAAACCCGCTTCGCAGTAGTGTAGGTGTCCTCCCGGGAGGCGAACACCGGGAAGGGTGCCTGCGCCAGGAGCGGGTAGATGTTGGCGTCAGGTGCCAGGCCGCCGGTGAGGATCAGGGCGGACGCCACCGGAAATTCGGGCGAGAAGGACGATGCCAGGCACGCCACCATTACGTCTGCCCGGTCCCCCGGCACGATCACCAGGGCGCCCTCGTCCAGAACGTTGAGGAAGTTGCCCACGTTCATGGCCGCCACTTTGATGTCCTTCACGTCCCGCTCCATGTCAGGACGGCCGGCAATCTGGCGCACGGCCAGCGCCGTGGCCACCTCGCCGGTGGTGGGCCGGGCGATCTCCTCCAGCTCGGGCAGGACGTACACGGGACGGCCGGACGCACCCACCTTGACCTCCGTGGCGATGGCGTCCACCAGGTCCGGGTCCGCGCGGTTCACCAGGATGGCCAGGAGCGCGCACTTTTCCGCGGACAGCTCCTTCCGGGCAACCTCGACGGCGGCGGCCGCTTCCGCCACGGTCCGCCCCTTGGCGCCCACCACAGCCACCACCGGGGCGGCAAGGTTGTTGGCCAGGCGGGCGTTGAGGTCGAACTCGACGGCGGCGTCCTGGCCGGTCAGGTCCGTTCCCTCCACGATCACCACGTCGCAGTGCCGCGAGATGTCAGCGAAGATCTCCACGCACCGGGAGTCGATCTCCCCACGCTTGCCCTCGGCGAGCAGGCCCCGCACTTCCTGGAACGTCAGGCCGCCGCGGCAGCGCTCGTCCTCCAGCGCGAACCGGGACTTCATCAGGGCCACCATGGGGTCATCCGAGGCGGAAGGGCCGGTCACCACGGGCTTGAAGAAGCCGATCCTGTCCGCATGCCGGTGCAGGGTGTCCGCCAGGCCCAGGGCCACGAGGGACTTGCCCGATCCGGGAGTGGTTGCGCTGACGTAGATGCCTTTGGCCATGGTCCGCCCTTTGCTGTTCTGCTTCTGCCGTCCCTCCATCCTTGCACCTGCACCGGAACTTGCGGCACCGCTTGCCCGCCGGGAGGTGTGGTGATGGGCACGCAACGGGACTGCCGGCACTTCGGCGGGGCCGCCGTCGTGCGCTCCCGCCCAGTTGCTTTTCCGGCGCTTCCCCACCGTGCCGTGGACGACGGCGTGTCCCGGCTTGGGAGGATCTCCCGAGCCGGAGTAAACGGGCGGGAACGCGCGCCTCGCCCTTGACACCGGACCCCCTCATGGGATTACCTAATGAACATTCGGTAAATAAAGCTGGAGGCAATGACGCATGGCTGAAACAACACTTTCCGGGCCACCCCACCCCATCCTGGAAAACGACTATGCCTCCGAGTGGATGGGCATCGAGGTCCTCTCCCTGAGCGACGGCCACGCCACCATCCGCATGACCCTCCGGCAGGAAATGCTCAACGGCTTCGGCATGGCCCACGGCGGAATGATCTTCGCCTTCGGTGACACCGCTTTCGCCCTCGCATGCAACCCCATCAACCCGGCGCCCGGCGAGGAGAACACCATCACCGTGGCCTCGGGCGTGGACATCAATTTCCTCAAGCCCGCGTTCCGCGGCCAGGTGCTGACCGCCGTCGCGGACCGCCGTTCCAGCGCCGGCCGCAGCGGCCTGTACGACATCCAGATCTTCGCTGCCGACGCGGACCAGCCCGAATCCCCCACCTCCGGCACCCCCGGCGAGCTCGTTGCAGAGTTCCGCGGACGCAGCCGCACCATCCCCAAGAAGTAGGAAACCATGACCCTGCATGCCCCCGAAACGCCCGCCGCAGCAACCGCCCAGTCGGCGGATGCCGTCCTTGACCGCGAGGAGACCATCTCCCGCGACGAGCTCGAGGCCCTCCAGCTCAGCCGCCTGCAGCACACTGTTGCCTACGCCTATGAGCGGGTGCCGCTGTACAAGCGGAAGTTCGACGACGCCGGCATCCACCCGTCAGACCTCCGCGAACTGGCAGACCTGGGCAACTTCCCCTTCACCACCAAGGAGGACCTGCGCCAGGAGTACCCGTTCGGGATGTTCGCCGTGCCGCAGCACGAGGTGGCCCGCGTGCACGCCAGCTCCGGCACCACCGGCCGGCCCACCGTGGTGGGTTACACGAAGCAGGACCTGGCGGACTGGGCAAAGCTCGTTGCCCGCTGCTTCCGCGCCTCCGGCATCCGCCCCGGCATGAAGGTCCACAACGCCTACGGCTACGGCCTGTTCACCGGCGGCCTGGGCGCGCACGCCGGCGCCGAGGCTCTGGGCTGCACCGTCATCCCCATGTCCGGCGGCCAGACAGAGCGGCAGATCCAGCTCATCCAGGACTTCCAGCCGGACGCCATCCTCTGCACCCCCACCTACCTGCTGACCATCGCAGACGCCATGGCACACATGGGCATCGACCCCACGTCCACCTCCCTGAAGTACGCCGTGCTCGGGGCCGAGCCGTGGACCCAGGAGATGCGGCACGAGCTCGAAGTCACGATGAACATCAAGGCGTGCGACATCTACGGCCTGTCCGAGGTGATGGGCCCGGGCGTCGCCGGCGAGGCCGTGGAGACCCAGGACGGCAGCCACATCTGGGAGGACCACTTCCGCCCCGAAATCATCGACCCCTTCAATCCCGTCCCCGGCAAGGAGAACGTCCTGGGCGACGGCGAGCACGGCGAACTGGTCTTCACCTCGCTCACCAAGGAGGCGCTGCCCATCATCCGGTACCGCACCAAGGACCTCACCCGCCTCCTGCCCGGCACCGCCCGCCCCGCGCACCGCCGGATGGGACGCATCACCGGCCGCAGCGACGACATGATCATTCTCCGCGGCGTGAACCTCTTCCCGTCGCAGATCGAGGAGATCGCGCTGCGCATCCCCGAGCTCAGCCCGCACTTCCAGCTGGAGCTCACCCGGCCCGAGGGGCAGCGGATGGACCAGCTGACCGTGAAGATCGAGCGTCGGGACAACGTCACCGCCGAGCAGAGCGCGACGGCGGCACGCACCCTGAAGGAGCAGATCAAGATCCACGTGGGTTCCTCCTGTGCGGTGGCAGTGGTGGAGCCGGGTTCGCTAGAGCGGTCCAACGGCAAGCTCCGCCGCATCTACGACCTGCGCCCGAAGGGATAGCCGCACGGGAGGTGCCGGGCTGTCCGGCCCGGGGCCTGCCCGGACCAACCGACCGTTCGTGAGAAACTAGCACCTATGCCCAGCCAGACAACCAGTACAAACGGCGCAGCCGTCAACGGATCAGCCAAACGCGGCCGCCCCGGCTACGACCAGCAATCCGTGCTGCGGATAGCCGTGGACGTCTTCAACCGGCACGGCTACGACGCCACCTCCATGGGCATCCTGGCCGAGAACCTGGGCATCTCGAAGTCGGCCATCTACCACCACGTGCCGTCCAAGGGCGACCTCCTCAAGCTCGCGCTTGACCATGCCCTCGGCGGGCTTGAGTCAATCCTCAAGGAGCCGGAGGCAACGTCCGGCGCCGCCGACGCGCGGCTGGAGTTCGTCCTGCGCCAGACGGTGGCCGTGCTGGTGGACCGGCTGCCGTTCGTGACACTGCTGCTGCGCCTGCGCGGCAACACGGAAATTGAACGGGACGCCCTGGAGCGGCGGCGCACCTTCGACCACAAGGTGGCGGCCCTGATTTCGGCGGCCCAGGACGAGGGCTCGCTCCGCACCGACATCGATCCCCGGACCGTCACGCGCCTCCTGTTCGGCATGATCAACTCCATCGTGGAGTGGTACAAGCCCGGCGGTTCGCTGTCACCGGAGCGCCTCGCCGACGACGTCATCACCATGGCGTTCGACGGGCTGCACGGCCACTCCTAACCCGCCAGCGCCTCTTCCCGCGTTGCGGGCCGGCAAATACTAAGCGTGCTTGGTATTTGCCGTGCTCCCCGGCTACGGTGGTAGAAAGCCGCCGTCCGCAGGGGAGGTAGTCAATGAGCCCGGCCATCCATCCGGGGCCCCGCAGCCGGGGCCTGGGCACCCGGGGACGTCCCGGTCCGCCCAGGACCGCCGCCGCCGCACTGGCCCTAAGTGCCGCCGTCGTGCTCTCCGCCTGCACAGGAGGCTCGCCTCCTCCCCCGCCGAGCGGAACCGCCGACTCGGGCAACACCCCTGCAGCCAGCCCGGCCGCTTCCGCGCCCGCGCCCGCCGGGGAGGACGCGGCGGGCGGCATCCCGCAGCTCGTGGAGAACCTTGCGCCGTCGGTGGTGACCATCTTCACCGAAGGCGGGTTGGGCAGCGGCGTGGTGTACTCCGAGGACGGCCTGGTCCTCACCAACGAGCACGTCATCCGCGGCAACACCAGGGTTGAGGTCGCCTTCGCGGACGGCCAGCGGGTGGAGGGCACCGTCCGGGCCACCGACCCCGTCACGGACCTCGCGCTGGTGCAGGCCGACCGCACCGGCCTGCCCAAACCGGTGTACCAGACCACCCTGCCCAAGGTGGGCGAGGGCGCCGTGGTGCTCGGTTCGCCGCTCGGCTTCGAGAACACCGCCACCGCCGGCATCATCTCCGGACTCCACCGCTCGATTCCCGGGTCCGCGTCCAACAGCCTGTCCCTGGTGGACCTGATCCAGACGGATGCGCCCATCAGCCCCGGCAACTCCGGCGGCGCCGTGATCAACATGCGCGGCGAGATTATCGGCATCAGCGAGGCCTACATCCCGCCGTCCGCCGGGGCCGTAGCCCTCGGTTTCGCCATCCCGGCCGCCACCGCCGTGGAAGTGGCCGAGGAACTCCTGGCCGACGGCACCGCCGAACACGCCTATGTGGGCCTGACCCCCGGCGAGCTGACTCCACAAATAGCGGACCAGCTGGGCCTTGAGCAGGGTGCGGGCGTGCTGGTGCTGGCCGTGGCAGAGGACGGACCGGCAGGCCGTGCCGGAATCCGCCCCGGCGACGTCCTGGAGTCGATAGACGGGACGGACTTGGCCGTTCCCGAGAAGCTCCTCGCCGAACTTCGCCATCGCAACCCGGGCGACACCGTGAATTTTGCCGTCAAGCGCGGCGATGAAACCCGGGACGTCAAAGTGGAACTCCGCGAGCGTCCCGCCGACAGCACAACCCGATAGGAAGGTAAGGAAATGAGTAACCCCAAAGAAGAACCGGACGCAGGCTTCATCGTCCCCGACCCCTCGCAGGTCCGCGAGGACATTCCCGGCGACGCCGGCGACGAAGCGAACGTGATCCGCTTCAGCGAGGAGCAGGCACTGATCGAGGAACAGTCCCACGGCATCCGCCCGGACACCTACAGCGTTCCCTCCGGCGGCCCCACCATGGACGAGGCCCGCGGCAACATGGACCTCTCCGACCAAAGCGAAGGCGGCCGCGGCACCGGACCCGAGGACGACAGCAGCGACGACGCCCTGCACGGCGGCGCCGAGTCCTGACACCACAAAACACACCAGGGGCGCCCCGGATTTTGAACTGCTCCCCGGGAGTTGGACTGAGAAATTCAGTTCCGACTCCCGGGGAGCAGTTTTATGCGTGCGTCTAGTTCGTTGTCTGAGGATCAGCGCG